>NZ_LR215047.1:0-600000 GCF_900660715.1 Metamycoplasma arthritidis | reverse complement strand
TCTACTAATTATCGGTTTATTTCTTAACAACTCTAGTCGTTGCGCCTTATATTGCAATTCAAAATAAAATATCAAACACCTCCCAAGTGTTGATATTTTTTATTTAATTTTTAGGTTAATAAATTGCTAAAAAGCTAGCAGCTTGAAAACAGTTTTATATATAACAAATAAGTTAGATTAATCCTTATAGACTCTAATAATTGAACGGCTATCATTTAGAAAATCAAAATTGCATTGTTCTTTTTCTAAAATTGATTCAACTTGAAGTTTTAGCGCTCCAGTTCCATTGCCGGTAATAATATCGATGTAATCATGGTCATATTCCGAGTTTTTAAGTTCATACAACGCATTCATTACTACGGCTGTGGCTTTGGAGATGTCATATCCGTGCAAATCAAGAACTTTTGGCAAAAATCCCATTTTTTTTCTTACCTCGATTGACATTTAGGGCAAAAATAAGTGCCACGATTATTAACTTTAATTTTGATTATTTTTGATTTGCATGTTGGACAAAAACGAATACGATCACCGTGCACTTTTAAGAAATTTTGATATTGACCTTCTTGTTTATTTAAGCTTTCGTATGAAAATAAAGTTGTACCACCTTTTTCAAAACTATCTTTCATAATCTTAGCAGCACATTTAATGATTTTGTCTAATGTTTTTAGACTAACATCTTTAGCTAAAGTAGAAGGGTTAACTTGCGCACAATATAAAGCCTCGTCAGCGTAGATGTTACCAATTCCGGCTACTAATTCTTGATCTAATAATTTAGTTTTAATTGGGGTTGTTGAACTTTTAATCTTATTTCATAGTAGCTCGACATTAATTTTGTCAGGTTCGGCAGCAATTTTGCTTAAAGGTAGAATCTTATTGTAATCTTCGGTAGTTCTAAGATGAAAAGTGCCAAAACGGCGTGAATCAAGGTAATGAAGCTCACTTTGATCTTCGAAAATAAATTTGGCAATAAGATGATCATTAGCTAGTGGAAGGTTGTTAGCTTCGTAGTAGCGATATTTGCCTTCCATGCGTAAATGTGATAGTAAAATCAAATCATCATCTAAAAAAATAATAATATGTTTACCACGGTTAGTAATATTTTTAATTGTTCTTCCCGCTAGTTTTTTAATAAAAACTTCGGGTTTGTGTTCGCGAAATAGTTTAGCGTGATAGATCTCTAAAGCGCTAATTTTTTTATTTAAAATATGCTTTTTTAAAGCACTAATTACGACTTTGACTTCTGGTAATTCTGGCATAACTAAATTATTATAACGCCTAAGGTTTTAGCATGGGGAAAAAAGCATTTTTTTGGACAGTAAAACCAAAAATTTATTAAACTGTCAATTTGTGGTTTTTGTTATAATTTGTTCATGATTAACAAGTACAATGAGCTCTTTATTGCTACGACTGATACCATTATTGGTCTAGGTGGTAAAGTATCGCGTCGCATTAGTGATTTAATTTATGAAATCAAAGGAAGAGATCCAAGAAAGAAGCTAATCATCTTAGTTTCTTCAATTAAGCAAGCAAGAGCTTTTAAAGAATGAACTTCTGAAGCCGAAGCACTTGCTAATAAATTTTGGCCTGGCGCTACTACACTCGTTGTTAATGATCAAGGTTTTCGGATGCCAAATCAACCTAAACTTCTTGAATTTCTTGAAGCTAACGGGCCAGTTTACATGACTAGTTGTAATATTTCTAATTCGCCAGTGTGTCAAACCATTGAAGAGGCAAAAAATGTTTTTCCGGAAATAAGTAATGTTTATTATTTTGGCAAAACAAGCGGAACACCAAGTCAAATTATTCGCGTAGAAGATCACAAAATACTGCGCAAAGAACAATAAGAGGTAAAAATACTCATGATAAAAAACAAAATTATCATCACAAGCGATCACGCAGGGCATAAAATGAAAATGGACCTTGCAGATAAATTGCGAAGAGAAGGATATGTAGTTGAAACTAGGGGAAGTAGCAACGAAGATGAAACACTTTCATACTCAGAAGTAGGAATTGAGTTTGCAAATGAATATTTACATGATCCCCAAAGAGATGAAAAACAATTTATTGCTCTATGTGGTTCAGGAATCGGTATTAGCACTTCGCTAAACCGTTTCAAACAAATTAGATGTGCAAGAGTAACTAACTCTGAAGAAGCAAGACTTGCTAGATTACACAATAATGCTAATATCCTATCTTTTGGTGGAAGGCTAATTTCTTTAGACCAAGCTTATGAAATCTTTAAACAATGAGAAGCAACCGAATTTGAAGGTGGTCGTCACATTTTTAGAGTTTTAAAATTAGACGAAGTCGGCCAAGATGTTGATGACGTTGCAGAAACTAAAGAGTAGTCAAAAAAATTATTAATATTTTTCTTCTCCACTAATGGAGAGGAATTTTTTTGTTATAGGGAAATATTAAAACTTTAATATTATTTAGTTGATTTCTATAGTAATCATAAAGTTATAAAAAACCATATCAATTTTAAATTTGAATAAATTTTTCTTTTATAAGCAATATCTACTGCAATTACTAATTAAATTAAAAATCAAACCCACAAACAATGAATTTGATTTTTGTTATGAACCTTGGATCTATTTGTGATATATGTTAAACCCTATAGTTGGATTCATTGAGTAAACCATTGGCTCTTAGTCAATCTACATATGCGTACATAGTATTGATCAACCCGACGATATTTTCTTTTGAACCATTAATAGCCTTAGAGACAGCAAAAATACAATTTTTTTTATGTTCATTAAATTGCCTTAGTAAATGCAGGTCATTTCTATTTTTAATTTTTAGTTCAATGTTGTAAAAGTAATTACCTCTAAAATAATTAGGAGAAGATTGAGAATTTCATAAAAATCTATTCATTGGTTGTTGGAAATAAAGTGCATTTCCATGATTATGTTGATCAAAACTTACACGTTTTTCATTTGTGAAAATTTCATGTGAAATTAATGCATTAGTCTTCATATGGTGAATAACTTGTTCAATTTCGCTCATTCAAAATTCTTGCAGATTTTTATCGTAGACAAGTCCAAAGATTGAGTTTTTATTTCTTCATATAAGGGATTCATTTCACAATTTTAGTTCTCTTCACCAAAATCTTGGCTTACCATTCATTTCGCTTTCGTCGGCTATCAAAGAAACAAGATAGCTAGCTTTAAGTACCATTTTACTATATTCTTTCACGGCATCTCAATATTGTTTAGTTTCTGCGAATCTTCTTTTCAAATCTTCAACATTTTGGCGGCTTGAATTAATTACGTTTGGTTGGTTTCATCTACTTTTTAGTAATTCCAATTTGCCTTTGTCTTTATTAGGGAATGGAATATCAGCATCATTTCAAGTTTTATACAAATTGTTTGCCTCATTACTTCGATCTCGTTGTTCTTTGAAAAATTCGGCAATTTGATAAATTTGATTGATTAATGTATTTCAGCGTGAATCGTTATACTTAAAGTGGCGTTGTTCAATATAGTCTCGTAGTCCACTAAAGTCAAATCTAGCACCACTTTCATGGGTTGTAGATATGCTATAAAAATTATGGATAAAATATTGATCATTATTAGGACTGCCGATTTTATTAACATATTCTTGTTCAAATCTAGTTTTTTCCTTATTTCATCTATTTAATAGATTATTTATATGACCAGCTATTTGTGATTTTTTATTTTCGCTATCGGCACGAGCCTCATTTAATATTTCTTGTGCTTGTTGTATAGAATCAGCTTGTTTAATGCGATTTTTAAGTTGATCTCGTTCACTTTGACTAAGTCCTTCTAATGAATCAACTTGATTAGCAATGTGATTTATTGCATCTTCAATTGTTTTAATATAATCTCTTATTTTTTGGGCAGTAGCATCTTTGTTTTCGTTGTATTTATTTTGAAGATTTTTATATTCGTACTGTTCTTTAATCTCATAAACATTTTCAAAAGTTTCGACATATTGTCTTGCTTCATTTTTAAACGTTTCGTATTTATTTGCTCATTCTCTAAGTTTTGCAAGCGAGTTTTCATTGCTAATATTTGCTAAATGAACTTTATTTGCTATTTCGTTAAATTTAGCTTTTAATTCTTTTAGAAGATTATCTTTGTAATCTTCAGAGTTTCTTTTTAGAATGAGAAGCTTACTATTAAGAAGGTTTGATAATTCGCTTTTAAGTGTAGCGTATCCTTGTAGACTGCCTATAAGACTTCAATATGTGCCTTCCAAGTTAGCTCATTTTTGAACTATTTCCACTAGTTTGAGTCATTTATCTTTTGTTTGCTCTGGCGTAGTAGATGGCATATCTCTAGCATCACTCGATTCTTTTGATAACGCATTTATTTGCTCCTTGAAGTCTTCAACCCTATCCTTAAGTTCTTGTTCTTTTTGCTCTTTTTGAACTTTTTTAGTGTCATAATCATTTTTAGCCTCTTTAGCGGCTTTATCCAATTCACTTATTTTTTCTTTTAAAGCGTCTTTAATAACTTGAGAACTTTCTTTATCAATTTTTTGTTTTAGTGGATCAACCAAATCTAGTTGGTTTTTTAATGAGTTCAAAGCCCTTTCTAATTCATCAATTTTTAAAGCACCAAGCTCATTAAGAGTTTTTTGTGCGCCCTTAATTGCATCAATTAGCTGTTGAATTTCTTCTTTATAGTTGGCAATTTTTTCATCAATAGCGCGTTTTTTATCTTTGGCTGTTTCTAGAATTGTTTTGACTTGAGCTTTTAGATTATTTAATCTGGTTAAAAACTCACCACCGGACTTGTCAAACTTTGATATTTGCTCTGCTAATTCCTTAAATTCTTTTAATAGGCCATTATTGTCATCACCAATTTTTTGTATTAGTGAATTTAACTTTTCTATGGTATTAGCGTTGTTTAATTCACTTTGCAAAGGATTAACTTTTGCTTCTAAACCGTCAAGTTTTTCTTTAAAGCCTTTTTTAGCATTTTCAATAAGTTTTTTAGCAGCGTCAATTTTAGTTTTAGCATCTTCTTTTGATTTTTCTAATTCGCGATATGCTTGATTTAATTTAGGATTATTTTTTAGTTTTGAAGCTTCACTATCAGCTGCTAAGTATTTGTTAATTTCATTGCTAATCTTATTTTCGATTGTTGCGATATCATTATTACTTTTTGATCATTTACTGTTGGCGGCGTCTAATGCATTAACTAAGTTATCCAATTCTTGTTTTAATCTTTTTGCTTCGTCAGCCAAAGCTTCAGCTTTTTGATTTTCTGATTGTTCCAGGTCTTTTTTAGCTTGTTCAAGGTCTTGGAGTTTTTTAGTAATTTTGGTTAATTCTTCTTGAACTTTGGCTTGATTTTCAGAGTCTCCAGTCAGCTCATCTTTGAGGTCATTTAATTCTTTCTGAGTTTCATTTAGTTTAGTTTTAGCGTCATTTAGTTTTTGACTTTTATCAAAGTTACTATTATCATCACCAATCGCTTGGTCAGCTTGTTCTAAAGATTTTTTTGACTCAGTTAAAGCACTATCAACTTTTTGACTATTTTTGGCTTTGGCTTGCTGAATTTCATGTTCTTTGGTTTCAACTAATGGTTGATAAGTGTCTTTAATAGCTTGATTAATTTGATCAATTCTGTCAGTTGCTTGTTTTTTCTTAGTAGGGTCTTGAAGTTTATTGGCTTTTTCACTTTGCGTTTGAAGGTCATTTTTGGCTTGCGCAATCGCTCTTTGCAGTGCATCTTTTTTAGCGGTTTTTTGATCAATAGTGTCACTATCGCCAAAAGCATCTTTAGCGTCTTTTAATGATTTTTCAATTTTATCTAGTTCACTAAGAATGTTTTGAAGTTCTTTGTCTTCACTTTGATTTAATTTGTCTAATTTTTCTTTAGCTTTTTTAGTAGCGTCTTCAAGCTCTTTTAGTTTATCTTCAACTAGCTTTTTGTTGTCTTTATCTTTTTCAAGTTGTTGAATTGCTTGTTCTAATGATTGTTTAGCTTCAGCGTGTTTGTTTTCAAGCGTGTCTTTTAATGAAGGAACATTGTTAGCAGTGTTTAAAGCATCGATTGCATCTTTAGCTTTTTCAATAGCCGGATCAACGATATTAGTTTTGTTTTGAGCTTTTTGTGTTGCTAGTTCAGTTTGTTTTTTATCAATTGCATCTTGAGCATCTTTAATTGCTTTTACTAAAGCTTGGTATTTTTGCTCAGTGCCATTTTTGATATCGTTGTCAGCTCTTTTTGTGTCAATTTCAGTTTTTGAGGTATTAGCTTGAGTTTTTAGTTCTTCTAATTTTTTAATTGCTACATCAAGAGTATCAACGTTTTCTTTCAAAATACCATTTGTGTTGGTAGTTTGTGTTGTTAATTCTTGCGTTTTTTTCTCAAGACTTTCATTTAATTTGGCAATTTCTTTGTCTTTAGTTTTAAGTTTATCTTTGGCCGTTTCTAAAGATGAATTTAGCTCAGTTTGCAGCTCTTTTGCTTTGGCAAGAAGCTCTGAGTCGGGATCAACTTTGGTGATATCCTCAATTAATTTTTGAACTTGTTCAAGGAGTTTGTCTTGTCCTTCCAACTTGCTTATCACTTCATTTAGTTTTTGTTTGTCGTTGCCAGCTGAATTTAGGTCATTTTTAACAGTGGTAGTTGATGCTTCTAATGACTTAAAGCGATCGTTCAATGCTTGTCGATCGGTGGTTATTTTATTTTTAGCATCGCTTGCTTCTTTGGCAGCATCATCAATGGCCTTTTTTAGCTCTTTATAAGCATCTTTTAAGTGATCGTGATCTTTTAGCTTATCAGCCTCGCCACCAACTTTTAAAAAGTTTCCATTTATATTATTGACTTTATTTTCAACTTCGTTTGCTTTAGCTGTAATATCAGTAAATTTGATTTTTTCTTTTAGTTCTTTAACTAAGTTTTCAAGTTCGGTTTGTAGTTGTTTAGCTTGCTCTGCTAGTTCTTTGGCTCTTGCTTCTTTTGATTGCTCTTGTTGTTTTTTGACATTTGCTAAATCTTGTTGTTTTTGTTCAATTTCTTCTAATTTTTTAGTAATTTTTTCAAGATTTTGAGCGTCACCTTTTAGCTTGTCTTTTTCTTCATTAAGTTTTTTATGAGCATCTTTTAAGGCATCTTCTGCTTCTTTAGTTTTATTCTTGTCAGAAGGATTTTTAATGGCATCATTAGCTTTGCTAATAGCATCGTCGGCTTCGTCAGTTAAGTCTTTTATTAGTTTGTCATTTTTTTCTTTATCTTTAGTAAGTTCTTCTTGCTTTTTCTTTAGATCTTCTTCGTTGTCACTAATTTGTTTTTCTAAGTCATTAATTTTATTGTTAATACTATCTTTATTGGCTTGATCTTTTAGATCTTTTGCGTTTTCTTTGATTTTATCAAGCTCAGTTTTGGCGTTTTGCAACGCTTTATCTAAAAGGCCATATTTATTGTCTTTGTCGTTAATGGTGGTTGCTTTATCGGCTTCTTGTTTAGCGTCGTTAAGCGTTTTGCTTTGTTTTTCAATTGCTTTATTAAGACTATCTAGAAGGCTTTGTTCATCTTCTAAGGATTTTTTTAGCTTTTCATATTTTGCTTTGGCATCTGATAAGGCCTTATTTACATCATCAGTTAATGTTTGAGCTTCAGCTAGTTTATTTGAACCAACTTTAATGGCTAAGGTTTGAATTTCTTGAGCCTCTTCTAGTAGTTTTTCAAGATTTTTCATTGCCGCTAATAAATTAGCTAAGTTCTTTTGATCGTTAGCATCATTGGCATTTTGTACATATTGGTTTAGTTTTGCTCTAGCTTCTGTAATTTTGTTGGCAATGTCTTGATTTGAAGCTTCAATTTTAGCTAGTAATTGGGCTTTTAGATCTTTTGCTATGTCTTCAGCTTCAGTTAGTTTGTTAAGCTCGTTTGTTAGTTCTGCTTGTTTATTAGCTTGGAGAACTTCGGCTCTTGTGACACTGGCATCAGTTAGTTGTTCTTCAATTTCTTTAATTGCCTTAGCAATCTCAGTGTTGTTAGCGCTTGTTCCGGGTGCTAGTTGAGATTTTGCTCTGTCACTAACAATGCCTAAATTTTTAATAACTGCTTTAAGTTTTTGCCGTAAATCTTGCAGTTTTTGATTATCTTGCTCTTGGGCTTCTTTATCTTTTTTAAGCTTTTCTAGTTTTGCTTGGGCTTCTAGTGTTAGTTTATCAATTTGTTTTAAAAGTTCCTTGGCTTTTTCTTTAGCTTCAGGATATTTCGTGCTTTCAGCCGATTGCTCAATTCCTTTAACAAGGTTTTTTAAAGCGGGCAAGCTGTTATTAATAATATTTTGTAGCTCAGCAATTTTATCAGTTGATTCAAGCGCATCAATGGTCTTTTTGATACTTTCATAATCGGCTTTTGCTTTGGCTAGATCTTTATCAATTTGGGCTTTAGCTTGTTTTTTAGCTTCTTGACGATTTTTGGCTTGCTCTAAGGCGTTTTTCGCTTCATTAGCTAGGTAATTCTTTAGTGCATCGTAATGCGGTTTAATAACCTCATTTTCTTTTAAATCTTCATATTTAGCAAGGGTTGTGTTGCTATTGGCGATTGCTGATGTTAAAGAAGCAATTGCGGTTGGTAAAGTGCTTTCATCATCCGCTAAGTTTGCATTTTTAGTTGCTTTATCTAGTTCACTTAATGATTTTTGTAGTTCCAATTTTGCAAGTTCGATGGCCTGTTTTTGGGCAATGATCTCATTAATTTTTTTCAACGCTTCTTCGGCTTTATATTTAGCGTCCTTAACCTTGTTAACTTCGGCTAATAAAGTAGCATCTTCAGCTTGTTTGGCCAATTTTTCTGCTTGTTTTATGTCCTCTTCTAAAGCTGATTTTGTGTTATTTATGAGACTATCTTCACTTTGGGCTGATAGCTGATTAGCATCGTTAACATCTTTTGTGATTTTAGCAACTAGTTCATTAACTTTTTTAATTAAAGCGTTGTTGGCTTCAATGATTTTTTGTTCTTTTTCTTTACCTTTTTTCAATGCTTCTTGACCTTTATTAATGGCATCTTGTAGTTTTTTAGCAACGTCGTTTAAGCCATCATCTTTCGCATCTTTTTCTAAAGATTTAGCATCTTCTAGATCTTTTTCAAGTTTTTTAATAGCGTTAGGTAAGGTCGAAATATCATTAGCATTTTCAACATCTTTTTGGGATTTTTCTAGATCAATAATTTTTTGATTTGCTTGCTTAGTAATTTCTTTTTGCTTTTCGGGATTGATAGCAATTAAACGTTTTTGTAAAATGCTAATTGTTTCCTTGATTTTTAAATTAGCATCGTTTAGCAGTTTAAGTTCCTCAAGCAATTTTGCTGCTTTAAGCGATTGCGCTAAATCATCACTTTCAATTTGGAGTGCCCTAAGCTCGGCTATTAAAGTTTCGATTGTTGCCACATCATTAGCATTAGGCTCTTTGGCAATTGCTTGCGCAATTTTATTAAGTAAAGTTTGCAACTTGCCTTTTAGAATTTTTTCTTTTTGTTGCAAACCTAGCAGTTTTTCTTTAGCTTCTTTTAAGACTTCTTTAGCTAAATCAATCACATTTTTTAGATCGTTAGTTAGCGCTTCAAGTTCAGGCAGCTTTTTAAGTTCATTTAAATAAGCCTCACCTAGCGGAATTAGTCGTTCAAAATCACTAATAACTTGACTTAAATCGCGTACGTTATTAGCTTTTTTGGCATTTCTAATGGTGATTTTAAGGGCTTCAAGAATCTTTCAAGCTTCATTTTTAAGATTTTGCTTGTGACTATCACGAATAGCTTCAATCTTTTTTTCAAGCTCACTAATATCCTGAATTTCAGGCTTTTTATCGTTGTTTTTGGATCTCTTAGTAGCGCTTTGATGAGCATAGAGCACCCCTGAGACCGTTCCAGCTGCTAACAGGGCTGCGGTGCTAGCGAGCACAATAATAGCAATTTTCTTTTTCTTAGCATGACTCATGATTAATAATTTTTATTTCTCCTATTTTTAATAACTTAAAAATTAATTAATGTTTGAATACTGAAAACTTCGTAAAAAGCACGTGTAGCGAAATAGTGCTTTTTAAGCAAAGTAATGGGAGTCATTTTACAAAAAAAAAAAAACGCCCAAAGTGGTAGCGTTTCATATCTAAGATACATATTTATTAGAGGTTTTCAGGATTTTTATAGATTTACTAATTTGCTCAAACAAAGATTTTTTGCAAATTAAAAGCCAATTTCTATCGTTCGGTCTTTTAATGTTATTTGAAATATTAAGTGCAACAAAATACTGATTTAATACTTTTGTTTAACTAGACAAGAAAGAAAATACAATGTTTATAAATAAAATGGTTTTGAAAAATCGCCGATTTTAACACCATAAACGATTGCAAAACATTTAAATGTAAAGAAGAAATATTTTATTCAAAATCAAGTTTGAACATATAACAAAAATGCATTGAAACAAAAAATAGAAGGCCCAAATAAATGATTGGCCTTCTATTTGACATTAATAATTCTTAATTTTTAATTAAATATTTTAGTCAAGATCAACTTTTAATAATTAGTCCGTATTTGTAGAAATTGGTATTAGAAATTTACTAGTTGTTTCTCTATGATGTCTAATAAATCGGGTTTTAGATACTCAAAAAAACTTTTTGATTTATTATGTATTTCTTCAAAAATTTGAGCGATATTATACCCTCATTTATTTCTAACTTCAGAAACGATGTTCATAATTTTTTTAAAATGATTTAGTATTGTTTTTAAATCTTTTTGTTCTATGTTACTTTTCAATTTTTTAGCTTCTTGTACTGCTTCTGAAGTTTTATTTTTTATTAATGAACTATCTTTGGAGTCAAAATACCTTCAATCATAATCAAGGAGGTTTTTTGCATCTTTTATAAATAGATTTAAAAGTATATTAAAAGAAAGCAAAGTGAACTTATTCATTTTTTCTAAGTAGTCTTTAATAATTTCGATATGTTCATTTAAAACAAATTTATTTTTATCTATTAGTTTGCTCATGTCTAAATGTGAACGCCTCAATTCATTATCAAGTTTTTCTAGTTTTTCAAATTCACCCGCTTGCATAGCGTTTTTAACGTGTGAACTATCAAGATAATTCATTAGTTCTATCTGATGTTTATAAATTGATTTCTCATTGTATACTATTTGAAATATTAATTTTCCATAATTGCCATCAACATTTTGCTTTTGTCAATCTTTTAATTGATTTATGTAAGGCTTTATAAAATCCAAAGTTTCTTGGTTTAATTCATCTGTTTTAGCTAACTTGTTAGCTTGATCAATTTGCTTTTTAAATTCTAATATTTCGCTAGTATTTCTTTCTTGTAACCATTGATCTTTCAAACGGTCCGGATCATAGTTTTTATTTTCATTATGTCTAAGAAATTTCTTAATATCTCTTATTTTATTAAGGCCAATAATAGCTTTTTTAAGATTGGTTAGACGATCGTTGTAATCCCTAATATCACGTTCAATCATTTGTCTAATTGGCACGGAAGTTTTATTTTCATTCCCATTTACAAACTCTCTAGCATCAATAGTAAAAGCATCTAATTTAAGATTATTTACTTCGTTTGTAAATGAAGTTAATCGCGCATTAATCTCTGCTTCATCTTCATTGTTTTTGATTGCTTCTAGGACTTCGTCTCTTGTAGATTCTAATGCCTTGATCTGAGCTAATGATTCTCCCATGATTAAACCCATGTCATTTGTTGGGTTTCTTAAAAATTCAAGTTCATTAGTTATTGATTTCAACTCGTCTATAACATCTTTAAAAGGTTTGTAATTAGCATTTTGTAGTGCTTTTACCTTTTCGCTAGCTAAAAAAGTTGAATTATCATCTATTTGTTGAGTCATATCGCCCCGCGGAGTAGAAAATTCTTCAACAAAAGAAGCTGATTTTTTGATCTTATCTATCATCTTCTTAGATTGCTCTAATAATTCATTTGCTTCTTTAGTAGTGGCGTTAGCCTGAGTTTGCAAATCATTGATTTTTGTTCGTTTTTCGTTCAATACTTTTTGTGCTGCTTCAATGCTTTTGGCTAAAGCATCATAATTGGTTTTAGTAGCAGCCTTTATTTCATCATCTGCATCGTTATGCTTTTGTAATGCTTTGTTGGCATCCTCGATTACTTTTGCAAGCTTGCTTGTTTGAGCAATTAAGTCGCCTAAGTTATTAATGCTATCGCCCAAATTTTCGGTATTAGTTTTTTGAGTGTCAAGAGTTTTTTTAGCCTCACTTAATTCTTTATTAAGTTCTTCAATCTTTTTATCTTTATTTTGTTTTCTTTCATTGGCTTGTCTTTGTATCTCTTTAAGTCTTTCTTTAAGATCATTTACTTTGGTTGTTAGTTCGCCGCCATTACCTTCAAATTTTGAAATTTCATTAATCAAGTCGTTTACTTCTTTTAATAAACCACTAGTTTCATCACCAATTTTAGCTATCAAGTCACTTAATTTAGCGTTAGTCTCAGCTTCATTTAGTTCTGTCTGAACACTATTAGTTTTAGCTTCGAATGAATCAATCTTATTGTTGAATTCACGCTTTTTGTTATTAATAACCTCTTGGGCTCTTTGTATTGCGTTGGTTGCAGAACTTTTGGCTTGTTCAAGTTCCTTGATTGCATCTTTTAATTTACTATGACCCTTTAGTTTATCAGCTGCGCCACCACTTTTCAAGAACTCATCAATTTCATCCTTTATCATTTTGCGGATATTTGCGATCTTTGTTTCTGTTTGATTCCACTTTTCATTTTCAGGGTTTAATTGACTTACTAAATTGGTAAGTTTTTCTTTTAATTTTCTTGCTTCAGTAGCCAGATTTTCGGCTTTTTGATCTTGCGATTGTTTTAGATCTTGTTTAGCTTGATCAACTTCTTGAAGTTTCTTATCGATGTCTTTTATTTTGTATTCTAGTTTATTTTTGTTTTCGCTATCATTTTTTAGCTCACCTTTAATTAAATCATCAAGGGTTTTCTTTTTCTTCTTAAGTTCATTTTCAGCATCAGTTAGTGCATTTTCTTTTTGACTATCATCATTAGATTTTTTAATAGCTTCATTAGCTTTATCTAGAGCTTTTTGACTATCTTCTAAAGGTTTTTTAATTAACCCTTCATTTTTAGTTTTTTTTGCGCTGATAGATTGAGCATTAGCCTTTTGTTCATCTTTTAGACGCTTAATTAACTTTTCAACTTCTTCAACTTTGGTGTTAGCCGATGTTTTATTATTTTGATCTTGAAGTTTGCTAATTTCATTCTTTTGCGACGCTAGATCAGTTTCAGCCTTATCAATTGCATCTTTTAATTTGTTATTAGCTTCTTCTTTGGCTTTTAGATCGGTTTTGTTTTTGAAATCATTATTAGCATCATTTAATGATTTTTTGATTTTTTCAAGCTCTTGTTTAATGTTTTCAAATTTATCTTTGTCGCCTTCTTTTAAGATCTTTATTGCTTTTTCAGTATCGGTTATTTGTTCATTTAGAGTTCTTAGTTCAGCTTCTACTAAAGCTTTGTTTTCTTTATCATTTACTAGTTGTTCAGCTGCATCTTCAAGTGCTTTTTTAGCCTTATTAGCATCATTCAAGGCTTCTTCTAATTTACTTAATTTAGAAGCATCACTGTCAGCTAGATTTTTTGCATTTGTTATTTTGGTTTTAGCTTCTACTGATTTTGCAATAGCATCTTGACGAATTTTGTCATTAATTGTTTTTTGCGCTTCTAGTGCTTGGTTTTTACTATTGATTGTATCTTCTGATTCTTTGATGGTATCAGTTAAAATTTTTAGTTTATCTTTGATACCTTCTTTAATTTTTGGATCAGTTTCAGCATCTACTTTTTGTTGTAGTTTTTTAGCTTCTTTAACAAGATCTTCAAATTTTTTAATTTCTGTTTTTAGCGAATCAACATAGCTATCGTTAACGCCACTAGTTACATCGTTTTGAGTGCTTAATGCATTGTTTTGATTTTGAAGTTGGTTGTCCAATTCGTCAATCTTATCTTGCTGTGTTTTATTCAATTCTTTTTTAGCAGCGTCAAGATCAGTTAGTTTTTCTCTAATTTCTTTAAGTTTGTCTGCTAATTTAGTCTTATTTTCGCTATCGTCTTTTAGCTTGCCATTAATTAGCCCTTCTAGAACATCTTTTTGGGTGTTGAGATTTTGCTCAGCTTCTACTAAACTTTGCTCTTTTTTCCCATCGCTATTATCTTTAGCAATCGCGTCATTAGCCTTTTTAAGAGCGTCCTCAACTTCTTTTAATGGTTGTTTGATTAAATCAGCGTTTTCTTGTTTAGTTTTGGCTATATCTTGAGCATTTTTTTCTTGTTTTTCTTTTAAGTCATTGATTAGCTTTTCAAGTTGGCTAACTTTTTCATTAGCACTATTTTTGTTAGTTCCATCTTGCAATTTGCTAATTTCAGTTTTTTGCGCTGCTAAATCACCTTTTGCTTTAGTAAGGACATTACCTAATTCATTATTAGCTTCTTCTTTAGCTTTTAGGTCGGTTTTGTTATTGAAATCATTATCAGCATCTGTTAATGATTTTTTAATTTTCTCAAGTTCTTTTTCAATATTTTCAAGTTTTTTCTTGTCGCCTTCTTTTAGAAAATCTAATTTATCTTGAGAACTTTTTATTTGCTTTTCTAGATCTTTTAACTCGGTTTCAACTAGTTTTTGGTTTTCATTGTCCTTAGCTAATTTTTGAATAGTTTGTTCTAGTGTTTCTTTAGCTTTATTAGCATCTTCCAACGCTTCTTCTAGTTTGCCAATTTTGTTAACATCATTGTCGGCTAGATTATTAGCATCAGCTAATTTTTGTTTGGCATCGGTAGATTTTTTAATAGCATTTTCGCGATCTGTATCATTTGTTGTTTTTTGGCTATTTAATTGTTGTTGTTTATTAGTAATAGTTGTTGTAGCAACGTTGATACTTTGTTCTAAAGTTTCTAGTTTTTCTTTAATACCATCTTTGATTTTTTGATCGGCTTCTTTTTGAGCTTTTTCTTTTAGTTTATTAGCTTCATTAAGCTGATCTTGAAGTTTTTTAATTTCCGCTTTTAATGAATCAACATCATCGCTTGCAACGCCATTAGTTGTGCTATTTTGTGCGTTTAGACTTGTATTTGTGGTTTCAAGTTCCTTGTTTAGTTTGGTAATTTTATCTTGAATTGATTGTAGTTTGCTATTAGCTTCTTCTTTAATATCTAAAAGGTTAGTTTCTAGTGTTTTGATCTTCTTACTTAACTCTTCTTTATCACTAAATTTAGAACTTTGAGCATGTAAATCTTTTACTTTTCCAAGCAACTTAGTTTTGTCATTTTCGTCACCAATTTTATTTAAAATTGCCTGAAAATCAGCATCGGTAGCTGCATTTTTAAGGTCTTCTTGAAGTTGTTTTACTTCGTCTTCATATTGTTTGTAGTCAACTTCAAGTTTGTCTTTGGATTCTTTAATTTTTTGACGAGCTTCTTTTGCTTTAGTATTAGCGTCCTCTTTGGCGGCTCCAAGTGCTTGATAGTTTGGCTTTAAATGAATGTTATCTTTTAATTTTGTTGCATCGCTGTCGGCTTTAAAAAAGTTTTCATCTAAATTTTTAATCTTGTCTTCAACATCTTTAATTTTCTTTTCATAATCGCTTGAAGCGTTATATGGATTAAGTTTGTTAATTAAATCATCTAACTCATCTTTTAAAGTTTTAGCGTCATTAGCTAATTGTTTTGCCAGATCGTCTTCTGATTTTTGTTGTTTTTCTTTTTCGTTTTGAAACTCTTTTTGTTTATTGTTAATTTCTTCTAATTTTTTATCAATTTTATCTTGGTTTTCTTTGTCACCAACTAGAGAATTTTTCTTATTTTCAAGATCATTTTTAGCCTTGTTTAGGGCATCTTCTGCTTCGTTAGTTTTATCCTTGTTAGAAGGATTTTTAATGGCATCATCAGCTTTTTTAATAGCTTCATCAGCACCCTTCAAACTTTGTTGGGTGCTGGTGTCGTTATTTTTTTGCTCTTCTTTTAATGTTTGGTTTTTATTAGCAAGATCGGTTTTGGTTTCGCTTAGTTTTTTTGTTAAGTCTTTAATTTTGCTGTCAATACTATCTTTATTAGTTTGATCTTTTAAGTCCTTAGCTTTTTCTTCTAATTCTTTAAGATCCTTTTCAATATCTTTAATAGTCTTGTCTAGTTTAGGATATTTATTCTTTTTCTCATCGATGGTATTGGCGTTGTTGGCTTCATCTTTTGCTTTAGCTAAATTACTTTCATGTTCTTTTAATTTCTTTTCAAGTCCATCTACTAGTTCTTTTTCATCTTTAAGCGCTTGATCAAGTTCGGCATGCTTTTTCTTGGCATCTAAAATTGCGTCTTGCACTTCAGATAAAAGGTTAGTAACTTCTTGCTTGTGCTTTGATTCAATTGTTGTTGCTAGAGTTTCAAGATCTTCTATTTTTTCTTTTAGCTTTTCTAGCTTGTTAAGTTCTTTTGTTAACTCTTCAAGATTTTTGGCGTTGTAGGCATCGCTAATTTTTTTCTTAAGATCTTCTAATTCACTTTTAACGTTGTCAAGTTGCTCTTTAATATTTTTATTTGAGTCTGAAATTTTGGTTTCTAGTTTTTGTTTTGTTGTCGTGGCTTTATTTTTGGCTTCTTCAAGCTTTTCAAGTTCAGTTTTTAGGGCATTTTCTTTGTGTGCGTCTTGAACTTCTTTTTGAGCTTCTTGAGCATTTTTTAGTTGTTCTTCTAGCTCTTTTAAAGTTTTGGCGAGCTCAGTTTGCTTAGGCGTTGCTTCACTTAGTTGACTTTTGCCTCTTGAATCTAATGTTTCAAGATTCTTTGTGATTTTAGTAATTTTTTCTCGCAGTGATTCGATTAGTTTCTTTTCTTGCTCTTGGGTTTCTTTTTCTTCTTGCAGTTTTTCTAATTTTGCTTTTGCTTCAAGGTCTAATTTAGAAATTTCTTCAAGCAGTTTTTTTGCTTTTTGCTCACCTTCAGGATAACTAATATTTTTAGCAGACTCTTCGATGGCTTTAACTTGTGGTTTGAGATCTTCTAGTTGTTTAATGCCGCTTTGCAAGGCAGGAATATCATTGATTGAATTTAAGCTTTCAATGGTATTTTTAATTTTATTAAATTCATTTTGCTTAGCATCTAAATCAGCATCAATTTTAGCTTTGGCTTGTTTTTTAGCTTCAAATCGTTTTTTAGCGTTAGCAAGTGCTTCAGCCGCTTCTTTTTCTTTATAAGCTTTTAGAGCATCATAAATTGACTTTATTAGTTCTTTTTCTTTTAAATTTTCATGTTTACCTAGAGCTAACTCTGCTTTTGCAATAGCGTCTTCTAGTTGCGAAATTGCTAAAGGCAAGGTATTTTCGTCATCGGCTTTATTGGCCTCTTCCGTGACTTTAGCCAAGGCGCTATATGCTTTTTCTAGTTCGGTTTTAGCAAGTTCTTGTTCCTTCTTCTGACTAAATAAATCATTTAATTTATCTAGTGCCGTTTCAGCTTGTTTTTTAGCATCCAACACTTTTTGCTCGTCAATTAGAAGTGTGGCATCAGCGGCTTGTTTTGCAAGTTTTGTTGCTTCTTGAATATCTTTTTCTAGTTCATCTTTTAGGCGTTTAAATTCACTATCTTCACTTTGTAAAGTTAGTTTATTGGCATCACTTATATCTTTAGTAATTTTGTTAACTAGTGTATTAATATCGTTTTGAAGTTTTTGATTTTCTTGCTTGATTTTTTCTAATTTTTCTTCTCCTTGTTTTAGGCTATTTTCTGCATCTTTAATAGCTTTATCCAGTTCTTTGACAAGATCATTAAGTCCTTTAGCATTGGCATGATCTTTTAGTTCTTTAGTCTGACCTAGATCTTTTTTAAGTGACTCAATGGCGTTAGGAAGAGTGCTAATATTTTTAGCGTCTTCGACGGCTTTTTTAGCTTTTTCTAAGTCCTTAATTTTTTCTTTTGCTAGTTTTTCTAGCTCTTCTGGGCTTTTATCTAGCAAGTGTTTTTGTAGCTTACTAATAGCATCTTTAATTTGTAAGTTAGCATCACTTAACTTTTTTGCTTCCTCAATTAGCCGCGAGTTATTTAGTTCTTGTTGTAAGGCTTCACTAGCATTTGCAAGGTTTTTTAGTTTGTTAATTAAACTTTGAATTTCTAGTGGCAACTTAGCATCGGGCACTTCACTCAGTGCTTGGCTAATTTCTGCTAGTAGCTTTTGCGCGTTTTCTTTAAGTTTAGCTTCTTTTTCTTGCAATTCTTTTAGTTTGGCTTTAGCTTCATCTAAGACTTCTTTAGCAAGATTGATGGTAGTTTCTAATTCACTAGCTAAAGCTTTTAGTTCAGGTAGCTTTTTAAGCTCGGCTAAATAAGCCTCACCTAGAGGAATCAAACGTTCAAAATCACTAATAACTTGACTTAAATCGCGTACGTTATTAGCTTTTTTGGCATTTCTAATCGTGATTTTAAGGGCTTCAAGAATTTTTCAAGCTTCATTTTTAAGATTTTGTTTGTGACTATCACGAATAGCATCAATCTTTTTTTCAAGCTCGCTAATGTCTTGAATTTCGGGTTTTTTATCATTACCTTTGGATCTCTTAGTAGCACTTTGATGAGCATAAAGTACTCCCGAGACAGTTCCGGCTGCTAGTAATGCTGCAGTAGCGGCAAGCACAATAATAGCAATTTTCTTTTTCTTGGCATGACTCATGATTAATAATTTTTATTTCTCCTATTTTTAATAACTTAAAAATTAATTAATGTTTGAATACTGAAAACTTCGTAAAAAGCATGTGTAGCGAAAAGTACTTTTTAAGCGAAGTAATGCGAGTCATTTTACAAAAAAAAAAAAACGCCCAAAGTGATAGCGTTTCATATCTAAGATACATATTTATTAGAGGTTTTTAGGATTTTTATAGATTTACTAATTTGTCAAAATAAAGGTTTTTTGCAAATTAAAAGCCAATTTCTATCATTTTGGCTTTTAAATCGTTGTTAGTTTTTATTTTAAAAGAATTATTTTCTAGTTATTAGTTTAACAATGTTGCTAGTGATTAGATTAGTTTCTTGCAAAATATCATATTCGAATTTGATTTCATCAAATCCAATATCTACATGTTTTAAATATCAATCTAGATTGAAATCTTTAACTTTAGTTCTATAAATTGTATTAACGCGCTCATTTTTAATTAATTTAATTTTTTGCTGTCCGTATTGAATATTGATTTCATTTGCACTAATTTCTAGATGGTGGCTAGTGTTGCGTTGATCGACAAAATCCAAGATAATAAACTCATTTGAAACTTTTTCTTCGTAATCAACAAAATCAGTTTCAAAGATTTCGTTTGTTTTGCCATCGGCAAGAATGCTACTAGATTGGTACTTTAGCTTCATTTAGTTAGCCTTTTGTAAACTAGATCTTTGCCAAATAAATAGATTGCTTTAGCAAGTTCAGGGCCATGTTCTTCATAGGTAGCGGTAATTCTAATTGGCATAAACAAATCTTTTCCTTTAACATTTAATGCATTTTTGGTTTCGTCAATTGCTGCTTGAATATTTTCAATAGTAAAATCTTTTGCTTTAAGGTGTGCAAAAAAAGTTTTAACGACTAAATCATTATCAATTTGAAGCTCTAGTTTTTCTTTTGGAAATAGATAAATTTTAAGATTTTCTTTTATTTCTGAAATAGTAGCGGCTTGTTGTTTGTAAGTTTCAACAAACAAATTATTTCATTGCGCATCTTTTGGTGAATTGATTTTTTCAATAATTACTTCATTTGGTAGTTTTTTCATGTATTGTTTTGAGAATCATTCCATTTTCACAATATCGAATTTTGAAGGGCTTTTTGAAAGACGATTATAGTCAAATTTTTTAATTAGTTCATCATGAGACATAATCTCTGTTTTATCGCCGCTAGTTCATCCAAGTAATGCTAAGAAGTTAAAAATTGCTTCTGGACAATAACCTTCATTTTTATAATCTTCAATGAATTGTTTTAGGCTTTTATCGCGTTTAGATAATTTTTTGCCTTCCATATTAGTAATAATAGTCAAATGACCAAAAACTGGATTATCTCAGCCAAAAGCTTCATAAATCGCTAATTGCTTAGGGGTGTTAGTAATGTGCTCTTCGCCTCGCAAAACATGAGTAATATCCATTTGATGATCATCAACTACCACAGCAAAGTTATAAGTTGGATAACCATCGCTTTTCATGATAACAAAATCGCCAATGTCATCGCTATTAACACTAATTGGACCACGCACTAAATCGTCTCAAGAATAGTTTTTATTCTTGGGCAACTTTAGCCTAATTGAATATTCTTTAGCTTCATCTCTTCGTTTGATTTCACTTTCGGATAGTTTTAGTCAGGTTGGATCATAACGAAAAGAAGCAACACCAGCTTTTTCTTGCTCTTCATGCTGTTTAGCTAGTTCTTCAGAGCTATCATAGGCTTTGTAAGCTAGCCCTTGTTTAATTAATTCGTCAATGTATGCTTGATATATTGCTAATTTTTCACTTTGACGGTATTTACCATATTTGGGGTTAGGTTTTAGTGGACTTTCATCAGGGACAATTCCAAGTCATGCTAAATTATTAAGTTGGCTAGCTTCACCACCTTCAACATTTCTTTCAACGTCAGTATCCTCTAATCTAAAAATAAAATCGCCATTACTATGTTTAGCAAATAAGTAGCAAAATAAAGCAGTTCTAGCCCCACCAATGTGCAAATAGCCAGTAGGACTTGGAGCGTAGCGTGTACGGATTGTTTTATTCATTGTTAATTACCTTCTTTTATCAATTAATTTGCGTTTAAAGTTCAGAAAACATGACTGGAATCGGATCGGAAATATTTTTTAGATAATAGCCATCGTCGTTAAGCAGCCCGGGATGAAATGGCCAAGGTGCTTCTTCGTCACTGTAAGGCACGCCTGGTTCTGCTAATTTTGAAAGAACTTCATTTACTGCCTCACGAAAAGCGCTAGTAACTTGATTTTCTTTCTCGATTCAGTAAATACAGAAAAAAAGCACATCAGGACGATTTTTGTAAATGGCATATCGTCTTTTATTAGCCGCATTTGGTCAATATTTATTAAGTTCGTCTCAAGTGAAACTGAAAATACGAAAACTATAGCGCGCTTTTAAATTGCTTAAATTAAAAAGGCGACTAAAAAGGTTTTTAAATTTTGCAGGAATGTGATTGATGTTAAAAATTTCTTGATTATTTTTATCTTTTTTAGGAATGAAATTTCCTTTGGCATCTTTTTTGTAACTGCCATCTTCATTTCTTTCATATTCGTAAATATTATAAGCGAGATCAGAATTATCTACTGGGTTTGTAACTTTTCGATTTTCGCTATGAAAAGCAGAAGCACTACCGGCAAATTTATACTCTTTACTTTGAGCGTCGTATGTAGCGTTTTTTAGGTTTGGTTCAAGTGTTGGTTTATCTTCACATGAAGCCAAAAGAATCGGTGCCAATGCAATAGGAGCAGCAACTGTGGCTGTAAGTAAAATCTTCTTAATATTCCTTAACATAATATGTTAGATTATATACCAATATAGGTATTTGTTTTTTAAGTTAAAACTGTAACATTTTTACAGTCTTATGAACTTTAAAAGCCCAAAATTAAGGCATTTAAAAAATTTTATTGTGATATTTTTTGGTTTTGGGTTACAATAAACTATACTAATTTGATTAATTGAACGAAAGGAAAAAATATGGAAGCAGCAGCTAAAGCACTTAATACTCCTGCTACTTGATTCAGCGCCAAAGCGCCTGAGTATTATGGAGACAAATTGTTCAATAAAAATTTAAATAGCGGAACAATTTTTTCAGCGTCATTTGCAATCATTTCGTTAATTCTAATGATTGTAGCAGCGCTTGTACTGTTAATTGGTTTTATCCGTATGCTAGTCAATGTAACATCATTAAAAGATGATGGTATTAATAGAAAAAAATTAGGCGGTAAAATCTTTGCCAGAGCTTTAATTGTATTCTTTGTATTAGGAGCTCTAGGAGTAATTTTTCCGTTAGTCACTTTCTTTCTAGCTAAATAAATTTGTAACATAATAGTAAAGATGAGGTTACTTAGCCTCATTTTTTTATTTCTCTTTTCCTATCTTTTTCCTATTTTTATAATCATTAACTTTTAGCGGTTGATAATACAAATATGAAAATAAAGCGCCAATATGATATTAAAGATTGTGGACTTTGTGTCTTGCAAGCATTTTATCAATTTCACTACCACCAATGACTAGATCTAAACGAACTCAAATATCAAGTTAATTACACAGAAAATGGCATTAACTTGCATGATTTGATTATTTTGGCAAAGAAATTTGGGCTATTTTTAAATGCTTCGCAAGGCGATTTTGAAGCTTTTAAAAATCTTGAACTTGTTAAGCCAGTAATCACAATTATTAAAGAAGATAATTATTTTCACTATGTCATTATTGAGAAAAAAGATCGCGACTTTGTTTTTATTAATGACTCTTTTAAAGGTAAATACCAGCTTAGTTTAGTTGACTTTGAAAGCATTTATTTAGACCTTCTAATTTTTGTTGATTGCGATCCAAAACATCAAATAATTAAGGCGCGAAAACCCGCACATTTTAAACACTTGGAAAGTCAACTCGGAAGGCTACTATTAATTGCTTTTTTAAGCATTTTGCTACAGGCTTTCATTTTTGGTAGTAGCTACTTTTTTAAATATATTGTTGACGATGTTATTAGTATAAAAAAGCATTCCAATCTTCTTAATATTACAGTGTTATTTTTATGAATTGGAATTGTTAGAATTATCAATGAATTTATTATCAATTTGATTAAGCAAAAAATCTATTTAAAAATTGAGGAACAAATTTCGAATTTATTCTTTAATAAAGTTATAAATGGCAAAATTAAACAATTGAATAAAATCACCAAAACAGATTATTTACAACGACTATCTTCATTACCAAATGTAGCTAGTTGGTATTGCAATATTTTCCTTCTTATTTTTAATAACATTTTAATCATTTTAGTTTCGTTTATTTCTTTGATTTTTTTAAGTTGAAAATTAACGGCATTAGCAATTGTGGTAGTTGCAATTCAATTTATTGGTGCCACTTCTTTTAAGAAATTTATAAGTGCTAAAAAACCCAAAATCATTGAAGATAACATTAATATGTTTAATAGTAATATTGAAGTGTTTTATAGTCTTGAAGGTTATAAGAATTCTTTGGCTCGAACATATGCAAGAACCAACTTTTTAGTAGCATTTAAAAATTATCAAAAAAATAGTCATGCGCTTTTTAAAGTTTTTAATCTAAAATCACTATTTTTAAATATGTTAGTAATGTTTGGATCAATTTTAATAACTTATTTTGGTACCATCTACATTTTAGACAACGCAATTAGTTTGGGAATTTTAATTTTGTTTAATACTATTCTTTCTTTTACAACATCGCCGCTTGAAACTATTAGTGATTTAGTTGTGAATTGAAATAGCAATAAAATCGATATTGAAAGAATTGATTTTATTCTTAATTTGCCTGAAGAGAAAAATAAAGATAAAGAAAAGTTATCTAATCAACTAAGATGCATTAATATTCAAGATCTATCTTTTAGTTTCGCTCAAAAGGATGTGATTAAAAATTTAAACTTAATCATAAATAAACATACCCAAATTACTGGTAAAAATGGTGTTGGTAAATCTACTTTAGCAAAATTACTTTTTGGTTTATATGATGATTATTCTGGAGCAATTTACTTTAACGACAAGGAACTTAGTAAATTTGATAAAGAAAATCTTCGTAGTTTAATATTTTTAAATGACAATTTTTCTTATTTTGCTAGTGATTTTTTAATCAACGTTGTTACTTTAAGAAACAAAGATGCTATTTTTAGATTGAAAAACAATATTGAAAAATACGACCTAAACTCGTTATTACAAGATTTTAATTTATCTTGAAACGCCAAAATTGAAAATGGTGGTATGTTTCTTTCAACTGGGCAAAGACAATTGCTTAATTTATTGAAATTATTTTGTTTTGAATATAACTTGATTATTTTAGATGAAGCATTTGAAAATATAAGTAGCACTCATTTTCTGAAGCTAACTTCTGCGATAAAAAAGGTTCAACGTCATGCAATTTTTATAGAGATTAGTCACAACAATAAAACCATTTTTTCTAATAATAAAATTGCTCTTGAATAGAGAAAATAAATAAATACTTTATTTAAATGTAATTAGTCTATAATTTTTCAATATGAATAATTTGGTATACAAAAATCGCAGTTTATGCAGGTTCAAATTTTTAGAAGAATTTAAAGTAATATTGAATGAAGCTAAACAAGAATTTGCATGCGAGAAGGATTTAGTTGTGGATCTTTTATTTGTAATGGCCCCAAAAATGAAAAAACTAAATCGCCACTTTCGCAACAAAAACTACGTTACTGACATTTTGAGTTTTCCCCTCGAAGGCCTTGAGGAATTAAATTTTCTTGAAGTTCTTCCGCTGGGACAAATTATTATGTCGCCTTGAAAGATCAAAAAACAAGCCAAAGAGTTTAACCATAGTTTAAAAAGAGAATTTTGTTATATTTTTGCTCATGGTATTGCTCATTTATTTGGCTTTGATCACCAAACCGAAGATGAAGCAAAGATTATGAATGCTCATGTAGATAACATCATGAACAAGCTTAATATTCGCAGAAGTTAGGAGGAAGTAATGAATAAAAAAGTTTGTATTGTAGCCTTAATTGGCCGCCCAAATACTGGCAAAAGTACATTAATGAATCATTTAATTAGTTACGAGTTAGCAATTGTTTCTAAACATGCCCAAACGACTCGCGATGATATTAAGGGCTTTTATAATGATGATGAATATCAAATCATTTTTATTGACACTCCCGGAATTCACAAAGGCGAAAGCTTATTATCAAAACGCCTCAACAAACGCGCCCAAGATGCTTTAAAAGATGTGGATCTTGTTCTATTTTTATCACCAGCTAATGAAGTAGTTGGTAAAGGTGATGAATTTATTATTAAAACAATTGAAGATGCGGGTGTAAAAAATAAATTAGCTATTATTAGCAAAGTTGATTTAGTCGATGACAAAACCAAACTTGATAAAAAAGCGGGTTATTTGAAAAAAATGGGATTTGCTTCAGTTTTTGGGGTTGGTAAAGGCCATGATCAAAGTTATCGTGACTTGCTAGAAATAATAAAAACCTATGCCAAAGAAGATGAAGCCATGTATCCTGAAGATTACATTTCAGATGTTTCAATGCGTTTCATTGCTAAAGAAATTATTCGTGAATCAGCAATTAAAAGACTTTTTCAAGAACTGCCACATTCAATTGCGGTGGAAATTACGGATTTTATTGAAAGAGATAAAAGTCCTTATATAATAAACGGCACTATTTATGTTAAAAAAGAATCACAAAAAGGCATTCTAATCGGCCATAATGCTTCAATGATTAAAGAAATTTCTGTAGAAGCCCGAAAGAAAATGCAACAAATATTTGACCATTCAGTTTTCTTAAAAGTTAACGTGAAAATTAGTAACAATTGAGTAAACGACGAAAAAGAAATAAAAAAATTGGGGTATTAAGGTGAAAAAAAACAAGCTTTCTCCACACGCAGTCAGAATTATTTTAATAACTTTTTTGGTGATAGTAACGTGTGGGTTATTTTTTGTCGCTTTTGCAGTTAAAATTAAAAATCCCTACCAAGTTAGTATCTATAACTACGAATCTTATTTAAGCAAAAAAATCATCGGCGATATTAAGAAAAAATACTCTTATCATGAGTTTTCAGAAGTCAATGAATTCACTAAAGCAATTAATAAACAAAAAGCAGTGGCCGGTATTGGAAGCGACCACCAAATTGCCCAATTAATACTGGATCAAAAAATTAAAAAGATTAATTTCAATAAAGTATACGAAGACTACAGTTCCGAAAAACTTTTGGCTAATTATCCTAAAATTCTTAGATCTCATTTAGAAAAATATGAACAATGAATAATTTCAAAGATTAAAAAAGAAAACCCAACCAATGACAAGTCACGTCCCCACATTGTTTATGATCAAGATGATAGTTCTAAAATTATAGGATTTGAAGCTGATATGAAACCGGGTGTAGATCATTTTTATGAGTATTTAATTCCCTATTTCATGCAAGACAAAGTCATTGCTTACAATATAAACAAGAAATATCGCGATCACCTTAAGGACATTGACAGCATAGTTTTTAAGGATACCAATTGATTAACGATAATCAAAACTTTAGTTGAAAAGCACAACTACAAACACATTTCTTGAACAAGTTCATTTTTAGATAATGCAATGATCGGTCAGTTTTATGCTACTGAAAGTAAAATTAAAAATTATTTAATAAGCGGCAAAATTACACAGTTAGACAATAAAAATTACAAAGAAGTTTTTGATCATTTTTTCAATTTTGTTAAAGAAGCTACCGGAAGGGATATTCGCGATGTGCGAACTAATAAATTAATAACTAGCGGACTTGAACTAGTTAATGATATTATTGAACCTTCTAATCAAAGGGCCGACATTGCTGTTATGTATAACGGTGATGCTGTCGATTCATTCTACGCTAAAGATAATTTTGAGGTTTTAGGCGATCAACAACAAATTAAATATGTAAGACCAAAAAATAATTACATGTTGCTAGATGCTTGAATTGTTTCTAATGCAATTAGTGATAAAGATAGCGATGATTTCTTAGAATTTGGTAGCAAACATATTTTCAAAGGCTCAAATTTATCGATGCAAGAGCTAGAAAAAGAGTATATTAATCAAGTTTACAAAAACCTTGTTGAAGAAGATGGATCAAAATCAAAATATTATGAAGAGAATCTCTTCAAAAATAAAGATAATAACGAAATTAAAACACTAGAAGAAATTTCAAAATCATTTTATGAAGAGAATTACGATGTCTTTAAAGATTCATTTGATTTCAATCCCTCGGTTGCAAACTTCGATGCCGTTTCTTATACACCAACTTACGAAGGAATCATTGACTTTGTAAAAAAATACTACTTCTTAAAAAGCGATAAAAAACCAAATCAAGAAGTGGTTGATTTGTTCTCAATTGAAGATAATCCTAACATTAATCGTCAAATTTACCAACCACTTGATTTAGAACTTCGTAATAAAGTAACAGATTATTACTATCAAAAAACAAAATCATAGAAAGGACTTTTCGAAAATGCTAAGTATTTCCAAAAATTGTTTTTTCAATGTTATTTTATTTTCTAAGAAGATAGTTTCTTATTTTGTTATTTCAAAAAATGACCCTATTAAAAGCAACCAAAATGACTTTAATTTTCTCTCCCCCTTGCTTTAAAAAATGCGCATAACTTATCAAAGTGTTTATTAAAAGGAGAAAAATAAAGTGCCTAGAATCGAAAAAGAAAAAATTAATAAAAAAGTCAAGCCAATCATTGAGCTTGTTGATATTGTTAAAGAGTTTGATAATAAAAACGTCTTAGATAACGTTAATTTAACAATCCAAAAAGGGGAATTTGTTACCTTGCTAGGACCTTCAGGCTCGGGGAAAACTACTATTTTAAGAATCATTGGTGGTTTTGAATGAGTTACTAGAGGGGAAGTTAAATTTTATGGCAAAGACATTAAAGACCTTAGCCCTCACAAAAGAAATGTTTCAACCATTTTCCAAGACTATGCCCTTTTTCCACATCTAAATGTCGAAAATAACATCAAATATGGGCTTAGACTAAAAAGAATTCCCAAAGAAAAACAACCTAAATCATTTCAAAATACTTTATTAGCTAATCAAGCAAAATGAAATAAAAAAGCTACTTTGGAAATGAAAAAATTAGACAAGGAAATGAATCAATATGAAAAAATTCTAAAAAATCCTCGTCTACCTGAAAAGAAAAGACATAAATATCAGTCATGAATTGACGATATGGATTTTAAATACTCATATTGAGAAAATTACATTGATCTAAAAACAGAACAATTCGAAAATCGTTATTTAACTAGACCAATTAGTGCTTCAGAAATGAACGCAGAAGTTAAAAAAGTTATGAGTCTAGTTGGTCTTGAAGGCAACGAAAAGAAAAACGTAAACTTTCTATCAGGCGGAATGAAGCAAAGAGTTGCGCTAGCAAGGTCACTAGTAATTGAACCCGAAATTTTACTTTTAGATGAGCCACTTAGTGCTCTTGATGCTAAGATTCGTGAGAAAATGCAAAGATTTTTAAGGGATATTCAACAAGAACTTAAATTAACTTTTATTTTTGTTACTCACGACCGCAACGAAGCCTTGCAACTAAGCGATAAAATTGCTATTATTCGTGATGGTAAAATTGAACAATTTGGTATTCCTAAAGATCTATATGACTACCCCGTTAATAAATGAGTAGCTAATTTTATTGGCGATTCTAACTTCTTTGAGGCGAATTTCTTAGAAGAAGGCAAAGTCAAAATTATGGGTAAAATTTTCAATACCATCCATACTGAATTTGGAAAAAACGAAAAGTTAGATGCTTTAATTAGACCTGAGGATATTCTAATTACACAGGATCGTAAAAAAGCTAAATTAAGTGGTGTGATTACTAAATCTATTTATGGTGGAAGCTACTACAACTATGAAATAGAAGTAGATGGTAAGACCATTTTTGTCGAAACACCATTTAAATACGAAGTTAATAGTGAAGTTTATTTAGATTGACTACTTGACGCAATCCATTTAATGAAAAAAGATTCTAAAGAAGTGTTGAATGTTGTAGAAAACGGAGACGAAAATGAACTTAGCTAACGCAAGTACATCAAGTAAATTTAAACCTAAAAGAATATTTAAATTTAATAAACAGTCTTCGCTAATTATTCCGTATATTATCTTTTCAATATTATTCATTATTTTGCCAATGATTTATATTATCATCAAGAGTTTTACAACTTTAGATGGCTCACATAAATTAGAAAATTGGGAAATAGCTAGCAAAAGCACTACTTGAATTATCATGACTAGATCAATAACAAGCGGTCTTTTTGCAGCAACTATTTCTTTAATCATTGGTTTTCCTTATGCATTTATTATTGCAAGAAGCAAATCGGTTATTTTAAAAACGCTTGGACTTTCTTTAATGCTAAGTCCGCTTGCGATTTTCACCATTTCTAAAGCCTTGGCAGTTAGAGGACTGTTCTCCGCTATCTTTGATGAAAATTCTTTAAACAATTATTTCTTCATGATTTTTGGAATGGTTTATTTATATTTGCCGTTCATGGTAATGCCGCTTTATCAAGTGCTTAAAGATATGCCAGAGAATATAATTGAAGCTTCAGAAGACTTGGGATATTCAAGATTCCAAACCGTTTTTAAAGTTATTTTACCTTATTCTGCTAAAGCAATTTTAAGTGGTTTTGCCATTGTTTTAATGATGTCAGCAACCTCGCTTATTATCTCAGATAAACTTTTACCAAATGGTTCACAAAAACAATTAATTGGTAATTTAATTAATCAATTTGCTAATACTGCCAATAAATTTGATTTAGCAAATGCTTCTACTTTGGTTATTATTACCATGGCAGTTTTAATGTCATTATATGCAATTATTTACGGAATTCCATATTTAATTTCTAAAAAACGTGGAGGTTCGCATGAATAGACTTAAGAAAATTTTGAATTATTCATACATTGCAATCATTCTACTTTTATTGTATGTGCCAATTATTTTTGGAGCAGTTTTTAGTTTTAATGAGCCTTCTGATAAAGGATCGTTTTCAGTAACCACTTGAAATAAAACTTCATGATTAGCTTATCGTGAGCTATTCTCGCGTTCACATGGACTAGCTTTTGTTAATTCATTTTTATTAGGATTTTGTACTTCTATTATTGTGATTGTCTTATCGCTAATCACTGTGTTCGCTCTTTGAAGACAAAAGAATAAAGGATTAAGGTCATACACTCAAACATCAGCCAACATCCCTCTAATTAATCCTGATGTTATTACCGGCATCACGCTAGCTGTAATTTTAGATATCATTTTCTTTGGCACTTTAAAAGCAACTAGTGAAGGGTTTTTTAGAGCAGTAATTGCGCATAGTGCAATGTGTTTACCTTATGGTATTCTAATCATGTTGCCAAAAAGTGACAAATTTTCGAAAAACATTTTTGAAGCTAGCCAAGATCTTGGATATTCAAAAATTAAAACCTGATTCAAAACTTATTTCGTTTACATGATTGGTAGCATTGCTTTTACTTTCGTAATCACAATGACTCTTTCATTTGATGATTTTATTATTACTAGAATCGTTTCAAATACCGAAACATTAGGGACACAACTTTATGAAGGGCAATTTCAAGCTTGATCTTTGGCGATTGGAGCGATCTCTTTACTAATTGTTGTGATTGGAAATACTATTTATGCATCTTATAAAGGCATTCAATCAATGAAAATCAAGAGAATTATTATTTCTAATAAAAAACTTCTAGAAAAGCAAAATTCAAAAATAAAGAGGTAATGTGGATTGAATCGTAAATTAACAAAAATTCTCTTGGTATTTCTACCCATTATTATTGTTTTTATTGTTTTCATCAGCTTTTTAACTATTAAATTAAGTGGGGGATATCGTCCTAGCATTTACAATTATGAATCTTACTTAGCACCGGAAATTAAAAACAAATTAAAACAAAACTATAACTATAAAGAATTTAAAGAAGTTAACGAATTTACGCAAGCCTTAAACGCAGAAAAAGCTATTGCTGGTGTTGGCAGTGATTTTCAAGCTGCTCAGCTTATTATTGACAACAAAATTAGGAAGATTGACTTTACTAAGATTTTTAACGAAAACGCTAATAGTTGAGAATATCGAAAAAAGCTGTTTAGACCGGCAATTGTTAAACATATGGAAGCTTTTGACAGATACATCTACGATGCTATCGCTAACAAAAAACATCCCAAAGCTCGTATTCTTGATCAAGAAAAGAAAACATACGACGTAGATGGCGATGGCAAAGCAGATCATTTCTACGATTATATTATTCCTTACTATTCACAAGACAAAGGAATTGCTTATAACACTAATAAAAGTACTCGTCCACATTTAGATACTGAAGCGGCTACTAAAGAATTAGCTAATCAAAACGGCAAATTAAATTGACTAGAGATTGTTGAGATTCTAAAAAAATACAACTACAAGCGGTTTGGTTGGACTAATGCTTATTATGATAATTTGATGTTAGGGGCAATTAATAAAAACGTTTCTAATTACAATCAAATCACTGAAGAAAATTACAAAGAATACATTGATTCATTTGTTGATTTTGTAAAAAAAGCTACTGGAGCCAACATTAAAGATACTGATTTAAATTTCATGAGTAACGATGGTCTTGAATTGCTTAACCATTTAATCGAGCCAAAAGCAAAACGTTCAGATGCTGCGGTGCTTTATAATGGAGATGCTTTAGATGCTTATTACTCACGTGATAATTTTGATTCGGTTCAAGATGGCAATGTTCGTTTTATTAGGCCAAAAAATAATTATATTTTGATGGATGTTTGAATTATTTCGCAAGGGCTTTCAGACAAAGACACTAATACACTTCTACAAACTTTAAAAGAAAATGTTTATGCTAATAATAATGTAAATTCAACTTTGCAAAGCAGTTTAAAAACAATTGAAGATAAGTTTTTTGAAGAATTTAAGAAGCATTTGACCGAAGATGTTGTTGAATTTGAAAAAGCAAGACTTAAATCAAGTTATGCTAATGACACTAATTTAGATAATATTCTAAAAGAAGTAGACGAATTTAGAAAAGCATTAATTGATAATAATTATGAAAAAATATTAGAACTAAGAAATTCAAAATATAAATACTTTCATAAATTTTTTCAAGATGTTTTTGATCAAAGTGAAGTGCCAGAAATTGCTAATTTTAATTACATTTCGTACACGCCTACTGATTCACTTTTTTATGAATTTATTAAAAAATGGTACTTTGCTAATGATAAAATTGCCTTAGAGATTTACAGTCAATTTAATGATGGTGAAATCGCTGGCTATAAACTACTACCATATCCGATTATTGATACCAATTTACGTACAAAAATCGTTGCTTACTATTACGAAAAAACTCGTTCATAGTAGTCAAAATTAAAAAAAAGTCTTACATAAAATTCCTTTCTAAATTCATTGCTAGAAAGGTTTTTATTACTGTTAAGAAAGTTTCAAAAAAATATGCCCACATAGTAAGGGGCATATTTTCACTTTATTTATTATTTATTTTTTGCTTCAAAAATGTATTTAAAAATTTCATCGTAATATTCAACTGGTACGAATTTGATGTCTTTTTTAACTTCTTCAGGTACGTCAATCAAATTCTTTTCATTATCTTTAGGAATGAAAATCGTTTTAATACCAATTTGCGAAGCGGCTAGCGATTTTTCTTTAAGTCCACCAATTGGCAGCACTTTGCCACGTAATGTAATTTCACCAGTCATAGCAATAGTATTTGGCACAGCTTTTTTTGAAAGCGCACTAATAATCGCGGTGGTAAATGTTACACCAGCTGAAGGGCCATCTTTTTGAATAGCTCCTTCAGGAACGTGGATATGAATTGAAGTGTTTTCGAAATCAAAATCTTTAATACCAAATTTTTCAGCGTTTGAACGAACATATGCTAAAGATATTGTTGCTGATTCACGCATAACATCTTTTAGTTGTCCTGTTAGGTTTAAAGCACCTTTAGCAGTGGTAGGAAATGTTGTGACTTCAATAGTCATGCTAGTTCCACCGTAAGCTGTGTATGCCAAAGCATTAACAACGCCGGCTTTTGGTTGCGTTTCGTCACCTTTTTCGTTATATAACTCTGGGCCTAAAAATTCTCTTACGATTGCTTTGTCGATTACAAATTCTTTGTCAACTTTTTTATCCAAGATGCGTACTACAATTTTTCTTGCAATTGAATCTAGTAGTCTTTGTAAATTACGAACGCCGCTTTCTCTAGTGTAGTTTTTAATAATGTAAGCTAAAACTTCGTCAGTAATTTGATATTGTTTTTCTGTTAAAGCGTTAAGGCTTAAAATTTTTGAAAGTAAATGAGTTCTGGCAATTCTTGTTTTTTCAATTAATGTATAAGTTGAAAGTTCTAAGAATTCTACCCGGTCATAAAGTGGCGCTGGAATGCTATCAAATGAGTTAGCAGTAGCAATGAATAGCACTTTAGAAAGGTCATATTCTAAATCAAGATAATGATCTTGGAAGTTAGTATTTTGTTCAGGGTCTAATACTTCTAGTAATGCACTAAGAGGGTCGCCTCTGAAATCAGATGACATCTTATCAATCTCATCGAGTAAAATGACAGGGTTAGATACGCCAGCTTTTTTAATACCGCTAATAATTTTGCCAGGCAAAGCACCGACATATGTTCTTCTATGTCCCCTAATTTCGCTTTCATCTTTAACACCGCCTAAAGAAATTTTGACAAATTGTCTACCAAGGGCTTCGGCGATTGATTTAGCTAAAGTGGTTTTTCCAGTACCTGGAGGACCAATTAAAGTAAGAATAGGAATATTGTTTACTCGATCCTTTAAAAAGTTTCCGGTCTTATTAACAAATAAATTTTTGTCAATGAAACGATTTTCTTCTCCTTTAACTGGAACATATTCATTTTTTTCATTTTCTTTTTTAGTGTAAGTTAAAACTGAAATGAATTCTAAGATTCTTTCTTTTGGCTTTTCAAGTCCATAGTGGTGCTTGTCAAGAATCTTTCGAACATTATCAATATCTAGTAGTTCACCGCTAACTTTTTTTCAAGGCAAGGTAGTGATTAGATCAATGTATGTTTTTGAAATATTAGCCTCGGGGCTAGCTGGCATCATTGAAGCTAAACGATTTTGCTCGGTTTTTAGCGCTTCAATAACATAGTCAGGATATTGACGAGCATTTTCTTCGGCATCTTCCATATTTTCAATTGCCTTAGCACCAGCTTCGTCATCTTTTAGAAGTTTTTTAATTTGTCTTAGTCGTTCACGTAATAAAAAGTCACGTTGTTGATTTTCTAAATCACCACGCATGGTTGAATTAACTTCTTCGTCTAATTTTCCCATTTTAATAGCGTTAATTAACATGTTAATCGCTAATTCATAGTTTTTTTCTAGGTTAGTTTCATTTATTATTGCAAAATATTCTTTTCAAGAATGTTCAATAGTTAGTGCATCAATAATTTTTCAAATATCAACATTAAATGAATCGTGGGTTAAAGGAGAAATATTGGTGTTAGCTGAAAAAGCTTTTTCTAATTCTTTTATTCCTCTTCTACCGCCATAAATATATGAGCCGATTTCATCATGCAAGTTAGATAGTTTTTCAATTAGCATCTTGGCTTTGCTACGATAATCACTTAAAATGTCAAAATTTCCTGAATATTCAACTTCAGTAACACTAGCAAAAATATCTGAGGTAAATGAGTATTTCCCTAATTCTTTGTAAATTTCTTTAACTTTGACAAGCTCTTCAACCTCGAAAACTACATTTTGCAATTTGCCCTGTTCAACTATTTCTTTAATTTTGGCTTTTACACCATACTCTTCAAGATCACTGGTCTTTTTAATTGAGTCAACCATTTTATTGTCTTTAGTATAGAAAATGTAAATTTCACCATTAAATCCTGTTTGTGCAAATTGAATTGCAGCAAGTGAATTAGGCCGGCCAATTTTTACGGTTGCAGTACTATACGGTGCAATAAGTTGATTCCTAATCGCTATGTAAGGTAATTTTTTCATCACTTAACTCCCCTTTGTTTATTTAAAAAACACCAAATTATAGGTATTCATATAAATTTTAGCACTTTATTTCTTCGAGTGCTAATTTTAGTATTTTTTCATTTCTTCAGTAGCTTGAACTAATGCTGATGCAATGCCAATTTCTTTTGAACTATGTCCTGATTCATCAATAAATCTAAGTGAGCATTTATTCAATTGCTTAGCAAGCAAATAAGCAGCTTCGGGCATGCAAACCATATCATAGCGACCGTGCACAATAATAGTTGGAATGTTCGCTATTTTATCTACATTATTTAGTATGTAATTGTCATCATCTAAAAACAAATTATTAAAAAAGAAGTGACATTCAAGTCTGGCAATTTCCAAGGTTGCCTTACTATCACTTAGAATTTCTTCTAACATTGGAATTTGCCTTAAAGCAACCATTCCCAATTCTCATTTTGCCCAATGATAGGCAGCTTTAGCAGCAATATTAGGATCTTGATGATTCAAATACTTATGATATGCTTTGATTAAGTTATTACGTTCTTCTTCAGGAATAAATGAAATAAATTCTTGATACGCTTCTGGCCAAAATTTTGAAGAACCTTCGTAGTATAAAAACTTATTGTCAGCTTCTCTTCCTAGATAAATCCCTCTTAGAATTAATGCTTTTGTTTGGTGGGGATAATTAATAGCATAAATTAAACTTAGGCACGACCCTCAAGAGCCACCAAATAAAATTCATGAATCAATTTTTAGGTGTTTTCGTAACTTTTCAATATCTTCTACTAAAGTTCAAGTTGTGTTTTCGCGAATTTCTGCACTAGGGATGCTTTTTCCACATCCTCGTTGATCAAAAACAATAATACGATAGTGAGCGGGATCAAAATATTGGCGTGATTTACTATCTGTTCCGGCCCCGGGGCCACCATGAACATACAAAATTGGTTGACCTTGAGGATTACCTGATTCTTCGTAGTAGATTTTGTGTAAATCGCTAACTTCTAGTAGCCCGCTATTATAAGGTTCGATTTCGTTAAATAATGAATACATGCTTTTTTCTCCTTGTGATGATTTTACTCGGCATTGGCTGCATTAAAGTAAATTTTGTTTAGTGACATTTTATTTTCGCCAAAAAAACTAATTTGAATTTTATTATCAAAAGCGACTTGAAAAATTAAAAGTTTTTGTTTTTCGGAACTTAATTTTAAAAGTAAACTATCGTCACTTATTAAACTCTTAATTTTTTTATCCACCAATAGTGATTGCAATTTGGGCAAGTCTGTGCATTTAATTTTATAGTTATAAACTTTATTTTTAAGTTTCTCTTCCACTTTGCCACTATCTTTAACGGTTCCTTTTTCAAGAACAGTTACCGAATCAATGTATTTTTCAAGTTCGGCTAGAATGTGTGATGATATTAAAATAGTTTTGCCTTCATTATGAAGTTCTTTAATAGCTTCATAGAATTCAATTCGCGCTGAGGGATCTAAATTGGCGGCAGGTTCATCCATAATAAGGATTTCAGGATCGTTAATTAAGGCTTGAATTAGATTAATTTTTTTCTTTTGGCCGCTTGAAAGTTTTTCAGCGGATTTGTTAAATTCTTTTTTATTAAAGCCGTATTTTTCTAGCATCTTGTTAACTTTATCAATTGCAGCTTTTTTAGGAATTTTTGACATTCTAGCAAAATAGTATAGATACTCAAAAATAGTTAGATTTTTGGGAAAGATACTAATTTCGGGAATATAGCCAATTTTTTCTTTTGATTTAACATCACGCGAATCAATACCATTGATAAAAATTTTGCCATATCAAGCTTGATGGTAATCTAGCAAAGTTCTAATTGTGGTAGTTTTACCGGCCCCATTATTGCCGATAAAACCGTGAAATTCACCTTTTTTGACCTCGAAAGAAACGTCGTTTAAAATCCGTATTGGCATGCCAGAGATCGTTCTAAAAATTTTAGTAATATGTTGGAATGAAAGAGCAATGTCTTCATTAGGAATTGTAATTTCTTTAGATTTTTCTATGGCTTCATTGTGAAATTGTTTTGCAAGAGCGAAATTTTCTTTGGTATTTTTGATGAAACTTAATTTAAAAATCGATGATTTTGCATTGTTTTGATCTTGATTCATATAGAAACCTCTTTTGCTATTGCAAATTACCCTTTTTGAAAATGATTGCTCCAACTGTAATTAAGGCAGTGCAAGTAAATGCTCAAATTAGCAAAGCATAATATCATTTAAGCGGTTCTCTTGTCCCGAAGTTGATTACTTTATTATTATTTAATTGCACAATTTTTAAAGCTGACAGTGAAGAATTTCTACTCAAGTACTTATCAATCGTTTTGTAGTTAAAGTTGTTTAAAGTACCATTTGCTTTATCTTGAATTAACTTTACAAGCAAATATAATAAAGCGCTTTGTTTTGCTAGATTATATTTTAGGATAAAGTTTGAAAAAGTTGGATTAGTACTTAAGGATTCTAGTTCGCTTTTAGTTAATTTTTTAAGAGTTTCTTTATCATATTGTGGATCGTTTGGAAAAGTAGTATGATCAACAGTAAAATCTCTAATAATTTCAAATAGTTTGCTATCAGCTGCAATCTTAGCCAAATTGCTTAGCAAAGTAAGGGGTGTTAAAGTCGTAATATTTTTACTAATGACAAAATTTGGATCATCGTAAAGCGAATTGAGTTTGCTTAGTAAATTTTTTTCAATATCAATATAAGCTTTTCTAATTTGCTCTCTTATTTTTAAAGTACCCGCATTTTTTAAATAGTTCCCTAGCAATGACCTTTCGTTGGATTTAATGCTACCCAATTCATTAATTAAAGGACGATTATAGCTAAGAGTATAGTAGTTGACAACCTTATTGCCGTTTACATCGGTATCAATAGTTTTAAAAACTAAATGTTTATTCTTTAGTGCAGTTTGAAAATTTTGTTCAGTGTAATTATATTTTTTGGTGTACATAAACTCGTTAGTGCGGTTATCTTCACGCCCGGTTAGAAAGAACATTGAAGAAAAGTAAGTATTTGGATCGGCTCAGTAAACGCCGCGATACAAATTACGATTACTTTCGTTGACTGATTCTGAAAAAGTTTCCTCGTCTAATTTATTTTCAATACTATATTCAAAAGTGTTGTTGCGTGGATCACTAATTCTTTTGGCCAATTGATTAATTTCATCTTCATTTGGCTTTTCTTTAACAGGGGTTACTAATTGATTTGGCGCAATTGTGTGTAACACATTTGCTTTTGTAGCCGGTGGTGTGGCAATAAAACTAAAAAGCAAAGTAATAATAATTGGCACTCAAGCTGCTGCAAATTGATAACTTTTGGATTGAATGTAATTATTAACAATTGATCCAAGCGCCAAAGAAAATACCGCAATTAATCAACATCCCAAATAGAAAGTGAGTGATGATAAAATTTTGGCTTTTCAAGTCATTGAAGGCAAAATCATTGTACCAATAAAATAACCCACACTAATTATTGCGGTTTGTGAGGTTAAAACAATTAAGCCAGCTAGTATTGTAGCAATGTAGATTTTTGAACGTTTAATCGGTTTAGAATGCATAACATAATAAATTCCTTCACTTTTATACTTATAAAAAAGTGTTTGCATAGCAAAAGCGGAAATTACAAATGAAGATGCTACAGCAAAGAAAATCATAAAACCACGGAAAATACGATTAATTTCTGGGGTTTTAATTAACTCGTTATTACCGCCCACTACTTTAATAGAAATATAAAGTGCAAGGGCCATACAGATGTTTAGAAAACCAATTACAACTGCGGCAACATATGAAGAAATTTGCCGATAGAAGATTTTTAGTTGTAATTGAAAGAAAATTCTCATCCTATTTTGATCTCCCAATTTAAACTTATTTTAATAATAATAAATTATACTCGCTATACTAAAGCGAGGACATCTAAAGCATAAAAGTGCAACTTTAATTAAATAAGTGTTTAAGCTTTCACCCAAATTTGTACTTGACAAGGCTCATGATTACTTTCATCAATTTGCGATTTTCTTTTTTAAAAATAAATTTAATAAATAGCTTGCCAAAATCTTTAATTAATATTTTAATAAAGCTTTTTTTCGGGTTTTTATCGAAGTTAAAAGCCGGCCAGATGCGCATTTTTTCAAGTACGCTATAAATTGTTTTTACCATAATTTTTTTAGTATCTTGATCACAAAGAATTGGCAAAATCTTAGTAATCAACTTTTCAAGTTTAATTCAATCGCGATTGCTCATTTTTTTAATTTTAATATTCATTAAACTTAAAAGCGTGTAGGCAAAAATTCCTTTATTTTTACTAATATAGGCAATCGAAAAGTCAATAATAGCACGTAGTAGATTGTGAAAAAAATCGCTATTTTCTATTATTAAACTATTTAACATATGGTCAAAAGTTTGATATTCTAATATTTTAGTTAATTTTCCTTTAACTAAAGAAACTAATTCTTTTATAAGTGCTGCTACATTATCATCAAAAGTTAGATGGTACCAAAAAGTGTTGATCTTTTCATTAAGAATTCGAATAGGCTTATGATTCTTAAAATCATCGTAAAAAGCATCTAGTCAAATATTTGTTCATTTAAAGTTTTGCCCTTGTTTATTATTAGATAACCCTTTTATTAAGTTAAAAATTGTCTTTTCATTTTTGATAAAAATCATGTTTAAAAATTTGCTTAAACTAATTTTAGGGTGTGTGCGATACAAGCTTTCAACACTATCAATTAAATCAATGATGCTTTGCGTATTAAAAATGGCAAGTAAGCATTTAATAATGTAATCGTCTTCTTTAGAAAAGTTTAAAAAGGCTTTGTGAAGTTCCGAATCCGTAGGTAAATACCTAATGATGCTTAGAATATTTTCAATAATAACAGCACTCAATGAAGAGTAGTTAACTCTACTAGTAATTTGGGTCTCTGATTGCGAGTCAGTGATTTTAACAAAAGTCTTTTTAGCAAGAGCAAAATAAGGATTTTGCAGTTGTTTGTTTTGTTCTAATCATACTCTAAAAATATAAACAATGCGATTGGTATTCATTGGCATCTTTAGAACATTTTCAAAGTAAGAAGCGTTATTCTTAGAAATTAATTTATTATTTTTTAAGTTAAATTTTCGAACTTTAGGATTGCTCTTTTTAGGCGTGAAAATTTCAAAACTTTTACTATTTAATAAGGTCAAAAATACTTTTCTAGCAATCTCTTGATATCCGAGCTCAGTAGGGTGAACATCAATTGTATTTTCTCATAATTTGTCCGCCGCTTTTGCTCAAGTTTTTAAGCTAAAAGTTCTTGTTCATAGCGAGTTAGTTTCTTTAGCAACGGTTTGTACAACATCGTTAAAACACACAATAATTCTTTTAAAGAAATCCCCAAAAATAGCTGGAGTTCTTTTTTTAAGGATTTTTTCATAAGATAAGAAAAATGGTAGAAAGGGCGGATTGTAAGTAATAAGAATTAAAGTAACATTAGGATTAATTGTTTTAATTAACTTTACGAATTCAATGTATTCTTGGGTAATTTTTTGACAAATGCTATTAATTTGCGCGAATAATTTTTCTTTAATTTCACGTTGCTGAATTAAGTTTCTTTCAACTAGAAGAAGCCTAAATAAATGAAAAGGCATTGAGCTTTCGTATTCATTGCCGCCAATACTAATGGTAATGAGATTGGCTTCTTTAATAGCGTCTTTAAATCGATTGCTTAATTCTTGGTAAGTTTCTTTATTGTTTTCTTTATTATTAAAATTTCAAAAATCTTCTACATGATAGTCTAAATTCGATATCTTTTGAATAGTGTTATTGAGTTTGATCATCTCAATAAACTCAGGATCAAATTGATTTTTTAGTAGCTGTGTGTAGTCTAAAATACGAGCCACTGATAAAGAAGAATTGCAATATTCAAAGTTGTTTCAAAAATCAATGCATTTAGCATCATTTCGATTATGTTTGTAAATCAAATAGTCATGGATGTACTCAACTAAATAATCGCAGTAGCTAAATCCTTTGCGAAAAACGTCATTTACCCTTTTTTCGCCAAAAGTAGCAGAGCCTACTTTACTATTGAATCCTTGACTTATTGAGTCACCAATTGCTAGATATTTAAACTTTTTAGACATACAAAGAATATTATAATTTAAACTAAATTAAAAACTCAATAAGACCTTTTCACGCAGTCTTATTGAGTTAAACCAAAATGATTAATTTAGTTCAATTTATAATTCATGATTTTAAAAATTGATTTAATGATCATGATGATCGTGCTCAGGTTCGTTTGCGATTTTTTCATCATGAGAAGGTTCGCTTTCATCTTGTTTTTGTTTGGGGGGATTTACAAAAAATACCGATGTTGCTAATGAAAGTGCTATACCAATGCCCAACGGATAAGTTAAGATTGAAACAATTAATAAGGACCCAATTGCTTTTTGTTTACTTTTAAAAGCTTTAACAATAACAATGATATGAATTGCTAGATTTGCTATTAAAAGCGGAATAAGTGCCCAAAGTGCTCATGCGAAAGTTAGAAAACTTCCAAGACTTTGCTTTTTAGTATTTAGCCCGAGACTAACTAAAAAAACGAAGGTAACAACAAAAATCAAAGCATTTAGGATGATGATTGTTTTAGTATACCAATTTAGTTTTTTTCTTAAAGGTTTTTGAGCGGTTGTATTTTCATTCATAAAGGCAAAATTCTTTTCTAATTAACATCATTGCCGCTAACGACTACTAGTGCTGGTTTAATGGTGCGATCGTGTAGTCTATAGCCAATATTTTTAACTTCTAAAATTGTATCAACAGGTTTTTCTGAAGTTTTAACTTCATAAATTTGGTGTAAAGTTGGATCAAATAAATCGTCAATTTTGGGTTCAATTTTGCTAATGCCTACTTCAGATAACACTTGTTCAATTTGGGAATATAACATATCAAACCCTTTAACAAAATTTTGAACGACATCGTTTTCAATTGTATGAGCACTTTTAATGGCTAATTCAAAATTGTTCAATGGCTGTAGTAGGCTTTCTAAAAATTCTTGAAGTGCATATTTTTGTTCTTCAATTCTTTGGTTATTAAAATGTTCATCATTTTTCTTGCGATGCTCATTAATTACTTGTTGAGCTTTGATTTGCAGGTCGCTAATTTGCTTTTTAAAATCAGATTCAAGTGTGCTAATTTTATTTTCTTTTGTTGCAATTGCTTCTTCTAGTAAATTTATTTTCTTATTGCGTGTGGCAATTTGATTATTTAAATATTGCAATTCAATCATTAAGTTAACATAGCGTTGTGGCGTAGAAGAGTGCTTAAAAATTTCAATTTCAATCGTATTCTTTTTATTTTCGGGATTAACATAAATTAGTTTACTATTTAGCACCAAAGTTTGACCAATTAGAAATTTGGTTACACGACTATCAAAAGAATCATCAGTCCCTAGATACATTTTGATATTTTCTTCAGGAAAATTTTTGGTACGTTTTTTACCCTCAAATTCAACGATTTGCATTTCTACATAATCATATTTACGAATAATTTTCATATTACTTTTTCTCCTTAATGATTTTTTCTAACATTTCAAGTGCTTCAAATGATTCACCATAATCTAAATTATTGGGCCCTATTACGGTAATTTCTTTAATGTTTTTTTCATTGCTAAAATCAATTTTTTTACTTATGATGCTTAAATTTGGGCGACTTACATCTAATTTGATGTTATTATCTTCATCTAAATCATTATCTATTGACTCTCAAACCGAATGTTTTTCAATCAAATCTAAAACATTAGCAATTTCTTCGCGGCTAATGTTTCTTGATAAAACAATTGCCCCTTTGTTAAAGGTTTTATTAGTGGTTTCTTCTTCAAAAACAAAAATATTTTTAATAAATTTTTGTAAGATGAGCTCATAGTTTTTTAACTGCTGTCCAAAGATGGGCGTTAATGCTCTAGCTTTATTAGCTAAATGAATTAGTGGCGTATCTACTAGCCGCTCCTTAAAGAGTCTAATTGCCACTCTTAGATCTTCAAGACTGATATCAGAATTTTCGAAGTTAAAAATTTTACTTTCAACTCTCCCAGAACTTGTAACAATGACTACAATTGCTGAAAGTTCGCTTAAGGTTGTTAGCTGAATACTTTTCATTGTTTCAGCAGCGTTATTAGAAGTTGCTACAACAGTAACACCAGCTACTTCACTTACAATAGCGGCCGCTTCTTCTAAAGTAGCATCAATTTTGATTCTTCTTTTAGCAAGTAAGTCTTCGAGTTTTTGGTCAAAATATTTTTTTGGATTGTAAACTAAAAACTTAGCATAATATTCTAATCCCAAAGTAGATGGTACTCTTCCTGAGGAAATGTGGTATTTTTCTAAAAAACCAATTTGCTCTAAACTTGCCATCACATTTCTAATCGTAGCGGAACTACATTTAAGATTGCACCGCTTTACTAGTTCTTTAGAAGCAACTGAGGCGCCGGTTTTGATGTATGTGTCAACAATTAATTTAAAAAAATGATTTTGCTTTTCAGTTAATTGGGGATAGTTTGTTCTTTTTTCCATTGACTTTCCTTATTAAAATTTTTTAGCACTCTATTAGCACTATTATAACTTAATTGCTAAAAAAGCAATAAATAAAAAATGCAACTTTTGCATTTTTTGGTTCAATTTCTTGAAATGGCGCGCCCGGTAGGAGTCGAACCCGCAACCTCTTGGGCCGTAACCAAGCACTCTGTCCAATTGAGCTACGGGCGCATATATTGGAGCCACCAACCGGATTCGAACCGGTAATCGAGGTGTTGCAGACCTATGCCTTGGCCGTTTGGCTATGGTGGCAACACATGGTCAATTTGCAATAACATTATATACTAAAAAATAAATTTAGTTTAATGTTTTTAGAATATTTAGTTAATTTTAGATGGCAAAATTATTGACTATATCAATAAAAAATAAAGCTAGTGTCTTAATGATTACTGGCATTTTTATTTATTTTTGGCTATAAACTTTACAAAAGATGTTTTTAGGATATTTTTAAATAGTGTTTCAACTTTTTCGGCTCCGGCATTATAGTGTTGTCCTAAATTCAAAATTAGTGGATAGTTGCCGCTAATATCTATTGGCGATGAAACGAAATTAATTTTATGATTAATTTCACGTTCCGAAAAGATCGAAATTAAAAAAGTAATAAATCACTCAGGTTTAAGACCGACTCCTAAACGTTCAATGAATAAATAATCAACTTCAAGTAAATATTTTTCAATTAGGCTTTCGCTTTGTGATGGCTTTTTATAATAATTGTTACTTAAAAATTTATATAAAGAATTGGCATCAATATAAGCAACCGTTTTGTTTTTATTGGTTGCAAAAAGAGTCGCTAAATATTTGAAAATTGCCCTTGAAGCAGCAAAAGAATCATCTACTAAAAAAAGTCCTTTTGATTCTTTAGCAGTAATAAGTTGAATCGTATTTTTTAGTGCCGGTGAAAAGAGCTGCATTTTTTGTTCAGCTTCGGTTAAGATTTTCCGTGGTTTTTGTTTTGAAGGAATGGCAAAATAAGTTTCTAAATCATTATCTAAAGGAGTGATTTGTGTTAATCAAAAATTGTTGTACATATTTTGCTTACGAAAACTAATTTCGTTACTAAAATCAATATCAAGTTGGCCATCAAGATTGACATAAATTTTTCAATCCGGTTCTTTGCTGTTTTTAGTTAGAAAATTGTAGTATTTTTGTAAATAATTCATGCCATTATCAATTTGTTTTTGATTTAGCTTTAAAGTGATAATTAACTCAGCAATTTTAGGATGGCAAAGAATGGCGCTTTTTTCGGCATTTTGATCAAATTCTTCGGCAGTTACATTAGCTAAGGCACGATCTAAAATTTCTTTTTGCATAGTTGTCCTCCCTCTTTTATCTAAGTTTAATTATCTCAGTTATTTTCGCCGCTTAGCTCAAGTAGTTTACCTTGCATATCTAAAGTTTGTTGGCTAAGCTCGCTAACACTAAATTCTCTAGTTTTAGAACATAGTGCATAGCCAAGTTCACTATCTACTGCGTCGGCTTCAAAAATATTACGTCTTGCATAGTCTTTTGCTATTTTTTCAATGTAGTTTACCACAATTAAATTATTTACATTAAATGAAAAGTTAATAAATAGGTTAATACTTTTATCACTAAATGCCATTTTGCGAAGTTTTTTTAACATTAGCAGTTGTGATGGGCTAGGTTCTCTTTTTATTAAATACTTAATAAAATCTTCACTTTTTAAATGATCCTTTGCATTAGAAATGTCTTGAATTTCAAAATCAAATGTTGGTTTTTGAAAATTTATTTCATTAACATCAAATACTTCAAAGTATTTTTTTGAAACTTCGTAAAATTCATTTTTATTAAAGCTCATTTTTGCTTTAGCTTTTATTATTTCTGTGTATTGGTCTATGCCAATTTTTTTAATAATTAAATTAGAAAGTAGACTATTTTGCGCGATGCCATTTGCACATAAAGGCGTCTTTAAAGAATAAAGGGTTTCATAGTTAGGTGACAAATAAGTTTTAATTAGTCCTAAGGCTTCTAGTTTTTCTTTAGCCTCTTTAAAAAGCTCAAAGTTTAGCCCTAAAAATTGTAAAGTTTCATTTAAATTAAGTTTTTTAGTTTTATCTACTAACAAATCATATAAATCTAATAAATATTGATACAAACAAGTGGCAGTTGTACCGATTACTGGCAAATAAAAAAGGCGAAGATTTTCTAGATCACATTTATTAACATTTTCAGGGTTTTCTATGTAAAAAATCTCGCTCATTTTTTGCTCCTTGTTTTGTTTGGTATGCTTCTATTTTAGGCATTTTGCACACCTAACTTTTAAAAACTAGGAGCCTTTATTTTTTATTAGATTTTATGCCAAATTTTATTAACAACTCACATTCTAAAAATAACACTTTACTAGTGGCTTATTTTTTTAAAAACGGGCTTTATTAACAGCGCCAAATTGTGAATTTATAAGCATTTTTTTAAAGAAAAATTTAGGCTTTTTTATTAAAAAAATTTGCTTTTTTGATAGCAAGCAAATTTTAGTTAGCAAGTAGTTCAAGTAAACGATTTTTAAGCGAATTTAACTCAAGACGGCGAATGATATAAGATGCATCAGGACTTAAGGTGATCGCCGATATAAGTAGCTCTTCGTGACTAATCGGCGGGATTTCAAAATCAGTTCGCAAAGTTGCTAGATATTTATCTCGCAAGGCTTCTTCTTTATTGGCTTCAATTTTAGCTTTTAGTGCAGGTTTAATTGATTCAATGTTAGCAAAGATATTTTCTAAGGTTCCATATTCATGAAGCAATCCAGCGGCACTTTTTGGTCCAATGCCAGGAACGCCTTTGAAATTATCGCTACTATCGCCAACTAATGCTTTATAGTCAATTACTTGTGATGGCAGAAAATCATAATACTCGCCAAAGTTGTTAGCATTTAGTTCAAAATAAACCCCTTTATTATTTTTTTTAATAATAGCAACGTTGGGATTAATTAGTTGGTTAAGGTCTTGATCGGCTGAGTGAATTAGAATTTCATCTTCACTAAAAATGCTAACTACTTTGGCAATAATATCATCAGCTTCAAAACCATCTTTATAAAAATTTGTGATGTTAAGGGCATCTAGAATTTGTTGAATGAAGTTAAGTTGTACATAAAAATCGCTCGGAGCTTTTTGTCTAGTTGCTTTGTAACCGCTAAAAAGTTCATGACGGAATGTTTTAATTTTCGAATCAAAAGCCACAAAAACATGGGTCACTTTTTGCATTTTAATTAGAGTTAGCAAAGTATTAAAAAATCCAAAGACAGCATTAGTTAAAGTGCCTTCTTGATTGGCCATGACAACACCTTTATAGGTAGTGGCAAAGTAAGAGCGATAAGCAAGATAAGTGCCATCAATTACTAAAATTTTATTCTTCATGATCGTTGATAATACTCCAATTCCTTAAAATAAAATTACCGTTTGCTTGTCTAATTATTTTAACTTTTAGAATGTGATTTTTCATTTCTAAGTATGAATCATTACCTCGAAAGATTCTAAGTATTAGTTGCATTGAAGAATCCTCTAAAACAACAACATAGTATTCTTTGTCGTTAGTAGAGATTTTTCTTTTCACATCACTGCAATATACATAGATAATATGTTCAGTACCGAGGTGAATGTTAGCAAGTCGATTACCTTCAAGTTCGTATTTTTTGACTAAATTGAAATTGTATACTTGTCCTAGATAATAAGCTTCGTTTTGAGCTTCTTCTTTTGGATTTACTTTGAAATGTTCACTTGGGCTGTAGTTATTTATTTCCTCAAGAAAATCTTTAGGTGAAGAGTTGTCGGTCTTTTTTATTTTAAAAAGTAATCTAATATCACTATTTTCTTTGGCAATTTCATTAAGCATTGTGGCTTGATTTATGTTAAAAGTCCGCAAAGCGTTAGCTTTAATTAGAATTTCAAGGTTAGCCAAACCAAAGTTTTTAATATGCATTAGACAAACAAATAAATGTAAGAAATTGCGATAAGGTCCGTTAATTTTACGATCTTCAAGAATCAATCTTACAGTTTCGGGGCCAATGCCTTTAATCATATTTAGTGGTAGAACAATAGCTTTATTTAAAATAGTGGCATTTTGGTTCGAAAGGTTAATGTCTGGTGAAATAATTTCAATTCCTAAACTTTTGGCCTCAGCACTAAAACGAGCAATAGTTTCATGTGCACCATGAGCACTAGAAATAATGGCGCTATAAAATTCCAAAGGATAGTGTGCTTTTAGATATGCCATTTGGTATGAAATCATAGCGTAACTAACAGCGTGCGATTTGTTAAAGCCATAATCGGCGAATTTGCTAATAAGTTCAAAAATATTTAGTGCGTCTTTTTCTGAATAGCCATTTTTAATAGCACTATTTACAAAGTTGGTCTTAACAGCATGCATTTCGTCAACTTTTTTCTTTGAAATAATTCTTCTAATGTTGTCAGCTTGCGAAAATGATAAATTAGCCACGGCTTGCACGATTTGCATAATTTGTTCTTGGTAGATAATTATGCCGTAGGTGCCTTTAACAATTTCGTCGTAGGCTTTACTAATGGAAGGAATTGGTTCATGGGCATTTTTTCTTTTCGCATAAACCTTAAGATTATCCATCGGACCAGGACGATAAAGTGAAATTGTAGCAACAATATCATTGAAACTATCAACGTGGATTTGTTTTAAAGCTTTAGTCATGCCAAAACTTTCTAGTTGAAAAATACCAACAGTGCTTCCCGTATTTAATAGATCAAATGTTAATTGATCTTCGTATTTTATTTTAGCTAAGTCAAGATCAAGATTTTTAGTTTTTTTAATTTGTAAAAGAACTTCTTGAATGGTTGTTAACGTTTTTAATCCTAGAATGTCCATTTTAAGAAGCCCAAAGTGTTCTAAATATTCCATACTTACTTGCGTTTGTTGAATGCCATCTTCAATTTTGTATGTTGGAATAATTTGATTAATTGGCTTAGGAGCAATAATTACTCCAGCAGCGTGCGTTCCGGTTTGGCGATAAAAACCTTCTAGTTGCGAAGCATAATTTAGAATTTTTGTTGAAAAATTAGCATCTTCTTTATTTAATGAATTTAAGGCCAAAGCAAATTTTTTGTTGCTTTGATACTCTTCTAATAAACTGCCCTCTTTTAAACCGATTAGTTTTGAAACCTCGTTAATCATTGCCGGTGAAACATCATAAGTTCGCATTACATCACGAATAGCAGATTTTTTACCAAGCGAAGCAAATGTTACAATGTTAGCTACTTGGCTAGAACCATATTTTTTGTTTAAATATTCAATTACTTCTTGCCGGCGATTGTCTTGCACATCAATATCAATATCCGGCATTGAAACTCTTTCAGGATTTAAAAATCGTTCAAAAATAAGCCCATATTTAAGGGGGTCTACATTAGTGATTCCTAAAATGTAGCTAACAAGCGAACCTGCGGCTGATCCCCGTCCTGGCCCAATGGCGATTTTATTTTTTTTGGCTCAGTTAACTCAATCTTGAATAATTAAAAAATAATCTTCAAATTTAAGTTTTTCAATAATGGACATTTCATGTAGTAATCTAAGTTTATATTCGTCATTCCATGCAGATTTTTCGAATCTTTTAACAATATTATTTTTTATTAATGTTTGCAAGTATTTAGTAGAATCTAAATTTAATTCGTTTTGAAATTTCGGTAGTATATAGTCGTTTTTCGGAAGTTCAAAATAGCAGCCTTGCATTAATTCATTGGTTTTTGTAATAAGTTTTTTTTCGAGGTCAGTAGCAACGGCAAAGCCAAATTCTAAAATATCAAAAGTTGCATTGCTATTAATGGCATCCTCATTCATTAATGCCAAGATCTTAATAAGCGAGTTGTCATCAAAATCCATAATAGCATTATGATGCGAGATTAAAATTTTGTGTAAGTTTTCGTTAATAAAAACAGCATTTTCAGAAACTTCATGAAGGCCCAAGGATATATAGTGGTTATCATAATCTAAAACTTGTTTGGTCTTTTTATAATATCCGTCTAGTACGTGTTCGATAAAGATAATATTTTTATTATTAGCAACGTCATCAAGATAAAGTTTTTTGTTGCTTAAGATGTCGTAAGAAAGTTTAAAGAGTTCAAAAAGTCCTGTGTTATTTTTTGCATGCAAAATAAAGCGATAAGGCTTTCCTTGAATTTCAATGTCAACATCAAGACCAAAGATGCTTTTTAGCTTATGTGCTTGACATTTTTCATAAAACGGTGCAAACGAAAAAAAGTTGCCTCTTTCAGTAATGGCAAGATATTCAACGTTATTTTTTAAGGCATTTTCAATCAAATTGTCAAGTTGAATTGTACTTTGTAAAAATGAATATATTGAGTTTAAATGGATATTGATTAATTTCACACCTTAATTATAAAATTAAAAAATTAAAAAACCTTTAAAACAAAAATATGACAACTAAGCTGTTGCCACATTCTTTAGCATTGTTATTTATTTTGTTTTAAAAATTTCGTTGCCTAAAGCAATATATTCGTTAATTTTGCTTTCTAACAATGCAAAGGCCTCGTCATAAATTTGTTTTGAATAAATATCAACGCCCGCTTTTTTAAGAATTTCAGCAGGTCAATCACTATCGCCGGCACTTAAAAAGTTAGTAACGTAATTTTCTAGTGCAATTTTGCCTTCTTGCTTATATTTTTGGAAAAATACATTAGCGACAATATAACCGATTGCGTATTTATAAACATAGAAGTTGTAGTAAAAATGTGGGACCATGACAGAATAGACATTAGCAGGAAGTCCTTTTTTAATTCTTTTAGGAAAAGCTGCATATTGTTTAGCGACTTTAACATAAAGTTCTTCTAAAGCTTCATAACTATCAACTGGCTCATCTTTATCTAAAGCTTCATACAGTTCATATTCGTAATTTGATCATTGTGTTTGTCTAACAACTGTGCCAAGAAAGTCTGAAATACTATTTTCAAGTAACATGAATTTTTCTTTTTTGTTATTTGTTTTCGTAATCAAATAATCATTTAATAGCAGCTCATTAAAAATAGAAGCAATTTCAGCTAGAAAAATTGGATATTGACTTCTTGCAAATGGTTGTGTTTTATCAGAATAATAAGAGTGTAAAGAGTGGCCCATTTCGTGGCACAAAGTATTAACTGAATCAATCGTGCCATTAAAATTCATCAGAATATATTTTTTACTAATGCCATATGATGAGCCAATTGAATATGCTCCGCTTCTTTTATTAGGAACATTCATATAATCAACTCATTTTGTCTCAAGCGCCTCTTTTACAATTTGAGGATATTCAAAAGGCATCACAGAAGTAATATCGAGCAAAATTTGCTTAGCTTCTTCAACGCTATAAGTAGATTTAACTTTTACTAGATCAACAGATGTGTCTCAAATTTGTTGCTTTTTATTGAACTTTTTCTTAAAGAATTTCGCTTTTGCAGTGGCAAATTTTCTAATTAAAGAGCTATTTTTGCTAACTGAGTCATATAAGGTAATAAGGAAATCTTTAGTAATATGATCGCCACTAATTAAAGCATCAATTGTAGAAGGATAAGAACGGTATAAAGAGTTTACTGAAAGTTCTTTTAGTGATTGATATAGTAGTTTGGCAAGAGTTTGTTTTTTAGCTAAAAATGCCTTTAAATAATTGGAGTAAGTTTCTTTTCTTACTTTTTCATCAGTATTTTTTAATAAGGCTTGACGGCTTGCTTCGGTGATTAGATATTTTTTACCCTTTTTAGAAGTGGCATAGCCATATTGTGTTTCACTATCAGTTAAAATTGAAAATATCTCATCTAAAGCTGGCGCACCTTTAGCCGTGTCATTTAAATAACTTTCAACATTGTCGTTTAGTTTGTACTTTAAATCTTTTAGTAGCTCTTGCAAATCCTTTTTAACATCTTTTAAACGATCGTCATCTAATCACATTTGAATTTTTTCTTGATTAGTAAACACTCTATTAAGTTCAGAGCCTAAACGCTTAGCATATGAAGCGTTTTTAATGGTAAAATTAGTTGAGAGAGTGTTAAGCTCAAAATCAACAAGGTTAGTTGCTAGTTTATTATGAATGTAATTTTCGATTTTATTGCCCAACAAAGCTATTTTTTCTGATAATTTAATTGAATCAATGAAGGCGTCAATTGACTCATATTTACTATCTTTTGTCTTAATCGCTTCTTCAAATAAATTAAAGTATTCATCTTCAATTTCTTGATAAGTCTTTTGGCCTAGAATATCTTCTAGATCTCATTTATATTGGTCTTCAACTTCGTGATATGAGTGGTAGTTTTTTAGTTTCATAATCTTATTCGTCTTCTTTAATAAAAATTAAATTTCTAATGTCACAATTTAGTTTTTTTCTAGCATCAAAACCATCAAGTTCCATTAAAACAATAATCCGCAGTACTTCAACACCTAATGAATTAAGAATTTTAGTGATCGCTTCTAAAGTGCCCCCAGTAGCTAAAACATCGTCAATGATTACAGCTTTTTGGCCAGCCTTAGTAATACCTTTTTGAATTTCTAAAACATTAGTGCCATATTCTAAAGCATATTCATAACCGATTACTTCACCTGGCAGCTTACCTTTTTTTCTTACCATGATAAATGGTTTTTTTAACTTGGCTGCGACAGGTGTACCAAATAAAAAGCCCCGCGCGTCAGGGCCAACAATGATGTCAGCATCTTTTGCCAGTTTTGCCATTTCCTCAATAGTGTAATGTAAAGCCTCGCCATTAGCTAGCAATAATGAAATGTCTTTAAACTTGATTCCTTTTTTAGGAAAGTTATCAATTGTTCTAATATATTCCTTAAGTTCCATAGTTAATAAATTATAAAGTTAATTTTTAATTAATAAATGTTAAACAAAATATTAGTTTGCACGGCTTTTGAATTTTTATTTAACTAAAAAGAAAATAAAAGAAACTAATATTTTTGCGCCAATTTAGTTTCTTTGGTCTAAAGTTGCTACAAATCGTCAAAAAAAGAATTTGATTTATTACAATTAAAGAACTATGACACAAAAAGAACTAAATGACAAGAAAAAAGTTTTTAAAAACGCTTACAAAGATGCTAAGAAATCAATAACTAAAGGAAATATGTTCATGTTGGCAATTGCAGTGCTAATTGGTGCTGCATTTGGAGCCGTTGTTTCTTCACTTGCTAATGATGTGATTATGGCTGCAATTGCAAAAATTTGAAATGCTAGCAGCGTTGAAGATCTAAAAGTTGCCGGAACAATTAAAATTGGTAAATTTCTAGCGGCACTAATTCAATTTGTAATTGTTGCAACCGTTGTTTTCTTTACACTTCTTATTGTTTTTTCAATCAAAAACGCCATTGAATATGCAAAAGCAAAGAAGATGCCAATTGAACCAGAAGCAGAACCTACTCCAACAAATGAAGAGTTAATTCTAGCCGAACTTAAAAAACTAAACAGTCAAATCGAAAATCTTAACCGTAATCAAAATTAATAAACTAACAATAATTTACAAAACAAACAATTTAAAGTCGGTCAGACATGCCGACTTTTTATTTAGCTCTTGACATTACAATTTTTAACATCTTATAAGTCACAAAAAGCATTTTGTATAACGGTTTAAATTAACTTTAATGTTAGTTAAAAATAAAAAAAGCAAATCATACAAGATGTAATGATTTGCTTGCACTGTAAACCGCTTTTTGTTCCATAAAAATTATGGCGTCAACTATCTATCTAAACTAATTTGCATTAGTCTCCAGAATTAGGTTAAAAAGTTCCCCTTTTCTAGTTCCCCTACCAAAATTTGGGTTTCTAGCTCACGGAGTTTACATCGTTGCATACTTAAATTAATAAGCTCGTCTCTGTTGCACTAGTCATCAACTAAAATTTCTTTAGTTGTCTAGATTTCTTTGATCTAGCGTGAACACTACTTTCATTTCAGAAAGTGCTAGAGCGGATTTTCCTCAGCACGAATTAATCGCACCGCAGTTGACCATGCCACTTAATTTTAACAAATTAAAAATTATTTGTTAATAGTTAATTGTTGTTGTTTTTAATCAAAATAATTTCTTTATTTACTCTAATTTTAAAATTGTTTTGTAGAAGCATTTTTTATCTTTAATTAGCCAGCATTGTATTGCTTTGATATACTTACTAAGATATAATTTATATTAATAAAATTGGGAGTTTTAAAAAATGGAAAAGAAAACTAAAGTGATACTTGGTTTCGATTTAGGTATTGGTTCAGTAGGATGATCAATAGTTAATAAAGAAACAGATGATATTATTGATCTTGGATCAAGGTTGTTTCCCGAACCAGAATTGGCAGTAAAAAGACGAGAAGCAAGATCTTCGCGAAGAATAAATCGTCGTAAAAAATATCGTAATTTACATTTTTATCGTGAAGTCGTCAAACACAAAAATATTTTCGGTTTCAGTAGTAAAGACGAAATAACATCCTATTTTCTTGAAGCTAATAAAAAATGAAATAATATTCTTGAGTTAAAGTGTCTTGCTTTAAAAGAAAAAGTAAGCCCTCAAGAACTTGTTTATATTTTGCATGATTACTTAAAAAATCGAGGTTTTTTCTACAACTTAATTAGTGAAGAACAAGTTGAAGAGACTCTAGATGAAGTTAATGATCCAAAAAAGACAAAAAGCAAAAAGTCTAACAAAAAATCTTCTTTGAAAGCAAAAGGAGATAATAAAGAAAAATTTGAACCAATATTAGATAGTGTTGACAAGCGACTACGACCTAGCGAAAAATTATTTGAAGCATTCAAACTTTATGGTTTTTCTAAAGAACTAAGTAGTATTAATAATGACAAATATAAATTTCATAATAACGAATGAGTAAAGGAAATAGAAGACTTATTTGCAACGCAAGGTTTTACAGATTCGGAGTTCGCAAAACATTATTTAAGTCGTTTCAAGTATGTAAGAAGTTTTGCCGAAGGACCAGGAAGTGAACATAGCCCTTCTAAATACGGAATTTACGAAAAAAACGAATATGGCGAGGTTGTTAAAAAATACAATTCGATTTGAGAAAAAACGATTGGTAAGTGTTCAGTATTTGAAGATGAATATAGAGCACCAAAGCAAAGCCCTAGTGCCGCATTGTATAACTTATTAGTAGATTTAGCAAACGGATGACTAGATACATTTAGTGTGCATAATAACGTGATAATCGAAAGAACTAAAATTCCTTCAGAGTTGAAATTTAAAATCATAAATGGTATTCTAGAATCAATTAAAAAGGATCCTAATAAAAAGTCGCCTGAAGTTGATCGCATTTTTAAAAAAATAGCTACTAAAGAATTAAAAATTAAGTCGCCAAAATTTGATTATGAAAGCGAAAAAATACGTTTAGTAATTTAGAAAGTATTCGCGAATTAACATTGGCTTTTTATCAAAGCGGCATTAAAGACCTTTCTTTTTTAACATTGGATTTGGCGATTGAAGGAATTGAAAAGAATTCTCCAAGTTGGTTAAATGTTTATGATAATATTGCTCAAATTTTATCTAAATCTATTGACGTGGATACTCGAGCATCTGAGCTAAAAGAGTATTTTAAAAAGACTGAGGCTAGCGAATTTCTTAATAGCATTAAAGATGACGAATTTGAGTTTGAAAAATTAGCGGAAATTTTGTCATTAAATTTAGCAAAAATCAATAACAGTTATAGCCTAACATCATCTTTATCATTTAAAGCACTTAGACTTTTCATTCCAAAATTGGCAAAAACCACTAGCAATGAAGAAGAGCTGAAATTTAAAGATCCGGACATAAAAAGCCAAATAGCCGCAAAAAACCAAGAGCCCAAAAAGACCAAATATATTGACGCTAAGCAATTTGATGATGCAGTACTACCACCGTCTGTAAAAAGAACCATTAAAGAAGCTATTGGAGTATTAAACCAAATTATTAAACTATACTCTAACAATTACGAAATAGCCGAAATTGTTGTTGAGATGGCACGTGATAAAAATTCTAAAGAAGAAACAAATAGAATAAATAAAGAAAATAAATCAAATAAAAAATCTAATCAAGAAATTATTAAAGAAATTAAAAAGCATGTGAGTGAAGATAAATATAATAGTCTTCCAATTAGTACAAAAGAAAAAATTAAATTACTCTTGCAACAAAAGTGTAAAGATGTCTATGATTGTCAAACAATTACGATAGAAGATGTAATTAGAAAACCACACTTATATGAAATCGATCACATTATTCCTATAACCGTATTGCCGGATAATTCATTTGCGAATAAAGTTATTACAAAGCAGAAGAACAACCAAGCCAAAAGCAATAGAACGCCATACGAGTGGTTAGGTTCCGATGCAGAAAAATGAAGTGAATTAGAATCTTATTGATCATGCACAACTAGCGGCAAAATTAAAGAAAACTGAAACATCAATTATTTTCCTAATAAAGAATCATTGGCGAAAAAAATTAAATACTTATCACTGAATAATAAATATGAGCTAGATGATTTTTTAAACCGAAGTCTCAACGACACAAGGCATTCTACAAAGTTATTTGTTGATGTTTTGAAAGCATTTTTCAATAACTCGTCTAGTTATAAAGAAGATGCAGTAGACAACGTTAATAGCAAGAACAAAAAAGTAAAGATTAGCACTACAAAAGGGGCTCTTACTTCCTTATTCCGTAAGTGCATCACTAATAAATTGCTTAAAAACTATAATTTGCCTATTGAAAATTGTTGATTTAAAAAAGATCGTGACAAGTTTTTCCACCACGCTATTGATGCTTCTTTAATTGTGTTCATAAATAAATACTATCTATCGCAAGTTTATGGTATCAATGTATTTTATAAAGACAAAAGAACGGGTTTAATTTTAGAAAATGCTCCAATAAATGGAAAAGAGCATTATGAGAAATTTCTCTTTTCTAATGGTTTCAAAAAAACAAACGATGATTGAGCACGAATGAAATTCGATGAAACAATGAACAAAATAATCGAAAAAATTACCGAGAATGTTGTAGAAAAAGTCAAATATTCACGAAAAATTCTTGCTAAAAGGACTAACGGTGAATTATTTAATAAACTTCGATATGGCTACACTGAAATTTCATCTGACAAAAAAGCCGCAATGAAAGATCATGACTCTATAAATAAAATATCTAAGCTTTCACTGCTTTCCCAAGACGAATCAGATCTAAAAAAACTAGAAACATTTTTTAGTGACAATGCAAATGAAAATGACAAATCTAAGCTGCTTATTTACAAAAGCAAAGTGGGTTATTCACAATATAAATTATTAAAAGAAATCTATAATAAAGCAGAATTTAAACAAAATGAGCTTGACGGATCTAAGAAAAATATCAATCCATTTGAAAACTACATGAAATTCTTGGCAACAAAAATTGATGAAATTCCAGAATTTCAAAAAATTATACCTAAAGAACGTTTCGAAGCATTATCAAGACAAAAAAAATTTATATTAATGAATAGTAAGTTTACAAAAGTTATTGCGATAATTCAAAACTTGAAATATGAATTCAAAACCAAGACTTTAGATGATGTAATTTTCTCCAAAACAATTTTAAAAAAAGATGGCAATGGTTGAAAAGAAGCATACTTTCAAGAAAGTTTAACATCATTCGGATGCTTGGTTTATAAGCATAAGCAAAAACCTAAAGAATTAAAAGCAGTTGCTATAAATGCTAAAAACTTAAAAATAGTAAATAACCATTTTAAAACTAGCCTATTTGAAGGGTTAGCTAATAATGCTGATACTCCTGATAAACAAAATGAAGTACTCAACAAGATTAAAAGTGATGCTGGGATTGGTGACGAATATGAATTTTATACAGCTTTGTTTAAAAGTCAAATTTTTGAAAGGATAAAAACAAATGAATCCAAAGACGAAAGCGTTAAAAATAACTACGATAATCTTGCTTATATCGTTGGGATTTCAATAGTAAAGCGTAGCACTGAAATTACTCTTTATCATTTAAAAGAAAATAAATTTAAAAAGATTGGGTTACAAAAAAGGAAACGCGATTCAATTAGACACAATGTAAATGAATTTTTTAAAAAATTTAGAAAGGTAGATATAGATATTTTGGGTAATATTAAACGCTCGAAATAATAATACCTAAGCTTTATAAAATCAATTTAGCCATGGGTTCATGCTATTAACTTAAAATAAAAATGTTTAATTTATACATAAGTATTGCATAGGACTAATCTTTAACAAATCTCATCAATTTTGTTGTTTAAATAAATAAATGCCTTACTTCCAATTTTTATTTAACCTCTTCTTATTACCTTTGCCATAATATTGGAAGGCATTTTTTAATGTTAATTCCATAAAATTTACCCATTATTTTTTGCATCAAATCATTTATTTTGATAATTTTTGTACTTGTTTTCTTTGCTAGCATGAGTCAATGTTAGGAATAATTTTTCATGCGAGTTTTCGCTTATAATCAATGCATAATGTTTCGTTTTGTAACAATAAACAATCTTTTTAAAAAAACTTTGTACTTCATATGATAAAATGGTCTTAAAGAGTTAAGAGAGCTTGCACTTTATGCTTGCTATGCTGTTGTATGTTTAAATCATATTTAATCGGTAGGCTTAACTCTTTTTTATTTTTCTCTTTCTAGGGAAGAACTTAAACAATAATTTTTGTCTAGACTATTTATTTTGGCTAATACTCTTTGAAGTTCATTATCCAACTTAATTTTTTCTTGTTTATGTGTTGCTATTTTAGAAGTAAAAGAAATTTTTTCATTTTATTAAAGTCTCAAGCAACGCTAGTATTTAATTTAAATTCTTCGGTTTTGTGGTTGTAAGGCTCATAATCTAAATAATCGTAAGCTGCTTGTAATTTAAGAGCAATTGGTTTAGCTCCACTAGTTGAAATGATTGTTATATCAGCGTTTTATATTTAAGATCGCTAAGCGACATTAAATCTTCTTTTTGCTCAGAAATTGAAATAGTTTCGTTTTTATTAGTTGAAGAAATTGTTTTGTGTTCAATTAGTTTTTGGCCCAAAATTGAACTAAAAGACTTTGAGGTTTCCAAATAATTCGTTTCAAGCAAGCAATTTAAACGAGCTTTACTATTTCGCCCCTTTTTGGCATATTTTTGTAATTGCTCAAATGATTGGATTACTAATAACATAGATAAAAGGTTTTTTATCACCCTTCAATTATGAGTTTAAGAACATATAAAAAGTTAGATTTCTTTAAATAAAAATTATTCGGTTTCAATAAGTTTGCTTCAACCAAAAGCCTTACTCTATATAAAAATTGTACAGTCCAAAAGTTTAGGGACAGTTCAAAAATACAATCCTAAATGCTTTACTCTATATAAAAATTGTACAGTCCAAAAGTGGCAAACCCAATTAGAGTAGCAATGAAAAAGCTTTACTCTATATAAAAATTGTACAGTCCAAAAGTAACAAAAGCTCCTGTAGTTTTGTGGCAAAAGCTTTACTCTATATAAAAATTGTACAGTCCAAAAGTCTCACCTGTTAATGATCCAGGTTATATATTGCTTTACTCTATATAAAAATTGTACAGTCCAAAAGTTCAACAAAGCAGACAGTTTAAAAGAATTAAGAGCTTTACTCTATATAAAAATTGTACAGTCCAAAAGTTAGGATATAAAACCGTTGTAAATCCTTTGGGCTTTACTCTATATAAAAATTGTACAGTCCAAAAGTATTTTTATAAAAATATAGTGGCCTGGTTTTGCTTTACTCTATATAAAAATTGTACAGTCCAAAAGTTAAATCACCTGCAATACAAGAAGTGTGAAAACTTTACTCTATATAAAAATTGTACAGTCCAAAAGTCATATTAATGAACACCACTTAGACAGTTATACTTTACTCTATATAAAAATTGTACAGTCCAAAAGTTTATTTTTTCCGATGCTAAAAGAGAAAAAGACTTTACTCTATATAAAAATTGTACAGTCCAAAAGTTTTATCAATTTCAATTCTTTAAAAGCTTCGTACTTTACTCTATATAAAAATTGTACAGTCCAAAAGTAAAATTTTATTGAAGTTATTTATAGTGACCACTTTACTCTATATAAAAATTGTACAGTCCAAAAGTTGGCAGAGCGATTTATTTTGAAAACTTCGAACTTTACTCTATATAAAAATTGTACAGTCCAAAAGTTATCCAATCAATTTTGCACTGGTTTTATCAACTTTACTCTATATAAAAATTGTACAGTCCAAAAGTACTGATTGACTAAAAAGTAATGCTGGCTGGACTTTACTCTATATAAAAATTATACAGTCCAAAAGTACTGATTGACTAAAAAACAATTCTGGCTGAACTTTACTCTATATAAAAATTGTACAGTCCAAAAGTACAACTAGATCATAATCGTTATTATCATTAACTTTACTCTATATAAAAATTGTACAGTCCAAAAGTTATGCCGAAGCAAGTATATAATCAAAATGAACTTTACTCTATATAAAAATTGTACAGTCCAAAAGTGATTACATGATTGATGTCACAATACTATCAACTTTACTCTATATAAAAATTGTACAGTCCAAAAGTAGGAATTTACGCATGAAAATTATTATAAATACTTTACTCTATATAAAAATTGTACAGTCCAAAAGTTAAAATTGCAGAATTAACTGAAAGGTTAAGAACTTTACTCTATATAAAAATTGTACAGTCCAAAAGTTACGGTTTTCACAGCATAACAAAAGTTAATACTTTACTCTATATAAAAATTGTACAGTCCAAAAGTCTCATTTTTTACGGTTATCATCTTTGAATTACTTTACTCTATATAAAAATTGTACAGTCCAAAAGTAGTCTATTAGTCTTACTACCAAGTTCGCTAAACTTTACTCTATATAAAAATTGTACAGTCCAAAAGTAAGGTATTAAGCAAATTTGAACTGAAAATAACTTTACTCTATATAAAAATTGTACAGTCCAAAAGTTAAAGCAGTACTTAGAGCGTGTAGATATTTACTTTACTCTATATAAAAATTGTACAGTCCAAAAGTGTGCATTTTTATGGTTCTTGCTGTTCCCAATACTTTACTCTATATAAAAATTGTACAGTCCAAAAGTTAAGACCAACAGGTTACATCATCATGGCATACTTTACTCTATATAAAAATTGTACAGTCCAAAAGTGGAGTTTGTCCCCATTGAAGATTATGTTAAACTTTACTCTATATAAAAATTGTACAGTCCAAAAGTAATATCGCTGAATTATTAGATAACAAATTTACTTTACTCTATATAAAAATTGTACAGTCCAAAAGTATATAATCAGGTTTAATTGTTCTATTAAATACTTTACTCTATATAAAAATTGTACAGTCCAAAAGTGCCATTTTACGAGAAAACTTCGCTCTTTAAGTTAAAAAATAATTTTTCTCCATCAAAAGTGGAATTAAATATGTTTTTTATTTCCTCTTGCAAGTCAATATTTTTATTAATTTTCTTTTCTATTCAGTTAATAATTACATTTAAACTATGCACTAACACAAGTCTACCTTTTTCTCAAAAAGCACATGTTTCTAAAGCTTCAAACCTGATGCAATTATCAAAAAAATTATCGGTTAGTATTATAAAAACAAATTTATCGAGATACTGAACCAGATCTTCTATTTTCACCCAAGGGAGGTTTTTAAGAATAACTACTTTTTGGCCAACTTCGTCGTAGTTTTCTAGCCATTTGAAAAATAGATCTCTTGTCAGTAAGGAAGTTTCATTAACTTTGAAAAATGTTTTTAGCATTTTGTTAAAGTCGCTTTCGATTCTCAAAAAATCTTCTTCGATATTTTCGTTAATATTTTCACAAATTTTTTCAAGCACGCTAAAGTTAATGACTTTACTATCATCTCATAACTCATCATCGTAAATCCTCTTAGTTAAAAAATTTTTGGCACTTAAATTAAAAAGTTCATAGCTTTTTGTTAATTGGCTAAAAATAAAACAATCCTTTAGATAAATATCCTTGTGCTCGATGGAAAATGCCGCATTATCATTATTGTTTATTTCTCACAAATAAAGTTCTCTTAAAAAAGCATCACTATCACTTGTGGCAATCGTCACAATTCCTTTAAAATTAGGATTTTCACATTCAGGATTGGTTCTAATTATCATCATTATAATTTAATATACCTTTCATTGTCATTGTATTTTTCGTTTAGGGATTTACTGCCGCGAAGAATTTCAATACCTTGATATTGCTGTTCACTTATACAAAGTATTCTAACATTGGCGTTCTTTGGCAAAATGCTTATAAGTTTAGCTTTTTCATAAGGATATTTAGTGTGAGTGGAAATTGTTTTTGCATAAATTGAATATTGCATTCGATAATAACCAAGTTTTTGGAGTGAAGTATAAAATTTTGTGTATTCTTTTGTATCATTTTCGTCTTTAAAAGAGACATCATACATAACTATAATTCGCATAAATCTATTCTGCACTTCAATTAAAATAAGGTCCTTTAATATCATGATCACTTAAAACTAAGACAACTAATTTATCGATGCAATCAATAAGCATTAAATTTTCACCTTGGCAGTTAAAATGTTTGTAAAAGATTGTAAATAACTCTTCTTTAAATTCTTGAAAGTTAGGCTCGCCGCGGCTAATACGCACATGCTTATATACTAGTGATTCAACGATGCAACGGAAAGGTTCCATTAAATCACAAGCCAAGGGATAGAAGTTGCTATAACTGCGATGAAAAATTCCTAAACGATTATCATATCCTTTGCTACAAATTGCTCGAGCAACATAGCTAAGTAACACGCTATATCCATAATTTAAATACGCATTATAAGTATCTTCCATTGTATTAGTTTTTCTAACAAATTTTTCGCCAAATAGTATTTTAAAATTTAGCTTAGCACAATGTCCTTCGCAATTCGTTATATCAAAAGCTTTAACTGAATTTGCATAATCTTCTAACTTAACTTTGTCATCATCTCTTAAAATTGCAAGATGTTCTAACATTACCATCGTTTGTCTAATTTTTAGTTTGATAATTCGTCGTCAAACACGCTCTTTAAAATCGTTATCTCATTTGATTTGCTTTTGCAAAATTTTTGCATTGTAATATCCTTGAAACGGAATTATTTGCGCTTTTGGCATATGATTTCTTCCACAAACTATGATATTAATGCCGTGATCTACCAAATCATTAATCAATGGCAAAGTGATTGTTAGTTTATCATTTTCAAATAACACGGTGTCAATTTGTGAAGTAGGAATTGTTATTTTTGTGCCATCTTTATTAACAACTAAATTATTTAAAAATAAATATGTGTAATTAGATTCAGAAATTTCAATAACTCGTTTTTCCATATTTTCTCCTTTTTGATTATTTTTGATATTAAAAATGAATTTTTCACTTTATATTAAGATAAATTCAAAAACGATTATGTGAAATTAAATCAATTTATTGTCTAATGATTAGAATCATTTTTAATATCTTTGCTAGTTAAAATGGATTTAAAAAAAGCTAAATCCACATCAATGAAATTAGCTTTTTAATAAAGGTATTAGCTTTCGCTTAACAAACTTTTACCAGTCATTTCCTTAGGAGCTACAATTCCTAAATAATCTAAAATAGTTGGCGCAACATCGGCTAGTTTACCATTTGTTAATTTAATAGTTTTATCACTGCAAATAAACATTACAGGGCTTGTGGTGTGTTTAGTAGCGGGGTTGCCATTTTCATCCTCGGTGATTTCAGCATTGCCATGATCAGCGGTGATGAATCAAGTGACGTTCTTTTCGTTTTCACTAACATATTTTTGAATACGCTTAAACTGTTCATCTAAAATTTCAATTGCTTTAATGGTTGCTTTTAGATCGCCAGTATGACCCACCATATCGGGGTTAGCGTAGTTCATAATCACAAAATCAACGTCGTCTATTTTTTCTAATAAAGCATCGGTAATTTCTTTAGCAGACATTTGGGGATGTTTAGCAAAAGAATCCACTTTCAAACTGTCAACTAGCACTCTTTCTTCTAATGGATAAAGAATATCGATGCCACCATCCATGAAAAAGGTTACGTGAGCATATTTTTGCGTCTCTGCTATTCTAATTTGTCTTAGGTTATTTTTTGAGATAACTTCACCAAGCGGCATATTAACCTTCATTTCTTCAAATGCTACTTCTGAGTTAATTCCCTCATATTTCATTAGTGAAACAAAATGATCAATTTTAACTTTAGATTCCACTTGATAGTCATATAAAGAAGAACCTATAAACATGTGTGAGAGTTGTCTTGCACGATCAGGGCGGAAGTTAAAGAAAATAATAGAATCATTTTCTTTAACAAAAAGCCCGTCTTTAAGTTGAGCTGGCACAAAAAATTCGTCATAAATTTTGTTTTGGTATTGTTCTTCTATATATTTATCTAAACTTTCAATCACGTTAGATGATTTGCCAATAATAGCATCATAGCTTTTTTGATTACGTTCAAACATCTTGTCGCGATCCATAGCATAAAAACGCCCCGCAATTGATGAAATTTTATATCCATACGTTTTAGTTTTTTGCTTTAATGTTTCCAAAGAATCGTAAATTGATTGAGGTTTAACATCCCTTCCATCTCCAAAAATATGTACACTTACCTTTTTAAGTCCATTTTCATATGCCATATCTAAAATTTCAAATAAATGTCTATCTAGGGAGTGCACTCCACCAGGACTTAACAAACCCATTAAATGTAAAGTTTTATTTTTTTCTTTAGTGTCCTTAATTGCTTTTAATAAAACTTCATTGTCTTTAGAAGTCTTGGTATCAATGGCATTGTTTATTAAAGAAAGACCTGTATAAACAATGCGACCTGCCCCAATATTTAAATGACCAACCTCACTATTACCGATTTGCCCCTTGGGAAGTCCTACAAATTCGCCCGAAGCTTCAAGTACACTATTGGGACATGATGAAAAAAGCAAATCGAAAGTTGGATGCGAAGCTTGTAAATAAGCATTTCCTTGCACTTCATCTCTTAATCCCAATCCATCAATAACGGTTAAAATAACCTTTTTATTCATATGTTTTCCTCGCATTATTTTTAAAAATATTGACTTAATTTTAAACTACTATAAATTATAGAAGATGTTAAGCAAATTAAGCTATCTAAACAATCTAAAATAAAAAAAGTGCTTCAATTTCAATAAAAAGTAATTTTCAAATAAAAATAGTAACTTGCAAGTAACTATTTTATGCTTCTTTATTTAGTTTTTGTTATCCTTTTTATTATAAAAAGACTTAAAAATCGTGAGGTGATTTTACCAATGAATACAAAATATATTTTCGTTACTGGTGGAGTTGTTAGTGGATTAGGCAAAGGTGTGTTAGCGGCTTCAGTAGGATATTTGCTAAAAGAAAGAGGTTTCAAAGTTTTTTCAATGAAACTTGATCCTTATTTAAATGCTAATCCTGGAATTCTTTCACCAATTGAGCATGGAGAGTGTTTTGTTACTGATGATGGTACAGAAACTGATTTAGATCTTGGATACTATGAAAGATTTATGGACACAAATCTAACATGCGACTCTTCTTTTACATCAGGGAAACTTTTTAGAAAATTGCTCGAAAAAGAAAATAATGGTGATTTCAAAGGGCAAACAATTCAAATGGTTCCACATTTTACTAATGAAATCCAAGATGTTATTTTAAACATTGAAAAAAAATATCAAGCTGGTATTGCAATTATTGAAATCGGCGGCACAGTTGGAGATCTCGAAAGCAATCCTTATTTCTATGGTATTGCACAGCTAAAATATTTATATCCTCAAAATGTCTTTTTCATTCACACTGGTTTTGTCCCTTATTTAGAATCTTCTCAAGAATTTAAATCAAAGCCAACTCAGCACTCTATTGCTACATTACGCAGTTTAGGCATTAGCCCCAATATTGTTTTTTTAAGATCGCACATGCCTATTAGCGAAGATATCAGTGCTAAAATTGCCAAGTTTTCATTTCTTGATAAAAGTAATATTATTAATGTTCCTGATTTTGATGTTATTTACGAAATTCCTCTTTATTTAGATACTAAAAATGTTGCTGATATTATTTGTCGACATCTAAATATAAAAGCTCGTAGCAAAGTAAATTTAGCTAAATGAAAAGAATTTGTAAATTCCTTAAAAAACAAAAATAAAAAGGAAATTACTATTGCTATGTGCGGCAAATATGTCAGTTTCCTTGATTCATATAAGTCAATTATTCAGTCAATTATTTTTGCTTCAGTTGCTAAAAATGTTAATGTTGATTTTAAGTGAATTGATACAACCAAGATTAATGAAGATGAACTTAAAAATATTTTATTAAATGTACATGGACTTGTGCTTTTACCAGGTAGTGGTTTAGAAGGGTGAGAAAATGAAATTCTTGCTGCAAAAATTGCTCGTGATAGTAATCTTCCAACCTTAGGAATTTGCTTAGGTTTTAGTGCCATGGCAGTTGAACAAGCAAGAAGAATAAAACCGAATGCAAATAGTATTGAATTTAGAGATCTAGATGAAGATGCTTTCTTTGTAACTACTAAGATTTTTGGATTTGATGAAAATAAGTACCATGTGCGTATTGGTTCTCGAAAAATAAATATTCTTCCTAATACTAAAGCTAAAAAAATCTATAATAAAGAGCAAATTGAAGAACGCCATAAACATCGCTATTTCGTTTCTTATGATATAGCTTTAGCAATTAGCGACGAAAATGCTCACTTTAGTTCTTTTAATGAATCTAAAGAAATAGCTGAAACATTTGAGCTTAAAAATCATCCATTTTACTTTGGTGTTCAATATCATCCTGAATACAAAACCCGCCCTTTAAATGTTGGCAAATTATTTCCCACCTTTTTAGAAGCGGCACTCCAAAATAAAAAGCGTTAACAAATTAAATAAAAAACCAAGTCTATATTTTGTGTTTGTACACAATTTATAGTTTGGTTTATTTTTTTATTAATATTTATTTATTACATTAAATAAAACTATATTATCTTTTAATTTTCTTTTGCGTTTTTATCAACTTGATGTTTGCTTAATGCTGCAAAAACATTATCGATCGTTGTTCATTCGAATTTTTCACCGTAAACATTATATATAACTTTGTCGTATCAAAATCTATTAATTTTTAGATCTCATTTTTTTTCGCGTTCCTCAATGATACTGAGTAAACCAATAAGGTCATCTAAAGTTTTTATGTCTTCAATTTTATCTTTTAATTGATCTCGTATTATTTTCTCTTCATGGTCAGTCATTTTATGTCAAATAAATAATCGTCATGATAATAAAAAAATCAAAATACTGCCGAATGCACCACCTCTAGGGTAATAAAACCTATCTTTTTTATATTTTTTGATTATATATATCCCCGAGATTAAAATGATGTTAATCAAAGTTTCTATTACTACGTCTAAAGCTAGATAAACAAAAATATAAAGTTCATTTTTATATATTATTTGATATATTAAAAACACGAATAAAAAAATGAAAAATACATTTGTCGCAATTAAAAATAAAATAGTCAAATTCAAGCCAACATTTAAAAATTTTTTATCATGACGAATCCTGATTTTGAAATAATTTTTTGAAAAACCATAGACAATAAAGAGATAAAAAATAAGATATATCGCAAGTTCCACGGATGCAAAGACCCAAAAAGGCATGCTGATAATAACAAAATAATTCATTATTTTTTTAAACTCCATTTGTTTTTCGATCCAACTCTTTTATTAAATCAAAGAAACTTTCAATTGTTATTTTATCGAATTTCTCTTCGTAAATATGAAACAACATTTTGTCGTATCAAAATTTATTAAACTTTGATTTTCACTTTTTTTCACTTTCTTCAATAATGCTAAGTAAACCAATAAGATCATCTAAAGTTTTTATGTTTTCAATTTCATCTTTTAATCGACCCCGTATTATTTTTTCATCAAAATCGCTCATTTTTGATCATCAAGTCACTTTACTAAAAAGTAATCCATTTAATCATAAACCAAACATTCCACTTTTTGGATAATGAAATCGGTTTTTTTTATATTTTTTAACCAAATTAATACCTAAAAATAAAATGATATTGATAAGCATCGTTAATAATGCGTCTGCAATTAAATTTCTGAAGAAAAAAGAATAATATGAATATTTTTTAATTTCAAACAAATAGATAAGAAGTATAAAATAAAAAACAAAAAACGCATCTATCAAAACAATGAAAAAAATGGTTCACATTAAATAAATATTTAAAAATTTTTTACTACCATGCACTCTTATTTTGAAATAATTTTTTGAAAAACCACACACTGTTAAACGATTAAAGATAATATATATAACAATTAATATGCATCAAAGCACTCAGTCTAAATTACTAGCTATTTTCAGATATTTCATAATTATTTATCTTATTATCCTTTGCGTTTGTTCAATAAATTGAGTGAATTATTAACGTTTTTTCTAGCTCACATGATGAGTATTAAATAAATAAAGACGTGAATGACATTTCTTAGCATTAAATCGCCTAAAATTTTGCTTATATGTTCTAAATTTTTGCTTTTCATGGATTATTTTATAAAATTTATGAAAATTAAACTAAAGATTTATAACAAAATGTAACGCCATATTTGATAATGCAAGTGTTTTAAGTATCCAAAATCAATTTTAATTACATATTGACATATAAACGTTTTTACACTCAATATTTTTTAATAGCGAAAACAGAGAACATTTTATAAATTTAGTTATAAACATTAACCTAAGTTGTCTTCAATCATTTTATTAGGTCTTGTTTTTACATATCACCCCTTATTTTTATCGTAAACTTTTATTAAATTAAACATTCATAAATATTTTTCATCCATAGCAAGTAAATCTTCAAGTGTGTAATCTTTTTCCTCGGTTAAATTTCTGAATATAAGATTTTTGCCCCCATAACCACCTTCGTTATAATCTCCGTATTGAGGCGTCTCACTTACAACGACAAATTTGCTGTTTTTTCTTAATAATTCAACCCTTTTGTTTAAATACTTTGTCTTTTCAAATACTTTCATTTCCACATTTTTAATTTGTTTATCAAGTAATTCTTTAGTGTTCACACCTATTATAATGCCCGCTCCGATCAAATTGCTTATTGAACTACTTACATTTTTAACACCTGTAGCAGCCATTTTTCTCATTAAAATATCAGTTAATTTTTTTAAGGCAGCTTCAATTGCTCTGTCTTTTGCAAATGTTTTTAGTCCTTTCATTACTATTTTAACTTTTTCTTTTGTTTCTAGTAAATAATCTCTTGTGGTGGCAAGCCAGACTTGAATAGTTCCTAATATTGTTGACAGAGCTCCCAGAGCAGCTATAAGTGGCGTCAAAGTTCCTGCCAGAAAAAAATTGGAAATTGCAAGTCCGGCTATTAAAACGCCAATAGTAATTTGCGCAATATTAAATCCTTTTAATACTTTGGTAAGTTGTCCAATTTCATCAAACAGAGGTTTGATTTTTTCATGATATTCTCCAAGCATCTCTTGAATTTGGAGTATTTCAGCATATATCAATTTTGAAGTATTACTTTTATCATCATTTATGTAGTAATTTTTAGATTTTAAAATTTCGATTTGTTTCTTTGCTTCTAAATTAAAATTTTTGGTCCAAAAATTTGTTTCACGTTTCTGATTAATAATATTTTCAACAGTTTTATCCAAAAACTCTTTCATATTATTCTTTACAAATTCAGGATCATTCATTTTTTGTCCATTTCCACTTTTTGTTCTGGACTTAATGGTAAAGAATCTATTGAATTTTTGAACAAGGATATTTTTTCATTATCTGTCAATTCTTCAAATCGCTTTTGATAAAGCCCTGAAGAACCGGCAATTTTTTCAATAACATTTTTATTTTTTTCTAAAGTATTTTTTAGTATTTTAGCAGTTTTTTCTATTTCTGATCTGTTGATATTTTTTGGTTTTATTCTTGGTACTATGCCATCTTCTCATTTAATGTCTTGAGTGTAGACTCTTTGAACCATTTGTGGGTTAATATTTCCCACAAGAGCGTTAGGTGCATAAAAAGTATCAGCAATTCGAGTTAAAGCTTTTAATTTCATTTTGTTCCTCATCATTTTGTTGTAATTTCATTTGCACAGAGTGCATCTACTAAAATTATAAAATATGTGTACCAGATTTACATTAACAATTGCATAGATCGTTCTCTCATCTATGTTCAGATTTATTTTGTTTTAAAACTTTTGCTTAGATTAATGAAACTTATCAGATTTTTAAATTGATTTTTAACAGGCAAAGTATAAAAGCACACTTGACTTTTAAAGAAAAAATTAATTAATTAAAGATATAATAAACAATCAATAACTGATTAAAATTGCAGATTAAAACAATAGCTTTTGAAAATCAAGCAAAATGAAAATAAAAAGGAGTCAATTATGGAAACTAAAAAAGATTATAAAGACACTTTATTAATGCCACAAACCGATTTTTCAATGAAAGCCAATTTAGCCGAAAAAGAAAAACAATTTATTAAAAATTGAGAAGAAAGTAAGCTATATCAAAGACTATTGAAGAAAAATAAAAGCAATAAACCTTTTATTTTACATGATGGACCACCATATGCAAATGGAAATATTCATCTAGGGCATGCTTTAAACAAAATTATTAAAGATATTATTGTTCGTTTTAGAACTATGCAAGGTTTTTTTAGTCCTTATGTAGCGGGTTGAGATACACATGGACTTCCGATCGAGCATAAAATGTTAAGCGAGGCTAAAAAAGCGGCAAAAGACTATTCGATTGTTGAGCTAAGAAAAGCTGCCCATCAATATGCTCTTAGTCAAATTGAACTCCAAAAAGAACAATTCAAAAAACTAGCAGTGCTAACTGATTTTCAAGACATTTACGTTACTCTAGATAAAGAACTAGAAGCAAAACAATTGGAACTTTTTAAAAAAGAAATTCTTTCAGGACTAATTTATAAAGATCTCAAACCGGTGTATTGATCCCCTTCTTCACAATCTGCTCTTGCTGAGGCTGAAGTCGAATACAGCGATCATGTTTCACCTTCTATTTATGTTGCTTTTGAACTGCAAAACAATAAAATTTTTCCTAAAAACACTAGTCTTTTAATTTGAACTACTACTCCTTGAACGCTGCTAGCAAACGCCGCTGTTGCTATTAATGAAAAATTTAATTACTCCTTAATTGAAGTAAAAAATCGCAATTTTATAATAGCGAGTGAACTTGTTGAAACAGTAGCATCTGAGGGTAAATGAGAAAATTGAAAAATTTTAAAAACTTTCAAAGGAAAAGAACTCCTTTCGCTAAACTATTTAAGTCCGCTTAACAAAAATATTTGTCCAGTTGTTTTAGGTCATCATGTTACTTTAGAATCGGGAACAGGGCTTGTTCACATTGCTCCACTTTTTGGCGAAGATGACTTTATAATTGGTCAAAAAAATGCTCTTAATTCGATCATGCATGTTGAGGATGATGGGACTTTAAATAAACACGGTTTACAATGAGCGGGCATATTTTATGATGATGCTAATCCTAAGATTGGTCAATATCTAGAAGCTAATGGAAATCTAATTATTTTTAAGAAAATTAAGCATCAATACCCACATGATTGAAGAACTCATAAACCAATTATTTATCGTGCCACGCCACAATGATTCGTTTCACTTAAATCAATTAAAAGTAATTTAACGGATGCCTTAAAAGAAGTTAAAACTTACAATGAGTGATCAAAAAAACGTTTATTAAACATGCTAGAAAATCGTGAATCATGATGTATATCTCGTCAAAGAAGTTGAGGTGTTCCAATCATTGTTTTCTATGACAAAAATAAACAGCCTGTTCTTGAAGAAGAAATCTTTGATCATGTTATTGATTTAGTTAGAAAATATGGTTCAGACATTTGATACGAAAAATCAGCAGATGAATTACTTCCTAAAAAATATCAAGGCAAAGGTTTTGTTAAAGAACAAGATATTATGGATGTTTGATTTGACTCTGGTTCGACTTCTATTTCCGTTAAACCCGGCAATGTCGAGGCTCCATTTGACCTTTATTTTGAAGGAAGTGATCAATATCGTGGTTGATTTAACAGCTCATTAATAAATTCAGTTATTTGAAGAAATAAAGCACCCTTTAAAGCTTTACTTTCACATGGTTTTTTATTAGATGGCAAAGGCAATAAAATGTCTAAATCCAAAGGAAATGTTATTGATCCTTTAGATATAACCAATAAATATGGAGCTGATATTTTAAGATTATGAGTTGCCAATTCTGAATACACTAATGACATTTCAATTGATGATAAGATTTTGCAACAAAACATTGAAATTTATCGCAAATTCAGAAATACAATGAAATTTATTTTGGGTTCAATTAGTGACTATGATTGAAGCGAAGTGAAGCTAAGCTCAATTCATGAACTAATGTTTAATAGACTTCAAAACCTGACAAATAAGATTATAGAAGCGTATGAAGACTATCGTTTTGTTGCTGTTATTAAATTAATTAACAATTTTGTTATTAATCTAAGTAGCTATTATCTTTCTATTGTTAAAGACATCCTATATTTAAACAAACAAAATGACAGTGAACGTCGTCAAGTACAATTTGTCTTAGCTAGCATTGCAAAAGTACTAACAATCGCTTTTGCTCCGATTATGCCAAGTACCTGCGAAGAGATTTATTCATATTTAAATATTCCTAATAAACTAAGCTCAATTCATGAAGAGGAGTTTCCAAAACTTTCTACACCAAATGAAAAATTAGAAGAAAAATGAGAGGAATTCTTTTTATTAAAAGACGAAGTTTATAAAGCAATTGAAGAAAAAATTCAACTACAATTAATGAAACGTCAAAATGAGGCTCATGTAACATTGAAAACTCCATCAGATTTCATTAAGAGTTTGGATTTGACTAAACTTTTAATGGTTGCTAAAGTAACATTTGGCAGTGAGTTTAAGGTTGAAAAGTTAGTATCTTATAAATGTTTAAGATGTTGAAATCATTTTGAACGTGCAAACTTTGACTTTGATCTTGAACTTTGTCAAAGATGTAAAGAGGTGGTTAATGAACAAACAAACTAAAGAAAAAAAACCAATTGCTTTTTTCACAAAAGCCTATTGACAAGAGTATAAAGCCAAAGAAGTCATTTTGAATCTTCTAATTTATCTAAGTGTATTTTTTACTTTCTTTTTAATTGACTTTGCAACTAAAGAGCTGCTTTTTAGATGATCGGAATATGATGTGGCTGGTAATAAATTTGTAGCTGATTCTACTGTTATTTATCAAAGCAAACTTATTGGAGTACGCTCATTGCTGCATCGTGGGACAACTTTAGAACTAGGCCTTAGTATCCCAGGGCTACACACTATTAGCTTTATTATAATTATTTTTACTTTAACTTTTAGTGCACTAGTCAAGGACAAAACTTATCGTGTAGTGATCCCTGCTTTTGCTTTAATAGCATCTGGTGCTATGGGCAATATGGTTGATCGTTTCTTGCCGTTTAAAGGCGTAAGAGATATCATCTTTTTACCATGACATGATACTGGCACTTTTAATTTTGCTGATATTTGACTTGTTTTTGGCGGTATTTATGCAGTCATAAGTATCATCTTTTTAATCATTATTAACAATAAAAAAGATAGTCGTAAATCGAAAGCAAACCAAGAAAAAGAACTTGAACAAAGTGTAAATTTTGAAAGTAATAATTCGTCAGTTATGATTGATCCGAATCAATAATAAATAGATGAATATCATCTTTTAAAATATTAAAAAACATATATTTATTAATGATTAAAATGTTAAGCATCGAGACGAGCGTCTTAACATTTTTTAAATTAATTTTTTATAGAAAACATTCAATTAGGTTTATTCTTAGTACTGTCACGAGATACAGCTACTATTGAAGAGAAACCGCTTCAAATAGGTCAAATGCCTTTTTAGATGTTTTCATTATTATTTGAATTTCCTTTTCTAATTAATTAGTTTTTACATGGATAAATATTTTTTTTAGTTATCTTATCTAAGTAATAGGTTAATCATACAAAAAAAGCTTGATATGACGAATTAATGAATATTTTCATTGTAAATTATTGGCAATATGAAAATGCATTATTTAATATTTAGAATTAGAATTTTTTAAGCTAATTTTTTGTTGTAGACTAAGTAATTTTATTTTTCTTTAAATGCAAACCAAAATACTTTACTAATTATCAAAAAATGCAACTTGGTCGAGTTGCATTCATTTTTTGATTGAGGTATATATTTTACTCTGTAGTTGTAATTCAGCCTTCCGTTCAATTTTCAGAAGGTTCTTCTTCATCAATAACACTCAAAGATGAAGAATCGTTGGGATTAGAATCAGTGGTTTCACCTTCAGGTTTCTTAGGTGTTTCACCTTCAGGTTTCTTAGGTGTTTCACCTTCAGGTTTCTTAGGTGTTTCACCTTCAGGTTTCTTAGGTGTTTCACCTTCAGGTTTCTTAGGTGTTTCACCTTCAGGTTTCTTAGGTGTTTCACCTTCAGGTTTCTTAGGTGTTTCACCTTCAGGTTTCTTAGGTGTTTCACTTTCAGGTTTCTTAGGTGTTTCACCTTCAGGTTTCTTAGGTGTTTCACCTTCAGGTTTCTTAGGTGTTTCACCTTCAGGTTTCTTAGGTGTTTCACCTTCAGGTTTCTTAGGTGTTTCACCTTCAGGTTTCTTAGGTGTTTCACCTTCAGGTTTCTTAGGTCTTAGGTGTTTCACCTTCAGGTTTCTTAGGTGTTTCACCTTCAGGTTTCTTAGGTGTTTCACTTTCAGGTTTCTTAGGTGTTTCACTTTCAGGTTTCTTAGGTGTTTCACTTTCAGGTTTCTTAGGTGTTTCACTTTCAGGTTTCTTAGGTTCCTCAGGTTTATTTTCAGTATTATCACAAGCGGCTGCTACAACTGAAGTTGCAAATAAAGTGGTTCCTAAAACACTAGCTAATAATAAGCTAAGTGCTTTTTTTGACTTTTTCATTATTTTATTGTGAATTCCTTTTCTAATTAATTAGTTTTTACATAGATAAATATTTATTTCGGAGTTACCTGTTTTAATAAATTTCAAGTAACAGATCAATCATACAAAAAAAAAAAAATGCTTGATTTGGCAAATTAATGAGTAATTTTGCAATAAAAATTACTTTAAAGGATATTTTTTTTAAATATGCTTTTGTAAATAAAATTTCAAAGCAAAATTTTTTAAATCAATTTTTCGTCATAGGTTAAATAGATTTTATTATTTATTAAATGTAAATCAAAATGATTTGTCAAATACCGAAAAATGCAACTTAAAAAAGTTGCATTCAATAGTTCAATCGGAGAAGCAATCTCCAAAGGTTGCTTTTTATTTAAACTCAGGAATAATTAACAATGAATATTGATAATAATCTATATTATTATCGGTTTGATAATCGTTTTTAGCTTCGTGTTTATTTTCTGCTACTAATTTATAGTCAATGTAATATTTATTAGTTTTAGTGTCTTTTGGAAGATCTTTTTTATTACCATTCTTATCATAATAAACATATTTGATAAATTTGGGATCATCAAGTGTTTCTAGCTCATATTTAAAGAATTTTGAATTACTTTCACTATTGAAAGGACGATTGATATATTGATTTTTGTATTTGGTGTTGTTGCCATTAGTAATTGTTAAAAGCGAAAAAAGATTAGTGCCATATCCATCTTTTAACATAAACATTCTAAGTTTGTTTTCTTCTAAGACATTATTAGCTTGATCATAAACTTTTAATGTGTATAACTTTTCGCCCTCATTTTCTGATAGTTCTTTTAAATACTTTGTAAAGCCGTTTGCGTTAATTTCGCTTGTTCCATTTTCGCCTTCAATTTTGAAATAATGAGCTTTGGTTTCGGGCCCATAACTATAGTTAATTCAACTACGATAGCCAGCAATATTATAGACTGTGAACTCTTCATCGGTGTGGGCAAAACTATAAAATCGTTTAGTTAAAGGATAATTTTTTTTGCTGTTACTATAAATATCATAACTTGTACTTTGTAACACTCTTCCGGCACCAGTTCAAACAAAAAGCTGGCGATTCTCCGTGAAAGAAACTGTTTTTTGCGTTTCCTTATCAATATATTCGTATTCTAAAACAACTCTATATGATCCATGAGCAATGTCCTTAGATTTTGATTTTACTTGATAAGTTGTTTGATTGCCATCGCCATTAATTTCAAATTGTTCAGTAATATCTTTTCCTTGATTATAGATTTTGATGTTCATTTTAAGAAAATTATTGGCAATCTCTTTGTTTACTGAGTATTTAATATCAACACCTTTTTTATATTCAAAAACATTGGTAGTTTTTGATTCCTTAGTGTGATATTGAAAATTATTAGCAGAGTCAGCGGCCCCCGCGTCGGTAATTGTGATTTTTTGATCACTATGCGAGATTAGTACTTTAGGTTTGCGATAAACAAATCCATGTATAGCATAATCAGTGTTCATATGTTTATAAAAATCGTATGATAAGTATCAAATGTCGTTATTTCAGCTATTCATTATAATTCACGCACCCTTTTTATTAGTGCCTGTAACTGTGTAGTTATCGTCCCATCCGATTATAGCTACGGCATGGTCATATTTGACTGGCACACCCAAACTCATTTTAGTAATATCTGATATTTTCTTTTCAATTTTGGTTTGCTTTTGCTCGTTTATTTTTTGAGTGTGCGTGTTGTGTTGTAGTCAACCGAAGTCACCTACACCAACATAAAGACTACCTTGAGTTTTTAGATGCTTTTTAATTTGCTCGATTTCATTTGCTATATATCTCTTTTGCTTAACTAAATAATGAGAATTTGTGATATATCTCGATTTTAGAAACTTTTCATAATAAACTTTACGGTTTTCATTTATATGATACAAAGCATGGGTTGGAAAATCATTTTCTAATAAAAAACCATTGACAGATTCTAGTTTTTTACGGCTTCCATCAGAGTTATATGCCCTCCCCAAAAGGGCTCATGTTGTTTCAATAAATCTTCCACCGGCCCCAACTTTTTCACTATATTGATATCTTTGCATATCAAGACCGGCTTCAGAAATTTTGTAAAGTTCATTTTGATGTTTCATTAAGGTGGTTTCTAAAGCTTTTGTACTAGAAAAAGCTCAACAAAGATTGAAATTTGCTTGATTGTTGTAACTCATTAAATATTCGTCTTTTATTGAATAGTAAGGAGCAGAAATATCGGCTTTTTCTAAGTTAGTGTTTCTTTCTATGTGATCTTCATGCTTTTCAAATTTAACATCGTTAGGATTTGATTGTATTTGTTTTTCTAAATTTTGATCTTCGGGTTGATTAAGTTTATTGTCGTCTTTTTTAACTTTACTATCATCTGGCGTTTGATTGGATTCTTTTTGATTGGGTATAAAATCTTGCTTTTCATTTTGCTTATTTTGACCATTAACAATTTTTTTCATAAAATCATCTAAATCATTAATTAAAGTTAAAAAATCACTATCTCTTGCTTCAAAATTATTTAAAATGTTATTAGCATATTTTAGTTTTTCTTCTATTAATGAAGAGACACTTTCATGTCGAGATTTCAGTGCCTCAAGCTCATTAATTTTTGCAATTAAGTTTTTTTTGGCATTAGAGATCTCGGTTTTACAAGACATCAAAAAACTAGCAGTTGTAAATGCTAATGATAGAGTTGAAATAAATAAAATTTTTGTTTTTTTCTTCATATTTCTTTCCTTTTCCAGTATTCAATGTAACTTCAATTCTAGCGACTTATTTACAAAAAATACTTTTTTATTGTAAAAAAGATTTTTAATTTTAAATTTAATTGCTAATTTTCAATTTAGAATCTCACTTTTAAATGAAGGTGCCATTATGAAACTACGACATATATCTTATATGTCTAGTCGTCACTTGCCTTGCTATCAATTTTGCTTTTTAACTTTTTAAAAATTTCATTACATTTTTTTATAATAAAGTCAATTTCAATGTTTTTAAATTGTCGATTCTCATATACTATATTGCCATCAATAATTGTGGTAATAACATCGTTTCCTGAAGTTGAATAAACTAAAGAAGCCAAAATATCAACATTAGGGCTATGTGTAATATTGTTAAGATCAATAATAATTAGATCAGCTAAATAACCTTGCTCAATTTTTCCTAGTTCATGTTCTTTTTGTAAAGCCCTGGCACCAGCTAAAGTAGCCATTTTAATAGTACTTTTTGCATCAAGATTGCGGGGATTTGATGAGATTCCTTTAGCAAGTAATGAAGCGAATTTCATTTCTTCAAACATGTCAAGATTGTTATTAGAAGCAACTCCGTCAGTGCCCAATGAAACATTTAGTTTTCAATTTAAATTGTCTTGCACATTCATAATGCCACTAGCAAGTTTAAGATTGGAAACAGGATTGTGCACTAAAATGACATCTTTTTCTTTGGCTATCACTTTTTCCTTATCAGATAATCAAACGCAATGAGCGGCAATTAAGTGTTGATCAGTCATTTTTAAATCATGAACATATTCTAAAGGGCTTTTGCCATGTTCCTTTATGGAATTTTCAACTTCAGTTTTAGATTCATTTAAATGTATGTTAATTCCTAGACTTAGTTTTTTTGCAAGCGAAATTGCTTTTTTTAAATCTTCTTTATCATTAGTATAAACGGCATGAGGAGCAACCATGGTTTGAATACGGCCATTCGCCTTATTATGTCACTTATAGTAAAAATCTTCCACTATTTTTAATTTATTATCAATGTTGTCGTGAGTTAATCCTAGGCTAATAATTCCTCGCATACCAATCTTTTCAGCAGCTTTGGCAATTTCATCAATAAAAAAGTACATATCAATAAATGAAGTAGTACCAGTCGAAATCATCTCCGCCATTGACAGCAATGAAGAGTAATAAACATCATCGGCCTCAAGTTGATCTTCGATTGGAAAAATATATTTATATAGCCATTCTTCTAAAGAAACATCATTGCCATAATTACGAAAAATTCCCATTCCAATATGTGTATGACAGTTAATTAGTCCCGGCATTACCAAATTATTTTTAGCATCAATTATCTTATTAACTTTTAACTTTTGCGGTTCATTACCAACGTAGAAAATGCGATTTTCTTTAATATAAACAAGGGCATTTTCCAAAATATCAAAGTTTTCATTATTAGTTAGCACTTTGGCATTTTTAATTAAAATATTCATTTTTTATCCTATTCTAGCTACTTTATACAAAATCCAAGAAAGATTATTTATAAACTAAAATTGCATTGTAACTTTGCTAAGTTCGAAATTAAAATTGTTTTGATTCAATAAAACAACATAAAAAATTGTTTTTGATTATTTTGACAAACCTAATCTAATTTGACTTCATTTCTTAAGTATTAACAATCTTAGCAAAACATTCATTTTTTAGAAATTTATTTAGCAAAAAAACGCACATTTAATTCTCAATGAGAGAGTTTAAACATTTTATTATTTTTTGAAATTATCTTTTAGTAATGGAAAGACATGCCTATAAGCTAAAAACGTGATAATTATAGCACTTTAATTCATTTATCTGTTTTGTTGATCATCGATAGTTATTTTTTCGCATGTTGAACTTAACAATTTTGCTTCAATTAATAATTTTTTACTTTTGGGCAGTAGTTTGTGTGGTATAGAAAAATATGAGATAAATATTTTAGGAGAAAAAATGAAAAAAAACTGAAAATGGTTGTTTGCTACAGTTTGTGCTACACCAGCTGTGGCAATGCCGATGATAGCAATATCGTGTACGCAAACTATAGATCAAGAGCTTAAAAAAGTTACGGTCGACGTAGAAAACAAGGGCACAAAAGTTGCAAAAGATATTAAAACAAGCGATATTAAAACAAGCGGTTTTAACAAAGATGCTTATGATATAAGTATTGATAAAGTTGAACCAGAAGGTGAAACTGGTCTAAAAGTCACTTTAACTTTAACCGAAAAAAGTAGTGGTACTAAAAGGACTACAACATTAACCATTAGCGGATTCAAAAAAACAAGAAAAACCCCCGACACTCCAAAAGAACAAACAATTACCGAACAAGAATATGATTTTAAGAACTACGATGATAACTACACTATCAAAGAAGGAAAAATTAAAGGATACTACAAGGGTGACAAGAAAAACTTGTTTGTTGATCCCGATCAGTTTGTAAAAACTCTTTCAGGTTTATTTGACCTCAAATCTTATAAAGTTGAATGAGATGAAGCTACTCAAACTCTCCAAATGACTACTTTAATACACGATGGTAGAGCACACAAATTAATTTTTGATGCTAAAAACGGAACAATATCTTCAGATACAGGAACGGATGCTTTTAACTTTACAAAGTCTTCACAAAGAACTAATTACGATCAATTTGTGAAACAAGGTGGAGAAAAAATTTACCATGTTCCTAAACCATTAACAAATTTGGTTTTTGACCTTAAAAAATACGGTCTTGAAATGATCAATCACAAAGATAAGGATGGCAAAAATAAAGTATTAATTCCATATTCAGTGTTTAATACCTTGTTCTGCTCGCAAAACTACTACAACACTTATTTCAATGGTACCAGTTTCTTTGGTGTTGATTACGCAGGAAATGATCGTGACTCCGAATGATTGAAATTGAAAAAAGGTGCCTTTTCTGGCACTGAAGCTCCTGAAGAAATTCGTAAAGAAACTTTAGCACATCTAAATTGAGCAATGGATTATTTCTATGGCTTAAGAAATCATAAAAATATTACCGATTTTGGCAAAACTTTAAGTGATGACATTAAGAAAAAAATCCTTTCGAGAAACGTTAAAGACAATAACGATGCTTATTTGAATATCTTCCACAAAACTTTAGATGAACTTCACACAAGAATGACATCTACTAGTGCTTATGCAAGCGAAAACGACAATCTTTTGTCATCCGAATATGAAGAAAGACTAAGCTCACCAGCGAGAAAAGAACATACCAAGGTGAGAAAACAACTTGCTGAGCAACGCAAAAATAGAAATCTAAGCGATGATGAAAAAATGGTTAGATTTCACAATGATATGGCAATTATTACTCTAAATAGCTTCACTGTTGGAACAATTGAACAACTTAAAGGTCCCGATGCTTGAAAACACGATTCTTATTCTTACATGAAAAAAGCAATGGAAAAGATTGAAGAATACAATAAGAAAAATGGTGGAAAAATCAAAAAAGTTACTCTCGATCTTTCATTGAATGGCGGCGGAACAATTGTTGCCATGTGAAAAGTTATTGGTTTTATGACTAATAAACCAATTTATATGTGAGATCAAGAAATTCTAAACCAATGAGTGTATGAACGTTACGCCAACATCGACACTAATGGTGATGACAAATATGACGATAAAGATGGTTTTCCACAATATAAATGATATGTCCTAAGTGGAATTAACACTTTCTCAGCCGCTAATCAAATGGTATCGCTTGTTAGAAACCAAGGTTTTGCTAAAGTCATTGGTCAAAAATCTGGTGGTGGTATGTCAGCGATTCTACCTTTAGTATTAGCTGATGGTACTAATGTAACAATTAGTTCAAACTATGTTGCTGTTGTTAAAGACAAAAACCCTGACGGCACTGTAAAATGAACTCAAATTGAAGGGGGTGTTGATCCTGATGCTAAATTTGACTATAGCAAATTTAGTGATGATGCATCAATCCTAAATGCCGTTGATCAAGTTGAAAAAGCAGAAGAAAAAGGTAAATAATAGTTTTAAATACTTGGCGATTTCTAAACTCACCTTGCTTTATTAAAAACAAAAAATGCCGCGTTATTCGTTTAACGTGACATTTTTTTGTTTATTTTTTAGAATTGGTATTTTCCAAATAAAGCCGCTGCAATGAGCAATATTCGACTAGGTTATTAAATTAAATATGATTTGCCTTAATTTTATTAACTAAAGTCTTTTTAATTTCATCGTTTTAAAACACCGATAAAAATTGTTATTGTTTTGATTGAAAAAATACTTAATTTGTGGATTTTCTAAAAGATCTTGACATTTAGCAATATCTTGGACCTTCACGCTAATAGTTCAATTGAAATTTTGTCGATTATCTTTCTTTAATGATTGTGATGCTACAACATTGCTATTTTCAATAACAGTGAAACTATCGACTTATTTTTCTAGCTTTGTCAAATTGTGAAACAATATAAAAATTGTTTTACCTCGCTTATGAAAGTGTACCATTGTTTCATAAAATCAGTTAGGGAAGCAACATCTAAATTGACAACTTCCTCGTCTAAAATTAGAACCTTGGGATCGTTAATTAAGGCTTGTATTGACATATTTTTCTTTTGACCACTTGAAAAGAAATATGGTGATTTCTTAAATTCGTCACCGTCTATATTAAATTTTTTTAAGGCTTCTTCAATTCTGGCTTTTGCTATTTTTTTATCAAGCCCTAACATACAAGCAAAGTAATAAAGAAACTCGCGGCTGCTAAGTGCTTTAGGAAAATTTGCTATTTTTGGAATACAACCAATTTTCCTTTTTGTATCTTTTTGGTCGATAACATGCAGTTAATGAAAATTTTTCTTGTAATGTCATTGTAATATCCTAACAATGCGCGAATGGTAGTAATTTTACTGGCGTCATTTGAACCGATTCTATTTAATTTATCGAAATCAAATTCGTATCAATCGATTTTTAGTATAAAAAACCCTAAAACTTTTAGTTGTTTTAGGGCGATTTTAATTCATTTTTTAATTAAGTTTAAAGAAAATCAAACCTTAAAAGCTATAACTTATTGTGTGACTAATTGTAGTTTCAACAATATTAGTATTTGTAGATTGTTCACCATCGGCGGCCGAAATTTCTATTGACATTTTAAATTCAAATTTGCAAGTAAGACGCTTATCTTTAATGGAAAAATTATAAAATCTAGTTGGTGATAATCTTAAACTTTTAATTTGATATTTGCTGTGTGTATTTTCTTTTAGCATGAAATTGTCAGAGTCATAAACTTGAGAGAAGTCTACGCCGTTGTAAAGAATACTTCAATATACGTTTTCAAATTTGGTTTCTGCAGAATCATCTTTATTTTTAATTGCTATTCATTCTTGAGATGCAAATATTTTTTTAAGTTTATTTAAACCAGAACCTATCTTTTGTTATTTCAAAATTAGTATTTTGTCCATTTTGTGTGAATAATTCTTTTAATTCTTGCTTAAGATTGTCTGATTTCCATTTTTCTGTTTTATGTCCAACACCAATTTTTTTCAACTCAGACTCATTTACTTTAGCAAACCCTTCAATCACAGTTGTTACTGGTTTTGAAGAATATGTCTTATTATTTACCTCATCTTCAGATTCTAATTTATAAGATAGGTAAATTTTGCCTTGAATATCATTAGCCGAAGCGTTTATAACGCTCATTTTGATAGGTTTGTCACTTCCAAAGTGTTTTTCGTATTTATCTTCCAATTCTAAAAGATGGTGAATAAAAGGAATGTTTTTATTAAAATCAGCAATATACGAGGATGCATATCTATCTTGTTCAATTGATTTTTGTTTAATTTTGGCAAGAAAACTATTCAAAATATCTTCGTTTGAAATTTCGGTATTTCTAATAGCAATTCTCGCTTGTGAAATTAGTTGTTTTTCTTCGATCTGTTCATTACCATTTTTAAAAATTTTTATTTTGGCCGCCAAAGTCATGTTAGCTTGGTAACTATTTCCGCTTTTATTTAACGTTAGAAGTTTCATTTCATAATTTGAACTTGGAATAAATTCTGTTGCTACACCGCTTTTTATTAATGTTATTTTTAAATATTTAACAAGTTCGTTCGGTTCCAAGGCAGTTAAATCTTCAATTTTTTTGTTATTAGTGATCATTAGATCTTTTCTAAGTTCTATATTGACGCTATCATAATTTTCGCTTAGGACTTTAGCAAATCCATTTAATTCAACTTCAGTTTCAGCAAACTCTTTATTTTCGTATTTGCCTTTTACTAAAATTAATCCAACTCCTTTTGAATCGTCATAATTTTGTATTGCTACCTTAGTTAATTCGAAATTATCACTTTTAATTGATGCGAATTTATTTTTATTTTCAGAAATTGTCTTGGTTTTATCCAAACCTAAAACATTCAATAATTGTTCATGTTTGTCTTGATCTAGTGGCTTTCTTTCCCCGGGTTTATCACTTTGCCCTCCATTATTGGGTTTGGGTTTTGACCCATCTTTAGCCTTAAAACCATTAATAGTAGTTTTGAAAGAAGCAGATTCTCCAGTCTCTTTTTTCGTAATTGTTAAAGAAACCTCGATTGAAGTTTCTTTTTTCTCTAAACTATTAATTTTGATTTCATATTTATTTTTATCAAAATTTGAAATGTCTATGTTTTTTTCATTGACTTGATCAACAGTTAAATCATTTTTGTTTTTAACATTCAATGTTAATTTGTTAAAAACATCGTTAAACTCTTTTTTTGGGTCTTGGCAAGCGGCTGCTAATAACGGTAAACTCGTAGTTGCCAAAACACTAGTAATTAAGGTAATTTTTTTTCTTCTCATTATTGCTCCTAATCTTAATTTTATATTAATTTTTGCCATTAAATATTAAGTACAAAATAAAAACGATTATTGAACGTTTTACCACATAAACACATAAAAAAGAATAAAACTTACTCTTAGTATCTCCAATTGAAATATTAAGCCAACATTTTGTGATGCACTTAATATTTCAATCGGGGAATGTCGCATTATTCATTTGGTGCGACATTTTCTATTTATTTTTTAGATTAGTATTCTCTAAATAAAGTTGTTGTAGTGAAGGGCGATATTCAGAGAAGTTGCTAAATTCAATATTATTTGCGGTAATTTTATTAACAAAAGTTTTTTTAATTTGATCATCTTCAAAAAACAATATAAAACTGTTATTGCTTTGATTAAGAAAATACTTAATTTTTAGATTTTTTAAAAGATTTTGACATTTAGTGATATCTTGAGCCTTCACGCTAATAGTTCAATTGAAATTTTGTTGATTGTCTTTCTTTAATGATTGTGACATTATAACATTCCCCCTTTCAATAATGGTGAAACTATCAACGTATTTTTCTAGTTCTGCTAAATTGTGGGACGATATAAAAATTGTTTTACCTTGCTTGTGAAGGCCTGCTAGTTTTTCATAAAAATCAATCCGAGAGGCGACATCTAAATTAGCAGTCGGCTCGTCTAAAATTAAAATCTCAGGATCGTTAATTAAAGCCTGTATCAACATAATTTTTTTCTTTTGACCACTTGAAAAGAAATATGGAGAGCCTTTAAATTCGTCACCGTCCATATTAAATTTTTTTAAAGCTTCTTCAACTTTCACTTTTGCTATTTTTTTATCAAGCCCTGACATACAAGCAAAGTAATAAAGAAACTCGCGACTGCTAAGCGCTTTAGGAAAGTTTGCTATTTCTGGAATAAACCCAATTTTTGCTTTTGCCTCTTTTTTAGTTGATAGTATGCCGTTAATGAAAATCTCTCCTGCAATGTCGTTGTAATATCCTAGTAACGCACGAATAGTAGTGGTTTTACCAGCGCCATTCGAACCAATGAAACCATGAAATTCACCAGCTTTCACACTAAAGTTTATTTTATCTAAGGCTACTTTATTCCTAAATTTTTTGCTAACCTCTAAGAATGTTAAAGCATCCTTTTTATTTGTTTGTTCATTTGACAATGCTATTTCAATTTTATTCATTATTAAAGTCCTTTTTTAGATATGAGCGATATGATCGTAAAAATAATATTAAACTAAAAACAAATGGTAAGATTACTGATAATGAAGGTCAATAATATTCACGGACTATATATTCTTTAAAATGCGAGTAGCTTTTATCTATTAACTCGTAATTAATAATCGAGTTACTAAACCTTTCACGAAAAGCGCTACTATAATCATTTCATTCATTTAGATTAGCAATTTCTAAACCTTTTAGTTTTTTGAGTGGCGCCAAATCCATGAAGTTATTTAGTTGTTTGTTTTTAAGATAATAAGTAAATGTTAAAGATAATGCCAAACTCTCTTTTGAGATTAGAACTTTATTCAAAATGGCGTTTTCATTATCATTAGCATATAAACCACCTAAAACTTTTTCAAGTATTGCTTGATATGTTAATAAGATGTTTCCTTGTCTTTCATTGAAAGGTAATAAGCTATTGATTTTGTCATAACTTGAGTTAATTAACTTTTGATAATACTGTGATTCGAAAATTTGTTTGTAGCCACTAATTTTACTTAAATAATCAATTGCTAGTTTTCTTTTTGAAACTTCAAATTTAAGTTTTGCTTTGTCATTTTCATTAGCGTTGTTAATAGCACTTGTTAGATCTAGATCTTTAGTTTCTTTTTCTAGGTTAGCTATTGATTGTTTAATTTTTAATCTTAATAATTTTGAGTCACTAATTCCAAGTTGTAGTAATGAATATTTGGCTTGTTCACTTATACTATTTGTTGCGGTTAATTCATCATCTTCTAAAGTTGGTAGACTAGAAATATTGCGATAAGTTAAATATTTGTTTTCATCACCACCTATTTTGCTGTATTGATAAGGTAGTAAAAGGCCAGTTAGATAGCGAATATGTTTGGTGGGCAACATTCAAGAAAAATAAGGTGAAATTTTCTTGTTGTTTAGTTGCTCGACAACTGAAGCTATGTTTTCAATTTTAGTTTTATCGCTATCATATTCAAAGTTTAATCGATCATAAAGTAAAGCTTTATTTTTCTTGGCTTGCTTTGCGGATAGAATAGCTTTTTGCTCAATGCTATTTTTGAGTAGTTGGTAGTCACTGTTAACTATTTTTTCTTCTTGAATAAAAATTATTTGAAAGCCAAACCCTAGAATAATTGGGGACATTGCAACTAAGGCAAACGATTTTGTTGATAGTTTGAAAGCTATTAAAAAACTAAAGGGTAAAAAAACAATTAGAAATAGAGTTGAGCTAAGCAAAATTATTAGAATAATTTTAAAAGTAAGATCAAAATGTATTCCAAGAGTTAACACAAAAATTCCACTAATTATTATTGATGCTACATTAATAGCGAATACATTTAATAAGATAACAAAAAAATCGCTAAAGAATCTTTGTTTTTTCGTTATCTTATTAGCTTGCATAAAAAAGTTAATTCCATTGCGTTTGTCGTCATAGTAAATTAGAAAAATAAAGTAAATGCAAACAATCATTTCAATAACTATTGCATAAAAAGCAAGCCCAAAAATTAATCATTGGATTTGGTTTTCAACTATGGTTTTTATGGTTCTAGTAAAAGTTAAAACTAGAAAAGTAATCGTCATAATCAAAATTAAAATTCCAGGTAATAAATAAGTACCTAAGCTTTTACTTACAATTCGTTGTTTCATACGAAAATAAGTGTTCATTATTTTTTCTCTTATTTAAATTTTAACATGATGAAATTAAGACATGTTTGAGAATAAAATTTCTTATTTTAAACTGACTTATATTTTTAACACAATAATTATAACATTCGCTTAGATAAAAGCTTAGAAGACCCGTAGTGGGACTAATATAAAGGTTTGGGATAAAATGATACGCAATTAGATTTTTCGTCTAAATGACAAGTACGGCTATAAAATGAAAATATAATCACTTTTAATACAGGAGAAATGAATGAAAATAAAAACTAGCATTACAATGCTATCAATACCCATTTTGTGTTCGCTTCCTATGATTTCTTGCGTTGAACATACTTTGAAAAATTCGGAAGCTATTAGCGAAAACAAATTAACAAGCGTCGCTTTACAAGATTTTAATGCAATAACTAATTCAAATTCGAATGAAGTACTCTTTAAAAGATATGTTGAGGATACTAATGGCGTCAAATACCTTGTTGTAGTTTATAAAAATGGCGGATATTCATTAATTAACAAAACTACTCAAGTTATTCAAGAAGTTTCACCTACAAGTAAAATGCTAAACAATTATAATGATGACAAATATGAATTAAAATACAAAGGATTCGGTCAATTCGATTATTATAAAAAAGAGCGTGATTGTCGAAGTTGTGGATTGAAGGACTCAGAAAAATCCCCTGGCAATGGCAAGGGAAGGCCCACTCAACCAATCGAACAGCCAAAAGACCCATGGCATCGAACTGGAAAAATGATCAACGCTCCCTATGAAGTTGAGCATTCTTGATGATTCAAATTAGCAAATGGAAAGAAAATTGGATATACTAGCGGAAGTTGAACTTCGCCTTATGACCCTAATACTAAAGATCGTCGTAGCTCCGCTACGCCAGGATATTATTCTGAAAATGGTGTTTGTGGCTACATAGGTGTTGGGACACTTTTGATGTATAACGAAATTTTTAAAAAAGCTGGGTATTTTAATGATTTTGAGTACAAAAATTATGTTGCTCAAAACAAATTAGAGTTCTATAATCGTCCATCTTTTTCTAACATTCAAAATTCATTCCCAGACTTAAATCCTCAATTCTTAAAGAATTTGTACGAAAGAACCTGATTTTCACAAGGAATTGATAGATGATGACAACTTAGTCAAATAGTAGACGCGGCATTAACTTTTAAAAAAGGATTGAATTATGAAAAAGTTGGACAATATTCTATTTTTGGTGACCCATTTTACTGAATAGAAAAAAGAAAACAGCCACTAATATTTGCCGGATATTATGGTGCTACATTTGATGCAAATGGTAAGCTAGAGGGACGCCCATCAGCTCATATTGTGACTGTTTATGGTGCTTATAACCCTACAAGATTTCTATGTAATTTAAATTGAACTAGCAATGAAGATAATCAGTTAATTTTAAATATGGACACTTATACTCATGGTATGTATTTTGGATTAATTTCTAACGACGGCCCTAGTGAGAAATTGAGGACATATTTTGAATACAAAGGAAAAAAATATACTGGCCCAGAATTTGGCAAAGTTCTATCGAATTTAGGAATGTTTTAAATGCCTTTTAATAAAAAAATTTTGAAATTTTTGTCGATTCTATTGCCAGCAACGATGCCAATTGCCTCTTTAATGGTCACTTCGTGTGTTGACAAACAAAAAGAGTATTCTAATAAGATTTTACATTCATGGTTCCATTATCGAATAAGCAAAATTCAAACTGATGCATCTGAGAATTATTTTGAGTTAAATATGCCTTTAGTTTTTTCTGCTAGTACTGCCGAGGCTTACTTATTGGCAAAAAAATATAATGCTAAATTATTTTTCAATTTTATTAATTATGCCGACTTTAAACGAGGCCCACATGTTTGTACATTAATACCGTGGAAACTTTTAAATAAACTAGGATATAAAAAGGAAAATGAGGCAAAAATTGATTTTGATTTTATGTCACGAAATATTTATTGAGTTGAAAAAGAAAATGGAGTAATTAGAATTTCTAACTTTGCATTGATAATTAGAGATGATGATCGTTCTAGAATTTATACTTTAAAATCTGAGCAAAAGTATTTTAATTTTAATAAAAACAATACAACTAATTGCAAATTAGAAGTAATATATAGTAAACGAGCTGAGGGCAATTTATACGAAGTGCCTAAGACTATTGCAACTTTTAATTTTGTTTTAAAGCTTAACTACGAAAATAAACAATAGCACTTATTTTAAGAATCTTTTGCTGTATGTAAATGATCCTAAAACTAAAAATAATGCAGTTAATGAAATGGCAAATAATATTGAATAGTAGCCATTTCATATTTTTTTAATTGACTTTATTTTAGCAATGGTGTCATGACCGTATTCAACTAGTGAATAATTAACAAGTGAGCTAGCAGCAATGTCTATGCCAATGTTACCGGGATTAGGATCTGAGAATTTTTTGATTAGTGCTTTTTCATTTTCGCTTGGTTTATTAGTTATTGATGGTAAACCTATCTTTTTTAAATTATCTTTATTTTGGTTGTAATATAAAGCACATAAATAAAGTGCTAATGAATGTTGGGCCGTTATAAGTTTGTTTAAGTAATTAGTTTCTAAAAATAAATTAGAAATTTTTTCATAAATAGCTTCATATGTTTTAATGAAGTCACCTTGATAAGTGCCAAAAGGTAGCGAAGATATTAAATTAGTAGCTTTGCTTAACAACTCTTTTCATTCTTTTGAGTTAAAAATGTCTAAATAATTAGTGATTTTATTAAGTCAATTTAAACTATGCAATAGCTTATCTCTGTTTGCAGTATCTTGGGTTTTGTCAAGCGCGTTGATAATTTGTTGCTTTTTCGATCTTAGTCTTAAATGAAAGCTTTTAGCATCAGATACTCTTTTTTGAGCGACGATGTAGTCTTTGACTTGGTTATTTAAATTAGGGGCTCGAAAGTTTATATACTTCTCAAGATCGTTTTTATTTATTTCGTCCATTTTGTAGTTTTCATTAATAGCATACTCGCGACGATAAAATAGTGAATATTGGTTACTATCTAAACGCTCTTTTAAAAACAAGTTATTTACTCATCTCACATGATCGATTAATGACATTCAACTAAAGTAACTAAATTTGTGAGTTTGTTTGGCTTCATAAGGTTTGGTTTGAAAAAACTGATCACGTTGATCATTGTAAGCGTATTGTTCTCTAATGGTTTCAATATTTTTTAGCTTATTTGAATAATCGTAATGTGCTTTGTAAAGATCTAAATCAAGCACGCCATTTTTTTGCTTAGTTGGCATTAGCATTCAATGATCAATATTCTTTCTAGCAATCATTGAACCAAAATTACCTTCGGTAAAATCAGAACGAAATGCCAAAGGAGTCGATCCAAATGCAACGAGTGATGCAATAAGAGGTAAAAATGGAAGAAATACAAAAATTCTAGAGCTAACTATTGTAGCTAGAAATAATGAAAATGCACACATTAAAAAGCAAAGCAAAATACTTGATAAAAACATGCCGATTGCCACATATAAAATCAAAATTTTATTAACACTAATAGTTGCAAATAGAAAAATTAAGCTAAGAAGGTTAAGCGCTGCGGCAATAATCAAAGTGGGAATCAAAATACTAAAATAAGTGCTAAAAAATAATGCTTTTTTTGAAGTTGGCTTGGATATTAATAAATAATTAATGCCATTTCGTTTATCTTCGTAGAAACTAAGATTAGTGAAATAAATTGAAGTCGTTATTATTGCAAGAGATATACTAATGGCTATTACTATTGCTAAAACATCAAGGCTGCTAACACTTTTTTTATCATCAATTAAAGAGTTAACGCCACTAGTAATTGCCAAAAATATTGCAAAGATTATTAAAAGAACCGCTCCAATGATGTATGTTCCTTTGGTATTGCGAATAGTCCGCATTTTTAGTTTAAAATGATTTTTCATTGTTCTTTACCATTTGCCTATATAAATTATAAGTTACATACATGTTTGATTTAGTCGCTTTATGTGATTTAAGAAAAATAGTTACTACTTAGAGATTAATTCGTTTAATCCTAGCTATAAAATCAAAAACTAAAATATTTTCGTATTTTTTAAAGTTATTAATAATAAAAAATATAAAGAGAAATTTTTATTGAAAATCTAAACTATAGAAACATATTAAAATACATCTAAAGATAAAAAATAGAAGTATCCAGAAAACATAGGAACTTCTATTAAAAACAATTGATTATTTCGAAATTTTTTGTTTTTATACTAAGCTTTAGCTTTATTTTTTAAAGATTCTAACTTATTAACTAATTCTTTGAAATAATTTTTGAAGCTTTTAAGATAGAACTCATCGCCTATACTTTTTAAAACTTCTTGAGCTTTATTTAATGCTTCTTCAATTTCTGGTAAGAATTTTTTGTTATTTTCTTTATTATCATCTTTTATTTTTTCTTCAAGGCCTTTATATTTTGCCTCAAATTCTTTTTTAAGTGCATTAAATCTGATTAACTTTTCTTCAGGTCCTTCAGCTTTATTCCTTAAAGTTTCTAGTTTATTAACTAATTCTTTGAAGTAATTTTTGAAGCTTTTAAGATAGAACTCATCGCCTATACTTTTTAAAACTTCTTGAGCTTTATTTAATGCTTCTTCAATTTCTGGTAAGAATTTTTTGTTATTTTCTTTATTATCATCTTTTATTTTTTCTTCAAGGCCTTTATATTTTGCCTCAAATTCTTTTTTAAGTGCATTAAGTTTGATTAGTTTTTCTTCTTGTTTTTTAGGATCTTCAGGTTTTTTTGGTTCCTCAGGTTTTTTTGGTTCCTCAGGTTTTTTTGGTTCCTCAGGTTTCTTGGGTTCCTCAGGTTTTTTTGGTTCCTCAGGTTTCTTGGGTTCCTCAGGTTTTTTAGGCTCTTCTGGTTTCTTTGGTTCCTCAGGTTTTTTAGGCTCTTCAGGTTTTTTAGGCTCTTCTGGTTTCTTTTTGGTGTCATCGCAAGCTGCCGCTACTACTGAAGTTGCGAATAAAGAAATTGTTCCGACACTAGCTAATAACAAACTAAGTGCTTTTTTAGACTTTTTCATTATTTAGGTGAATTCCTTTTCTAATTAATTAGTTTTACGAATAAATATTTATTTTTTAAGTTACCTTTTAAAGTAACAAGTTGATTTTACAAAAAAAAAAAAAAACGCTAAATTTGGCAAAAAGACAATAGGAAGTGCAATAAAAATGGTTCATATGCGGATATTTTATTGAATTTATATTGTTTTAAGCCTTCTCAATGAAAATTGTCATTAATTAAAGCAAAATGTTAAGAACATAAATGAAAAGTAATTCTCACTCTTAAAATGAAAGTATTTATCAGTACTTATTATTAACTAACGGTAAGCTAAATTATTAAAAATACTAGCCTTTCATAAATTGAATCAACAATCTAAGTGCTAGTAATTTAAATTTTTAGTGTTAAATAGAAACCTTTATCGGCTTAAGTTTTTTACTTAATTGTTAGTTACGTACTTTTCAATCAAAGTTAAACGAAGGTGTGACATCATTTCTCTAGTAAAGGCAATTTTGTTTATTTCTGAAATTCCTTCATCAAGAAAGCAAATATCATCAAGATATTCGACTTTCTTTTTTGGATTAGAAATTTTATTAAGTGATTTTTCAATTTTTTTCATGCTTAGAAAAAATTTAAAGTTATTATTTTTAATTTTAATTTGATTTTTTAAAAACATGTTTATGGCGAGGTATGAATTTTTGCTAATGAAATTGATATCTTCTTCTTTTTCATAAAAATAATCTATGTTAAATTTATTGTATTCTAAGCAATATTTTTTTAGTCTTTTATACATTGTTATTATTGATACGTACCCATAGACTCTTAAGATAACGAGAAAAATCATGCATAAAAAAATAATGTAAAAATAGTCTTTAAGTAATTTTGACAAAGTGATTAAACCCAAGATAATAGCTAAGGTTCAAGATATTTGAAAAATAATAAGATGTTTTAACGCTTTTAGTCTATTAAAAGCAGTTAGTTTAGGAATTTTTAAATTATTAATATAAAAATCTCACGAATAAATAAGTTTATTTCTGAAGAAGAAACTATGTATTAATGGTACTAATATTGAAATAACAAATGTTGGTATCATCCATGCTAGATTTATTAAAACTTCATTTGTATTCATGGTATGCTTTATCCTAAGTTGTCTTCTTTTATCTTATTTCTTAGTGTTCTAATATAATATTCATTAATTCTTGGATTATAAACTTTCATTAATCTCATTCATTTTAATTCGATATTGCTCTTTGACAACAATTCATTAAGGGTATATATTTTATTAGTTATTCTATTTTTAAAGATCAAATTTTTTCCACCGGTTCCGCCTTCATTGTAATGACCATTTTGTTTTGTTTCGTCAAGTACAACTCAATCCACTTTATTTAAATCTTGGTATTTTTTTCCTATTGATTTAATGCGTCCCTCTGTGCTTATTATTTCTTTATACATTTGGTTGCATCTTTCTAAAGCTTGAATTGCCTTATTTAGATTATTCATAATAGACAATACTTCAGTTGCGACAGAAAGTTTAGTAGCCAATGCTTCTATAGCGGGATTTTTTAGCGCACTTCCAATTGTTTCAATTGTTTTCCCTATTGCAACACCTTCAAAGAATCCTAGGTTACTAAAAATATTAGAAAGTTCAGAAAGATTTAAGTCTTTAACATCTTTTCCGCCCAAATTTCTTATTGTTTCGTATATTTTATTTAATTTTTTAACATTGTCATTTATCGTTTTTCCTATTGAATTGCTTAAATTATCTAAAATTGCAGTTATGCCACTAACTATTAAAGCGGGCACTGCTAGTGGCTGAAAAAACAAACTACCTATTCATAGACCGGCTGCTATTGTTCCCATTCCTACTGCAGCTCAATATAAGCGCTTCTCCAAATTGAGAGCGTCATTAATTTCCTTTTGTAAAGGAGATATTTCGTTTTTTAGTACATTTCACAATTCCAAAACTTTTTTCAATTCATATTCAATAAACTTAGAATTAATTTCATTTTCAACAATGTTAACATTTCCAGCTTCGGTTTTAAACTGTTTGAAATATTTTTTATCGCTTTGTTTAGCTTGCTTTAAGCCATTTTTTATTTTGTTTTTGGTTTCGTTAAATGCTTTTCTATTTAGTTTATAAACTTTTCTTATATTTTCTTCATTTAAAATATCTTTTATGTTAGGAAACTTTGAAGGAAACTTTTCAATTATTTTTCTTTCTAAAGAATCTAGAAATAGTCATAGCTTTCATTGGTATCTTTTTATATCGTCTCTATTTAATTTTCTTCATCTTTGATCACTTAGATTAAGATAAAAAGTTAATTCTTTTTGGCTTTCTAATTCTTCACTTATCATCTTAGCGATGATAATATCTTCTTCATTTATATTATTTATTTCATCAACTAATCTTTGCTCTGTGACACTTGAAATATTAAATGCTGAAGCAAATTGTGCCACTGCTCTTATCGCTGTTAAACTTAATTTCATTTAGTATTCATTCTCCATATTTATTATTAAAAACTTAAAAAACGATTATTTTGCTTAAAAGTGCAAATTAAAATACATAATAATTATATTTGATAAGTTGCAACCTTGTTTTTTATTTTATTGATACTATGATTTCTACTTCATGAAGTTAATTAATAAAACTCATTAGTTATATTTAAACAAAAGTAAATAAAAACCATAGTTGGGTCTATGGCTTGGATTGAGATTATTATTTGCTTAAAAGCGTATTAATGAACCGAAAAATCGTTGGCTTATTTTCGTTAAATTTGAAATTTGAGATGCGGTAAATTGGATAGCCTTTTACTGAAAGGAAGTCGGTTTTAATACGTTTATCAATAAAGTCATTAACATCAGTGCCATCAGCCGAAGAGTCAATAGATAGCCCTACAACAAACTCGTTATTATTATCTAAAATGGCCATATCAATGTTATAAGAACCAACACAATAATTTAGGGTAATTGAAATTGGTTTGATAAAACTTTGCTCTTTTAGTCAATTAGTAATTTCAAAAATAAATTGAGATTTGTCTAAGGCGATGTTGGTGTTTTGATTTAAGGTGTAGGCTTTTTGTTTGTCAGAAGTTAGTTGAATGTAGTTTAGTCAACGTTTAAAAGTATGCAAGTTTTCGTTTTTTGGATCAATATCAGTAGCTTTGATACTCTTGATAATAATCATTTTGTCCTTGGCACGAGTAATAGCAACGTTTAAAGCGTTTCTACCCTTTTTGGATCCAATGTAAGTCGCGTGCAATGAGGTTTTAGCAGTATATCCAATGGAAGCAATTACTAACTCAGCTTCGTCACCTTGGATATTTTCGATATTACGCAAAATAACTTTATCTTCCAATGTTGCAAAGATTTTAGGCGATTTTAGTGCAATTTGTTCACGAATGTAGTCTTGTTGTTTGCGGTTGAATGCTAGCAAAATAATAGAGTTGTATTTGCTAAGATTTTTTTCACAAACTTTAATCAATTTATCACATTCAATTTCGTTACGATTTTCGAATCATTCGCCATTGACATCAATAACTTCAATACTTGTACGATCACGTTTGTTGTAGCTATCAAGTCCTTTTAAAGCTGATTCATAAAATTCTTTACTTGAAAATAAGATTAACTCGCTTGAATTAGAGCGATAATTCATTTCTAGCAAGTATTTTGGTAGGTGGTTGTGAATAGCTCAATCTAGAAGCGAAGTAATATCTTCTTCAGCGAAATCATCGTCACCTTCATCACGAACATTAAATCAATTTGATGGTTGCATTTGTTGACTATCACCAGCAATAATGACTTTATCAGCGATTGAAATAAAAGGAATAGCTTTTTCAATGTAGATTTGTGAAGCTTCGTCAAAAATAACATAGTCAAAGTGATCTTTTTGAAAGTCAATAAAGTTTCCAAGAATTTCTGGCGTGCCGACGTAGATGTTATAAACGGTTTTAATGATGTCATTAAATAGTGAAGTAATAATATAAGGCGGAGTGATTTTTCTTTCAAGACGTCCAAAAAATTGGTTTAACTTTTGGCGTTTGGTTTCACCTTCAAGGCGATATTCATCTAAACGTTTTTTAGCCAAAAATGCCGCATTTTCATAAATATCATCTAGCATGTCAGGGGTAGTGTTGTCTAGTTTTTTAAAGTCAAGGAACTTACTGTAGTCTTTTTCTTGACGATCAAATTGAATGAAAGAATTTAGCCGAATAAAGTTTGACATTTGTACTAAATCTTTAATGTCGTAAACATCTAAATTAGCTTGATAAAAAGCAATCGTTTTTTTAGCTAAATGATAGATTTTTCTAAATTTGAGTGGAATTGGCATAAATATTGAGGCGTTTTTTGGTAAATAGCCCAATTTAATTGCCAATTTTCTTTGCGAAAGTTTTTTATAGTTTTCAAAAATTGTTAGAAATTCATTTTTAGATTGAAAGCCGTTGTAGAGTGAATAGAACTTAATAAAATGAGGAATGTTTTGTTCTAGTCTACTACGATTTTTCATATTGTGATATGCCATTAAATCTCGACCAAAAATATCACCAATTTCCGATTTAGCATTTAAGTATTTAAATTCGTTTTTAGTAAAGAAACTTGAATTGTATTCATGAAGATTGTGTAGTTTATTGACGTTGTTTATTTCTTTAAAATATTCAATTATTGGCTTATAGAAATATTCTTTTTCGCTTTGGTTAACTTTGGCAGTTTCTGAGAACTGAAACATCATATTTTGGTATTTATGAAGTCTTCTTAGTACCACATCCAAAGCGACTTTCTTTTGCGATATGAATAAGGCTTTTTTATTTTCTTTAGCAATATTCATTAAGATATTGGCAATGGTTTGTGATTTTCCCGTCCCTGGAGGGCCAATGATAATAGCTGAATTATTTAAGGTTCCAAAAATCGCTCTTTCTTGACTAAAATCAGATGGAGTTACCCGGGCGATGCTACTTTTTTCTAGAACTTTTTCATGTGCTTCTTTAGTGTAATCGCGAAGGTCGTCAATTTCAATTAATTTATCAATTTTGTCACTTTCAATTAGGCTGATCATTGCCTCTCTTAGTTTCGTGCCGCCAGGATTGGCTTCAACTAAAACGGTTCCGCCTTTAATTTCAATCATGCCAGTGTTTTCAAATGAAGCTTTAGTTTCTTCAGAAAATGCTTCAAAAAAGATGTTTTCATCATATTCTGCAGTGTATTTATCATCCAAGGTTTTAATACTATTTAAAGCACTGGCGATGGTAATATCTTCACCATCAACTAAAATTGGTAGCCTAAATTCGCTATGTTGTTCTTGCAAGTATTTAATTTTTTCGTTAATGATAATGTTTTGATCGGTATTCTCTAAGTAAACGGAGTTGTTATTGAAAGTTAATTTAACTGATTTTAAAATAAAAGGTGCGTATAAATAAACATCATCCTTGCGATATTTAATGAAATAGGTTCCAATATATAAAGGCCAAATATTGGTTTCAGCATAAATTTCTTCTACTCTTTTAGCATTGGTTTTTCAAGTTTTGATGAAATTATCATTTGTTTCAATGATTTTTCTTTTGTAATTAATTAATCATTTTTCAGGATCGGCTGCTAAATTTTCTTGCATTCTAGGAGTAATAGAAAAATCGTAAATTTTAGCTCATTGGTTAAAAGCTTCAATAGTTTTAACATTTTTAAGTTCAGTTAATGACTTGCCTTCAAAAGAATTTTTTAACATGATTTTAAATTCAGAATTATTAAAAATTTCTTTGAGGTTCTTAATGCCTACTAGTCTTTTTAAATCACAGCTTAGGTTTGATGTTTTAAAAAAAGTAGCATTGTCTCCACGGCTTTTAATATCAAGTAAGTTATTAAGCAGTTTTAGGTGTTTTGATGAATGAATGCGTTTTAGATCAACTTTTTTAATGTTATTTGTGTCGTTTACAAAAATTTGTTTCATAACACTACTCTCCTCGATTTTAAAATCTTATAAATATTTAGTTAATCTATATTGTACTTTGTTTTAACTAAGGCAGACAAAAAATGCAACTGAGAATTTTAAAATAGTTTTACCAACGTAGCTAAATTTTTAATTTATTGCTTTATACAAGCACAAATTCCAAAATTAATAATTAAAACTAAGAACTTTTTAGAAGAATTTATCTACTTTATCATGAATAAGCAGGAATTATTTTGATGTTAAATGCTATGTAAGTTTAATGGTATAATTAAAATATGAAAATTGAGGAATATATTAAAGAAAATGATGACCAAAATATCATTTTTGAAGTTCGCAATATTTTTAAGTCCATAAAGAATAAAATTTTGCTAGACAATATTACATTCAAGTTGACTAAAAAATCTTTTCATGTAATTCTTGGGCATAATGGTGCCGGCAAATCCACATTGTTTAATATATGCACTGGTAATGATAAAAATTATAGTGGTGACATATATTTCCAAAACGAAGACATTAATCTGGTTAAAATAAGAAAAAGTTTTTTATCTTTTAGTACCAATCTTTCATTTCCGATTTGATGAAACGTACTAGAGTATCTAAAAAACTTTTCTTATTTTTTTAACAACAAAATTTTGCCGACAAGAAAAATAATTGATAAGTTAGTAGAATATGGACTAGAGGACAAAATTAAATCTAATCCCAATCATCTTTCGTCTGGAGAAAAGAAAAAGCTACCAATAATTTTGGTTGAATTGCTCAAGCCAGACCTTGTTTTTTTAGATGAACCTGACTCAAATTTAGACATTGATGCTCGAAAATTTATTTATCAAAAGCTCAAAAATATTGCAAATGAGGGTAGTTCTATTTTTATTTCTAGTCATTACAATAACGAAATTAAGGACTACGCTGATCATGTAACTTTTATTAAAAAAGGAAGAATTGTTAGTTCAAGTCATATTAGTGATTTTACAAATAATAATGTGACTATGGAATTACTAAATAAGGAAAGTAATAAAGATGAGTAGTATGAAAAGCTTGTATAAGAATCATACCGTTTATTTTTTCAAAAACAAAACTCTGATATCACTAGTAGCTATTTTATTTTTCAGTTCATTTGCAGCTTCACCATTCTTTTTTATTCAGCCACTATTGTATAACTTCAATTGAATCGCTTATTTTATTGTGTATGCCATAGTAATTTTGCTTGCTTTAATCTTAAACCACTTCTTTTTAATATCAACTAAGAAAAACCAATATGATCAAATACTAAATTCGCTTCACTCTAATAGTAGAAAAATTTTTATTTCAAAGTATTTGTTTTTACTTAGTGTTTTTGGTGTACTAAGTTTTCTAATCGCCATTATTCTAGCGTCATTTATGTTTACTGTTTTTACAAACAATTTTTATAACCTACTTTATTTTTTAGGAATTTTCATTAGTAACTTTGTAGTTTTTAATGCCTTCTTTTGAATCTTTTCTTTGTTTAGTAGTTTTTCAAAAAACCTGCTTTATAAAAACATCGTTAATGTTTCACTGGGTATTTTAGTGACCATTCCCGCTATTTTAGTTAGAAGTCTTTTAGCTAAAGATGCTAGCGATGAATCACTTTCGCAAATTACAAAAATTACTGAGGTTTCTAAAGAAAACAAAATTAATAATTATTATGTAAGTAAAAATGCGTATGAAAGCGCAAATGATAGTTCTAAACTTCGCTTTGATTTAATTAATACTCTTTATTTTGCTCCTATTATGATTTTTAATAAAATCTTAGCCAAAAACTACGATGTTTCCAAATTTGACAGCGATCGATTTTCAACATATTCAATCAAAAATGTTATTGAAAAGAAAAAGTGAAATGCCACTAGTCAATATTTTGCTTACGATTTAAATACTAAGCCACTTGTTTCGTATAACAATGGTGAACTACTAGCCTTACTTAAGCGAGAAATATATGATAAAAGCGACATCACTCAAGAGCTAATCGAAAAGGTAAGAAACACTATTAATAAACTAGAATGAAATAAAGCTGTTCTTCCAGAACAAGAAAGTAATTTGATTGAATTATTATCAGGAAAAAATAATATAATTATCCGATATATAAAACGAGACTGAAAATATATATTGGCTAATAATAGCCAATTGCAAAACTTGATAATTAATACTTTTGGTTTAGCATTTTGAAACCTCTTAAATGATTTTTACAACGTATATTCTTTTAATACTTACTTAAATGTAGATATAAAAGGCGCAAACTTCTATTTTGAAAAAATCATTAGCACTAATAGTGAATACGATTTGGCAAGCAAAATTGACGATATTGACAAAGAATATTTAAAAAATCATTTTGTGCAATTTTCTGGCGATAAAGTATTCTTTAATAATTACAAGTCATCGCGGTTCTCGATTAATTTAACTGATTTTCAAAAAGTGTTCAAATCAATAAGCAGCCAAAAAGAATGGGCAAACTTTATTGATGAAAATGCTTTTTCCTTGCAAAAAATAAATGACATTCTTGACAATATTTATTCATTTAATAACGAATTGCACAACATAGAAAAGATTAGACTTTTGTCCAATTCTTCTATTACCAAATATTACAAAGATGTTCTTATTCCGACACTGATTTCAGACTCAAGCCTCAACTTTATTTACACTTTTCTAGTTTTATTGATGATTACGATTTCAATACCATTTACCACATTTAAAGCAATTAAAGGTGAAATATAATGAAAAAAAATTATAAGGCCGTCAGCATTTTGTTAGGTTCATTGCTACCGATTACTATCGTCCCTAGCGTACTTATTTTGGCAATTTCGGGTCAAAAGACCACACTTACTAAAGGTTTTTATTTTAAAGACCAACATTTTGCTGACTACTCGGCATTTGAAAGTCATATTCGAAGCGAAATTAAAGAAACCGTTCAATATGATGAAAAAACCATTTATTATGCCAACAATATTAACAAACAATTTGACTCAGAGTTAAGTTTAAACAAGTTTCTATACAATAGCATTAGAAGCCACGATGTTAGTTTACTAAGAGATAGCAGATTTTACGAAAGTAGCTCTAATTTACCGCTAACAAATCAACAACTAAACGAGCTTGACTTTAATGGCTTAGATGCTAATGTGAGGGCTTACTTAGGACGAGATAATGTTGCCTACGAAACTGAAGAAGAAGCGAAACTTTCATACTTAAATAGTGCTAAATTTTATAAATTTAATAATAAATTCTACAAAAGTAAAGAAAGCATTATTAATGAGCTTATTTTAAACTACAACAGCATTAAAAGCCGCTATACTCTTGAAAGTGAACAACTAGCAGAACTAAAGCGAATATACAACCTTGAAGAAACGGATTTTATGAGATTCAGTGCCCCTAATGGAGCGGTTTCAAATGCCAATTTTAATGAAAATGGCAAACTCAATCTCGAGCTACTTAAAAAATTCATTAACAACAATGTGAAGAGATACATTAGATGAGAAGGTCAAATTTATGAAGTTGAAGATTTCATTCATAACCATTTTGATAAATTAAAATGGAGAAATTCTTCAATTATTAGAGTTAAATCAACTAAAGGAAACAAGAAATATTTAGTTGACGTTGATAAAAATGAAAACGCTAATTTTTATGGTGATTACATTTTAACTTCGCCTAGTGATGACATTCGCGACTTTCGCAACCATAGCAAATGATCAAAACGCACAAGAAACGAAAATATCATTGACTACCGTGAATCTATTTACAAAGAAATTGTTAATAAATTTGTATCAAACCTCATGATGGCGGTTAACAATTATTTGTTAGATAAAAAAATTAAAGAAAATGAAAATAGCAAAACCGAATTATTAAATAAATTTCACAATAATTTCTCAATCTTTAACTTTTTACCTTTATCAGAAGATGCCGAAATTTTAAAGAATCATTTAAAAACTTTCCACATTCAAGATGCTAAACATTCAAATCTTTGAGAGAAATTTGAAGACATTCTTAAACTTATGAAAAATGGGAAAAGAGGAACATTTTTCAATCAGCTAAATATTATCTATTTTTCTGGGCTAGCATATTTTGCTAAGCACAGCGCCTCTAATACGCTTGTTTCATTATTTAAAAAATATTTTAAAGATTTAATTAGCAAAATGAATGGCTATTTAAGTGAAACTTTGGGTGATTTATACACTAATAAAGATGGCAAAAAACTTGATCTACTAGAAGCTTATAATTTAGATGATTATTCTTTAGATTTAGATGTTAATAATGACTTTTTCATTAGCCCCCTAACAAATAATGACAATATTATTAACGCAATAAGCACCATTAACTCAGCTTCTCTAAACGCCATGAACACTTCTTCATTGCTACCTTTTAATGATTCTACTTTACTAAAAAAGGATAGTTCTAAACAAGTTTATGAAAAATTAGAAAAACTATATGACAAGTATTCATTAAGATCCAAAAAAGAATCTAATTACATTTTCAATAATAACAAAGGTGAATACGAAGTCAACAAAAGTGTTGATGACAAACATCTAGCTTCTAATGCTTTGCAACATTATAACTATCAATCTGCACAAGCTCTTAATAACTATTTAAGAGAAGGATTTTTAAATAGTTTAGCCAATGTTGATTATTCAAAATACGTTAAAAACACCACAATTATGAAAAACTATGAATTTGGCTTTAACTATTATAAAAAAGTAGCCATTGCATATCATAAAGAACATGGTGCTTCTAATGAAACGATAAAGAAACTAGAAAGATTAAGTTATAAAAAAGGCAACGACATAAAGTCACTGCAAGATTCAATAAAAAGTATCAAAAAAGAAAACTTAAACAAATATATTAATTCAAAAACAATGACGGGCCATAAACTTGAGCTAAATAAATTGGTATATGAAGAGCAAAAAGCTGATGTCGTAAGCAAAATCAATTCGGCCGTCAAAGTAGCGGGTGGACTTGTGCAGGCCGCTGGATCAATTAGTCAGTTGTATTTCTCAATTCAAGCCGCTGGGCCAAATCAAACATTAAATGTTGTCAAGTCTGTCCAAGGCTTAGTTGGCTCAGTTTTAGGCGTGTTTTCAAGTCTACCTGGCGTTGCTGTAGCTGCGGCTGCTATTGATATAGTATTTACCATTATTACGCAGCTAATTGGTGAAAAAACTCAATATGATTATGTTTATAGCCAAACGGGTAATGCCAAGTCACAATATATATGAGATGGTGGCGTCACAACTTCACGACTTTGAGGTTTTTGACAAAGCGAAGATTCCACGATTGCCAATGCTAAGTTACTAGAACCAGTACAATTCATGCCCGAATTTAGCACCGATTTTTACTACTACAACGGCAAGATATATCAAGATCACCAAACCGGCGTCTTAGAAAAAGACTTAATTTATGATGTTCTAACTAGTGACGATCAGGCATTTCTAAAAGCAAATGATTTAGAGTATCTTTATTCATTTGAAAAAACCTCAAAAGGCAATAGCAATCGTTACTTTGCCACTATGGGCGAATTAGAAAATACACTCCTCGCCAATAACGCCCAAAAATTTATTGAATGATATAAATCATCTTCTGGCACTGTCAATATATTGGGCAAAAGTAAGTATGTTGCTAATATTAAGGATTTATTTGAAAAATTAAAATCAGCAATTTCTCACGAGCTAAGAGCGACATTGCTAATGCAGCTGCCCAAACTAAACAATGAAAAAATTCCTTTAGATCAAATAAAAGACCAAACTAACTATGAGAAGTTTTCATTGCAAAAGTTAATGACTCTGATTAACAACATTAATAAAGACAACAAACTATTAGAATCAAAAGACTTACTACTCTTTGATGGTAACCTAAAAACTAAAGATAAAAAATCATACTTGTATGACATAAACAATATAAAAAAATTGGCCGCCATATTTACTAGCAAATTCCAAGTGACTTCAAAGCTGGTTTCTAAAAGAATGCTTAGTCTTAATAATAAATATGATGAGCTAAGTGAAATCGTAAAAACCAAAGTCTATAGCATTCTAAATAACCAAAACGAAAGAGTTTACTTTGCCTCATACGAAGCGGCTACTAAGCATTTAATGCAACTTCAATACCTAGCGATTGAGCGAAAAGTAATTAAAGAAAACGAAGTTCATAAATTCGTTTACCAAGATAAAGAATTTTCAACCATTGAAGAAGTAATTGAATATTGTAAAAAATTCATTAAATCAATTAGTGAATATGTAGAAAATAAAGGAGTAAAAGATGAATAAAAAAATTCTACTAAGTGCTTTAATGCCATTAGCGTTCGTTCCAGCGGCGTTGTTATCAACTTCAAGTCCGATTAGCAAAAAACTAGCAGGACCAGAAAGCAATAAAAATTTAGCATCACAAAATCAAAGTACTCGCCAAAATTCTAAGCTAAAGTATGCTATTACAATTGACAATAAGGAAATGACTTTTGATTCTAAAGAAGACATTTACAAATATTTACTTAATAAAGTACAAGTTAATGGCTATATCGGCAAAAAAGAATATAAAAATTACGATGGTCAAATTGATATGGACCCTAATAAGCTAAATCTAGTTGATTATTCTAAAATGAAAAAAGCCTATAGAGATATTCATGGCAATTATAGTGATGATTTGGATAGCGTTATTCGTTCGTATTTACCAGAGTTTGCAATTGTTAAAAGATATTACGATCACCGTAATCAACCTTACAAAGAAATGGAAGATGCCAAAAATAGCATTATTAAAAATTCTACTGATGATATAGTAGATAACTTATTTTATAAACTAAATTACAGTTCTAATGGACAAATTATTGAAAAGCATTACAATCCTTACAATGAATACGATATTAAAGAGCTAATGCAAGATATTCATGACCGCAAGGTTTTATCAAATTCAACCAAAACTATTGAAGCTTTAAAACTAGAAGCTGATGATGGTAGTGAAAGATTTTTGACATACAAAGGATTCACTGACAATTTCTTTTCTACTTTATTCACCAACGCAATAAAAGAATTTACTGACCAAGCAGTAAAAAATCGCTATAAAGTCACTTTAAAGCTACCAAGAATGGATAACATGAATTATCCTGATTATGGCAAAGCTTATTTTAATAGTTTTTCATCAGAAGGTTATAACGAGTGACAATATGCAAATAGCGATAGAACCGAGATTTACAAATATGTTGATGAAGATTGAATCAAAACCCATTTTAAAGCTTTAGAGCTATTAAAAAATGGTCAATTAGCTAAAGAATTTGTTGACAAAAACTTTAATCGTTATTACTCAGAAAAATTGTGAAAAAAAGTAAAAAATCCTCGGTACAATCTCAAAGGGCCTAGAGGAAGTTCGTTTAAATATACTACCGTAAGTTATTGAAATCATTACGCCGACTTGAAAGGTAAATTTTTGGATTTTAAATCTCTTAATTTAGTAGCCAAAAACAATGAAAAAAATACTGAATATATTACTGTTTTAAATCATGATAGATGAACTTACAACAACTTTGGATTAGAAGTTAATGTTGAACTAGACAAGGATAACTTTGAAACCAAAATGAATAATTTAAAAAATGAATTCAAGGAAGAAAGCGACCGGTTTGCCAAATTCGAAAAATTATTAACAAATATAATTAAAAAATTAGTGGGTATAAGAACGGACGAAATTCATTTCCCATGAAAACGAAAAAAATATTTTTTTGACTATGAAAATAAACATGATTTGTTAAAAATGTTGTGAAATGTATATGAAGAAAACCTAAATAACTTTATTCATTCGGCAGCACAAGATGAAAATAAAATTTACGCAGGATTAAGATTTGATGAATCTAAGACATATTATCGAAGAAAAAAAGAAGACCCACTTTCATCATGAGAAAGTTTAGATTTGATAAAAGTTTTTAGTTGCCTGGAAATAAAAATAGAAAAAGAAAAAGTTTTTTATCGTGGCACCATTCAACCAATTTTTTATAAAAATAAAGCCCACGAATTTGTCAATTTAACAAACAAAAAAATAAGTTCTAATGAATATTTAGATTTTATTAATCCAAATGAAATTCAACAAATGGAAAACAATAGCGAATTTATTAAAAGTCAAAAAGAATTTGCAATACAAAGAAAAATCAATTACATTGACAATTATTCAAATTACTTTGATATAAAAAATTTAACAAAATTCAAATATAAAAATTTTATTCAATATAAAGAATCACTAAATGGAAGCTATCAACTCAATAACTCATACTCTCCACTAAAAACTTTTAAAGACGACACTGAAGTTAATGAATATCTAAAAAGAATCAAAGAAGACGGGATTTTACCAGAGACAAGATATACCATTGTTGGTTTAGAGAGCACCTTAGATTCGCACGGCATTAAAATGTTGCTTGAAGAGCTTGAATTTAACGATCCAAGCACAATTACTAATAACTATCGAATGATCTTGCAAAAATTAATTTTGCCTTCAAAAGAAAAAATCTTTTATTTAGATAATGGTCAAAAATACTTGCTTGATCTAAAATACTTCAATTTGTGAAATATAAAAATCAATAATGAAGAGTATCACTTTGAAAGCTCTCCTGCTATTACTCAATTTATTAAAAAATATGTTGATTTACATGCTAAACCAATTGCTAAAGGAGTTAAATAATGAAAAAATCACTTTTACTAATACCAATATTGTCAGCATTGACACCTTTGCCATTGTTGGTTGCCGCAAAGTGCACGCCTGAAGAAACACAAGAGCAAAAAGATGAAAAACTTGCTAAAAAATATGAAAAAGAATATATTGACAAACAAAAATATGTCTTTGATGATTTTGAACAGTTTAAGATGAAACCCGAGCATTTTAAACTAGAAAAAGACAATAAATTTTGACCAAATGCATGGGTTGATTACCCTAATAGAAATATCAAAAAATATTCTTTAACACATGAATTTGATAAGGACTTTGACAAATGATTTAAAGATTTTCAATGAAAATTCAAAATCTTTAAAAAAGTTATGAACAAATACGCTTATAACGAAGTAATTAAATATCAAAATCCCAATAATGGTATGGAACCCGTTAACTTATACTATGTAAAAGAAGTTATTTTTGATTTTTCACAAGGAATGAATCCGCAAAATTATTCACTATCTTTTTATTCATCTGGCGACTATAAGAGAGTATTTGGATTATTCAATATACCGAATTTAAACTTAAACCTTTCATCGGCTTTTCTTGATTTTTCATATTTAACTAGTGTCAATTTTGATTTTAATTACTATTCGAAAATAAATATAACATCAACTTATGGTCATTTTATTCGTAAAGAAGCTTTTGCACGAATTAGAGAAATGTTTTGAATACCCAAACCTGATTATAAAAACGAGCATTTTGCTACTCATGCCGCTGGAAAAAGTGATTTTGAAGGGGTTGATCGAATTCCAAGATTACAATTTGAATCATACAGAGGTCTCGCTGGAACAAGAACTAATAACCTCCTGCTAAATTTGCGTTACAAAGATTCGTTTGATGATGGGCCAAAAAACATTAACGTTGATTATTTAAAGCAATATGGTAACTATAGTACCCTAAAATTCAAAAGCTACCGTGTAAAAATCATTGAATACGATCCAAAGAAACCTTTAGACGCCGAACCTTCTAAAGTAGATAACTTTGTTTTATCAGAACACGGCCTATAACGAAAATAAAAATCAAAAAGAATTTGCAATGAAAAGAAAAATCAATTACATTGGCAATTATTCAACCTACTTTAATATAGAAAATTTAGAAAAATTAAAATACAAGAATTTCATTCAATATAAAGAATCACTAAATGGAAGCTATCAACTTAATAGCTCGTATTCGCCACTAAAAACTTTTAAAGACGACACTGAAGTTAATGAATATCTAAAAAGAATCAAAGAAGACGGCATTTTGCCAGAAACAAGATACACCATTGTTGGTTTAGAGAGTACTTTAGACTCGCATGGCATTAAAATGTTGCTTGAAGAGCTTGAATTTAACGATCCAAGCACAATCACTAATAACTATCGAATGATCTTACAAAAATTAATCCTACCTTCAAAAGAAAAAATCTTCTATTTAGATAATGGCAAAAAATACTTGCTTGATTTGAAATACTTTAATTTGTGAAATATCAAAATTAATAATGAAGAGTATCACTTTGAAAGCTCTCCTGCTATTACTCAATTTATTAAAAAATATGTTGATTTACATGCTAAACCAATTGCTAAAGGAGTTAAATAATGAAAAAATCACTTTTACTAATATCAATATTGTCAGCATTGACATCTTTACCTTCATTGGTTGCGGTAAAATGTAAACCCGAAGAAACCCAAGAGCAAAAAGATGAAAAACTTGCTAAAAAATATGAAAAAGAATATATTGACAAACAAAAATATGTCTTTGATGACTTTGAGCAGTTCAAAATGAAACCCGAGCATTTTAGATTTCATAAAGACCCTGATAAATTTTGAAAAAAAACTTGATTTGATTATCCTAATAGAAATATCAAAGAATATTCTTTAACACAAGAATTTAATAATGACTTTGACAAATGATTTAAAGATTTTCAATGAAAATTCCAAATTTTTAAAAGAGTTATGAATAAATACGCTTATAACGAAGTAATTAAATATCAAAACCCCCAATAATGGTATGGACCCCGTTAACTTATACTATGTAAAAGAAGTTATTTTTGACTTTTCGCAAGGAATTAATGCACAAAATTATTCATTATCTTTTTATTCGTCGGATGACTATAAAAGAGTATTTGGGTTACTTAATATACCTAATTTAAATTTGAATCTTTCTTCATCTTTTATTCGTTTTTCATACTTAACTAAAATGAATTTTAATACGACCTACTATTCTAAAATTAATATAACATCAAGCTATTTTCATGTGCATGATGATGAAATATGAAGAATTAGAGAAATTTTTTCTATACCAAAACCTTATTATAAAAACGAGCATTTTGCTACTCATACCGCTGGAAAAAGTGATTTTGAAGGTAAAGATCCAACCCCGAGAATCATACTTGAATCATATAGAGGGCTTGCTAAAATGGAAGTTAAAAACGAATTTCTAAAATTACGCTATTTAAAGTCTCCTGACTATGGCTGGTCACATCATATCGACACTGATTATTTAAAACGATACGGCAATTATAGTACTTTGAAATTTAGAAGCTATCGCATAAAAATTACTGAGTATGATTCAGAGTTGCCTTTGGACGCCGAACCTTCTAAAGTAGATGAATTTGTTTTATCAGAACATGGTCTATAACGAAAGTAAAAGTCAAAAAGAATTTGCTTTACAAAGAAAAATCAATTACATTGACAATTATTCAAATTACTTTGATATAAAAAATTTAACAAAATTTAAATATAAGAATTTTATTCAATACAAAGAATCGTTAAATGGAAGCTATCAACTCAATAACTCATACTCTCCACTAAAAACTTTTAAAGACGATACAGAAGTTAATGAGTATCTAAAAAGAATTAAAGAAGACGGCATTTTACCAGAAACAAGATACACCATTGTTGGTTTAGAGAGCACCTTAGATTCACATGGCATTAAAATGCTACTTGAAGAACTTGAATTTAATGATCCAAGTACAATCACCAATAACTATCGAATGATCTTACAAAAACTAATTCTACCTTCAAAAGAAAAAATCTTTTATCTAGATAATGGTAAAAAATACTTGCTTGATCTAAAATACTTCAATTTGTGAAATATCAAAATCAATAATGAAGAGTATCACTTTGAAAGCTCTCCTGCTATTACTCAATTTATTAAAAAATATGTTGATTTACATGCTAAACCAATTGCTAAAGGAGTTAAATAATGAAAAAATCACTTTTACTAATACCAATATTGTCGGCATTGACGACCCTACCATTGTTGATTGCCGCAAAGTGCAAGCCCGAAGAAACACAAGAGCAAAAAGATGAAAAGCTTGCTAAAAAATATGAAAAAGAATATATTGACAAACAAAAATATGTTTTTGACGATTTTGAGCAATTTAAAATGAAACTTGAACATTTTTTATTGGAAAAAGATGAAAATATTAGAAATTCTTGAAAAGAAAGTTGGATTGATTACCCTAATAGAAATATAAAGAAATATTCCTTAACAAAGGAATTTTATAAAGATTTTGATAAATGAATTAGCGATTTTAATTGAAAATTTAAAATTTTCAAAAGAGTTATGAATAAATACGCTTATAACGAAGTAATTAAATATCAAAACCCCAATAATGGTATGGACCCCGTTAACTTATACTATGTAAAAGAAGTTATTTTTGATTTCTCGCAAGGCATGAACCCGCAAAATTATTGACTAACTTTTTACTCTGACGACGACCTTATGAGAGTGTTTGGGTTGTTCAAGATACCAAATCTAAATCTAAACATTTCATCATCTTTCTCTGGTTTTGAATATTTAGCCGAAACAAGTTTTAATGCAACTTATTACTCAAAAATAAATATAACATCAACTTATAATTATGTAAGCGAACAAGAATTAAAAAGGATTAAAGAAATATTATCTATACCTAAACCTTACTATAAAAACGAGCATTTTGCTACTCATACCGCTGGAAAAAGTGATTTTGAAGGAAAAGACACAATCCCAAGAGTGCAATTTGAATCATATAGAGGCCTTGCCAAACAAGGAGCCAAAAACCTTTTCCTAAATTTGCGTTATCGAGATTCATTTGATTATGGTCAAAAGAATATTGATAGTGATTATTTGAAGCAATATGGCAACTATAGCACCTTAAAATTTAGGAGTTATCGCATCAAAATCATTGAATACGATTCAAAGAAACCTTTAGACGCCGAACCTTCTAAAGTAGATGAATTTGTTTTATCGCAATATGGTTTATAAAAACAATAAATAAATGCCATAACAGTTGTTAAAATTACTCAAACTACTTTAAAATTTTCAAAGTTGATATTTGTCAAAAAAATGCCTGATATCATTTGTCGGCTTATAAGATATATAAACTATTTTGCCACTAGCAAAAATAGTCGCTTTTAGTAACTACGCTTTTTAGTGCGCATTTAATTATTTCAATTGATTATCTTATTACAATATTTTGATGAATAAATTTACTTTTATATCAACCTTTTAATATCGTTTATATTACTTGCAAAAAACACTTTCATTTACAAGATATTATTTGAATTGTGTTTTATTAATTAATTTGCATTTCATTATTTTACTTCGTTTTGACTATGTTAATTTGAAAATGCGATTAAAAATTTCAAAATAAAGTAATTAAGTAGTTAAATTACTATTTTTTGCCTTTATTAAAGCGAACTTTTAAAATAAAAGGGTAAAATAAAGCAGTCCTTATCAAAAATTTATCTATTTTAAGTAAATAATAATTTCCAAATAAGGACCAAATACTATACAAATTTAAAGGCATAATTAAGGTATGAAAAAAGCAAAATATATTGAAAAAGATGATGATGAAAACGTTATTTTTAAAGCTCAAAATATCTTTAAATCTATAAAAAAGAAAATTTTGTTAGACAATGTTACATTTAAATTAACCAAAAAGTCTTTTCATGTGCTACTTGGACACAATGGTGCTGGTAAGTCTACATTGCTTAATATATGCAGCGGTAATGATAAAAGCTATAATGGAGACATATATTTTAAAAACGAAGATATTAACCTGGTCAAAATAAGAAAAAGTTTTTTATTTTTTAGTACTAATCTTTCATTCCCTATTTGATGAAATGTATTAGAGTATATAAAAAACTTTTCTTATTTTTTTAATAATAAATTTTTAGCTAAAAGAAAAATGATTGATAAATTAGTTGAATATGAACTAGAACATAAAATTAAACAAAATCCTAGCCATCTTTCATCGGGTGAAAAGAAAAAACTAGCAATAATCTTAGTCGATTTACTAAAACCAGAACTTGTATTTCTGGATGAACCTGATTCAAATTTGGATATAGATGTTAGGAAATTTATTTATCAAAAGTTAAAAAATATTGCAAATCAAGGTAGCACTATTTTAATTTCAAGTCATTACAATAATGAAGTTAAAAATTATGCTGATTATGTTATTTCTATTGAAAAAGGGAAAATAATTAATTCTAAGCATATTAATGATTTAACAAATTCTAAAAATTTAGTTGATGAATTAATAAAAGAGAGAATGAAAGAAGATGATTAGTATGGGGAGCCTATATAAAAATCATAGTTCTTATTTTTTTAGAAATAAAGTTTTACTTTCATTGACGATTATTTTATTTTTAAGTTCATTTGCAGTATCTCCGTTTTTTCTTAATCGATCGTTGTTATACAACTTCAATTGAATTACTTATTTCATTATATATACAATAGTGATTTTACTTTCTTTTGTTTTGTGTCATTTCTTTTTAATATCTTCTAGAAAAAATCAATATGATCAAATGTTAAATTCACTTTATTCTAATAGTAGAAAAATTTTTATTTCTAAATATTTGTTTTTACTTACTATTTTTAGTTCATTAAGTTTTTTAATTGCCGCAGTAGTGGTTTTATTTATGTTTATTATTTTCAAAAACAATGCCTACAATTTTATTTATTTTTTGGGAATTTTTATTAGTAGCTTCTTTGTCTTTAATGCATTTTTCTGAATTTTTTCTTTATTTAGTGGTTTTTCAAAAAGCTTAATTTACAAAAATATTATTAATGTTTCTTTAAGCATTTTAACAATTGTACCAGCTATTTTATCTAGAAGCTTTTTGGATAAAAATAGTGAAAATGAGACTTTTTCTGAGCTAACAAAAATTACGGAAGTTTCTAAAGAAAATAAAATAAACAATTATTATGTTGCCAAAAATTCATATCAAAACTTGAATAATAATTCTTGATCTAGCTTTGATTTAGTTAATACTCTTTATTTTATTCCAATTACGATTTTTAATAAATTACTAGAAAGAAATCACGATATTTCAAAACTTGATAATATGAAATTTTCAACATATTTTATTAAGAATATTATTAAAAAACAAAAATGAAATGATGCCAACGAACATTTTATTTACGATTTACATACTAGACCACTTGTTTCATACGATAATGGCGAACTTTTGACTTTGATTAAGCAAGAGATATATATTAAAAAATCAATTAACCAAGAAATTATTGGAAAAATAAGAACTACTATTAGTAAATTGGAATGAAAGAAAATAGCACTTTCAGATGATGAAATTAACTTAATTGAATTGTTGTCAGGAAAAAATAATTCACTTGTTCAATATTTAAGGCGTGATTGAAAATACCTGTTAGTAAATAATGATCAATTACAAAATTTGATAATTGACAGTTTTGGTTTAGAGTTTTGAAACCTGTTATTTGAATTTTACAATCTCTATTCTTTCAATGCTCATCTAAACATTGATATAAAAGGCTCCGATTTTTATTTCGAAAAAGCTATTGTCACTAATAGTGAATATGACCTAGAAAACGAAATTAATGAGATTGACAAGGAATATTTAAAAAATCACTTTGTTCGCTTTTTACATGATGAAGTTTTCTTTAATAATTACAATTCAGCTAAGTTTGCTATTAAATTAGCTGATTTTCAAAAAGTATTTAAAGATATAAACAATCAAAATGATTGAGCAAAATTTATTGATGAAAATGCTTTTTCATTACAAAAAATCAATGATATTCTTGAGGGCATTTACTCATTTAGCAATGAATTTAATAATATACCAAAACTAAAGCTTTTGGCTAACTCTTCTATTACTAAATATTATAAAGATATTATCATTCCAACCCTCACATCGGATCCGAGCCTTAATTTTGTCTACACTTTTCTAGTTTTGTTGATGATTATGATTACGATACCATTTACTACATTTAAAGCAATTAAAGGTGAAATATAATGAAAAAAAATTACAAAATTATTAGTGTTTTATTAGGCTCTTTACTACCGATTACTATTATCCCTAGTGTTCTTGGGATAGCAATTTCAAGCAAAAAAAATTTGGTAGATAAGGGGCTTTATTTTAAAAATGAGTATTTTACTAATTACTCAAACTTTGAAAATCATATTAGAAACGAAATTAAAGAGACGCAACAATATGACGAAAAAACTATTTATTATGCTAGCAACATCAATAAACAATTTGATTCAGAACTAAGTTTAAATAAGTTTCTATACAACAACATCAAAAGTCATGATGTTAGTTTATCCAAAGATAATAAATTGTATGCAAATAATTCTAATTTGCCCCTAACAAATCAACAAATAAACGAACTTGATTTTAATAATTCCAATTCCAACACTAGAGTGTATTTGGGCAAAGACAATGTCGCTTATGAAACCGAAGAAGAAGCGAAACTTTCATATTTCAATAGTGCACAGTTTTATAAATTTAATAATAAATTCTATAAAAATAAAGAAAGTATTATTAACGAGCTTATTTTAGAGTACAACAAAATTAAAAGTAGTAGCGCTAATGATGAAAATAAACAATTAGAAGAATTAAAGAAAATTTATAAACTAGAAGACACTAGCTTCATGAGATTTAATGCCCCTAACGGTGTAATTTCTAACGTTGATTTTACTAAAAATGGAGCTTTAGATCAAAATTTAGTTAAAAAATTTATTAATAGTAATGTCAAAAGATATATTAAATGAAAAGATAAAATCTATGGAATAGAAGATTTTATTCAAAACCATTTTAATAAATTAGCATGAAAAGACTCCTCAATTATTAAAGTCAAATCAACTAAGGCAAATAAGAAATATTTAGTTGATGTTGATAAAACAGAAGACGCAAATTTTTATGGCGATTACATTTTAACTTCGCCAAGTGATGATATTAAAGATTTTAAAAACTATAGTAAATGATCTAAACGAAAAAGAAATGAAAATATTATTGATTATCATGAATCTATTTATAAAGAAATTGTTAATAAGTTTGTCTCTAATTTAATGATGACAGTCAACAATTATTTATTAGATAAAAAAATTGAAGAAAATAAAGATGGCAAAGCTGAATTATTAAAAAAATTTCATGAAAATTTTTCAATTTTCAATTTTTTACCTTTGTCAGAAGAAGCTCAAAATTTGATAAACCATTTACAAACACTTCGTATTGATGATTCTAAGCATGCAAATCTTTGAGAGAAATTTGAAGACATTCTTAAACTTATGAAAAATGGTAAAAGAGGAAGTTTTTTTAATCAATTAAATATTATATATTTTTCTGGCTTGGCGTATTTTGCTAAATACAATGCTTCTAGTGTTATTGTTTCGTTATTTAAGAAATATTTCAGAAATTTAATTAGCAAAATGAATGAGTATTTAAGCGAAGCTTTAGGTGATTTATATACTGATAAAGACGGTAAGAAAATTAACTTATTAGACGCGTACAATTTGGGTGACTATTCTTTAGATTTAGATGTGAATAATGATTTTTTCATTAGTCATTTAGCGAACAATGACAACATTATTAATGCAATAAGCACTATTAATTTAGCGTCTTTAAACGCAATGAACACTTCTTCATTGTTGCCTTTTGATGATTCAGGCCTATTAAAAAAAGATAGCGCCAGACACAATTATGATAAATTAGAAAAACTATATGATAAATATTCTTTAAGATCCAAAAAAGAATCAAATTATATTTTTGATAACAATAAAGGTGATTATGAGGTTAATAAGGATATTAAGGGAAATCATATAGCTTCAAATGCCTTGCAATACTATAACTATCAATCTGCCCAATCCCTTAACAATTATTTAAGAGATGAATTTTTAAATAGTTTGGCCAATATTGACTATTCAAGATATGCAAGTAATAATAGGATTATGAAAAATTGCGAATTTGGTTTTGATTATTATAAAAAAGTAACTATCGAATATCACAAGGAGCACAACTTTGCTTCAACAGTAATAAGCCAACTTGAAAATTTGAGTTACAAAAACCAAGACGATATAAAATCATTGCAAGACACAATTAAAAATCTAAAAAAAGACGATTTAAAAAAATATATTAATTCCAAAACAATGACTGGTCATAAACTCGAGTTAAATAAATTAGTATATGAAGATCAAAAAACTGATGTAGTAGATAAAATTAATTCCGCAGTACAAGTTGCTGGTGGAATTATTCAAACTGCAGGAGCAATTAGTCAGTTATATTTTTCTATTCAAGCATCGGGAATTAACCAACCATTAAATATCGTTAAATCTGTGCAAGGATTAGTGGGTTCGGTAATGGGGACACTTTCAAGCGTTCCTGGACTTGCTATAGCAGCTGCCGCCATTGATATTGTATTTACGATTATTACTCAATTAATTGGTGAAAAAACTCAAAGCGATTACGTTTATAGTCAAACGGGTAATCCCAAGTCGCAATATATATGAGATGGTGGAATCACCACCTCTAGACTTTGAGGTTTTTGACAAACCGAAGATGCCACTATTAGTAAAGCAAAATTATTAGAACCAATTCAATTCATGCCTGAATTTAGCACTGATTTTTATTACTATGATGGTAAAAGATATCAAGATCACCAAACTAGTGTTTTAGAAAAAGACTTAATTTGTGATGTCTTAACTAACAATGATCAAGAATTTATGAAAGCCAATAATTTAGAGTATCTCTATTCATTCGAAAGCACCGCACAGGGGGAAAACAATCGCTATTTTACTAAAATGGCGGATCTAGAAAATGAGCTACTTGCTAACAATGCTCAAAAATTAAAAGATTGATATAAATCGTCATCGGGGACTATAAATATATTAGATAAAAGTAAAAATATTACTAACGTTAAGGATTTATTTGAAAAATTGAAAGAAATAATTTCCAATGATCTTAGAGCAACGCTATTAGTACAACTACCAAAATTAAATTCTGAAAATATTCCTTTAGATCAAATATCGGATCAATCTAAGCGTGAAAAATTTTCATTAGAAAAATTAATCACATTAATTAATAATATTAACAAAAATCATGACTTATTAGAATCAAAAGATTTACTACTATTTGATGGTAATTTGAAAGATGAAAATAAAAAATCATACTTGTATGACATAAAAAATTTAGAAAAAATAACGAAAATATTTATTAATAAATTTAATGTAACATCCAAAATAGTTTCAAAAATAATGTTTAGTTTTAATAATAAATATGACGAATTAAATGAAGCTATTAAAACAAAAATTTATAGCATTTTAAATAATCAAAAGGAGCGAATTTACTTTGCTTCATATGATGACGCTTTTAAACATTTAATGCAGCTACAGTATCTTGCCATTGATAAGAAAATCATTAAAGAAAATGAAATGCATAAATTTATTTATCAAGATAAAGAATTTACAACAATAGAAGAAGCAATTGAATATTGCAAAAAGTTTATTAAATCGGCTGACGAATATGTAAAAACTAAAGGAGAAGAAAATGAATAGAAAAATTCTATTAGGCACTTTAACATCATTAACGCTTTTACCGACAATTTTGCTATCGGCATCAACGTCTATTAATAGTAAAAATGAAAAAACTAATAATCTAGCGGTGAAAAATAATGTGTCAAGACCAAAAACTAAAGTAAAGTATGCTATTAATATTGATAACAAAGAAATGATTTTTGATTCTAAAGAGAGAATTTACGATTATTTATCGAATAAAATACAAATTAATGGTTATCTCGGCAAAAAAGAATATAAAAATTATGATGGTCAAATTAATATGGACCCTAATAAATTAAATTCAGTTGATTTTGCCAAGATTAAAAAAGCATACAAAGACATTCATGGCAATTATACAGATAATTTAGACACTGTCATTCGCTCATACTTGCCAGAATTTGCTATCGCTAAAAGATATTACGATCATCGTAATCGACCTTTTAAGGATGCAGAGGATGCCAAAAATAGCATTATACAAAATTCTACTGATGATATAGTTGACAATTTATTTTACAAATTAAACTACCATTCTAATGGCCAAACTATTAAAAAACATTACAACCCTTACAATGAATATGATGTAAAAGAATTAATGCAGGATATTTATGATCGCAAAGTTTTAGTAGATAAAATCAAAACTTTCGAAGCTCTAAAACTAAAGGCCGACGATGGAAGCGAGAGGTTTTTATCGTATAAAGGCCCAATTAACAATTTCTTTTCAACATTGTTTACTAAGGCTATACAAGAATTCACTAATCAAGCTACAAAAAAACGTTATAAAGTTACTTTAAAATTGCCAAGAATGGACAAAATGGCTTATCGTAATTATGGTAAAGCTTATTTTAAAAGTTTTTCATCAAACGATGATAATGAATGACAATATGCAAACGGTAATAGAACCGAAATTTATAAATATGTTGATGAAGATTGGCTTAAAGAATATTTCGAAGAACTAGAACTGTTGAAGAATAGCGAAGTTACTAAAGAATTTGTTAATAAAAACTTTAATCGTTATTATTCAGGAAAATTGTGAAAGGAAGTAATAGTAGAGAATCGTAGGATAAAAAGACGCATTTCTAAACCATATTACAACCATTACGCTGATCTAAAGGGTAAGTTTTTAGATTTTAAATCTCTTAACCTAATGGCTCAAAACAACCAATGAGATAATAGATATATTACTGTTTTAGACCATGATAAATGAACTTATAACAATTTTGGACTAGAAGTTAATGTGGAATTTGATAAAAATAATTTCAATAATAAAATGGCTAGTTTAAAAAGTGAGTTTGCTAAGGGAAATAATTATTTTTTTAATCTTCGAATTTTATTAGCAAATGTTATCAGAAAACTAACAAATAATTTAGAAGAATGAAAGTGTTTTTCTAATTTAGAGCTAGAAAATGATTTTTGAAAAAATTTATGGAATTTCTTTGAAGAAGAGCTAAATAAATTTATTAAAGATATTATGGATACTAAGGGCAACAATTATGCTGGATTAAGATTTGATGATTCTAGTACCTATTATCAAAAGAAAAAAAATGAATTATCATCATCACAAGTAAATTTAGATTTAATAAAAATTTTTAGTAAATTAAAAACAAAAATAGATGAGCAAAAAATTTCTTACTATGAAACTACTCGACCTATTTTTCATAAAACCGAAAAGCATGAATTTGTTAACTTAACAAATAAAAAGGTAAAAACAAGTCAATATTTTGATTTTATTAACTTAAAAGAAATTATCAGTACGGAAGATAATGAGGATTTTATTAAAAATCAAAAAGAATTTATCACAAAAAGAAAAATTAATCACATCGATAATTATTCAAATTATTTTAATTTAGCAAATGTAGAAAAAGCAAAGTATAAAAATTTTATTCAATATAAAGAATTATCAAATGGTAACTATCAACTTAACAATTCTTATTCACCATTAAAAACCTTTAAAGATGACACTGAGGTCAATGCGTATTTAAAAAAAATTAAAGAAGATGGTGTCTTACCCGAAACTAGACATATTATTGTTGGTTTAGAAAGCATTTTAAATTCACACGATATTAAAATGCTGCTTGAAGAGCTTGAATTTAATGATCCAAGTACAATTACCAATAATTATCGAATGATCTTACAAAAACTAATTTTACCTTCTACAGAAAAAGCCTTTTATTTAGATAAAAATCAAAAATACTTGCTTGATCTAAGTTATTTTAACTTATGAAATATTAAAATTAACAACGAAAAATATCATTTTGAAAGTTCATCTGCTATTACACAATTTATTATGAAATATGTTGATTTATATGCCAAGCAAATTTCCTAGCAATAAAACGTAATTTTCTCTTTTAAATTATTTTATTATATTGCTATTAATATCATTAAAGCAGTTTTATCGATTATTCCTTGCTATAAAATATAAATTTCAAGAATTATTAGATAAAAAACTAAAAAATTTAAATGTTTGAAAAATAAAATTAAGAAGTTTATATGGTAATTTATTCAAATTTCAACTTTTTCTAAATATATAAAAATTAGCGAGGCAAGTAACTGCCTCGCTAATTTTTATTAAAGTTTTTTTGAAAAAAGAAGTTATTTTTCAATTAATTTCTTAATTTCGTCAACTTTATCTAACCTTTCTCAAGGAAGATCTAAATCGTTTCTACCAAAATGACCAAATGTAGCCAAGGGCAAATAAGAAACATTTTTTAGATTTAAACTATTAATAATTCCCTCGACACTTAGATCAAAAATTTGATTAATTGTCGTGATGATTTTATCCTCGGAATATTTAGAAGCACCAAAGGTATTTACAAAGATACTTTGAGGACGAGACAAACCAATCGCATATGATAATTGAAGCTCGAATTGTTCAGCGACATCCGCTGCAACCATATTTTTGGCGATATATCTTGCCATATAAGCTGCACTTCTATCGATTTTAGTGGCATCTTTACCGCTAAAAGCCCCGCCACCGTGATGAGCAAAACCACCATATGTATCAACAATGATTTTTCTACCAGTGAGGCCTGTATCACCGACGGGTCCCCCTATTACAAATCGCCCTGTTGGGTTTAATAAAAATTCATAATCCAAGTTAAAATTGTTTTCTTTTAAAACGTAATCAACAATATTTTCTTTGATAAATCTTTTAAATTTGTCAAAATCAAAATTTTCTTCATGCTGAATTGACATTAATACTTTTTCAACCTGAAATTTTTTAATTTCGGTGTCATATTCAAGTGTAACTTGGCTTTTCATGTCACTTTTAGCATATGGGAATTTCTTAGCAAGTCTTAATCTTTCTGCTCTTTTAACTAACTCGTGACTAAGGACTAATGCTCAAGGTAAATAGTATTTATTTTCATTAGTAGCATATCCAAACAAAATCCCTTGATCACCCGCACCAAGTTCATGTTTTTCAGTTTTATCTACACCTATTGCAATGTCGGCACTTTGGGGTTGAATACCGTTAGTAATAATAAAATCCTGGTCTTGATAACCTAGTTTTTTTAGAATTTTTCATGCTTCCGCTACCGTATCAACATAGGTTTTGGTACTAATTTGTCCGCCGATGTAGATTAAGTTATTATTAGCAAGCACATCACATGCCACTCTGGCGTCTTTATCTTTTTTTAAAATCGCATCTAAAATAGCATCACTAATCTGATCGCAAATTTTATCAGGATGGCCCGCTCCCACACTTTCACTTGTTATTAATCTTTTCACTTTTTGATACCTCTTAATCAGTAATTTAATATTATATTCAGTTGCTCATTGTTTTTATAAAAATAAAAACCAAATAGCTTATTAAAGCCATTTGGCAATTATGATTTTATGAGTATTTTAAGCAGCGGGTTTTCAAGCACTTTCACTTAATTTTTTTAGTAGTATGTCAATGTCACTATTATGGCTTTTGAAAAGTGAATATAGTCATCCCCCATAAGAAGCATTGCCACCAATATGAATGTAACTTGTAGCGAAGTCAGTGTCTTTTCAAGCTTTAGTTTTAGGATCGTAATATTTACCTTTTTTAGCTGTGTCATCATTGCCAAAAAGATGTTCATATTCTTTGAATGCTTTATTAACAGTTGCTTGGTCTTGACGTTTAGTAGCATTATCATGAAAATCGTTTAAGTCATCACCAATTTTCATAACAGTAACTAGCGAAACATTATTGCTTGAACCATATGCTGATAGATCAAATGATTTTGTGTCAACAGTGTGCATTCTTTCTTCTTTAGAATCTTTTCCATCAGATTTTGTTCAAGGTTTAGCATCTTTTGTGTTTGTGCCACTCATTCATCAAACTCAATCTTTTAAATATTTTTCATCAAGTCCTAATGCTTTTAGATTTTCGCGTGTAGCTTGTAGCTGAGTGCCTTGCTTACGGTTTGAGTTAAACATGACTACACCACCGTTTTCTCAAACTCACTTAATAAATTCAATGGCTCCTTTAATGGCTTTTCCAGTTTTAGATTGTACAAATTGATCTCAACTTTCAGCTTCGTATGATTTGCCTTCCACTAATAGTCAATTTTGATATGCAAAATTGTTTAGAATGGTATCATCAATGTCCATAAACACTACAGGAATGCGTTTGCCTGAATCAGGATTAGATACTACTCCAGTGTCTTTATTAACTTTGTTTGTGTCAATGTTTGTTTGCTGAATCATTTTTTGGAAAAGTAATTTAGCATGTTTGTATTGGCCACTAGTCATAGCGTCTTTGTCAATTGAGAAGGTGTTTCAAGCATTAGTATAAGCTGCACCAACCTTTTTGTATCTTTCGGCGTCAACTTCAGCTTTTTTAAGTTTTTCTCTAGCTTCTTGTAGTTGTTTTTCTAGATCACTTACTTTTTTAGAATTGTCGCATGAAGCCGCTACTGCAATAGGTGCTAGTACAATAGGTGCTAAAACAGGTGATGATAACAGTAATTTTTTTCAAGTTTTCATTAATATTTTTTCTCCTACTTTTAATAACTGCTTTAATTGTAAATTAAGAAGGCCAATGACCACATTGATTTAAGGTAAATTTCATGAAAATAAAAACTCGCATATATCTTTTGGAAATAATTTCATATTTTTGCGAGTTTTTCACATATAAGTCTAATTATTTATCTTGAATTGCTTCAATGCCTGGTAGTTTATTGCCTTGTACAAATTCGATTGAAGCACCACCACCGGTTGAAATGAAACTAAATTTATCTTGATATCCTAGTTTATTAATGGCTGTAACTGAATCGCCACCACCAACAACAGAGTAAGCGCTTTGATTTTTTGCAATCGCAATGGCTACTTCGCGAGTTCCAACCTCGTATTCACTAAATTCAGTAACACCAACGGGTCCGTTTCAGAAAATAGTTTTGGCTTTTTGTATTTCTGAAGCAAATAGTTTCATAGTTTCTGGGCCAATGTCTAATCCCATGTAATCACTAGGAATTACTAAATTATTAGGGTCGGTATATACAACGGGGTTGTTAGCAAATTCTTTAGAAATACCATTATCAATTGGTAAAACAATTTTATCTTTATATTCTTCTAAATATTTTTTGGCCATTTCTACACGATCTTCTTCGTAAAGCGAAAGTCCAATTTCTTTACCCATCGCTTTTTGGAAAGTATATGCCATCCCACCGCCGATTAAAACTTTATCAGCAATAGTAAATAGCTTTTCTAGGACTTTAATTTTGTCACTTACCTTAGCACCACCAATGATGGCAACAAATGGCCGTTCAAAGCCAGATAGTAGTTTTGAAAGATGAACAACTTCTTCGTTCATTAAAAATCCTAAGGCGCTTTCTTTTACATAGTTTGCAATTCCAGTCGTTGAAGCATGTGCCCGGTGTGAAGTAGCAAAAGCATCATTAACAAATACATCCCCTAAACTTGCTCAGAATTTTGCGAGCTCTTGATCATTACCTGATTCGGCTTTATTATTAAGGTCTTCAAAGCGAGTGTTTTCTAGCATTAGAATTTGGCCTGGTTTTAGATTTTTAGCCATTTCTTTAACGCCTTCACCTTTAGTTTCCTTGCTAAAAATTACTTCCGTATTAATCATTGAAGCAAATTTTTTAGCAACAATTTCAAGTGATTTAGTTTTCTTATCTTCTTCAGTTTTTACTCTACCTAAGTGTGAAAGTAAAATAATGCTTGCACCGTTTTCTAAAATATATTTAATTGTTGGCAATGCCGCTTCAATTCTTTTAACATCCATTACTTTGTTATCAGAAATAGGAACATTAAAATCAACTCTTAGAATTACTTTTTTGTTTTTTAGGTTCAAATCTTTAATTGTTTTTTTCATGGAATTCCTTTTTTGTTACTTTATTATAATTAGAAAATTATAACTTAAAGTGTTAAAATTAGTGTTATAAATTTGACACTGAAAAAGGGGCAAATATGAAAAGAATTAATGCAGAAAAACAAAAAGATAAACGTACTTTAACTTATGACCCCGATTCGGATAATATTTCGCGGCTAATTAATGAATTTCAACATTATCGTAAGAATGCCAAGTTTTATAAAGAATATAGTGAAATGGAAGTATTTGAAATTTTTAAAGAAATTAGATGAATGAAAACCATGGATGAAGCTAATGGGGATGGATTAGAAGAGTCAAGAAAACGTCAACGTCGTATTCGCATCAAATATGAAAGCTATATTGATTATGAGCGTTGATCGGATTCACCTTATGCCCAAACCACTCGCCCATTTTCTACTACGAAAAAACTAATAATTATTTGATCAACTATTGTTCTATTTGCTTTGATGCTAGTTATCGTTGTTGGGCTAAATAAGTGATGATAAGTGAAAGGGCATACCTAAGATAACATGGAAAAATGACTAATTGTAATTATTTCCCTAACTTTGGGACTAGTAATGTTAATAGCAATTTTAAATATTGCTTATTTTTCATATCTTGCTTTTAAAAATCTCAAGAAATTTCGAAGTACCAAAATTGAATTTGGCCAATCAACAAGAATTAGATTAATTCACCAATTAAGAGAAGCTCTACAATTTCTTTCTAAAAATAAAACTGGTGCAATTATTACTATTGAAAATAAAAATAATTTAGATACTTTACGAACTGATGGTGTAATTCTTGATGCTAATATTTCAAGCTCCCTAATTATTTCAATTTTTAATAAACACAGCCCTTTACATGATGGCGCGATTGTTATTAGAAATAATAAAATCTACTATGCGGCTACTTACTACAAGATCACCAGAAAATCAATTGATAACCGCTACGGTGCGCGTCATCGTGCAGCTATGGGACTTTCTGAAGTTTGTGATGCTACTACTTTTGTTGTTAGTGAAGAAAATGGCGGTATTACCTTAGCTAAAAATGGTGCTTTCACCTTAGTGCAACTTGATCGAATTCAAGAAGTGCTAAACGATGTCTTTAAAGAAAATGATTAATAGCTAAAATTTCTAAATAAACTAGATGCTTATAAACAGCATCTTTTTTATACTCTAACTTAGAAAAATAGCAATTTCAAGTTTTAAAATCAATATTTTTACGATTTTAGAATTTTTTATGTAATACAAGTTAAAAATAAATGTCAAAAATTCTTGAATAATGACATTTTTTGTATGATAAACATACTTAAATTTTTGTTAACAGCAAAATAATAATTCGCTTAATAGAGGTAAAATATATGAGAAAAAATAAGTTATTATTAACCATTTTGTTTCCCCTGTCAACAACGCTAGTGGCTTCATTGGTGGCCGCTTCATGTGAAAATACTAGTTTAGAAGATCATGCTAAAAATGTTAAATTTGATGTCGAAAATAAGAGCAGTAAATTATCTTCTGCAATCCAAACTTCTGATCTAAAAATTTCGGGATATGATAGTAAAAATTTTGAGCTAACAATAAAAAAACTTATACCTAAGGGTAGAAATTTAGTTATTGAATATACTTTTAAAAATCTTAAAACCAACGAGCAAAAAGATTTTAGTTATGAAATTTCGGGTTTTTCATTCACCAATTATGGTCTAAAGTTCAATCATAGACTTGATAGTGAAGCAAATAAAGTTAGTCCCAATGAGGTTTTAGAAAAACTAAAAAAAGCTACTTCATTAGCAGAAATTGCCGAAATTATCAAACCTTATACGCATATGGATATAAGTGGTATTGATACAGAAAAATATTCATATACCCTAAGTGCTGAGCATAGTAGTGCTGGTGCGGGGGTATTAGGTCTAAGTTTTAAAGTAACTAGTAAATCTTCGGGTGCAAATCACACCGTAGAATGAAGAGTTTATGGATTTAAAGAAGGTAATGACGAAAACACTTACATAGAAGCAGCAGGTCTTAAATTTGGTAACTTAGCAGCAAAAGATTACGCTAATTGACCTAGCCCAGAAATAATTAAACTTCTTAAAGAACTTAAAAATAAACCGTTAAAAGAACAAATTGCTGAATTTCGTAAATACTGCACTTTAGAAGGTGAATTTGATGAAAGCAAATATGACCTAGAGTTTAATTGAGACTACGCACACGATCATGGCCCAACGAATATTCATCTAGAGTTGCGCTGAAAGCTAAAATCGGAAAGCCAATATCAAAAAGTTAATTGATTTGTTTATGGCTTTGCTTCAACCGCTAACGCTGACGCGCCTTTAAAAATTAACGCTCTTAAAGATGAAGCCAAACTGCTAGATAGTGCGCAATTCCATGATTTAGTTAAAAGTCTTGACCAAAATTCTTCTAGTCATTTAGCCTTTTTACAAAAGTATTTTGATCTTTCGCTAACAGAGCCAGGCAAAGATTTTTATTACAAAGCAAACTCAAAAGAATCTAAAATTGCTAAGCAATTTGATGAAGAGCAAGATCACCCTAATAAATATCACCTTGCAATCGATGTGATTGATAAAGTAAATGGGTTCACTAAAACAATTTATTTAAGAGATCTACAATGATTTGATTTGGTTTCGCAAGCAGGATATTTAAAATTTGAAACCAAGAACCCTGATCAAAACAATTTCACAATCAAAGTTAATGAACTTATTAACAAACTAAAATCGGAACTAAAAGATTTAGACGCGGCTAATCAAATTAAAAAATTGGTGGAAATTCTAAATAGTCTTTCTACTGACAATTATTTAGATGATGATGACTCTGGCAAACCAATTAGAAAAGTTTTTGAAGCATCCATCGATAAAGAGCTTGCTAAAAAATACGAAATGAAAATAGATTTAAATTCATTTAAACAAGTAGAGAGCAAAATTTCTTATAGTAAAGATCATTTATTAGTTGACTTTGAAATCAAAAATAAAGAAACTAACAAAACTTTTAAAAAAACAATGAAAATTTTTGCCATTCCTAAGGACAATTAGTTTTTTGAAGTTTAAAAGTATAAAATAATAAGTAGCATTGCTTTATTAAAAAAGTAATTTTTTTGATATTGATTGCTAAATAAAAAAATATTAATTATTTGGTACAATTATTAACGCCAGATAAACGCGAATTGGACAGGATACAGGTGAAAGACTGTGCTATGGTGGTTAAACGCGTTTAATCTTTTATGAATAAAATAAATACAAAATAGAAAGGAAAGAAATTAAATGGCTAAATTAGATTTTGATCGTTCAAAGCCACACGTTAACATTGGTACAATCGGTCACGTTGACCACGGTAAAACCACTTTGACTGCTGCTATTGCAACTGTTTTATCTAAAAAAGGATTATCAGAAGCTAGAGACTATGCTTCTATTGATAATGCTCCTGAAGAAAAAGCACGTGGAATTACTATCAACACTTCACACATCGAATATAACTCAGAAAAACGTCACTATGCACACGTTGACTGTCCAGGCCACGCTGACTATGTTAAAAACATGATCACCGGTGCTGCTCAAATGGATGGTGCAATTCTAGTAGTTGCCGCAACCGATGGACCTATGCCTCAAACTCGTGAACACATTCTACTTGCAAAACAAGTTGGTGTGCCAAAAATCGTTGTTTTCCTAAACAAAATCGATATGTTTAAAGATGACGAAAGAGAAGAAATGGTAGGTCTAGTTGAAATGGACGTACGTGGACTACTATCAGAATACGGTTTTGACGGTGACAATGCCCCTGTTATTGCTGGTTCTGCTCTTAAAGCTCTACAAGGTGATCCTAAATACGAAGACATCATTATGGAACTTGTTCAAGCAGTTGATGACTACATCGACGAACCAAAACGTGAAACTGACAAACCATTCTTAATGGCAATTGAAGACGTTTTCACTATTACTGGTCGTGGAACTGTTGCAACCGGTAGAGTTGAACGTGGTGTTCTACAACTTAACGAAGAAGTTGAAATTGTTGGTATTAAACCAACCAAGAAAACCGTTGTTACTGGAATTGAAATGTTCCGTAAGAACCTAAAACAAGCTCAAGCTGGAGACAACGCTGGTCTATTACTACGTGGTGTTGAAAGAACCGAAATTGAACGTGGACAAGTTTTAGCAAAACCTAAAACTATTATTCCTCATACTGAATTTGAAGCAACAGTTTATGTTCTTAAAAAAGAAGAAGGGGGACGTCACACACCATTCTTCCAAAACTATAAACCTCAATTCTACTTCCGTACCACTGACGTAACCGGAGGAATTAAATTCCAAGATGGTCGTGAAATGGTTATGCCTGGAGATAACGTACAATTTACTGTTACTCTAATTTCACCTATTGCTGTTGAAGAAGGAACCAAATTCTCAATCCGTGAAGGTGGAAGAACCGTTGGTGCCGGATCAGTTACCAAAATTATTAAATAGTTATCTAACTTTTTAATGAGAAATGACTCTTTTGAATAATACAAGGGTCATTTTTTATTTTTTAATTTTGGATTTTCTTATAATTGTGGGAATATGAAACTTTTAACATTTGATATGGATGGCACTTTACTAAATAGTGACCAAACTTTAAACAAAAAGAAAATTAACATTTTAAAAAGAATTCAAAAAAGAGGTAACAAAATTGCTTTTGTTACCGGTAGAGGTAAGAAAAATACTGAAATCTATTATCGTGATTTTAAACCTGACTTTGCAGTTTTAAATAATGGGGCCGATATTTATAATCTTGCAACTAATGAAGTATTTATTCCCCATTTTCTTACTTTAGAAGAAGCTAAAATTGCTAATGACATTGCTGAGGAAAATGGCACACTCTTATCATTTTCTACCAATGAAAACTTCTATGCAATCTTGGACTACTGTCAAAACGAAAACTTTTTAACTAGCGAGGATAAAAAATACTTTTCTTTGAGTAAACACTACTCTTATGCTGAGGCAATTGAAAGTATTAAAGCAAACAACGAAGTGATTTTACAAATTGCTCTTCGTCATTACCCTGAAGTAATTGAAAAAGTGTTAAAAGAAAATCAAAATAAGTTTCCAAAGCTTTCTTCGCGTATAACTTCACGCGTATTTTGAGATTTAAATGGACCTAGTACTTCTAAGTTTACTGGTATCCAAAAATTATTTGAAATTTTAGATATTGACTGCGATTCTCTAATCTCGTTTGGTGATTCTAATAATGATCTTCCGATGTTAGAAAAAGCTAAGTATAGTTTCGCCATGGGAAACGGTACTCCAGAAGTTAAAAAAATCGCCACTGAGGTGATTGGCGATTGTAATAGTGACGCAATTGTAAACAAACTAGAAGAACTTATTAAGCTGAACATTATTTAAGCATGTTATTTTATTAATAATCGTCATTTTCTTCTTTATTTTGTTCGCCATTTTCATAGTTTTCTAATAAATTTGGCTTACCTTCTAGGACAAGAAAATTATTGTTTATTTTCCCTAGATCTCTTAAAGTTTTTTCAATATTTTCAGTGATTTTATTACTACTATTTTTAGTTTTTTCTAAATTTTCTAATGTTGATTTGAATATTTTTCTTGTTTTTTCAAATAAAGCTAGTATTTTTTCACTGTTTTTATTCATTTGATATTGTTTAGTGTTGTATCTTAGATTACTTAAAAACAAATTAATTTGTAATGGCCCTAGGCAAAGAATCTTTTTTTCTTCTAAATTCAATATGACATCAAATCCGTCTTGTCCGTCAATTAGTTCTGCTAAAATGCTTTCTGAAGGAATATACATAACCGCATAATTGGTAGTTATCGGGGGATTAATATATTTTGTAGCAATATCTTTTGCCATTTTTTTAACACGACTAATTAGATCTTTTTTATATTTCAAATCTCCAGTCTCAAGATACCTATTATAATCTTCTAGTGGGAATTTACAATCAATAGGAATATATTTTAGCTCATTGTTTTCATAATGTTTAACAACAAAGTCAACCATGGTTTTGTAATTAATATCGTCTTCTGTTGGATCAATAGTAGCGTTTTTCAAACTGTCTTCATCCGCGCTTAATTTTTTAATATTAACGTTTTTTGCTCAATTATCTTGCGTAAACATGTCTTTTAAAAGTGTTTCTAGATTCATCTCGCCATAGTTGCCGCGCAATTTAGAATTAGTAAAAATTTTGTTTAACTCTTGAACATCAGTTTGCAATGTTTTAAAATCGGTCACAGAGGTTCTTAACTTCAACATTTCATCTTGAATATCTTTAAATTGCTCTTCAAGTTTTTCTTGAACTTTCGATTTAAAGTGTTCATTGATTTCCTCTTTTATTTTGGCAACTTGACGATCGGTCGCTTCGCTTAAGTCTTTTAATTTTCTATCTAGGTTAGTTCTTAAATCATCAAATTTAACATTAATTGCCTCAGGACTCTTTTTAAGTTCCTCGTTAAGATTGCTAATATTTTTTTGATTAATTTCAAGGAACCGTTGACTTAAAAAGTTTAACTTAGATTCAACTAACTCCTTATTCTCGTTTAATTTTCTTACTAGATCTTCTTTGATTGAATCACTCATATCACGCTTAATAGTTTCTAATTCGGGTTTAAGCTGGTTTTTGATTTGTTCAGCAATTTCTTCATTTTTGATTTGCGGTTTATTTAAAGCCTTTTTTTGAAAATACAATTGAACAATAATTGTAGCAATTATTCCTAGCAATGCAATTGTAGTTAAAATTATTAAAGCTATTAACATATAACTCCTTATTATCCTTGTCGTGTTGTTTTCTAATATTCTCTTTACAATTATAGTTCAAGAGAATAATTACCCATTGAAATCGCGACAAGCCTTTTTTAGTTTATTAGCAATAATTGGTAAAATATTCTTATATGAAAATAACTAAAAAACTCGTTTTATCCTCAGCTTCCTTAGTAGCAAGTGTTGTTTGCCCAACTGTGATGGTTTCTTGTGGTGATTATCCAGTCTTAAAAGAACCTAATGACAATGAATATAAGACTTATCGCCAAGCTTTTGAAAAAATTGGCTACGAAGACCTAACCGCTTCTAATTTGGATAAGTCACTTTATACAATTGATGACTTTATTAATGCGTTTAAAGATGAAAAAACTGGCACAACCAAAAACTTATTTTTAAAAGATAGTAGCAACTTTTATAAAACCATAGATAAAGCTAAATTTGAAAAAACTTATCAAGCAATTGTCACAATGCAAAAAGTCGACAAGTTAAAATTGCTTTTCCGTGTCTATTTAGCACCACGTAATAATAAAAAAAATGATGTTCCTTACTACTACTATGGTTATCGTGAAATTTATGTAGATGGCTTTAAAAATCATGATCAAATTAAAAATGCTCTTGCCAAAGAACGCCATACTTGAACCATTATTCAATGAACGATACCTACTATTGCCATTGTTGGGCTATTAGTTTTCATTATAACGAGCGTAATTATTAAAAAGAAAAGAGGCAATCGTGCTTAGAATAACAAATGACAAAGTACCCGTAATTTTTAGCGATATTGACGGCACTTTTTATGATAGTAATTTTCAAATTAATTCTGATACTTTAGTTGACATTGATTTTGCTATTAAAAATGGTGCTCTTTTTAATATTTGTACGGGCAATCCTTGTTTTAGCAAAATGAAAAATTTGGCTAGTAAACTTAATTGTAGTTATCTAGTTTGCTCTGAAGGATCACAAATTTTTGACTTAGTTAATAATAAAACTATCTTCGAAGCTTTAATTGATAATGAGACTTTGCAAAAAGTAATTGAAATTGCTACACAAAACGACCTTTATCCTTTCTTTTGAAATGGCGAAAAATACTTTTATTTAAAAGATAATCCCAACAATGAAATTCTTTATGGTTATCATTTTGACTCTAAAGAAGAATTTAAAATTCCACAAAAATATGATGGACATGAATTTATGCCGGCAAAAATCGAAATCTACGCTAGTTCCCAAAAACCATCATTAACATTACTTGAAAATTTAGAAAATGTTGAGATAGTGCAAAATGAAAAAAACATCACGATTCTACCGCGTGGAGTTAATAAATTTTTTGCAATAAATTATTTGGTCAGTCGCAATTTTATTAAAAATGTCAAATTAAATGAAATAATGACAATAGGCGATGGCAACAATGATGTTGCTATGCTTAAAGAAACTAATTTTAGTTATGCCATGGCAAATGCTTCTTTACTAGCAAAACAAGCCGCAAAATACCATACTAGTGCAGTTGAACAAAATGGTTTAGGCGAGGCGATTTTGGATTATTTATATAGGCTTAAAAATATTGTAAAAAAATACTTGTTCCATGAATTTGACAAATAAAAAAACAAACAGGAGAATATAACATATATGAGATTAGACCGTGTTGGAATCAACTATTACCTAAATTTTAAAGAAATTGAAACTTTTATTGACCCTTTTTATATTGAGAATGCAGCTCAAGGTTTAGATTCGTTGCAAACTAGAAAAGTTCCAGTTCAAAAGTTAATTAATCTTGCTGAAAATAATGGTTATTATATAACTGACAATGCTTCTTTTAACGAGATAGCAGAATACTTTTTATTAACAATTGGATTTCCACGTCGTTCGTTATATACTTTTTGATTTTCATTATCTAACGATTTACATTTTGTAAAAGAAGTGCCAAAAAATTGTTTGTTTGATAAACGTTTTCAAAGCGGTTCTAACAATGTGGCACCATGATTTGATGCTTTAAGCAAGAACGAAATTGAAATGCAATTGAATGTTTATTTATTCACTGGTGTTGGTGTTTCTTTTAAAATCACTGCCAAACCAATTGCTCACCACCTTATTAAAGAATTTAGAGATTATTTAAGTTACTTTACGACTCGTCCAGATCTTAAGAGTTTAGTAGTCAAAAATGAATCACTAGCAAATATTTATACTTTTTTTCCATCTTTAATTAGAGATAAAATCAATTTAAGGATTAGAACAATTAACTTTAAAGAAAAGCAAGATCTAATCGATGATATTTTCCTACGATTTTCTTATTGTTTAACTTTTGTTGATCCTGATGCTTTTCCAGTTGAAAAAAGGTATCACATTTTGCCTTCAACTTTTGATCCTAAAATGAACAAATTGGCTAGCGAAGTTTTTCTGAAACCATCTGATTTAGACAAGATGAACGATGAGCCACCAATTGATCTAGATGATTTAAATGATACTTTTTTGAAAAATGGTTATGGTAGAGAGTTAATGGAAAAAATGTTTCCCGAAATGTTGAATGCTCTTGATAAATTAAATATTGATCCTTTTAATCCTGAGCTAACTGCCAAAATGGAAGAAGGTTTAAGACTGTTGCAAGATGATTTGAAAAATGTACCCGATAAATATTCAGCTGAACAATTTATTGAGATGGTTGAAATTGATTTTCAAAATGTTTATCAGAAATTTTTAGAAAAAGGTAATTATCCAAAATCATTCGAACGACTAGAACGCATCAAAGCTAGAGCATACGAAACAATTGAAAATTCTGATCCTGAGCTTAAAATACAAATTGACGAACTATATAGCGAAATTATCAATAAACCAGGATTTAGTGATCCAGACAACTACAATTAAAAAGAAGTTATAATTTTCTTATGCATTGCAAATATTTCTTTAGAAATAAAGACTATGACTGTTTTAGTTTTATCTTTAATAGGAAATCAAATTCTATTGAAGATATAAAACCCTTAGAAGGCTTTGATTATCTACTACCATTTTTAAAAGACGCTTCTTTAGAAGACCTTAGAGAGTATTTAATATTTGAACGCCCATTGCCAATTTCACGCGAAAACTTTCAAGAAATTTTTGGTAGTAATTTTGACATTTTTAGTTTATATGAATTTTCATATGGACTAAATTTAGATGACACCTTTTGAGTTGTGCCTGAAACAAAACAACATCTTAAATGAGAAGAAGTTAATTTATATACAAATTTTTCTAACAATCTAACTAGCATTATGCTAAGTAATCAACAAGCTAGAATTGTTGAAAAAATTAGCCCTGATTTTTTTACTAATGGCATCTTAAAAAAATCATGAGTGAAAGAAGAAAACAACATATATTTATATAAAAGCAATTCGCAAAATCTTAAACAAACTGATAATTTTGAGATTTATAGCGAGTACTTTGCTAGTCAAGTTGCCAAAGCGTTAGAGCTAAACTACGTCGCATATGATGTAATTAAATACAATGATAAATTAATAAATAAATGCAAAATTTTTACATCAGAGTTTATTAGTTACTTGCCATTTTCACTTATTTTCAAAAAAACCATTAATCTTGATTTTTCATTATTAGAAAATAGCATTGAAACAATTTTTGGTAAAAACGAATTAGAAGATTTAATGGTTTTTGATGCGTTAATTTTAAATGTTGATCGTCATCTTGGTAATTTTGGCCTGCTAGTTGACAATTTTAGTCATCAAAAAATAACTAATGCTCCCATTTTTGATAATGGTCGTAGTTTGGTTTTTGATTTTGCTCTTTTTGATAACAAACTGGCCAAAAAATATCTGGATAACTATAGTAAAAGAAGTTCTAAGGTAGGCATTTCGTTTGATGAACAACTAGAAAAATACTTGCAACCTCGCCACAAAGAGTGATTTTCAAAGCTTGATAGCTTTTTATTAAAGAATCATCCGATTTTTCCATGTAAGCGCCCGTATTTTCGTTTCGTAAAAAAGTTAATTGAAAATCGCATTAAATTGCTAAAAATGACTTACCAAAAGAAGTTTAATGCCTAAATTCCCTAGTTATTTAGTGATTGGTTTTTACTTTTAATATATAATTGTAAATATTATGGATAGAGCGATAGAAATATTTGGAATTCTAGGTGCTATAATAACCATTTCATTAGGCTTACCACAATTAATCAAACAAGCTAAGTCAAAAGAAACCGGAAAAATTAGTTTTACATCGTTTTGAGTGTTCTACATTGGAATTGTTTTATGAACCGCTTACGGCCTTTTTTCAGGTTTTGGATACTGACAAGTATTTTCTGCAAACTTCATTTGCGGATTAATCTACACAGGAACAATGATTTTGCTTTATAAGTATAAAAAAGATATCTCAAAACGTGCTTTTGTAGCGGGCATGGTTGGCATCGCCATTGTATTGTTGATTTTCCTTAGTTTGCTAGTTCTCTTTGTTTTCTCAGCCATTGGTTATTTCACTAATCGAAAATATATTCCAACTTTAACCGAAGGACAAATTGGCATTCTTGCAGCAATTGCCCCTTCATTAACAACATTTGCATTTTTACCACAACTAGTTATTTGTATCAAACAAAAAAGTTTCCATGGCATAACAATTTGAATGGCAATTGTGTATTTAATGAACAATGGTGTTTGAGTAACATATTTCATCCTAAAAGGGGTTCATTCTAGTGCCTGAAGAGAAGTAATTCCTGCGATTGTTTGACAAATTGTTTCAATTACAATTTATGGACTGCAATTTGGACTAACACTTAAATATAATCGTCTTGCTAAGAATAATGCCGAAAGTAAACAAATTCTCCAAAGCCTTTAATTTTCTAACTTATGCCAACTAACTTTCAAAAATTAGTAATGCCGCTTTTAAGTAAGCTCTTAAAAGGTTGCTTTTACCTAATTCAATACCACCAAAATATCTAACTACAAAAATTGCTTTGTTAATTAGATATTTTGTTTCTAGTAGCGAATATAGTGGTTTGCCGGCAACACCCTGAGGTTCACCATCATCACTATATCCTCCACTTCTTATTCCATTGCTTTCACAAACATAAGCATGGACAATGTGTTTGGCTTTTTTATGCTCTTTAGCTAGCTTAAGTTTTAGTTCTTTAATATCGTTTTTATCATTCACATCAAAGATGTAACTAATGAACTTAGACTTCTTTTCTTCATAAATTGGCATATTACTAAAATTATAATGGCTTTGGTATAATCTATGCTATGTTAAAAATGATTGTCACTTATTCAGAAAGAATAGATAAATACATTGCCAATAATAGTGAAATTACTAGAAATGATATCCAAGCCCTAATTGTTCAAGGTGCGGTTTTTGTTAATAGTACTAAAATCAATAAAAACAAATACATCGTTCATGAAAATGACGAAATTGAAATAATCAAACTACTTGACAAACAACAAAATATTGAAGCACAAAACCTCCCCTTAGAAATTGTTTACGAATGCGATGATTATTTAGTAATTAACAAACCCTCTGGCTTAGTTGTGCACCCTGCTCCAGGACATAGTAGCGGCACGCTTGTCAATTCTCTAATGTATCATTTCAAAAATAATTTAAGCGATGTTAATGGCCTTTTACGAATGGGAATTGTTCATCGCATTGATAAAGACACTAGTGGACTCTTATTAGTTGCTAAAAATAACGAAACTCATAACTACTTTGCCAAACTACTAAAAAATCATGAAATTAAAAGAACATATTATGCGATTGTTGATGGTCACATTGAAAACAGACTAATTAATTTGGATCTACCGATTGGCAGAGATCCCAATAATAGACAAAAATTTGCCGTAACTGAGCAAAATTCTAAAGAAGCTTTTACTGCTTTAGAGGTAATAAAATATTTAAACTTGGCCGGTCAAAATAAGACTTTAGTAAAGTGCAATTTGAAAACTGGAAGAACGCATCAAATTCGTGTGCATTTAGCCTATATTAAGCACCCTGTGTATGGCGATCCTGTTTACAATAAAAAAGTTGATGACTTTAATCAAAGGTTGCATGCTAAAGAATTAGATTTTGTTGACAAGAGTGGCAAGATCATGCATTTTGAAAGCGAATTGCCCCAAATTATGCTTAACGAACTCATGGCTAGTGAATAAAAAACAACATGCATTTTTCGCTAAAAAGTTATAATTTATAAAAATTGTTTAAGGAGGATGTTTATGCAACCAGAACTTTTTAAAACCCCTGAACCAGAATGCAACTCAATCAAAGAACTCTTTGACAAAAACAATCGTAGTAAATATTTGCCATGATTTATTTTCTTTGCCTTATTTTTGACCATTGTATTTGTCTTACAATTTGGTGGATTTTTGCATTTAGTAATTAATAGGACAACTTATTTTGACCATTGAGCTGACATCTTAAGAACTTCGGGCAAGAATCTTAACGGAACGCAAATTGCAGCCATTGTGAGTCGCTCTTATGTTCAACGCGTATCATTCGCTAGCATCTCTACGATTTTGCATTTAGTAATTCTTGTTTATTTTATCGTTGAAACAGTTCGTACTAATTTAAAAAAAGATTATTCGCTTTTTTCAAGAATATTGGGACATTTGATTACTTTACTTGGCTTTTTTATAACAATTAACTTAATCTTTAACTTCATTTTTACGTTTTCAGGTTTTGCTTCATGAGATATTAATGGCATTTTATCGTTTGCTGCAACCTTAACTTTCGTATTTGCATTCATTTTTATCTATATGATGAGAGTAAGAAGAATCATTTATAAATTTGCTTATGAAACTTTTTTAATTAATCAAAAGAATTCTTCACAAACTAATGATGTCTTTAGCCAACTAAACAATATCTTTAATGCTAATGGCAACACTTCAAATAACAACGAAAGTTCAGAAAATGTTATTTTAGGAGCAGCAACTACTAGTTCTACGACAAATCATGAATATCGTGCAAAGTTACAAGCACTAGAACGTGATCAACTTATTAATATGGCCAATAAATTAAACATTTATGGCGCTGATGAGTTTTCAAATGAACAATTAATTGATAAAATTGCTACTATCTTTGAAGAAAAACAAAAACCAGCAACTAGTGGCACACCAAGCCAAAGGACTTCAGAGATAATGAATCCATCTGAAAATAATCCTTCTAAGGATGATTCAGAAAATAATAATTAGCAAAGGAAAAAATAACTCATGATCACTAAAATACTATCAGCTACTACTCCACAACCTAAAACAAGCACTAATAATACTGCTTGATTAATTGGGCTAACTTTACTTTTCTTGGGGTTGGCTTACTTTGCTATTAAATTTGCATTTGGCTGAAAAAGATCTTTAAATAAAACCAAAAACGTTTTAGGAAAAGAGCTAGTTAAACCTTATGTTCAAGGATTTTCTCCTAAGTCTTCATCTTTTTTTACTTATATGCTTATTAATGTTTTTACCGTCGTGCTTTTAGTGTCTACTACGATCGTTTTAGTTAAATTAATTAACCGTGGTGAAAGCACAACCAGCAGCTTTGCAGTTAGTTACTACGCACTTTTGGCTACCACTTTTATTGTGTCATTAGCCTTTAATCTATTTATGCTAATTAGTTATTTGGCTACTTTCAAAGAACCACAATACGCACACAGCAAGAATTTACCAGACGAGTTAAGAAGCCTAAAAAATCAAAAAACATTAACCAACAGTTTTCCTGAAGAGATTAAATTAGATCTTAATAAAATCACAATAGACAATCCTTTAGCGCCAAGAGTACTAGCAAAATTTATTAAACAATATAACGACCTAAATAAAGTGGGAGAAGCTAATAGTTTAAAAGCTAAATACTACACATATTTAGATCAAAAATTTAAAATTTTATACTTTAACGAACTTAACAATCAAATTGAAGTTGAAAAAGAAAACGAAGGTCGCATGTTGGGCATTGTCGGCTCTGAAGGCAAACAAGTGCAAGCAACAAACAAAATCGAAGAAGAAATCATTTGAATGGATAAAGCCGATGCTAAGGCAAAACTTTTAATGGAAACTAAAGATTTAGTTAAAAATGATGATCCTAAAGAAAGAAATAGCAACTATGAAGATTATTTATACAACATTCGTGCAAATGATCCAATCTATGCTAATGTAAAACGTAATACCTTTGTAACATATCGCGATATTGATATTGAAGATCTATTTTACAATCCTTCTACTAATATCACTTATAGTTTAGATGGCGGTAAAACTACTTTAGAAAAACCATTACATGAATTTCTAAATGTTTATCATGGGTATTTAGTTGAAAAATTTTATGGCTCTTTATAGTATTGACTGTCTTTAAAACTATTTAAATAATAATAAAATAATGCTTCTATTCTCATTAGATAGAGGCATTTTTTAATTGCAATATCGTCCCAAAAAATCTTCTTTTACTTTTTTGAGTTCATTAAATTTATATGTTATTACTATTTAAAGATCTTCATGTGATGTTTTATACTAGTTATTAAAGCAATTTTTACTAACAAATTTGCATAAAAATAACTAGTGAATTTTAACTGCTTTTATTGAAAAATTTATCGTGGTTTTTAGTGTTGAAAGTTATAATTAATAACTATATGAATGACAAAATAATAGTAAAAGGTGCTAAAGAAAACAACCTAAAAAATGTAAATGTTACTATTCCAAGGAATAGTTTTGTGCTGTTTACAGGCTTAAGTGGCTCTGGTAAATCTTCTTTGGCGTTTAACACAATATATGAAGAAGGAAGACGTCGTTATATAGACAGTCTTTCAAGTTATGCACGTCAATTTTTAGGGGGCACTAAAAAACCAAATGTCGAAAGTATTGATGGACTAAGCCCAGCTATTTCGATTGAACAAAAAACTACTCACAATAACCCTCGTAGTATTGTGGGTACTGTAACTGAAATTTATGATTATTTAAGATTGCTATATGCTAGAGTTGGAAAAGCTTATTGTCCAAATCATAAAATTGAAATCACTGCTCAACGCTCTAAAGATATTTTAGATGCAATCTATCAAAACCCTAAAGGTGAAAAAATTTATATTTTAGCTCCCCTTGTAACCTTCCAAAAAGGAAGCCACCAAACCTTGTTGGCGTCTTTAAAAAGAGATGGTTTTTTAAGGGTGAAAATCAATGATGAAATTTACAGTCTTGATAACGAAATTACCCTTGACAAAAACAAAAAATGGACAATTGAGCTAGTCATAGATCGTCTTGTTTTAGAAGATGATATTTATGCTCGTGTTGCTGAAGCAGTTGAAAACGCTCTTGAATATGGCAAAGGGTTAGTCGTTGTAGAAGTGCCTAATAAATCTAAAACAACTTTTTCAATTAACCACAGCTGCGAATTTGGCGATTTTAATATGCCTAAGATTGAACCAAAACTATTCTCATTTAACTCACCTGCGGGTATGTGCTTAAAATGTAAAGGCTTAGGAGCGCTACAAAAAGTGGATTTTGATTTACTTTGCCCTGATAAAAGTCTTTCAATTGCCGAAGGTGGAATTATCTACTACAAAAATCTAATTGGCACTCTTAATCTAGAATGGCAAGAGTTTAATTCACTTCTAAAATATTACGATATTGATATTAATACGCCGATTATGGATCTAAGCAAAGAACAAATCAACATTATCAAACATGGCTCTTATGAACCAATTGCGATTAAACACACTTCATCATCAGGCTATTTACACGAAGCAACTATAAAAATTGAAGGTGTCGTTGATAAGATTGAAAGACGTTATTTTGAAACAAAATCTGAAGAGTGACGTACTTATTACAAAAAGTTTTTAGCAGATATCCCTTGTGATGAATGTCATGGTGCAAGATTGAATAAATATGCTCTTTCTGTTAAGATAGCTAATCTAAATATTAATGAAATATGCGACTGTTCAATTGAAAAAATTAACACTATTATCAATGGTCTTGAACTAAATGATCTAGAACAAGAAATTAGTAGTCTTATCCTAACAGAAATTAAACACCGTGTTACTTTTTTAATTAATGTTGGATTGCAATATTTAACTTTAAATCGTAAAGCTGAAACTCTTAGTGGTGGTGAAGCTCAACGGATTAGATTAGCAACTCAAATTGGTTCTAATTTAACGGGAGTTTTATATGTGTTAGATGAACCTTCAATTGGACTTCACCAAAAAGACAATGAAAAGCTACTAAATTCGTTAAAACACATGGTTTCAATTGGTAATTCTTTAATTGTAGTGGAACATGATGAAGATACCATTAGGCAGGCTGATTATGTTGTTGATATTGGCCCTCGTGCTGGTGAACATGGTGGCGAAATTGTTTTTAGTGGTAAAGTTGATGATTTGATGAAATGCGAAAATTCAATTACCGGAAAATATTTAAATGGTGATTTGAAAATTGAAGTGCCCAAAAGCCGTCGTTCAGGCAATGGTAAAGTTCTAGTTTTAAAACATGCTAAAACCAATAATCTAAAAGATGTAACTTTAAGCCTTCCACTAGGCAAATTAATCGCTATTACTGGTGTAAGTGGCTCAGGTAAAAGTAGTTTAATTAATGAAGAATTAGTGACAAGACTTTCACGCTTTTTAAATAGTGCTAGTTATGATATTCGCAAAGACGCTGACTTATCGGGGCAATTTAATGTGGATAAATTAGTGCAAATTACGCAAACTCCAATTGGAAGAACGCCGCGTTCTAATCCGGCCACTTATACTTCAGTTTTTGATGACATTCGTGATGTGTTTGCTGCGACCGAAGAAGCCAAAATTAGAGGTTATAGTCGTTCGCGTTTCTCATTTAATATTCCTGGTGGGCGTTGTGATAAATGTCAAGGTGATGGCGCAATTCGTATTGAAATGCACTTTCTACCAGATGTTTATGTTACTTGCGATCATTGCAATGGTAAACGTTATAACTTGGAAACGCTTGAAATTAAATACCACGGTAAAAGTATCTATGATGTTTTATCGATGACAATTGAACAAGCTTACAACTTCTTTTTACAAAGAAGTAAAATCCGCGACAAACTAGAAACTTTACTAGAAGTTGGGCTAGGATATATTACGCTTGGTCAAAGCGCAACTACTCTAAGTGGTGGCGAGGCACAACGGGTGAAACTAGCAACTTATTTACAAAAAAAACCTACAGGCAAGTCACTTTATGTCTTGGATGAGCCAACTACTGGATTGCATCCTTATGATGTTTCAAACCTACTTAATGTTTTAAATAAAATTGTTAATAACGGTGATACAGTTGTTGTAATTGAACATAATTTAGATGTTATTAAGTGCGCTGATCATATTATTGATTTAGGACCAGATGGCGGTGAAGGTGGTGGGCAAATTATTGTTTCAGGAACACCTGAGCAAGTGGCGAAACACAATTTTTCATACACCGCTGAGTATTTAAGAAAAATTCTTAACTAATTATTTTAGTTTTAATGTTTTATAATTTTAAAAGTCTATAAACATGTAGGCATTCTTAGAAAGGACAAAGATGAAACCAACTGATTTTTCCGGTGTAGCTTTAAAAGTGGGTCCCTTTAACGTTTATTCATTATGTATCATGTTGGGGATGATTGCTTCAATTTTTACAATTTGATTTTTTTGAAGAAGAGAAAAATATCCTTTTGAAAAATTAGCAATCTTAATTTTTATTGCTTTGCCAACTGCTATGGCCGGGGCAAGACTATTTTTCTTGTTAGAGCAATCTAGTGTCGGCAATTGATCAGTTTGAAAGAAATTCTACGCCATTTGAGAAGGCGGTCTTTCAATTCAAGGTGGGGTTATTACCGCCGCATTGTGTTGCATTTCCTATATTACTTTTTCAAAATCAGCGAACAAAATCGACATTAAAAAGGCATTTTCAATTATTATTCCTGCGGTCTTAATTGGACAAGCAATTGGCCGTTGAGGAAACTTTGCTAACCACGAAGTATATGGCGGAGTTATGTCAGAAGACTCTCTTGCATTTCGCATTTTACCTGACCTTATCCGTAAACATATGTATATTGGTGGTAAGTATCGTCTACCCCTATTCTTGTACGAATCAATTGCTAACTTAGTGGCCTATGTAATTATTTGTTGAGTACTAAATTACTGAAACTGACTAAGACCAGGAACTACTGGTGGTATATATTTAGTTTACTACGGCATTTTAAGAACCGGTATGGAACCGCTAAGAGAAGAAAGCTTCAAATTCTATACTGTCTTATCAGTAAGTTACATTATTCTTGGTCTTTTCTTAATTTTAATGTTTGAATTTATTAACAAACTTAACTACAATGTTTACAAAATCCCAGTTTATAAAAATGAAAAACTTGCTAATATTTTCTATTTTTTAGTGTACGAACCAAAGTACCGTGAAATGCGTCATGGCGCAGCTTTAAGAACTAGACCAACTTCTTTACAAAGCAACAATTCGGAAAACGATACTCCGATTATGGAAGCAAAATAAGTTTAGAAATTAGGTGATATTGATGGCTAAATATGATGTATTAATTATTGGTGCTGGGCCCGCAGGGCTAACAGCCGCTATTTATCTTGCAAGAAATAACATGGACGTTGCTTTCATTGAAAGCTATGCCCCTGGTGGGAAAATTATTGAACAATCTAAAATTGAAAATTACCCTGGTTTTGATAATATTACTGGCCCTTCTTTAGCGACCCATTTTTATAATCAAGCAACTCGCAATGGTGCTTCTTTAATCTTTGGTAAGGCTATTAAAATCATTTCAAATGGTGACTTTGATAAAACTGTTATTATGGAATCGGGCGAAGAGTATCATGCTAAAGCAATTATTATTGCGACAGGAATGAAAAACCGGATTCCTAGCGATATCGTTAACATTGAAAAATTTAATCACCGCGGTGTTTCTTATTGCGTTCTTTGTGATGGTGTTATTTTTAAAAATCAACCATGTGCAATTATCGGCGGCGGAAATTCCGCTTTTGAAGAGTCTATTAGTTTAGCTAGTTTAGCATCTGAGGTGCACATTTTTGTACGCGATGGAATCATCGCCGAAAAACGCTTGGTTGATGATGTAAAAAAACATTCTAAAATCATCGTTCACGAAAATTCGCAAGTACTAGAACTAATTGGCCAAGATGAACTAGAAGCTATTAAAGTGAACATTAATGGGGAAGTGTCTGAGATGAAAATTAAAGGACTATTTCCATACATTGGACAATTACCAGCAACTGATTTTCTTGACAAAGAAATCTTAAATGAACGCAAATTTATTGAAGTTGATCATAATATGGAAACCAAAATTAAAAACATTTTTGCCGCTGGTGATGTCGTGGCCAAAGATGTGCGTCAAATTACAACAGCAACAAGCGATGGCACTATTGCTGCTAAAACAATTAATAGTCGGATTGTTAAATAATAAAAATTGTTATAAATAATTAAAAGCAATTTTGCAAAAATAATATATAATGTTATTTGCAAATTGCACGGAGGGGTAGCGAAGCGGCCAAACGCGGGTGGCTGTAACCCACTTCCTAACGGTTCGGGGGTTCGAATCCCTCCCCCTCCACCATTTTGCCCTTTAGCCAAGTGGAAAGGCAGCGGTTTTTGGTACCGTCATTCGTTAGTTCGAATCTAACAAGGGCAGCCATATCATTTATTTGTACAACGCAAATTTTTAATGAACACTAGAATTGCATTGTCTAGTGTTTTTTATTGCCGCTCAATATTTAATTTTTTTCACAAAGTAAATCTATATTAGATTTACCTAATACAATAAATCGCAGCAAGCTCAGTAAATTAGCCTTTTGGCATCTTTTTGTATGACTAAACGCATTTAAATATGTAACAAATCTACAAATTACAAAAAAAAAAAAAAACTTTTGTTATTTTTGTGTTAAATTTATTTCTAATTTTTTTACTAAAAGTTAAAGGAGCTAGAAACATGCGTGAGTTGAAGAAAAAAACAAAAATTGCTTTAGGAATCGGTGGAGCCATTCTATCTGCATCAGCTTTTGTATCGTTTGGACTATTTACGGTCCAAAGACCAAGTAATACTGATATGAACCTAAACATTAATGGTCGTGGAATTGACAGCAAAATTGAAGATGGCATTCCTCAAGGGGATGAATTTAATTCAAATCGTGATTTAAATCTTCCCAAGAAAAAACTTGAAGAAAAAAAAGAAGAAATCATTCCAAAAAAAGATGAACTTCATACTGAATCAAAGCCTGAACCCAAGCCAGAGACTTCACCTGTGCCTAAGCCTAAAAATCCGCCTATTAACTCAGATCCTGAATCAAGCGATGTTGAGTGACAGAATTTTACCATTGGCGGAGCCAATGTTAGAGTAAAGGTTAAAAAGCGTAAACCTCGTGAAGAATGAGAAGAAGATAAACGAAAAGGTTTAACTAATTTATCCAAATATATAAATCAACCGGTTGACAAAATTCTAGAGGTTGAAGTCACTGAAGAACTTCGCAAAAATGCTCTTAAAAATGCACTAGAAGGCGCTAATAAGGTAGACAATGCGTTTTTGGAACATGGCTTTCAAGATGATTCTAAAGATGCATTTAAGTATTACAATAACCAGCCCCCGCTAAAAAACCTGCTTGAAAAAATAATTTATCGTTACGAAAGATTAATAAATTCAGGAAATTTTAAAAAATTTCTTAAAGAAGGAAAAGAAAAAGAGTACGAGGAACTTTTGGCTAAAGGAGAATGAAACGGTGAATATGGCGAGCAAAGAAGAAAACTTTGAATTGTTAAAAATCTAGACCCTAACAAATTTACAAAGCTTTCTTCACAAACCGAAAAATACCTAAAAGAAGGTCTTACTCCAAGTGCTGATAATATGTACATTAATGAAAATGGTGAACTCGAATCACACTCATACTCACCGCATCCAAGTTTTAATGGCACTGTTGCGCGTATTACGAGAGACAATAATCAAAAAAGAGTGTTTGGTTACAACTCCTCTGAACATAGGTATTCAGGGTCTATTCTTGAGGGCAGCTATCCAGGGTGAGATAAAAAAGACGTTACTAATGATTACAAATCTGGTTATGGCCTTGAAGATGGCGACGGCATCAACTTTTCAAAATTAACAAGAAAAGAAAAAATCGAAGGAAAATTAAATGAAGGCATTGTTCTAACAATTGACGCTTCAAATCCTAAGGCTTATCAAAAAGCTAAAGAAGTGATTGAAAAACTAAAAACTAATAAGGTTGAAATTACTGGTTATAGGATCATTAATATGGGCTTAAATAATAACCAACAAAATTTCGAAGAAATTCTCTCAGCACTTCCTGACAAAATCAAACAGTTAGAACTATTTTTTGAAACAACTAATACTAGTGCATTGATTAAACTTAAAAATAAAGAAATTGATGAACTTTCAATGTACACTACCGGAAATTCCTTAAAAGACGAATGATCATTTAATCCAAATGCTTTTCGTAAAGTTAAGTGAATTAATACAGTTGACTATAATGTTAGTTCCGGCTATCGTTATGGTTCAAAAATTGCCACAAGAATAACCTTTAACTCATTGTCGTTTGATCCTGATGATTACAATAAATCTGGATCCACTTTGAAAGAAAAAATAGAAAGAATCAACGAAGGTTTAAGAATGGCTTACTATGTTAGAAATAACGAACCTATTTTCCAAGGCGGTTTTGGGCCAGGTCTTGACCCTGATCACGATGAAAAGGGTAATAGTTACCCAACAGGTCTTGACTTAAGTAGAGTGCCAGAGTTAAAGAGTTTACGTGGTTTAGAATTTGGCGATATTAATAAAAGAGTCAATGGTTCAAGAAGATTAAAAAGATTAGTTTTAAGCAATGATAGTGATATTTGAGAAATTGATGCCGATGAGTTAAACAATGCAAACTTTGATGTTTTAGCTCACAATGAGATGGGACCACCAAAAACAAGAATTCTATTTAGTAATGGCAATATTACAAAAAAACTAAGAATTGTTGCAAAGGGTCACCAACTAAATGATAGCGGTGTAAGAAACTTACAAATTCTTTTAAAATGTGCTGAAAACCTTTCAAAAGAAATTGAAGTCAATTCTTCTGACAGTGCTCTAGCTTCTAAACTTAATAGCCTTGGTTACAAAACTTCAACTAACTCAGGATATGAAATTCTTTAATCAAAAGGAGAAATAAACTTATGAAAGATACAAAAAAAGTTAAAAAAATATTTTTATCTTCGCTTCTAGTGGCTTCGCCAATTTTTCTTAGTCTTGTCTCAAGTGCTTGTGGTAGTCCGAAAGATCAAGTAAATCCATCTCCCGAAGCCAAAAAATCAAGTAAATTTGATGTTAGTGTTGAAGTTGACAAAATAAAAGGTAAAACAAAAGAAGGGTGAAATAGAATTCTTCCATCAAGTGTAAGTACTGATGACGTTGAGCTAAAAGTTAATGGCAAAGATGCTTCTAAGGTTGATGCGAAAGTTTATGCGGTAATTAAGGATCAAGACGACCCTGCGACTGGAAAACAAAGTTCGAATAAAACCGGCAAGTTTACTATTAGAGTAAAAATTACTGATAAAAATGATTCAACTAATTTTGAAGAAATTGATATTCCGATGAGTGGATTTTCAAATAATCCCTATGGAGCAGATGAAAATGGCAAAATTGATCATGATCCCACCGAAAGATTAAAAAGTGATCTTGCCAAATATATTGAAATGACACAAAGCGAACGTTTCAATATAGACAATGAAAAATACATAGCCTCTTTAGAGGGATATTTAAAAAGTAAAGGCGTAGATGTTGCGAAACTTCGTAAAGAAATAACAACTACTAAATCTAAAAAAGAAGCTTTTGACAAAATCGCTAAAGAAATCGGAATTGATACCTACGACAATTCCCTTAAAAAAGGTTTTACGCTTCCAAATTATGATGAGCAAGGCAACTTCAAGGGTTTGGCGCTTCAAGAAGGCAGCGAAACTCCTAAAACATTGTCATGAGTTGATGCTATAAACCGTAATCCATTTGCCATAAATGGCTTAGCTAGATTACTACCAAATGAAATGTATCGCAAAATTGCTCATCAAACTTATTTAGTATCAACAAATAATCCTAGTCCTAAAAATCTCACCGATTGAAAAAAAACTATTGCCGAACAAGGCACGATGTGAATAATGGACTATATCAAAAAAAATGATGGTAAATATCCTACTAAGTGATATTTCGGAACCAATATTCATGTTTCGGATACTTTTAGAAAAGATACATTACGTTTTTCTTTAGGAAAACTAGATAGAAATTTAGGAACAAAAACAATTTTCAAAACGACCCTAGCAGAAACTAATAGTTTTTACAAACAATATAACTTTAATTTAAGAGAAAATGAAAATGATAAAAACGAAGACAAAGGTGTTAAAACTGTTTATGAGGCTAAAGATTTTCTAAAAAAAGATCCAGCAGATTATTTAATTGAATCACAAAAAACTAAATACAAGGATGCTAAAGAATTTGTTGATTTTTCAGTACTAGAGCTTGATTTTGAAAAATTATATGCCCGTGCAGGCGGGAAAACTGGCACTGGCTTTGATAGCGCAGAAGATTTCGCAAGAGAATTAACTAATAATTATGCTGATGATAGCAACACCGACAAAATCAAATTTAAAAAAGTCTCGTATTTAAAAGACTATAGCAAAATCGATAGACAGTTAGGTATTAAACAAGGCCAAGCAGATACTTATACAGGAGATAGCCTATATGCTGCTGGTTGACCAAATTCAAGAAGTGATCATTTCTTGAAACAATATGAAGACGATGATCAAATAAAACTTAGAAATTATTCAAGCAGTTTTTGAGTTAATTCTGAATCTGTATTTTATGAAGCAATTAAATCTGGTCGTATTGATTCTAACTTAGAAAAAAAACTTAATTCTGGTAATTACTTGTCATATGCAATTGGCGCCCGTACCTTCACTGACAAACCAGGAGTAGTTGATGCATTTATTTCTAGTTATCATAATGGTGATAGTTTATTTAAAACTCATGATGGAAAAGAATGAATCGCAATGGGTCTAAATTATATGCCTAAACACTACTCGCCTGGCGGTGGTTCATCTGGTTCATCGATTAGAACTCAAGCTAACGAACTAGTGGCAATATTCCACACCGGAATTCAAAGTGCTTCAACTGGACTTGCAGCCGCATTTCGTTCAGAGGGCTTCGATTACAAAGGCGCCTTTGGAAATGAATATAAATTGCCACAATATGACTTAATTTATGGTGGTGGCATGGATCAAAATGTAGGCGTTTCATATCGTGAAGCCATGAAAAAATTATACGCTAATGAAAAAAGTGCACTGTTCCCGGAAGGTTTTGACAAGATAGCCGAAGGATTCGAATTTAGCAACAATGGAAAATAAAACAATACAAGAACTTTCTTTGCAAAATTTTGAAGAGCAAAAAATATATAAAAAACAAGTTGAAAAAATCAAAATTTATAAATGGACTTTAATATCAATAAGTTCCTTATTGATATTATTAGTTTTGATTTTTTTTGAACGGACCTTATTAGGATTTTCATTAGTAAATAACGATGCAAGATTGTTATTTAATTTTACTTCGCCACCGTTAAAAGAACGTAATTTCATGATTATTGTAAGAATGCTATTACTAAGTTCTTTTTTAGTCGGAGCGTTAATTAAAAATTACATTAATTTATTTAGTGTTAAAGAACGTATTAATAAATATTGGCCATTCTTTACGCTTTATATTTTGTACGCTATTGCCATTTTTTTGATTATGTATTTTTACAATGGCACTACTTTGATAAAAAAAGATCAATATGCAGCGGCTTTTACTTCGCTAATTTGAATTTCGCTGCTATTTATTCCACTTTATCTTATTAATGCTGTTTATGAAGTGTTGCAATTTAATTATTTAAAGAAAACTAACCCAATTCTTACTTACCGAAGTAAAAAGATTATTGCTATTTCGCTTATAATCAAAGCTATTTCTTATCTACTAATAACCTTATTTTTAACCCTTATTTATGTGTTTGCACCAGATAAAACATATATCTTCGTTAATAATAAATTCTACGATTTTGTTAACAACTACTTAGGTTCAAGAACCGTTCTTAACATTCTAATTACCTTTTTAGTTGTAGTAGTTTCAATTACTTTAATTGCTTTTGCTAATCTAACCTTCATTATCAAAGTAATTAATTTCAAAATCTTTAGTGGTTACTTTATGGCTATTGCTGAATTTATGTTAGTTATTCTATTTCCAGTTCTAGTTGTAGCTTTTAGTTTTATCTTTAGATATCAAAGCGCTAACATTTTTGGCACTAAAAACCCTCTAGACTGAGTCTTTACACTTTATGCTTTAGTTCCTTCATTAGTAGCTATTACTTATCCACTATTACTAAGATTTCAAAAGATTAGAAAAGACAATGTATTAGTTAATGATGTTATTTTTTACTCGAGTTTACTTTTAATTTCTTCAACTTTACTACTTTTCGATCTTCTAAACACTAATGCTACTGTTAGTTTAGTTAATCTTTTAGTAGCTAGTCTTGCTATTTTAGTAATTTCTATTACTAAAATAGCTATCCGCAGCCAAATCAATTGATGAAAAACTTTATTTATCACTATCCTAGGGTTGCTATTAATTGCGGTTTTATTAATGAATATGCTAAATAAATATCTTGAAGCTAATGCTAATTACAAACTATGGGTTGTAACATCGAACTTCAATATTAAAAATATCTTTACTATTCTAATTGTTGCTATTAGTTTAATTAGTTTATTAAATAGCGTAGTTCAATACATCAAAATCAATCAAAAGTTAAAAAAACATATTAACCAAAAACAAGGAGCTGCTAATGCCTAAAGCCTCAAAAAAAGACCGTAAACTTCAAGAGCAAGAAGCACTTGAAAGAAAAAAACTAGAAGAGCAAAACTACGAGTTATTTGAGGAGTTAAAAACCGGCCCTAATTTTGTTAGTTTTGAAAAATTGCTTTCATCTTCATTAATTGAAAGCAAACTAGAAATTCGTGGTGCATTTGCTAGCGAATTAGTTAACAAATTAGAACAAGCAATTTTCAAAAAACAAGATATTGTCTTTCGTTCTTTTGTTATAACTTTTAATTTAAATTTACGCTATTCATTAACTAAATTAGTGCCAATTATTAGCCTAAAAGAATCATCAAACGTTGAAGCCGTTAATCTAAGTAAATCTGATGATGAAGCGATTGCTAACTTTTTAAATATTTTTAACGAAAAAATAAACAGTTTACTTAATCAAAAGAAATGTCTAGAAATTGTTAATAATACGATTATTTTCATTTCGCAAGAAACTAAATCACTAAAAATCACTTTTAGCAAAGAGCTTATTTAGAAAGAAGTTAGAAAGAAGGGTATTGTGGATTTAAAGAAAACTAAGAAAAAACTAGAGAATCTTCAAATCATTCAAGAAAAAGTTGAAAGTGATAAGAATATTTTGCTAGTTAATATGCTAAAACTTTCGCGCAAGTTAAACGAAAGTTACCAAAACACCCTAAATAATGTTTCTCTGCTAAACTACGTGATTGACAATTTTTTCGTAAGTAATATTTTTATTGATTCCAAACCGCGAAAAATCATCGAAAAACTTAATCGTATTGATAGTAAAAAAACGCTTTATGTTTTTATAACAGAAGAGCAAAAACACGAAACCGATTCATTTAAAAGATATAAAGACTACTTAGCCAAAACTGCCGATTTTAGTAAAGATATTTTCATTTTGATTGGTGAAGAAGCTAAACGATTTGGCAAGGAAAACAATTTAAATGTTATTTATTCAGTTTCGCAAAACGCCAACATTGATGTTTTAAAATATGAAATTAGTAATTTAATTAAATACGAATTTCTTAATAAAAATATTGGTGCTGTGAAATTTGTTTTAAACTCAACCAAAATCAAAGACAAATGCATCCAAATTCTTCCGATTAAAGAAAACAACTTAAGCAATTTTGAAGAATCGACTCAAGAAGCGTTGGCATACCAATTTTCTTTTGCGACTAAGAATATCAAAATTTATCCAAACATTGAAGGTTTTGTTAATAACGAGATTTCTAACTATTTAAAAAATGTTATTGCAACCTTATTGTTCGAAAGCTCTTTCTTCAATGAAAAAAACAAGTTAGTTCATGCAAATAAATTAGCAAATGAATTAGATGAGCAAATCAAAACTAAAAAACGCAAATACTTGCAACTTCGTCGGGAAAGAGAAATTGAAGAGATTATGTTAATTTCAAAACCTCGCAAAATTATGGGAGGCAGCCGTGGCTAACTATTTTACTTTAATTTATGACTATCCTTTAAAATCAAAAACATTTCGCGAAGTGCAAATTAGTTTTTATAATGAAATTATTGAAGATTGATACGAAATTAGCCCCAATTCCATTGGTAGTTTTGAAAAAGGTTTAGTTAAATTGACTTTTAACCACAAAGATGAAAAATACCTACTACTTAATAATTTTTCATTCAGTGCCTCAGCGGATATCTTTAGAATTAAAAGCTCTGAGCCATTAGTTTTTTGAATAGCACAAAAAGATTTATCTACTACCACGAAAAACGAATTGAAAGTAATCAAAAAACAAATTATTGAACTTGAGCTTTTAGGGTTGTTAGGAACTTCTTATGATGATCTTGTTAATAAATGAGATCTAGAAAAGAAAAAATACTTTTTAGAATTAATCGCCAAATATAGTCTTGTGAAAGAAGGTGAATATGAAAAAAATTAAATTACTTATTTTGGGACTACCCTTAGTTTCACTTCTTCCTCTATCAGCGATTTCTTCCACAACTAACTTACGAGATGATCCTAAGCCAACCGACCCTAAAACGCAAGATCCTAAATCAGAAAATTCCAAGCCTAAAGGTCTAAGTCCTGAATGGGGCACTTTCAAAAAACTTTTTGAAGATGAATGAAAGATTCATGGTAAAACGTTTCTTAACGAAATAAAAGGGCGCTTAAATAAGTTAATTGAAGAACTAAAAAGCGATGAGAAAACGCCACTTGAAGAAAGGCTTATTGCTACTTATTACTACCGACAAGTTTTATCTTATTTTACTGAGAATTCCACAAAAATTCTAGCTGACCCTTTTGCTAATAATTTTCATTTGAACTTTCCGAGGGTATATAGTGATAACAAAAAATATACTTATGGCAAGTTGACTTACAACAAAAAAGAATATGCCGGCGTTATTTGGGGAGAAAAAGATCCAAGTGACTATAAAAAAGCTATTGGAAATGACCCTAAAAGTTTTGTAAAAGAAAAAGATGAAGATAATGTCCTTACCTATGAAGAGTATAAAAAAGTTGTTACTGATTATTTGCAAGGATTAATTAAAGCTTGAGAAAGTATCGCCCTTAACAAAGAGGATCTTCCTAATGCTAAAAAAGGCAACAAATTAAACATCAAAGAAATTAAGGTCGGCAATCAAACTCATAGTATTATTGATGTTGATCTACCTAAAGGTTTTAAAAGTTGAAGCGAATATATTGCTAGCTGTGTGACAACTCGTGTAATTGAATATGATTTAGAGCATAATCAAAAAAACAATGAACAAACTCCAAAAACTCCCCCAAAACCAGAGCAACCACCAGAAATTATTCCCGAAGATAAGCCCAAAGACTTTGATCCATCCATTGAAAATGTAGCCCCATTAGTGCCGAGAATTCGAACCAAATATTTGACTAATCCTTCACGAATTGTTAGTGGATACACTTCAAATCGTTCTAATGAATACTTTTTCTTTGAAAACCCTATTAATATTCGTTTTTCATATACGGTAACTTCGGTTAGTCAAAACGGTAATACATTAAAATATACTGTTTTAATTAAAGACTTAGTTAACCCCGAAAAAACTCGACAATATGAAGTAAACGAGGTCAATAATTATACCTTGCAACAAAATCAGCTTGATGAGATAGCAGTGGATGCTATTAACAAACAGATCATTAAGTTTTATGCCGCACTTGGCGTTGAAAAAAATCTTGATTATAAACTAATTGGTACTAGCAATACCTTGCGACAAGCACTATTTGATATGGTTTTTGTAGCAATATCATTGTATAGTAACAAAGATTACAAAGCAATCTATCGATCAATGCGCTCTAGTTATATTAACTACGATCTAAATACTAAGATAAACCAAGAAAAATTCGCCTCAGCTACCACCGAACAGTATTTTAATGAACTACGGGGCACTAAGACTAATGATATTTATTTCTGAAGCCACTTAGCATTTTCTTATGAACAAGTATATAGTCAACTTCGCAATAGTCTAATCGAAAATAAAAAGACAATAAATAAGATTTTTAATGAAACTTTTAAAGCACAAAATATGGATGTTTCTATTTTGGATAAAGGTATGCGTGAGTTGGAACGCTCAATTCAACTACTAGTAGTGCAATCAAAAAACTTTAGTGGCTCTGCTAATGGCTCATACGAGACGTATGTACAACAACTAAAAAAAGTTCACAAACTGCTACTATCTCTAGCGGCCTTAAATAAAAAAGAATCGGAATTAAGTACTGATACTGCTAAAAAAACTTTTCAAACTAACTATCAAGAAATAACAAAAGTATTGCAAGAACAATCGCAAAACCAAAAAACTTTAATTAAAATTAGCGCAGCGATCTTCATCGCCTTAGGTCTAATTATGTTAATCTATGGCACTACTATGTTGATTAAAGATCGAACTAAAGACAAAACTAAAAAAATTAATATTGCATTAGTGGTAATGGGTGCAATTATGACTGCCATTTTTACCTTAATACTAGCAATTACCTTAGGAGGAATTATATAATGACTAATAAACCAATGACTACGACCACTCTCAATCCCCGCATTACAGCAATTTTTGATTATATTATCGAAGTTAGTGGCGAATATCCTTATCAACAAAATACTTTTTATAATTTGAAAAGCAATCCTAATTTAAAAGGATTTTTGATTCACGCTACTAAAGAAAACGCTTATTTGCTAATTAGCGACGAATCTACTAAATACCAAATTGGTGACGAAATTATTCCTTCAAGTAATAAAACTAGTGTTTTAACTTCAAAAAATTATTTTGGCAACATTATTGATATTTATGGCAATGTGATTTATCCCGAAAATCAATCCCAAGCCAAATTAAATTCTGCTGATTGATATCCAAACGAAGGCAATCCCTTTAATTTGGCACATAGTCTTTCGTCAGTGCAAACTTTAAATGAACAGTTATATACCGGAGTGATTGCAATTGATCTTTTAATTCCAATCGGCAAAGGCCAAAGGGAATTAATTATTGGCGATCGTCAAACTGGTAAAACTTTCTTAGCACTTAACACTATTATTAATCAACGTCAAAGCGATGTTAAAAATATATATGTAGCAATCGGGATTAAAAAACAAGAACTAGCAAGCATTTATGAAATGCTTAATGAGTATGATGTCATGAAAAACACCATCATTATCTCAGCTGCTTCTACTAACTCTTATGAACAATACTTAGTACCTTATATTGCGATGGCTCATGCTGAAAACATTAGCTTTGAAGATGATGTTTTAATTGTTTTTGATGACTTGACAAAACATGCCAACATCTTTAGAGAAATTGCCTTGCTAATTGACAAACCCGTTGGTAAAGAAGCCTTTCCAAGTGATGTTTTCTTTGCACATTCATCGCTTCTAGAGCGAGCAGGAAAATTTAAAAACAAAAAAACAATTACTGCGCTTCCAATTGTGCAAACCGTTGACAATGATATTACTAGTTTAATTAGCAGCAACATCATTTCCATTACCGATGGTCAAATAGTTACTAACTCAGAACTTTTTAGTTCAGGTAAACTACCAGCTATTGATATTGAACTTTCGGTTTCAAGAACAGGATCTAGTGTCCAAAACTATAACATCACCAAAGTAGCTGGCGAAATTAACAAAATCTATCGCTCTTATAAACGTAATTTAAAATTAACCTCACTTAAGTACGATTTAAATAAAGAAACCGCTAGTTTACTTTCAAAAGGAGAAATGGTTGAAAAAATGTTCAATCAAGTGGGTGTATCACTATATTCACACAAATTAATTCTTCTAACAAGTAAACTAATTAGTTGAGGTACGTTTGAATCTGTTGGCGATTCAGAAGTGGCACTTAAATTTGTTGATTACTTAATCGAAAATGATCGTGTTGCTAAAAGCATTTATGCAGCAATCTTAGAAAATGGTGAAGTTAATGACGATAACATGCGCGATTACTTTGAAAACTCATTAGAACAATTTGCTAAATACAACAATTTAGATTGAAAATTAGAATCACGGAAGAAATTTATTGATTTAAGTCCCGAATTTCTTTTAAAAGCAACAATGAAAGTAGGTATTAAATAATGTTGGGAAAAGTCTCAAAAGTTTGAAATGACGTTGTTGAAATTGAATTTCCAAATGGCAATGTTCCACAACTTGATAATATTCTTGCATTGCACAACAATAGTACTTTTTTAATTACCAAACGGATTGTTGATAGTAAAACTGTTTTAGCAATTGTAATCAAAACTAGCGCTCCTATTAAAATCTCCGATGATGTTGAGGATCTAAAACACACTTTCTTAGTGCCGGTCGGTAAAGAAGCTAAAGGGAATGTCTATGACATTCTAGGAAACACCCTAAAAACGGCAAAGACTAAACCTAAATCAATTGAAATGAACTCAATTATTGATGGTAAAAAAACCGTTTCTACTGAAAGCCAAATCATTGAAACTGGTATTAAAGCTATTGACTTCTTTATGCCAATTCTAAAGGGCTACAAGCTAGGAATTTATGGTGGTGCCGGCGTTGGTAAAACCGTGTTGATGAAAGAAATTATCTTTAACATTAATAAGAACATTAAAGATTCTTCTTCAATTTTCATCGGTTCAGGTGAACGTTCACGGGAAGGAATTGAATTATATGAAGAACTTGAAAAATCAAATCTAATGCAAAACTCAACGATTTTCATTTCCAAAATGAACGAAATGCCAGGGGCGAGAATGTCAATTGTACCAATGGGTCTAACGGCAGCTGAATATCTACGCGACAAGGAAAAAGAAGATGTCTTATTATTTATTGACAATATCTTTAGATTTTTGCAAGCTGGCAATGAAGTAAGTAGTTCATTGGGCAAACGTCCTTCAATTGGTGGTTATCAAGCTACTATGGATAGTGATATCGCCGCCATTGAAGATCGTATGTTTAAAAACGACAATGGCTCAATTACTAGTTTCCAAACCGTTTTCTTACCAATGGATGATTTATCTGATCCTTCAGCCGTGGCAATTTTCAAACACCTTAATGGTAACTTGGTGCTTTCGCGTGATCAAGCCGCTAAAAATATTTTCCCCTCATTTGACCCACTTGCTTCGTCTTCAGCTTCTATTAATGAAAAACTAATCGGTAAACGTCATTTTGATGCCGTTATTGAGGCTAAAAAAATTCTAAAAAAATACAAAGATCTTGAAGATGTAATTTTGATTTTAGGATTTGATGAACTTGATCAAACCAATAAAGATATTGTTAAAAAAGCCCTGCAGCTAGAAAACTTTTTTACCCAAAACTTCTTTATGACCGAACATTTTACAAAATCACCAGGTCAATATGTTCCACTATCAGAAACAGTCGAAAGTGTTATAAGAATTCTTGAAGGGAAGTATTTAAAACAAAGCCCCGAAATTTTCTCTTACATCGGATCGAATAAGAACATTAAAACCGATGCTGAATTAGGTCTTTAGTTATAAATGAGTCAATTTAAAATCTCCTATTAACTTTAAGTTGCGGAGATTTTTTATTTTCATCATCGACAATTTAATGTAGTCAAAAATTTATCTATATTTTTTAAATGTCTTTATCTATAAAAAACAACAAAAGGGGTGCCCTTTCATCTATTAGTTACATATAAAAAATAAGTTTTAGGAATTTTTGTGTATTTTAAATAAATCCATGGAAATGATTTTTGTAAAAATAATTAATTTCATTTTCAAATGTTTTTAAATAAAACTTAGTAAATAAAAAAAGCAAAATAAAAGTTGGCTTAGTTTATAGTGATTGCAGCCAACTTGTGTGATATTTTTAAGACATATTAGAGATTACAGATATGGCCGTATAAGATTAAATTGTTGTTCCATTATTGCATAAAATTCGCGAATTTTCCCGGGCGTAATACCAGAACGCGCACTCACAATAGACCTTAATTTAGCGTCTAGATCTAAATACTGTTGTTTAATATTCGTTGGTAGATTTTCTCCTCAGGCAAATTTAGAATATCTACCACGGTAAAGCATAATTGCATATGCTGCATAGACTTGAGTGTATTTCCCAAACGTTTTTTCCGGACTCAAGAGCAAGTTGCCTTTGTTAAATTCATCACTATTTAAGAAGAACGCTTCTGCTGAAACAAATTTATAAATATTAGAAAGTTCATTGAGTCAAAAATCTCTAATGTTTTTTGATCCAACGTTAGCTAATGCTCCTGTCTTTCATTTTGGAATTTCTTGGGTTCAAAAGGCTACTTCATCTGGGAATTCATTTAAATTCATTCCTCAACTCATTGTTTTATTGTAAAACTCAATAGCTATAGAACGATACTGAACGATAAGATTTCATCGATTATTAATCTTTGTAAATTCTTGTTCGGCCGATTTTAAAGTTGCTCGATTTTGCTCAATATCATAATCAGATCAATTCGTTTGATTAATTTTTAGCAGTTCGTGATTTTTATTTGGATTAGGAATATTAGCTGCCCTTCACTCATTTTGCATTTGAGAAATGGCTTTAACTTGATTCTGTCAATTAGTAAATCAAGATTTTATATCGTTAAACCCTTGCAAACTTGAAGCAAAAGTAGGATCATCTAATTTAAAATGTTTTTGGGCAAATGTAGTTGCTAAATTTTGTCATAGATTTTCTAGCTTAGTCATATAAGTATTAATTTCACTATTAAAGTCGTCAATAAAAGTAAGTGAATTGCTTGAGCTGCCGATTTTGCTTACTCAGTTTGTTTCAAATTCGTTTTTATAATTGTTGACTTGAGCTGTTAAGTTATTGATTGATTGATTGATTAACTCTTGAGCTAGTTTGCTAGATTTTTGTTTAGCAGCGTCTAATTTTTCTTGCGCTTCTTTAACTGAATCAGAATTTTTAATATTTGCTTTTAGAACGTCAACTTCACTTTGAGCAAAACCTTTATTTAAAAGTGAATCAGCTTCCGAAGCAGCGTTAGCAATATCAGTTTTTATGCTATTAATTGTTTGATTAATAGCAGTGACATAATCATAGTTTTTATAACTTTCAAAGTAATCCTTTAACCTTCCATATGATTTGTTGATTGCAGGCTTTGAACCTGGGAACATCGGATTTTCTGGGCCGGGATCATATAAATGTGCTAAAAAATCTTGTAAAAATTTTTCTACACGTTTTAAAAGCGAAGTTATGTTATTTTTAAGCTCTTCTAGTTCTTTTATTGATTTTATATAGCTAATGTTAAAAGGATCCATTTTTAATCTTCAGCCAGACATTAAACTCATTAATTGATCTCTTAAATCAGCTCAAATTCCAGATGTTTCACTAACAAGATCATTAGTTCTTTTCGTTAGTTTTTGCAACTGTATGAGTTGTTGTTTGTGATCGGCGAGATTTTGTGTAATTTGAATTAATTCATTCTGTAGTTCTCGGGTTTTGTTATATATTTGTTTTATTGCTTCATATTTAGTAATTTCTGGCGTAGAAGGAATCTTTTTAGCTTCAATTAATTTTGCTTCATATTCCTTCAATTTTTTTTCAAATTCTTTTACTGAATCAATATTTTTTTGAATTTGTTCATCTTTTCGTTTGGTTGCAGAGGTTATTGTTGCTTTAGCTTCTTTAATTTCTTTTTTTAGATTATTACGAGCCTCTTTAGTTAATTCTTGATAATCATTATCCAAGGTATTTATTTTATTTTCTAATGATTCAGCTTGGTCTATTAACTTTTGAAGATTTTCGAGTTCGGTTGTTAGCGTATCTACTTTGATTGAATCAATTTTTTCAATTGATTGTCTTTTTTTAGCTAAGGAATTAGTAATGTCAAGAACTTGTTGATTTATTTCTTTAAGTTTTTTATTAGCAGTATCTATAACTCTTTCAAGAATAATTCTAATTCCATCTAGTCTTGTTTCAAAAAGGCCATTAGGTTGCTCAAATTTAGAAATTTCACCAACTAAGTCATTAATTTCTTTTAGAAGTCCTTTATTATTATCACCAATTTCTTCAATTATTTCTTTTAGGCGTTTTACTGTAACGTTGTTGCTTTGTACATCGCTAGCCAATAAATTTTTCTTAGTTTCAAAGGCTTTAATTTTTTCTTCAAATTCAACTTTTTTGCGTTTAATACTATCTTCAGCTTTTTTAATTGCATCAGTTGCTTTATTTATTGCTAATTTTAGTTCATCGTAGATTTCTTTTAGATGTTTATTATCTTTTAGTCTATCAACTTGTTTACCAATTTCACTTTTACTTGGGTCTAAGAAAAAATTTGCCTCACCGATTTTTAGTCTGATATTGTGGATGTTTCTTTCACTATCTACTCATTTTTTATTCTCAACATCTAAATCGTCAAGCGTTCATTCGAGTTCTTGTTTTCTTTCCCTTAGTAGCAAAGCTAGTTCTTTAGCTTTGTCGTCTTGCGATTGTTTTAGATCTTTTTTAGCTTGATCGATTTCACTTAATTTGTCTTTGATGTTTTGAATTTTTCTATCGATTTTTGCCTTATTTTCACTGTCGTCCTTTAAATCGTTTTTGCTTAGATTTTCTAAAATGTTTTTTTGATCTTCTAATTTAGATTTGACACCATTAAGATCGCTTTCTTTATTAGCGTCGTCATTAGATTTTCCAAGTGCTTCATTAGCTTTATTAAGTGCCTCATCAGCCCTTGCAATAGCATCGTTAGCTTTTTTCTTATTAGCGTCTTTTGTTTGCTTAATTTCTTTTTGTTTATCTTGGTATTTTTTAGTTAGACTGGCAATTAAATCTTGAATAGTCTTAATTTCTTGGTTGGCTTCTAATTTCTTAGCATCTTCTTGAATTTTGTTGGCTTCATTTTTTTGCTTTTGAAGATCGGATGTAGCTTTATCAATTGCATCTTTTAAGGCCTTGTTGGCTTCTTCTTTATCATTTAGATCGATTTTAGCATCAAAGTTTTTATTAGCGTTGTCTAGGTCATTTTTGATTTTGTCTAGATCTTTTTTAATTTGCTCTAGTTTTTTGCTTTCGCCTTCTCTTAAAATTTTAAGTTTATTTTGCGCATCGGCAATTTTAGTATTTAGATCTTGAAATTCAACTTCAACTTTTTTCTTATTAGCACTGTCTTTTGCTAGAGAATTAATGGCATTTTCAAGAGCTTTTTTAGCTTCGGTAGCTTTTGTAATGGCATCATCTAGATTTTTAATTTTATCAGGGTGATTGTTAGCCAGTTTATTTGCATCGGCAAGTGCTTTTTTAGCTTCTGAAGATTTTTGAATTAAATTTTCAACTAAAGCGTCATTTTGAGCTTGTTTTCTTGTAAGGGCAGCTTTTTTAGCTGCAAGTGTTGCTGTTGCATTATTAAGGGCTGATGCTAAATTGTCAAATTCAGATTGTGTATCTGTTTTAATTTGACTGTTTTGATTTCTTTTAGCTTCAGCATCATTTTTTATAGCAGTAGCAGCGGCAATTTGATCTTGCAGTTTTTTAGTTTCTTCTATTAAACTATCAACATTATCATCGCTTACATTTTTAGTAGTTGTATTTTGGCCGTTCAATGCTTCAGCTACGTTTTTAAGATCTTCTTTTAATTTTTGAATTTTGGCAGTCAGTGAAATTAGTTTTTCTTGGATTTTTTCTAGTAGATTATTTAATTCGGCTTCAAGAGCTTTAGCATTTGTTAATAAGGTGCCAGAAGGTTCAAATTGGTTAATTTCTTTAATTAAGTCTTTAACCTTATTTAGTAGTTTACTATCAGTGCCAATGCCAATTTTATCTTTTAAGGCGTTTAGTTTATCTTTGGTATCGGCATCATCAAGCTCAGTTTTGGCTTGATCAGTCTGAGATTTAAGATTTTCGTAGTTAGATTCTAGGTTGGTTTTAGCTTGTGCAATTTTATCGCTTGCTGCTTTAGCTTTAGCTTTAACAGTTTCAATTGCCTTTACAAGCGCATCATAAGCTGGTTTTAACTTAGAATTATTTTTTAGTTTATTAGCTTCACCGTTGGCTTTTAAAAAACCTTCTTCAATTTCTTTAACTTTTTGCTCAATTTGAGAAATTTTGCCTCTAGTTTGGCTTCATTGCTCGGTTTCTGGCTTTAATTCATTGGCTAATTTTTCAAGAGCATCTTGCAGTTTTTTAGCCTCAATTGCTAGCTCTGTGGCTCTTTGATCTTGGGACTGTTTTAAGGCTTTTTGCGCATTGTCAATTTCTTGTAATTTTTTATCTATTTCGGTTGTTTTACTATCAATTTTAGCCCTGTTTTCACTGTCATCTTTTAAATCGTTTTTGCTTAGATTTTCTAAAATGTTTTTTTGCTTTTCTAGTTCAGATTTAGCATCATTAAGATCAGTTTCTTTAGTAGAATCGTTTTTATCTTTTTCAATAGCGTCTTTGGCTTTTTTAAGAGCTTCATCAGCTTTTTGAATTGCTTGAGTTGTTTTTTCGCCGTTTTGAGTTCTTTTGGCACTAATTTCTGCGGCCTTATCTTGTTGTTTTTGGGTTAAAGTTTTAATTAAATCTTCAATTTCTTTTATTTTAGTATTCGCTTCAGCTTTCTTGTCAGCTTCTTGTAATGTATTGACTTTATTTTTTTGTACTTGAAGATCTTTTTTGGCTTTATTGATTGCGGCTTTTAAGGCCTCATTAGCTTCTTCTTTATCCTTTAGATCGGTTTTGGAATCGAAGTTTTTATTAGCATTGTCTAAGTCGTTTTTGATGTTTTCTAGATCTTTTTTAATTTGCTCTAGTTTTTTGCTTTCGCCTTCTTTTAGAACTTCAAGTTTACTTTGCGCATTGGCGATTTCGCTTTCCAATTTTTGAAGTTCACCTTCAACTCTTTGTTTATTAGCAGCATCTTTTTCAAGTTTTTCTTTAGTTTTTTGAAGAGCTTCTTTAGCAGCATTGGCATCGTTCAGTGCATCACTTAAACTACTTATTTTGGTAGTGTCTGTATCTTCTAATTTATTAGCGGCGTTAATTTTTGCTATTGCAGCAGCGGATTTTTGAATAGCATCCTCTGTTAAGGCATTGTTTATATTGGTTTGCTCTTGAAGTTCAACTTTTTTGTTTGCAAGTGTTTTATTTGCTTTTTCTAATGCTTTTACTAGCTTATCAAATTCAGCTTTAGTTTCACTTTGAATTTTACTATCTTTTACTCTTTCTTTTTCTGCAGCAGTTTTTGCCTTATTAGCCACTTCAATTTGCTCTGCTAGTTTTTTAATTTGTGCTGTTAGACTATCAATGTCAGTTTTATTTACATTTTTAGTTACTGTGTCTTGAGCGCCTAAAGCGTTAGTTGCAGCTTTAAGATTTTTGTTTAATTTAGCGATTTTATCAGCCAACGAAGTTAGTTTTTTAGCAATATCTTCTAATAATGTCATAAGATCGGTTTCAAGTTTTTTAGTATCTTGTTTAAGTTTATCTAAATCATCAAATTTAGCAATACCTTCAAGCAATTTTTTAACTTGACCGAGTAATTTATTTTCGGTTTCAATGCCAATTTTATCTTTTAATTTATTTAATTTTTCATCAGTGTCGGCATCATCAAACTCAGCTTTAGCTTGCTCAGTTTGAGTTTTAAGATTTTCATAATTGGCTTTTAAGGTGTCTTTTGCTTCAATGATTTTATCACTAGCTCCTTTAGCTTTGGTTTTAGCGGAATCTTTGGCAATTTCAAGATCTTCATATGCTTGTTTTAGATGCGGATTATCTTTTAATTTTGAAGCTTCGCTATCAGCTTCTAGAAAACCTTCCTTAAGTTCTTTAATTTTGTCTTCAACATTTTTAATTTTCTTTTCATAATCGCTTGAAGCGTCATATGGGTTAAGTTTATTAACTAAATCCTCTAATTCACCTTTTAATCTTTTAGCTTCATTAGCTAATGCTTTAGCACGTTCGTCTTCGGATTGTTGTTGTTTTTCTTTGGCGTTATTTAGTTTTTGTTGTTTTTGGACAATTTCTTCTAATTTTTCATCAATTTTTCTTTGATTTTCGCTATCGCCGACTAGTGAGCCTTTTTTCTTTTCTAGGCCGGTTTTAGCTTTGTTTAAAGCGTCTTCTACTTTTTTAACCTCGTCTTTGTTACTTGGATTTTTAATAGCCTCATCAGCTTCTTTAAGAGTTTTGTCAGTTTCTTTTAAAAGGGCGTCAGTCTCTTCTGTATTTTGTTTTTTATCACTTTGCAATTGTTTTTGTTTTTGAGCTAAATCCTTTTTAGCATCATCAAGAGCTCCGTTAAGATTTTTGATTTTTTGATCCAATTTATCTTTGTCGGCTTTTTGTTCTAATTTTTTAGCAGCTTCTTCAAGATTTTTTATATTTTCTCTAATATTTTCAATTACTTTATCTAGCTTACCATATTTGTCTTTTCTATCATCAATAGTATTGGCATTGTTAGCTTCATTTTGAGCATCTTTTAAAGTTTTTTCTTGAGCTTTAATTTGATTTTCTAATTCTTCAAAAAGCTTTTGACTTCTTAGTTCACTTAGTTTAGTGTTAGCATCGAGTAATGCATCTCTAATATCTTTTGTCAAATTATAAGCATCCTGTTTGTGAATTGATTCAACAGCATCAGCTAAACTTTCGATATTTTTTGCCTCATTTTCTAGAGACTCTAATTTTTTGATGGCTTCCTTTAATTCATCTAATTTTTTAGCATCGTATTGATCTTTAGCATTTTTTGTAAGAGTTTTTAATGTTTCTCTGGCATCATAAATTTGTTTTTTAATGGCATTATTTGATGCGGAAATTTTAGTTTCAATTGCTTGTTTAGTTTGATTTGCTTTAGTAATAGCATCATCAAGAGCTTCAAGTTCGGCTTTTAGTTGGCCTTCTTTTTTAGTGCCTTTAATCTCTTCTTTAACATCATTTGCTTCCTTTAACTGTTCTTTTAATTCATCTAAAGTTTTAGCAAGTTCTGTTTGTTTAGGGTTAGTTTCCCTTAATTGACTTGTGCCTCTAGAATCTAAAATTTCAAGATTTTTGGTGATTTTTTCTAGTTTGTCACGTAAAGAATCTATTATTCTCTTTTCTTGCTCTTGACGTTCTTTTTCTTCTTTAAGTTTTTCTAATTTTGCATTTGCCTCAATCTCTAATTTAGCAATATTTTCTAGCAATTTTTTAGCTTTACTTTCAGCTTCAGGATAGCTAGCATTTTTAGCAGCAGTTTCAGTTGCTTTAGTTTCAGTTTTTAACTCACCTAGCTCTTTAATTGTATTTTGAAGAGCGGGTATATCATTAATTGTTGAAGCGGCTTCAATTGTTTTTTCAATAGCATCAAACTTGTCTTGTCTTTGTTTAAGCTCAGCGTCAATTTTAGCTTTTTCTTGTTTCTTAGATTCTAATCTTTTTTTAGCATCTTCAAGAGTTTTGGTGGCTGTTTCAAGAGATTTTTCTAGAACGCCGTAAATTGGTTTTAATAGTTCTTTTGCTTTTAGCGTTTCATATTTATCTAAGGATGTTGAAGCGCTTGAAATTGCAGCTTCTAGTTTAGAAATTGCCAAAGGAAGCGTATTTTCATCATTGGCTTTTTTAACGTCTTCTGTAGCAGAAACAAGAGCACTATATGCTTTTTCAAGTTCAGCTTTGGCTAGCTCTTGTTCCTTTTTTTGATTAAATAATTCATTTAATTTATCAAGAGCATTTTGGACCTTCTTTTTAGCATCTAAAGCTTTGTCTTCGTGTTCTAAAAGAGTAGCGTCTGCCGCTTTTTTAGCAAGGTCAGTAGCATCTTGAATATCTTTTTCAAGTGTATCTTTTAGTTTGCTAAAATCACTATCTTTACTTTGCGAAGTTAGGCCATTGACATCTTCTGCATCTTTTTTAATTTTCTCAACTAAAGCATCAATTTTGTCTTTTATTTCTTGATTAGTTTTTTCAATTTCTTGTTTTTTAGTCTCACCAGCTTTTAAAATGCCTTCAGCGTCTTTAATAGCATTTTCTAATTTACTAGATAGATCACTTAAAGCATTAGCATCTGTTTGCTCTTTTAATTTTTTAGCAGCTTCAATGTCTTTTTTAAGTGATTCAAGAGCATTAGGAAGATCGTTAATATTATTGGCATCTTCAACAGCTTTTTTAGATTTTGTAAGATTGCTAATTTTTTCATCAGTTAGTTTTTTTAACTCTTCTGGATCTTTAGCAAGACGATCTTGTAATCTGTTTATAGCATCTTTAATTTTCAAATTAGCGTCACTTAGTTTTTTAGCATCTTCAATTAAACGATAGTTATTTAATTCTTTTTGCAGCGCCTCGCTAGCATTTTGTAGATCTTTTAATTTGTTAATTAAAGCTTGCATTGCTAGAGGTGATGTAGTTGTCGGTTCTTTTGCAACTAATTTTTCAATTTCTTCTAGTAGTTTTTTAGCATCTTCTTTAAGTTTGGCTTCTCTATCTTGAAGCGTTTTTAGTTTATCTTTAGCTTCTTTTAAGGTTTCTTTAGACAGATCAATAGTTGTAGCAAGCTCTTCTGCTAAAGCTTTAAGCTCTGGCAGTTTTTTAATTTCGCCTAAATAAGCTTCTGCTAGCGGAATTAAACGTTCAAAATCGCTAATAACTTGACTTAAATCGCGCACGTTATTAGCTTTTTTGTCATTTCTAATGGTAATTTTAAGTGCTTCAAGAATCTTTCAAGCTTCTGATTTTAGATTTTGCTTGTGACTGTCACGAATAGCTTCGATTTTTTTCTCAAGTTCATTAATGTCTTGAATTTCAGGCAGTTTATTATTCTCTTTACCTTTTTTAGAATCCTTACTATGCGAATATAGCACACCAGAAATAGTTCCGGCTGCTAAAAGTGCCGCTGTTGCTGAAAGAGCAATAATGGCAATTTTTTTCTTTTTTGCATGACTCATGATTAATAATTTTTTATTTCTCCTATTTTTCTTAACTAAAAATTAATTAATTTTGAACTTTAAAATCTCTTAAAAAACCTTTGTAGCAAAAAAACTTTTTAAGAAATAACGCAAGTCATTTTACAAAAAAAAAAAAACGCTCAAAGTGGTGGCGTTTCATATCTAAGATGCACGTTTATTAGAAGTTTTTAGGATTTTTAGAGCAATAACAAAACCTAAGATTTTGCAAAATTAAAATTTACACACTTTATCTTTATTTAAAAATAAAGCGCTTCAAGATCTCAATAAAAAATAAATTTTATGAAAATGATCTATAAACTATGAAAAAAATCATAGTTGACTATGGAATTAAACTTAAAGATGAGTCAATAAATATATTTGTTATTGCGAACCTTATGTGTTCTACTGAAGGAGAACAAATAAGAATGTTAGTGAATTAATTAAGAGATTTTGAAGAAAATACAATAAGTTTTAATGCCTTGGGGTGATGATGGAGTTATTGAAGTTTAGAGTAAAATAAACAACCCACAAAAAGAAACGTTTAATTCAAAATCTAATTTGAAAGTGTATCAAAAATATATTTAATTAAAATAGACTCCGTTTTTTAAAGTGGTAGTGGTTTTGATAAAGAAAAGCAAGCTAAAAAGCGCTTGTTCTTCTAGTTCACTGCTATTATTACACATTAATAAAACTCCGCCCGAAATTTAAACAATGAGAAGCAACCGAATTTGAAGGTGTCCACCACATCTTTAGAATATTAAAATTAGATGAAGTTGGCAAAAAGATTGCAACCTACGAAGAAGCTGAAGAGTAATTAAATTTATTAATAATTTTTTTCACAATTAAGTGGAAGATTTTTTTATTTAACTAAAAACTAAAAACACCAAAACGCTAATAATTTTTGGATAATGATTTTCTTAGATTCTAAAATAGAAAAACCTCACTGTTAGCGAGGTTTTATGTTGAAAAATTTTATCTATTGAAGTTTATTAAGTGTATGCGTGTATTTTAGCAAGATTGATATATTTTTGAACTCTCTTTACAAACTCTTCTATATGCTCAACTGAAACAAAACTAGATTGTCCATAATTTTGTGCATCTCAACTTAAATTGATAAATTCATTATGCTTATGTGGTGTTCTAAGATATCAGTTCATGGGAAAAGTTCCATATTCCCCATGAACAACTGTGGCGGTAAAAATGCCATTCATCATTGAAGAATTTTGATCAGGAAACAGACGGAGCTCTCCTTGTAAAAGGGATTCCTTACTTACTAGATCTGTGCGGTTAGATAAATAATTGAAAATAGTTGACAATTCATTTAACCAAAATTCTTTTATATCTTTAGCTCCAATGCTAGAAAATGATCCGGCATTTCAGTTTGGTACTTCTTCATTAAAAAATTTAATAGCTCTTGAATCTTTTTCTGGTTTTATTCCTCAATCAGATCTAAAACTAGCAATTTTCATGATCCAAGAACGTAATCGAACAATATCGTTTCAGACTTTACTAATTTTTATAAATTCTTGTTCAGCGGCTTTTAGAGTCTTGCGCTTTTCATTAATATTGTATTCTTTTCAGTTAGCTTTGTTAATTTGTTCTATTTCATGATTTTTATTAGGGGTAGGTATTTGAGCTCCCCTTCATTCGGTTTGCATTTGTGCAATTGCTTTAACTTGATTTTGATAGTTGATAAATCAAGCTTTAATATCCTCGAAACCTTTTAACGTTTCCTTAAAGGTTTGATCTTCTAAACTAAAATGTTTTTGGCTAAATGAGGTCGCTAAATCTTGGCGCAGTTTATCTATTTTAGTTACAAAACTATTAACTTCGCTATAAAAGTTATCAATGAAAGTGTTTGTATTACTTTGGCTGCCAATTTTGCTTACTCACTCGGCTTGGAATTTAGTTTTTAATTTATTAGCTTCATCTGTGGCGTCATTAATACTTTTAATTAACGAATCAGCAATGGCTTTAGATTTATCTTGGGCTTTTTTTAGTTTGCTTTGTGCTTCATCGACTGAATCGGAGGTCTGAATGTTTGCTTTTAAATCATTAATTTCGCTTTGATCAAAGCCTTTATTTAAAAGCGAATCAGCTTGCGAGGCAACGGTGTCAATATTTGATTTTATACGATTGATTGTTTCGTCGATGGTTTGATTATAATCTCAAGAACCGAATCGACTAAAGGCATTGCTTAATTGATCATATGAATCTCTCATTATACCAATATTTCCTAGCATTGAATCCTCGAACTTTAAAAAGAAAAAGTCTGATAAAAATTTCGCTACACGCTTTTGAATGGTCGTTATATTTTGCTTAAGTTCTTTTAGCTTTGCTATTGATTTAATTTTCTCAATATTTGCTGGTTGAAGTTGCTCTGCTCATTCCATCATTAATGTATTTAAGCGTGACTGAAAATCTAAAAAAAGATTAACTGCCTCATCATAATTGGCTTTATTTGCCCCAACCAAGGACTCTAGTTTATCTTTTAGTTCTTGATGATCGCTAAAATCATTGTTTATTAGCGAAGAATGTTCAAAACTCAAACTATTATATTTATTTTTGGCTAATTCTAATGCCCGATATTTATCAATCTCAGGCTTTTGCGAAAGAGCCTTAGCCTCATCTAGTTGTTTTTTAGCATCTTTATATTTTTCTTCAAGCGCTTTTAATGTGGCGATATTTTTTTGGATTTGCTTGTCTTTTTCCTTGGTTTTCTCTTCCATTAGCTTTTTCGCTTTAGCAATTTCTTTAACTAAATTGTCCCGAACTTCTTTAGTTAGATTTTGATGATCCTCATCCAAAGTGCTTATTTTAGTTTCTAAAACTTTAGCTTCATCTATTAATTTTTGAAGCTCGCCAAGCTCTTTTTCTAAAGTATCGACCTTAGTTGATTCGATGGCTTGAATTTTTTGAGTTTTGCTTGATAGAGAATTAGTAACATCAATAATTTCTTGTTTGATGGTGGCGAATTTTCTATTAATAGTTTCTATAACTCTTTCAAGAATTATTTTAATGGCATCTAGTTGTGATTTTAATGGGCCATTTTCTTGCTCAAATTTAGTAACTTCAGCAGTTAAGGTTGCTATTTCTTTTAAAAGACCGTCATTATTATTGCCAATTTCTTTAATTATTTCTTTTAGACGTTTTATTGAAACGTCTCCACTTTGTGCTTCTGTGGATAGTGAATTTTTCTTGTCTTCAAATTCTTTAACTTTCTTCTCAAATTCAGCTTTTTTATGTTCAATTTTAGCTTCTGCCTCTGCTATTTTGCTATTTGCATCCTCTTTAGCTTTTTCAAGATCTTCATATGCTTGTTTTAGATTGGCGTTATTTTTTAGTCTCGAAGCTTCGCTATCCACTTTTAGAAATTCGTTAATTTCATTGTTAATTTTATTTTTAATATTTTCAATCTTGGTTTTACTATTTGCTCATTTTTCTTTTCCGACATTTAATGATTTAACTAAAGTATCAAGCTCAGTTTTTAATCTTTTGGCTTGCTCTGCTAAGTTTTTAGCTTTTTCATCTTGCGATTGCTTTAGTGTTTTTTGAGCGTTATCAGTTTCTTCTAGTTTCTTTTCAAGCTCTTTTAGTTTTTCTTTAATTTTAGCTTTATTTTGACTGTCATCTTTTAGCTCGTTTTTGCTTAGATTTTCTAAAATGTTTTTTTGATCTTCTAATTTAGATTTGGCATCATTAAGATCGCTTTCTTTATTAGCGTTGTCATTAGATTTTCCAAGTGCCTCATTAGCTTTATTAAGTGCCTCATCAGCCTTTGCAATAGCATCGTTAGCTTTTTTCTTATTAGCGTCTTTTGTTTGCTTAATTTCTTTTTGTTTATCTTGGTGTTTTTTAGTTAGACTGGCAATTAAATCTTGAATAGTCTTAATTTCTTGGTTAGCTTCTGATTTCTTAGCATCTTCTTGAAGATTGTTGGCTTCATTTTTTTGCTTTTGAAGATCGGATGTAGCTTTATCGATCGCATCTTTTAAGGCCTTGTTGGCTTCTTCTTTATCTTTTAGATCGGTTTTGGAATCGAAGTTTTTATTAGCATTGTCTAAGTCGTTTTTGATGTTTTCTAGATCTTTTTTAATTTGCTCTAGTTTTTTGCTTTCGCCTTCTTTTAAAGTGTCAAGTTTACTTTGCGCATCGGCAATTTTGCTATCTAGTTTTTGAAGTTCAGCTTCAACTTTTTTCTTATTAGTGCTGTCTTCTGCTAGTGAATTAATAGCATTTACAAGATTTTTTTTAGTATCTTGGGCTTTTACTAAGGCTTCTTCTAAACTTTTAATTTTATCAGGATGATTGTTAGCCAGTTTATTTGCATCGGCAAGTGCTTTTTTAGCTTCTGAAGATTTTTGAATTAAATTTTCAACTAAAGCGTCATTTTGAGCCTGTTTTTTTGTAAGGGCAGCTTTTTTAGCCGCAAGTGTTGCTGTTGCATTATTAAGAGCCGATACTAAACTGTCAAATTCAGATTGTGTATCTGTTTTAATTTGACTGTTTTGATTTCTTTTAGCTTCAGCATCATTTTTTACAGCAGTAGCAGCGGCAATTTGATCTTGCAGTTTTTTAGTTTCTTTTATTAAACTATCAACATTATCATCGCTTACATTTTTAGTAGTTGTATTTGAGTCGTTTAGTGCCTTAGCTGCATTTTTAAGAGCTTCTTTTAGTTTTTGAATTTTGGCAGTCAGTGAAATTAGTTTTTCTTCGATTTTTCCTAGAAGATTAGTTAAATCAGCTTCAAGAGCTTTAGCATTTGTTAATAAAGTGCCAGAAGGTTCAAATTGGTTAATTTCTTTAATTAAGTCTTTAACCTTATTTAGTAGTTTACTATCAGTGCCAATGCCAATTTTATCTTTTAAGATGTTTAGTTTATCTTTGGTATCGGCATCATCAAGCTCAGTTTTGGCTTGATCAGTTTGAGATTTAAGATTTTCGTAGTTGGTTTCTAGGTTGGTTTTAACTTGTGTAATTTTATCGCTTGCTACTTTTGCTTTAGCCTTAACAGTTTCAATTGTCTTTACAAGCGCATCATAAGCTGGTTTTAACTTAGAATTATTCTTTAGTCTATTAGCTTCACCGTTAATTTTTAAAAAACCTTCTTCAATTTCTTTAACTTTTTGCTCAATTTGTGAAATTTTGCCTTTAGTTTGGCTTCATTGCTCGGCCTCTGGCTTTAATTCATTTGCTAATTTTTCAAGATCCTCTTGCAGTTTTTTAGCTTCGATCGCTAGCTCTGTAGCTCTTTGATCTTGTGATTGTTGTAAGGCTTTTTTAGCTCTTTCAACATTTTCTAGTGCATCTTTTAGCTCATCTAGTTTTTTAGTGATTTTTACTTTATTTTCACTATCGTTTTTTAGTTCATTATTAACTAAACCGTTTAAAGTATCTTGTTGTTTAGCTAACTCTTTTTTAGCATCGTCAAGAGCTTTTTCTTTATCTGGATCAGTGTTTTGCTTTTTAATTGCATCTTTAGCAGCGTTAATAGCAGCGTCTGCGGATGTAAGGGCATTACCAGTTTTGGTTTTGTTTGCGGCCTTGTCCTTGTCAATTGCTTCTTTAGTGTCAATATATTTTTTTTCAAGGTCTTGAATTAATTTCTCAATTGTTTTAGCGGCTGCTTCAGCTTCAGCTTTTTTAGCTTGTTCTTGAAGTTTTGCAATTTCATCTCTTTGCGTTTGAATCTCGGCTTTTGCTTTATCTATTGCTGATTTTAATGCTTCATTAGTAGCCTCTCTGTCTTTTAGGTCAGTTGCATTTTCAAGATTATCATCAGCATCATCGAGTGCTTCTTTAATCGCGTCTAGAGCTTTTTTGATTCTTTCAAGTAGTTTGGTCTCACCTTCTTTTAGAGCATCTAATTTATCTTGAGCATCTTTAATTTTAGTTTTTAAATTTTCAAGTGCATCTTCGACTAGTTTTTTATTAACGGTGTCTTTTGCTAGCGAACTAATAGTGCCTTCAAGTTTAGTTTTAGCATTATTTGCATCTTCAAGAGCTTTAGTTAATTTAGCGATTTTAGTATTATTGCTATCTTCAAGTTTATTAGCCTCGTCAATTGCTTTAGTAGCATCGTATGCTTCTTTTAAGGCTTCATCTTTTATTTGAGCGTTTTTAGTTTGTTGTTCTTTTAAGGCGTCTTTTTTAGCTTTAAGGGTTTTGTTTACCTCGCTAATGGTGGCTTTTAGTTTGTTAAATTCAGTTTCTGTGCCATTGGCGATTTTTTGGTCTTTTGATCTAATGTTAGTTACCGCATTTTTTACTGCGGTGGCATCAGTAATTGCTTTTTCAAGCTTGTTAATTGTTGTTCTTAGGCCATCTACATCAGTTTTATCAGTAACTTTTTTACTTTCAGTGTCTTGATCGCTCAAAGCTTTGTTAGCTGCTATTAAATCGTTGTTTAACTTATTAATAGCATCTTGAATTGAGGCTAGTTTGTCTTTTATTTCGACTAAAACATCAGCCAAAGTAGTTTCTAGGGCTTTTGTATTCTTGTGTAGTTGATTTTCTGAGTCATAGAATTTAGCAATTCTTTCAAGTAATTTTTTCACTTGATCAAATAGCTTACCTTCAACATTTTCGCCGATTGCTTCGACTAAGACCTGTAGTTTGGCCTCAGTGTCAGCATCTTTAAGATCTTCTTTAGTTTTATCAACTAGCGGTTTAAGATTATCATAATCACTTTGAAGTTGCTCTTTTGCTTCTCTTATTTTATCTTTTGCTGCTTTTGCTTTATCAGCAGCGTCTTTAACTTCATTAGCCAAAGCACCGTAATTTGGTTTTAGATGAGAATTTTCTTTTAATTTATCAGCGTCGCCGTTTGTTTTTAGGAAATTATCTTGAATTTCTTTAATTTTATCTTCAACGGCTCTGATTTTTTCTTCATATTCTTTAGAGGCCTCAAAAGGATTTAGACTTTTAACTAAGCTGTTAAGTTCTTTTTGGAGATCTTCAGCATCCTTAGCGAGTTTTTTTGCCAGTTCATCTTCTGATTGCTCTTGTTTTTGCTTAGCATCAGCTAATTTATCTTGTTTATCTTTAATATCAACAAGCTTGTCATCAATTGACTTTTTAGTTTCAGAATCACCATTAATTTCAGGTTTGGCTTTTTGATCTTCAAGGTCTTTTTTGGCTTTTTCTAAAGCGTTTTGTGCTTCTTTGACTTTGTCTTTGTTGCTTGGATTTTTAATCGCGTCTTCGGCTTTTTTAATAGCCTCATCAGCTTCATCTAGTAGTGGTTTAGTTTGATCGACATTATTTTGCTTTTCTTGTTCAAGAGCTTTATTTTTTTCTTCTAGATCGCTTTTAGCATCTTCAAGATTTTTATTTAATTCATTAAGTTTGTTTTCAATATCATCTTTATTATTTTGCTCTTGTAGCTTTTTAGCTTCTTCTTTTAGTTTTTCTAGTTCTTTTTCAACATTTTCGATGCTTTTGCCAAGTTTTTCATATTGATCTTTTTTATCATCAATTGTATTAGCGGTGTCAGCGTCTTGTTTTGCTTTATCAAGTAGGTCTTGTTTCTCTTTTATATCTTTAGCGATTTTTTCTGCTAAGGCTTTATCACCTAGTTCTTTTTCGAGGTCTTGTTGTTTTTTCTTAGTGTCTAATAAAGCGTCTCTTACATTCTTTGAAAGATCAGCAGCATCTTGCTCATGTTTTGATTGAATTGTTTTAGCTAAACTTTCAATTTTGTTAGCTTCTTCTTGGAGTGCTTCAATATCTTTGATTGTTTCTTTTAAAGCATCAAGATTTTTAGCCTTAAATTCATTTTCAACTTTTTTGTTAAGGTTTTTTAAGTTTTCTTTAGCCGCGTCAATTTGATCTTTGATTACCTTATTTGATTCTGTTATTTTAGTTTCAATATTTTGCTTTGTTTGAGTAGCATTATTGGCTGCATCTTCAAGAGCTTTTAGTTCATTTTTAAGTTGTGATTCTTTTTTAGCATCTTGAACTTTTTTAGTAGCGTCCTCTGCTTCTTTTAATCATTCTTTTAGTTTTGTAAGGGTATTTGCCAAATCAGTTTGTTTAGGATCTGTTTGCGATAGTTGATCTTTACCTTGCGAATCTAATGTATTAAGATTCTTGGCAATTTTTTCAAGTTCTTTGCGCAATGAATCAATGAGTTTTTTTTCTAGTTCTTGGCGTTCTTTTTCTTGTTTAGTTTTTTCTAATTTTGCCTTTGTTGTAAGTTCTAAGTCAGAAATTTTATTAAGCAATTCACTAGCCCTTTTTTCGCCTTCTAGATATTTAGCGTTTTGAGCAGATTGTTTAATTGCCCTAACTTCTTCTTTTAGCTCTTCTAATGATTTTTGAGCATTTTGAATTGCAGCAATATCGTTGACTGATGAAGAGCTGTCAATGGTGTTTTTAATAGTGTTAAATTCAGCTTCTTTTTTAGTAAGATCAGCGTCAATTTTGCTTTTTTCTTGAATCTTGGTTTCAAGTTTTTTCTTAGCATCTTCAAGAGTTTTTGGAGCTTCTTTTTCTAAGATTTCTTTTAATGCATCATAGATTGGTTTTACAAGTTCTTTATCTTTTAATGCATCGTGTTTTGCAATGGTTGTAGTTGACGTAGAAATAGCACTCTCTAATTTACTAATTGCTAAAGGAAGAGTGTTTTCATCGTCGGCTTTTTTAGCATTCTCTATTGCTTTTGCTAATTTACTATATTCTTTTTCTAATTCGGCTTTGGCTAGCTCTTGAGCTTTTTTCTGCGCAAATAAATCATTTAATTTATCTAATGCTTCTTGTGCTTTTTTCTTAGCATCCAGGACTTTTGTTTCGTAGTCTAATAAAGTTGCATCGTCGGCTTTTTTGGCAAGGCTAGTAGCATCTTGAATGTCTTTTTCAAGTGCTTGTTTTAGCGTTTCAAAAGCACTGTCTTCACTTTGCGACGTTAGTTTATCAACTTCTTTAGCATCGTTTTCAATCTTTTGGACTAAGGTATCAATGCTTTTGACTAGCTCTTCGTTTGCTTTTTTTATTTTATCTAATTTTTCGCTACCTTGTTTTAAAGTTTCTTTAGCATCTTTAATTGCATTCTCTAGTTTTTTAGAAAGATCAGCTAAAGAATTAGCGTCGGTTTGCTCTTTTAGTTTTTTAGCAGCATCAAGATCTTTTTTAAGTGATTCTAGAGCGTTAGGAAGCGTGTTAATATCCTTAGCATCTTGGACATCTTTTTTAGATTTATTAAGACTATTAATTTTTTCATCAGTCAGTTTTTTTAATTCATCTGGGTCTTTAGCCAGTTTTTCTTGTAGTTTGTTAATGGTATCTTTAATTTGTAGATTAGCATCGCTTAGTTTTTTAGTCTCTTCAATTAAACGGTAATTATTTAACTCTTTTTGCAAAGCTTCACTAGCATTTTGTAGATCTTTTAATCTATTAATTAAGGCTTGTATTTTTAAAGGAGCGCTGGTGCTAGGCTCTTCAGCGATTGCTTTTTCAATTTCTTCTAGAATTTTTTTGGTATCGTCTTTAAATTTTGCTTCTTTTTCTTGCAATTCCTTTAGTTTGGTTTTAGCTTCCTCTAAAGTTGCTTTGGCAAGGTTAATAGTGGTTTCTAATTCATCGGTTAAAGCTTTTAGCTCAGGTAGCTTTTTAAGTTCAACTAAATAAGCATCCCCTAGAGGAATTAGCCGCTCAAAATCACTAATAACTTGACTTAAATCGCACACATTATTAGCTTTTTTTTCATTTCTAATGGTGATCTTAAGCGCTTCAAGAATTTTTCACGCTTCAGTTTTAAGATTTTGCTTGTGACTATCACGAATAGCTTCAATCTTTTTTTCAAGCTCACTAATATCCTGAATTTCAGGCTTTTTATCGTTGTTTTTGGATCTCTTAGTAGCGCTTTGATGAGTATAAAGCACTCCTGAAATAGTTCCGGCCGCTAACAACGCTGCGGCACCAGCAAGCACAATAATAGCAATTTTCTTTTTCTTAGCATGACTCATGATTAATAATTTTTATTTCTCCTATTTTTAATAACTTAAAAATTAATTAATGTTTGAATACTGAAAACTTCTTAAAAAGCGATGTAGCGAAAAGTGCTTTTTAAGTAAAGTAATGCGAGTCATTTTACAAAAAAAAAAAAAAACGCCCAAAGTGGTAGCGTTTCATCCATTAGCGACATATAAAAACTAGTTTTTTGGGATTTTTACGTATTTGAATAAATTTATAAAAATGATTAATTTTATTTTTCAAACGATCAAAATAAAGGTTAATAATTGTAATGTCCTGTATTTTCTATTATCCATTTTTCAATAAAAAAGAAAAATAAATTCAAAGATTTACAATTACATATTTAATATCAAAAATGAAGCAGAACTAAATCACAGTTATTTTAAAACCTGTTATTTTTTGGCGTCCTCCATTAATTAAACAAATTATTTTTGTATTTAATTAGATTTTTGAGTAATTTTTTTAATGTTTATTGCTAGGGAATTTTAAAATGAAATTAACAAATCAGCATTTATATTTTAAATAATTTATATAAGGAAGATTTTTGAAATGCCTTCTTTTTTAATTATATTATTGCCCAATTTACTAATAAAAAAATGCCGAATATTTGGCATTTAGAATAGAACTTTTTTGTTTTAAATATGTATTTATTATTTTGGATCTGCAGAATTTTCAAGTTCTTTTTCAATTTTTTTATCAATTCTTCTAATTCTGAAATTAATTTTTTAAACTTTTCTTCGAATTTCTTATGAATTGTTTCACTTTTTTCTGTTAATAAACTTTTGGCGTCTTGAAGTAATTCTTTAGCATCTGGCAAAATAAAATTTAAGTATGTTTTATTTTTTGACTCTAATATTTCAATGTAGGATTCTTTCTTTCCTTCAGCATAATCCAAAAATGAATAATATTTGATTAAGTCTTCAAAATTGTTTTTTTGTGTTTCCAATTTTTCAATTCATTTTTGATATTTTGTTTTTAATTCTTCATTTATATTTTTATTTTCTCAGCCTTTAGTTATTTCTTTTAGTTTTCCAATTAATTTTAAAAGCCCTTTTAGATCTTCACGAAGAGTTTCATAATTCGAATCAGAAATGCTTTTATTTTTTTCTAGTTTACTTATAAGATTATTTGCCTCCCTTTCGTTTTCATCAATGTATTGATTTTTCTCTTCGTCATCTTTGTCTTTGTTTGAATCTTGTTGTTCTTGTTGGTTTTCTTTATCGTTTTGAGTTTTAGGATCTTCTTGCTGTTGATCTTTTTGTTGTTGGTCTTTCTTATTATCTTGATTTTGATCCTTATCTTGCTTTTTTGGATTTTGTTTTTCAATTTCTGTATTTTCAGGGGCCTGTGGTTTTTGATCTTCTTTGCTATTTGGATTTTGCGGGGTATTTTGTTGCTTATTATTTGGATTAAGGTTTTGATTTTCTTTTTTATCAGGGTTTTGTGGAATGTCTTGTTTTGGTGTATCTTGCTTTTTATCTGGAGCTTCTGGATTTTTTGTTTTGTCACAAGAAACAGCAATTATTGAAGTTGCGAACAAAGTAGTAGCGAAACTTACCAATAGCTTTGGTATCTTTTTTGATTTCTTCATTTTATATAAAAATTCCTTATTTTAAACTTGCATATTTTTTGATTAGTGTTTTTTCAAGTGGCTCTTATTATTGACTAAATTAATACATTTTTTTTAAGAAAAAAATGATTCTAAAGTTAAAAAAACATAAAAATTAACTTAAATCAAATGCTTTTAACTAATTATTTTTCTTAAGAAAAGTATCTTCTTCATCGTCATCTTTATTAATAATTGATTGAACTCATTTAATTTGAAAATCTAGTTTTAACAATAAAGAAAAAAATTCATCTTCTAATGATTCATCGTAATATTTTGAAGTAAATTCTTTGTAAGCATCATTTACTTTGTTATATTCTTCAACAATTTGAAATAAAAGGCTTTTAATTGATTCTTCTTTTTCACTTTTATTGGAATTTTTTCTGTATTCTTCTATTCTTTTTGAAAATTCATTGGCTTTTTCTTGAGTAGTTTTTAGAAAAGCTCTATTTTTTTCTTTTTCTTCTTCGGTTATTGATTTTCTATTAATTTTTGGCTTTGTATCTTCTTTATTATTATCTAGATCCTCATTTTTATCAAGATCTTCATTAGGGATAGGAACTTGTGGATTTTCAGGAGATTTTTCATGGTTTTTATCATTTAGATCAGGAGCTGGAGGATTCTGAGGATTTTGATCTTGTGGAACTGTATTTTCCTCGTTATTAGAATTATTGTCAGGTCTAGTTTGTTTTGATTGACTATCTTGCTTTGGTGTTTCGGGTTTTGATTCACTTTTTTCTTGAAATTTAGGTTTAAGATTGCTTTTTTCAGTTTTTTGGCAAGAAGCTGCAACTACTGAAGTAGCGAATAAAGTAGTGCCTAAAGTACTGGCCATTATTAAATTTAGTGTTTTCTTTGATTTTCTCATTATATATAACTTTCCTTAACGATTTCTAATTAAAATAAACATATTTGATTAAATTACTTCTAATAAAAGTAACCAAGAAATTTTATAAAAAATTATCATAAATTCAAAAAAATAATAGATTATTTATTTCAAAAGTATTAATTATTTAAATGGATTAATAGTTGATTAGATTACATGAGAAAAAACAAAAATTCTTGTTTTTATTAGTTATTTCCCAAATTATTATTGTTTTGTTCTAAAACTGAAGAATTTAGTTTCTCCAAATTTAAAACTCACGAAAATAAAATACTTGAATTAAGTAACGATAGCAATTGGAATAATTAAAAAATAAGAAAGATTAATGCAATGGAAAAAGAGCTTTTAGATAATGCACTTAAAAATTTAACTAGTAAAAGTTTTGACGCCAAAGAAGAAAAAACATTATTCTTAATCATCCAAAGATTTTAGAACTGATCTCTTTTTTGGACTTAAACAATAAACAAATTATTGCAGGAATGAATTATTTGCAAAAATACTACAATTATTTAATTAAAAATAATAAAGAACCAGATTGAAAATTATATGTAAATCCAAGTGGAAATATTGACAGTTATAATTTGGGTCTAAACGGCTCTAATTTCTTTAAAGTGAAGGATTATTGATACATTTTTGAAAAATTTAAAGAAAAAAGTTCTTCTTCAGCGAATAATTTCAAAACCGGTTTGTTCAGAGTTAAATTTAATTCAAATAAATATGAATTAGTCATGGATGAAAATGCAACTCATATTAGCGATGATCCAATGGCAAAAATTTTGAATAAAGATTTTTTAAAAACTAAAACGTCAATCTCGGCCTTTACTTACAAAAATATCCATTTTCTTTATAGTTTTGATAGTAGTAGTAAAAAACATAACTTTTTTGCGATTGTAAATAGTAGCGACGGCCTAAAAAGTGTTGATATTTCTAATTGTTTAAAAAATTCAATCAATAGTAGCGATTATCTTAGAAAAATGTATGTAATGGATGGAAAGATTAATATCACCGACTCAGATAGTAAAAAACATACTATTGATCTTCAAAATGTTGAAAGTTTAAAAGATTATTTAAATCCTACAAAAACTCTTCGTTCACTATGAATAGAAACACTTCTAAAAAGATTAGAAGTTGGAACATATATGTATAAAGAAAATCCTGGTGGTACTAAATATAAAGATTTAGCCTTAAGAAAAGAATTTAACAGAATTAAGAGTGAAATTGAAAACTTTATAAAAGAAAATAATAATTCTAATACCCAAAAAATTGAAGAATATTACAATAAATTAGATGAAATTGTGAAAAAAATATCTTCATAAAATTCAAAATTAAAAAAGCGTGTTAAATATTTTTTAAAAACAACACGCTTTTTTCTTTTATTTAAGACGGTTTTGTTTAGTTGTATAAAAAGCAAACTGCAACAAAACATTAAATTTTTATATTCTTTAAAAGAATACTTTAAATTTATTTTTAATTTTTTCATTTTTTACAAGGCAATATTGAAACATAAAAATGTCTAAAAATTCCTTTTAATATGTACTATCAACCCTAAACACCACCACTTTGGTTGTTTTTTTTTTTTTTGTAAAATGACTTGCATTATTTGCCTAAAAACCTTTCGCTACATCGTTTTTAAGACAAATTTTAAAGTTCAAAATTAATTAATTTTTAGTTATTAAAAATAGGAGAAAACAAAAAATTATTAATCATGAGTCATGCAAAAAAGAAAAAAATTGCCATTATTGCTCTTTCAGCAACAGCGGCACTTTTAGCGGCTGGAACTATTTCTGGTGTGCTATATTCGCATAGCAAAGAATCTAAAAAAGGTAAGGATAACAATAAACTTCCTGAAGTTCAAGACATTAGCGAGCTTGAGAAAAAAATTGAAGCTATTCGTGACAGTCACAAACAAAATCTAAAATCAGAGGCTTGAAAAATTTTAGAAGCGCTAAAAATTACTATTAAAAACGCTAAAAAAGCTAATAACAGCCGTGATCTAACCGAAGTTATTAGTGATTTTGTGCGTTTAATTCCGTTGGCAGAAGCTTATTTAGGCGAAATTAAAAAACTACCAGAGTTAAAAGCTTTGGCAGAAGAACTTGCTACAACCATTGATCTGTCTAAAGAAGCCTTAAAAGAATCTAAAGATAAACTAAAAGAATTAGAAGAAAAAGAAACTAAGCTTAAAAAAGAGACTGAAAACTTACTCAAAGAAATTGAAGAAACTTTAGCAAAAGTTCCTAATGTTGGTGATTTAACTTTGGAAATTCAAAAATTGATTAACAAGTTAAAAGATTTAAAAAATACAAGCGAAGCATTACAAGAGCAGCTACTTAACTCAAGATTAGTAGAAGATGCTAAAAAACTAAATGATGCTAATTTAAAAATCAAAGATGCCATTAACAAACTACAAAAACGTTTATTAGAAAAAAGCCCAGAAGAGCTAGAAAAACTTGCCAAAGAAAAAATTCAAGATCTTGAAAAATCTAAAAAAGCTGTTGACGATGCCAAAAATATCAGTACACTTCCTAACGCTTTAGAATCACTTAAAAAAGATATCGAAACAGCTAAAGAGATAAAAGAGCAAGCTAATTCTAAAGGTTTAGATGAACTTTCTAAAAAACTAGAAGATGCTATTAAAGAAGCAGAAAGTACTTTAGAAAAAGGAAAGCAGAAACAAGAGCAAATCGAAAAAGAAAACGAAGAACTTAAGCAAAAAATTGATGCCCTAGTTACAAAAGTCAACCAAGATTTATTAGAAGTAAATAAACTAACTTTACAAAGTGAAGATAGTGATTTTAACAAGCTAAAAAATGAAATTGAAAAAGATATTCAAGATGCTACTGACCTTGCCAAAAAAGCAGCTGATGCTACTCTTTTAGAATATGAAGATAAAGCCTTAAATGCTAAAAAATTAGCACAAACTGCTCTTGATAAATTAAATGAATTATTTAATCAAAAGAAGGAACAAGAACTAGCTAAAGTTGAACTTGAAAAAGCATATAGTGCTCTTGTATCTGCTACAGAAGATACTAAAAAAGCTAACGATGAAAATACGCTTCCTTTAGCAATTTCTAAACTAGAAACTGCAATTTCAAATGCTTCAACATCCTTAGCTAAATATGAAGCATTAAAAGAAAAAGAACTAGTAAAACCGATTTACGGTGCGCTAGAAAAATCTCTTGAAACCGCTACCAAAACTCTTGAAGATGCTAAAAAAAGATTAGAGTCAAAGAAACAAGAAAAAGCTAAAATTGACGCCGAGCTTAAACAAAAACAAGGCAAGTTTGATGCTATTAAAAAAACAATTGAAGATGTTTCAACAATTAATAATATACCTGCTCTTCAAAATGCAATTAAAGAACTAAGTGAACTAAAAACCGAAACTAAAGCGCTTGAAACTTCTGCCAAAAATGCTCAGTATACCGAAGCTGAAAATAAAGTTAAAAAATTGCTAGAAGATATTGCTAAATTAGAACTTGAGGCAAATGTAAAATTAGAAAAACTTAAAGAAGAAAAAGAACGTCAAGAACAAGAAAAGAAAATAATAGAATCTTTACGTGAAAAAATAGAAAAGATTACCAAAAATCTAGAAATCTTAAGCTTAAAAGGTGACAGCCAGCTAAAAGAAGCAAGCCCTAAGCAAACAGAACTAGCTAAAACTTTAGAAGATCTAAAAGAACAATTAGATGAGGCAAAAAATGTTAAAGAAGAGATTAAAAACGCTAAAAAAGAAACTCAACTAAAAGCCGAACTTGATGCCTTAGACACAGCACACAAAAAAGCAAAACAAATTCAAGAAAACATTGCCAAGAAAATTTCAGAATCAGACACTGAAATTGAAAATAAGATTAAAATAGCACGACAAAAATTACAAGAACTTGTCGCTGAAGTTCAAAATAATTTTAATAGTAAAAACCTACCAGGATTAGAAGCCAATATTGCAAACCTAGAAACATTGCAAGAAAATGCTAATAGTATTAGTGCCTTGACTGATGCTGTTGAATCAAAACATAAGAAAATAGCTAAACAACTTGTAAGTGACATTGCAAGTGCTCTTTTAGAGGCTAAAACTAAACAAGAATCTCTTAAAAAAGAACTAGAAAATGATAAAGCGATCATAGATGATATTAATAATAAAATATCAGAACATCAAAATACCTTAGAGAAAGCTAAAACAGATGCTAACAATGCCACTACTATTGATGATAAGAAAGATAAATATAAAACCCTAGATGAAACTATTAAAAATATTGAAAAAGATATTAAAAAGCTAGAAGAAAAAATCAAAGGTATTAAAGACGAGAATAAAAAACAAAATACAGAAACTAAAATTAAAGATCTTGTTGAAAAATTAGAAGAAACAAGAGCTGACCTTAAAAATAAACAAACCGAACTTGAAACAGAAGTTGCTAAAAATAATACTGAAGTTCAAAAACTTCTCGAAGATGCTGATAAAGCTAAAAAACTAGCTGATGAAGCAATCGCCGATCCTAAAGATGATAATAAAGTTAGCTCAGCTAAAGAAGCACTAGATAAATCAAAAGCAGATCTTGAAGCTAAAAAAGACTCACTAAATGGTGATAGTGAAAATCAAAATAAAATTATTGAAAAATTAGCAGAAATTGAACAAAAAGAAAAAGATCTTGTTAAAGCTGAAACCAAACAAAAAGAAACCGATGACGAAAAAGCAAAAGAACTTGCAACTAAAGCCAAGGAACTATACAACGAACTTAATTCTCTAGTTAGCGAACTAGATCCTTTTGAGGCTTCTAAAGAATATGAAGATAAAATCTCTCTTGTTGAAACTAAAGTTACAGAACTTGAAGCTGAAAATGGCTTTCTAAATGCTAAGAGCCCTGCAACTAGATTAAAAACTAATAAACATTTAGAAGAAGCTTACAAAAACCTTGAAGAACTAAAAGAAGTAGCTAAACAAAAAGCTAGTCAAGCTAGATTAAAAATTCAAGAAACTAAAAATAGACTTCAAAGTGATTTTGATACACTAAAAGAACAAATAGAATCAATTGAAAACGAATTAAAAAGCGCTGATACTGAAACAAAGTTAGATTCATTACTAGAAAAAATCGGTACCACTTCCGATAACGATAAGTTATTTGGCAAAGTTAAAAAGTTGCTAGAAGAAATATCAAAATTTGAAAAAAAAGACACTATTGAAACACTTTACAATAGTACTAAAGCTCTCGAAACGCAATTAAACACTATTATTGCAAATATTGCAGTAGCCAAAAATAAACTAAAATCAATTGAAGATAAAATTACTGAGCTTAATGAAAAATATAAAATGGCAACTGAAGCATTGGCTAGTCAAAATGAAATTACAAACAATATTAACCAAGATGATGTTGATAGTTTAGAGAACGAAATTAATAGACTAAAAATAGCAATAACAAACGCTAATAATACAAAAGATAATAACGAAAGCGAAAGAGTTAAAGATCCTAAGATTATTGAAGGCACTAATACTAACTTTAGTGCTTTAAAAACTGCTGTTCAAAATGCTACTACAACACTTCAAGATAAAGAAACTGCACTAGCTACTAAAAAGGCTCAAAATAAAGCATTGACAGATGAAGCAATTACTAAATCAATGGAAGCTAAAAACAAAATAAATGACGCAACCAAATTAGAAGATACAAATTCCAATAAAATTAAAAACTTAACAGATGCTTTAACTCAAGCCGGCGTAGCTAAAGGTGCTTTAGAAAGCACTTTAAATGCCTTATCAAAAGATAAAACTAATAAATCTAAAGTGCAAACTGAATTGGGCGATTTAACCTCAAAAATTCAAGATGCAAAAACTAAATTAGATGCTTTAACTAAAACAGAAGCTGAGAATTTAGAAAAAATTAACGATGAAATTAGAAAAATCACAAAATCATTAAACGATGCTGATGATGAACTAACAAAACAAAGCGATCTCAAAGCTAAAGAAGATGCTAATGAAACGTTAAAAGCTGTTATTGATAAAGCTATAGTTGATAAAGAAACGCAAAAACAATCAATTAATAAATTGCAAACTGAATCACAAAATCAACTTAACCCAAAAATTCAAGCACTTGAAACTCTTATCAATAGTTTAATTACAAAATATAATGATAATAAAGCTCAAATTGAAATCAAAAAGAAAACCAACAATACAAAAACCGAAGAGGCACTTAAAAATATTCAAGATGCTATTAAAAAAGCTAATGAAGTAATTGCTAAGGAAAATAATGATTCAACAAAAGAAAATGCACTTAATGAAGCCGAAACTACACTTAACGCTCTAAAAGATAATAATCTAAAGAATCTACTTGAAGACGATTTAAAAAATGACAGTGTAAATACAAAGAAAATTAATGATAAAATCACTGAAATTGATGAATTATTAGAAAAGCTTAAAGAAGAAAAATTAAAACTTAAACAATCACAAGATGAAAGAGCAAAAAATCTTGCAATTAAAGCCCAAGATCTATACGGCGAACTTAATTCCTTAGTTAACGGACTGGACCCTTTTAGTGCGTCTAAAGAATATGAAGATAAAATTAAGGCTGTTGAAAGTAAAATTCAAGAGCTTGAAGAAGGTTTTCTAAAGGCAGATAGCGAAGCTTCAAAGCTAAAAGATAACCAAAATTTAAAACAAACATTCCAAGATCTTGAAGGACTAAAAAATACTGCTAAGACCAAAACAGAAGATGCAAGACAAAATATCGCCAATGCCAAGACCAATTTAAAAACAGAATATGAAAGTTTAAAGTCAGAAGTCAATCAAATAAAAAGTGATTTTGAACTTAATGGAACCACTTATGAATCATTGAGAATTTTGGCAACTAGAATAGGCAATGGTGCAGATGATGGTAAATCATTTGCAAAAGTTAATGGGTTAATTGATAAAATACAAAAATTTGGCGATCAGACTCAACTTTTAAATGATGCTAAAAAGTTACAAGAAACCTTAAATAATTTGAAAGCTCAAATTGAGCAAAAATTATTTGTTATTCAAACTGAAATTAATAAGATTAATGGGAATTTACTGAACGCTTCAAGTAATCTAAAAACTCAAAATAATTTTAGTGGCATTGCAAATGATGATTTAGATGGGCTTAAAACCACTATCAAGGCTCTTGAAGAAGAAATTAAAAGAGCAAATCAAACCAAAAATGATGCTACAGCAAAAAGAAACAGTGATAATAAAATTAAAGAAGAAACACAAACTAATTTCGATGCATTAACTAGTGCTATTACAAGTGCCGAAGAAACAATTAGAACAAAAAAAGAAGAGCTAAAAACACTTCAAGAAAAAAATAACAAAATTGCAACCGAAGCAATTAATAAGTCTCGTGTTGCAAAAACCGAACTTGACAATGTAAATAAATTGGATGATAATAGCCCTGAAAAAATTAATAATTTAAAAAATGCTATAAGCGAGGCTAAAAAAGCAAAAACCGAATTAGAAGAGGCATTAACCTTATTAGAAAAAGATGTTGAAAATAAAGCCAAAGTTCAAGGTGAACTTCAAGCCTTGAATGCAGAAATTACTAATGCTCAAAATAAACTCAATCTTTTAATGACTAGTGAAACTGAAAAACTAGAACTTATTGAAAGAAAACTAGAAGAAATTAGAAACTCCTTAAACACTGCTAATCAAAATTTAGAAAATCAAACCGAACTTAACGCTAAAGAAACAGCTAATGAAGCCTTGAAAGTCGCAATTACTGATGCCAAATCTAATATAGAAGCTCCTAAAAATAACCTTAATAATATTCACGAAGAATCTGCAAGAAAAAGGGCTGATGAGAAAATTAAAGAACTTGAGAATTTTATTAAAAGCCTTGAACAAAAATATCAAGATACAAAAGAGCAAATTGCTCAAGATAGAAAAATAAAAGTTTTAGTTACAAAAGCAAACGAATTTACTAGAAACATCAACCAACTTGCTAGTGATTTAGAAAATCTAACCATAATTAATGATATAGAAACAAAAATCGCAGAACTTCAAGAAAAATTGGGCAAAGCAAATAATTTTATAAATGAATCTGATACCCAAACTTTAAAAGAAAAAAATGGCCTAAAAGAATCATTAATAGTTTTAAAAACAGCCATTACGAACACAACTAAGAAAATAAGTGATAAAAATTCTGAATTAGATCGTAAAAAACAAGAAATTAACACTATGATTAGTGAACTGCGCCAAACATATAATCAAGAACGAATGCCAGAATTTGATAAATTAATAGGCCGGCCTAAATCTGAAGTGTTAAATTTTATTAAAAAAGTACGCGAAATAGATTTAAAAAAAATTGACGAGTTAATTAAATTGGTTAAGCAAATTGATCCTAATGGTACATGAAAAGTATATGGCCAAACTAGACTATCTGAAGCTGAGGGCTTAAAATATGCATTTAACAAAATGATCCTCCATGCTGAAGGAACTCTCGATGATTTTAAAAGAGAAATTATTGATAATAAACGCTATTTGACTGAAAACTACAATACTTTAGACGCTTTAAACAAAACAATAAAACCTAAAGATGCTTCAAACCCTGATACACTAGAAAAAGAATTAAAAAATTTTGATGAACAAATATATAAGGCTAATAGCTTAATAGAACAAATTGATGCTAAAAATTCTAAGTTTAAAGAAGAATTAAAAAAAGAGTTAGAGAATCTTAGTGCATTATTAACAGAAGCAAGAGAAACTAGCGACCAAAAACATGCTTTATTATTGAAAAAACGTCAGGAAAATGAACAGTATATAGAAAATAGCATCAATAAATTAAAAGAATTAAAAGAAAAGATCGAAAAAAACCAAGGCTTACCAACATTATGAGAAGATGCCAAAGATGCTTTATCTCAAATCAACAGTTGAAAAAATCAACTAAAAGACAAGAAAAATGCAGATAAATTAAAAGATGAAATTACAAAAGATAACAGTTTAAATTCAATTACTAAGCAGCTGTTAAAAGAAGTTGTCAAAAATATTAATTTTAGCAAGAATTATGCAACAACCCATCCTTTAAATGGAGACGATCTTTGGAATAGTTTTAAACCGAAAGTTAAGAAATTAGAAGAAATAGATGAGATATTTGATAGATTATCAAAAGTTGAAAAACGAAATAAGATTATCGATTATCGTGATTTCTATAATAATTTTTGAAGCGAAATTTATATTCTTATATTAAAGACATTAAAAAACCAATTTCAAACAATAACTCATAACAATGACGAAAATATTAAAAATTTAATTAAAAAATGAGAAGAAACATTTACCAAAAATTTAGCAGAATGAAAAAATAAAGACTTTAAATTAATTAAAAAAGAATGAGATTTGTGATTAAGTGAATATCAAGAAGCCAGAAAAGATATTTACGACGACTTTTGATACACAATATATAACTTGTCTCAACTTTCAGAAATGGCTAAAAAAGGTATTAAAGTACTTGATGCCCTAAGTGAACTTATTAATTTACATGATTTTGTTTAAAAGATAATTAATAAAATTTATTTTTTATAAAATTCAATTGATATATACTCAAATTAAACGGCATAAATTACAGCCAATCTACAAAGTGCAAGCTCTGAGGAGTTGTACTTTTTTCTTACCATTTTTTTCTTTATCTTTAGCAAGTTCTTCTTGTTTTTTCTTTAGATCTTCTTTGCCGTCACTGATTTGCTTTTCTAAGTTATCAATTTTGTTTTTAATACTATCTTTGTTAGTTTGATCTTTTAGATCTTTCGCTCCTTCCTTTATTTTGTCAAGTTCAGTTTTGGCATTTTGTAGCACTTTTTCTAAAAGACCATATTTGCTGTCTTTGTCATCAATGGTGGTTGCTTTATTAGCCCCTTGTTTAGCGTCGTTAAGCGTTTTGCTTTGCTTTTCAATTGCTTTATCAAGACTATCTAGAAGGCTTTGTTCATCTTCTAAGGATTTTTTTTAGCTTTTTATATTTTGCTTCAGCATCTGACAAGGCCTTATTTACATCATTAGTTAATGTTTGGGCTTCAGCTAGTTTATTTGAACCAACTTTGGTGGCTAAAGTTTGGATGTCTTGAGCCTCTTTTAGTAGTTTTTCAAGATTGTTCATCGCCGCTAATAAATTGGCTAAGTTCTTTTGATCGTTAGCTTCATTAGTATTTTGTATGTATTGACTTAGTTTTGTTCTAGCTTCTGCAATTTTATTGGCAATTTCTTGATTTGAAGCTTCAATTTTGGCTAGTAATTGGCTTTTTAGGTCTTTTGCTATGTTTTCAACATCAGTTACCTTGTTAAGCTCGTTTGACAGTTCTGCTTATTTATTAGCTTGGGCAACTTTAGCTCTTATCTCATCGGCATTATCTAATTGCTCTTCAATTTCTTTAATTGCCTTGGCAAGTTCAATGTTGTTAGCGCTTGCTCCTGGCACTAGGTGTGATTTTGCTCTGTCACTAACAATGCCTAAGTTTTTAATAACTGCTTCAAGTTCTTGCCGTAAAGTTTGCAGTTTTTTATTTTCTAGCTCTTGCGTTTCTTTATCTTTTTTAAGTTTTTCTAGTTTTGCTTGGGCTTCTAGTGTTAATTTATCAATTTGTTTTAAAAGTTCCTTGGCTTTTTCTTTAGCTTCAGGATATTTAGTGTTTTCAGCTGATTGCTCAATTCCTTTAACGCGATCTTTTGAAGTGGGTAAATTGTTATTAATAATGTTTTGTAGTTCGGCAATTTTATAAGTTGATTCAAGTACATCAATGGTGTTTTTGATGTCTTCATAATCGGCTTTTGCCTTTGCTAGATCTTTATCAATTTGGGCTTTGGCTTACTTTTTACTTCTTGACGATTTTTGGCTTGTTCTAAGGCGTTTTTCGCTTCTTTAGCTAAGTAATTCTTTAGTGCATCGTAATGCGGTTTAATAACCTCATTTTCTTTTAAATCTTCATATTTAGCAAGGGTTGTGTTGCTATTGGCGATTACTGATGTTAAAGAAGCAATTGCGGTTGGTAAAGTGCTTTCATCATCTGCCAAATTCGCATTTTTAGTTGCTTTATTTAGTTCGCTTAATGATTTTTGTAATTCCAATTTTGCAAGCTCAATAGCTTGTTTTTGGACAATGATCTCATTAATTTTTTTCAACGCTTCTTCGCCTTTATTCTTAGCGTCATTAACTTTGTTAACTTCGGCTAATAAAGTGGCATCTTCGGCTTGTTTTGCCAATTTTTCGGCTTGTTTTATGTCTTCTTCTAAGGCCACTTTTGTGCTGTTTATAAGACTATCTTCACTTTGAGTTGATAGCCTATTAGCGTCGTTAACATCTTTTGTAATTTTAGCAACTAGTTCATTAACTTTTTTAATTAAAGCATTGTTGGCTTCGATTATTTTTTGTTCTTTTTTCTTTACCTTTTTTCAATGCTTCTTCGCCCTTGTTAATGGCATCTTGTAGTTTCTTAGCAACGTCATTTAGGCCATTATCTTTCGCATCTTTTTCTAAAGATTTAGCATCTTCTAGATCTTTTTCAAGTTTTTTAATGGCGTTAGGTAATGTTGAAATATCATTAGCATTTTCAACATCTTTTTGTGATTTTTCTAGATCAAGAATTTTTTGATTTACTTGTTTAGTAATTTCTTTTTGCTTTTCGGGATTGATAGCAATTAAACGTTTTTGTAAAATGCTAATTGTTTCTTTGATTTTTAAATTAGCATCGTTTAATAGTTTGAGTTCGTCAAGCAATTTTGCTGCTTTAAGTGATTGTGCTAAATCGTCACTTTCAATTTGGAGCGTCTTAAGTTCGGCTATTAAAGCTTCGATTGTTGCCACATCATTGGCATTAGGCTCTTTTGCAATTGCTTGTGTAATTTTATTAAGTAAAGTTTGCAACTTATCTTTTAGAATTTTTTCTTTTTGCTGCAAATCTAGTAGTTTTTCTTTAGCTTCTTTTAAGGCTTCTTTAGCTAAATCAATCACATTTTTTAGATCGTTAGCTAGCGCTTCAAGTTCAGGCAGCTTTTTAAGTTCCGCTAAATAAGCCTCTCCTAGAGGAATCAAACGTTCAAAATTACTAATAACCTGGCTTAAATCGCGTACGTTATTAGCTTTTTTGGCATTTCTAATCGTGATTTTAAGAGCTTCAAGAATTTTTCACGCTTCAGTTTTAAGATTTTGCTTGTGACTATCACGAATAGCCTCAATCTTTTTTTCCAACTCACTAATATCTTGAATTTCGGGCTTTTTATAATTGCCTTTGGATCTCTTAGTAGCGCTTTGATGTGCATAAAGTACTCCTGAAATAGTTCCGGCCGCTAACAACGCTGCGGCACCAGCAAGCACAATAATAGCAATTTTCTTTTTCTTAGCATGACTCATGATTAATAATTTTTATTTCTCCTATTTTTAATAACTTAAAAATTAATTAATGTTTGAATACTGAAAACTTCGTAAAAAGCATGTGTAGCGAAAAGTACTTTTTAAGCGAAGTAATGCGAGTCATTTTACAAAAAAACGCTCAAAGTGACAAGGCGTTCTATTGCAGACACAAAACAAATGTCTAATTAAAGGAATTTTTATGTTGCAACAAATTTGTTGATGATTATGATGTTGAATAAGCGAAAGATCGAGTTGGTTTAATTTAAATTTAGTTAAGCTAACTACATAATGAAAAACATGTTTCTGACTTAAAAAAACTAGAGACTTACTAAATCTCTAGTTTTAAGTTATTAATAAAAATGCTAATTTATTTTATGTATTGAAAATAAAAATATTGTGATATTTTATTTAGTTGATTAAGTATTTTTTCTTCTTCTTCATATTCAGGTTTTAATTTTTCCGATAAGCCTCAAGCTCATTTTCTCAATTTTTCAAATGCTCTTTGTCGTTGATCTTTTTGTTGATCATTGAAATTTCGAAATTCTGTTGAAATGTCTAATTGCTCATCAATAAGTTTTTGTTTTTGACGTTCATCTAGATTTTTTCATTTATCAGAATGAAGATCATTTTGAATAATTTCAACAATTGTTTTAGTTAGAAAATCATTTCTTATTTGTTCGATTTGTTTTTGACTATCTTCGTGAGCACTAATCGTATTTTTTAATAATGATTTTGTTTCTGAATTAATTTCTTTTTCTCATATCCATGTCTTTTCAAGGCCATCAACGAATTTTTGGGCATAACGATAATTAAAGAAGAATTTATTTATTTGTTTTGCAAATTCTTCAAGGTCTCCTTTTTTAAAAAAATCTTGATTTATAAAATCTTTTATACTCTTTGTTTTGTCATTTGCACCATTGATTTTTGCCTCTACATTTTTAAGATTTGCATCTAAAATTTCTATTACTTTCTTTAAACTTGAATTTATCAGATTATTAATGTCGTTTATTTTTTGAAGTCCAATGTTTAAGGTTTGTTCTAATATTTTTTTCGAAGATATATATTCATTATTATTTTCGGGATTATTAACAAATTCCTTAGCTTCTAGGACTTTGCTTCTTGGTTCATTGATAAGAAGACTAAAAGTATTTAAAATGTTACTAATACTAGTTTCAAGATTATTAATATTATCATCATTAATTTGACTGAAAAAATCTTTAAATACATTTTCTAATAAACTAATTGCAGCTCCTAATACATAAACATTTTTAAGCTCTTCATAGTGATTCAATGTGTTTGATATTATTTCATCACTTCTTTCTGCTTTAGCAAAAATATCTTTTAAGTTTTTTAAATATGACCGCAATTCACCAATTTCTTCTAGTTTTTTAACATCTTCTTTATTAATAAAATTTCTTGCATCATCAATTTTAGTTAAAAAATCGCGCTTTTTTAATTTTAAAAATTCAACATCACTATTATTTTCTTTTATTTCTTTTAAAACCTTTTTTATTGATTCTAAATGAATATTAGCTTCCTTAGCGAGCTTTCATGCTTCTTTTAGTTTTTCGATTTGTTCTACTGAAACAATTTTGTCAATAATTTTGGCGAGATTTTCAGAATCACCAGACAATTTTGTCTTAACATCTTCCAAACTTTGTTTTGCTTTTTCAAGCAGTACTAGAGCATTTTCGAGATCTTGTTCTTTAGTAGAATCATCATCATCTTTTTTCAATGCTCGCTTTGCCTGTTCAATTGCTTGATCAGCTTTTGCTATTGCTTCATTCGCTATTTGATCGTTTTTTTCCTTCATTTCTTTTAACTTATTTTTAGCTTCTACTAATCATTGAGCTTCACAAGGATCTTTAATATATCGATCTAAGTCATCAATTTTTTCTTCAACCTTTTGTTTATTAGTTTGATCTTGGATTGTGCTAGATTTATTCCTTAGAGCAACTAACTTTTCTTTTGATTCAATTATTTTATTTTCAAACTCAGCAAACTCTTTTTTCTTTTGATCATAAGTACTATCGCTGCCAATAAAAGTGTCATATGAATTTTTTAAATAGTACTTAATATTGTTAATTTCAGTTTCGATTTCTTTAATAATTTTATTGTCTAGTTCTTGAATTTTTTCTTTTGCCCTTAATAAAAGATTGTTAGTTTTTTCTTTAAGAGCACTTAACTTTATTAATAATTCATCGCCAGTATCTTCAAATTTAGCAATTTCACTTTGTATTTGGTTGATTTTTTTTAGCAAACCTATACTTTCATTTCCAATTTCGCGAATAATGCTATTCAAACCATCAGTTGTATTATTTGAAAGTAAGTTTGTTTCTAGATCTCTTGTTTTCTCTTCAAGTGTTTTGATTTTTTCCTCAAATTCTACTTTTTTATTTTCAATTAATTCTTTTGCATTTTGAAGCGCTTTGTTTCCAACATCTTTTGATTTCATAAGAGCTTCATAGTCTGTTTTCAAATTTAGATTGTTTTTTAAGTTTTTATTTGCTTGTAAAAATTCCTCAATTTTGTCTATTGCCTTTTGAACATTAGCAATATCTTTGCTGCTTTGTGATCACTTTTTGTTAGCGGCATCTAGTTTATTTATCCAGGCATCTAATTCTTGTTTTAATTCCCTTGCCCTAATAGCCAGCTCTTTAGACTTTTCATCTTGTGATTGTTTTAGCTCTTGTTTAACTTGATCAACTTCTTGAAGTTTCTTATCGATGTCTTTTATTTTGTCTTCTAGTTTCTTTTTGTTTTCGCTATCATTTTTCAGCTCACCTTTAATTAAATCATCAAGGTTTTTCTTTTGCTTTTTAAGTTCACTCTCAGCATCAGTTAGTGCGTTTTCTTTTTGATTGTCATCATTAGATTTTTGAATAGCTTCATTAGCTTTATCTAGAGCTTTTTGGCTATCTTCTAAAGGCTTTTTAACTAGCCCTTCATTTTTAGTTTTTTCTGTATTTATAGTTTGAGCATTAGCCTTTTGTTCGTCTTTTAAGCGCTTAATTAACTTTTCAACTTCTTCAATTTTGGTGCTAGCCGATGTTTTATTAGTTTGATCTTTAAGTTTGCCAATTTCATTCTTTTGCGACGCTAGATCAGCCTCTGCCTTATCAATTGCATCTTTTAATTTGTTATTAGCTTCTTCTTTGACTTTTAAATCGGTTTTGTTTTTAAAATCATTATTAGCATCATTTAATGATTGTTGGATTTTTTCAAGTTCTTGTTTAATGCTTTCGAATTTATCTTTGTCACCTTCTTTTAAGATCTTTATTGCGTTTTCAGTATCTATTATTTGTTCCTTTAGAGCTCTTAGCTCAGCTTCTACTAAAGCTTTGTTTTCTTTATCATTTACTAGTTGTTTAGTTGCATCTTCAAGTGCTTTTTTAGCCTTATTAGCATCGTTTAACGCTTCTTCTAATTTGCTTAATTTAGAAGTATCACTATCGGCTAGATTTTTGGCATTTGTTATTTTAGCTTTAGCTTCTACTGATTTTGTAATAGCATCTTGACGAATTTTGTCATTAATTGTTTTTTGCGCTTCTAGTGCTTGGTTTTTACTATTGATTGTATCTTCTGATTCTTTGATAGTATCAGTTAAAATTTTTAGTTTATCTTTGATACCTTCTTTAATTTTTGGATCAGTTTCAGCATCTACTTTTTGTTGTAGTTTTTTAGCTTCTTTAACAAGATCTTCAAGTTTTTTAATTTCTGTTTTTAGCGAATCAACATAGCTATCGTTAACGCCACTAGTTACATCGTTTTGAGTGCTTAATGCATTGTTTTGATTTTGAAGTTGGTTGTCCAATTCGTCAATCTTATCTTGCTGTGTTTTATTCAATTCTTTTTTAGCAGCGTCAAGATCAGTTAGTTTTTCTCTAATTTCTTTAAGTTTGTCTGCTAATTTAGTCTTATTTTCGCTATCGTCTTTTAGCTTGCCATTAATTAGCCCTTCTAGAACATCTTTTTGGGTGTTGAGATTTTGCTCAGCTTCTACTAAACTTTGCTCTTTTTTCCCATCGCTATTATCTTTAGCAATCGCGTCATTAGCTTTTTTAAGAGCGTCATTAGCTTCTTTTAATGGTTGTTTGATTAAATCAGCGTTTTCTTGTTTAGTTTTGGCTATATCTTGAGCATTTTTTTTGTGTTTTTCTTTTAAGTCATTGATTAGCTTTTCAAGTTGGCTAACTTTTTCATTAGCACTATTTTTGTTAGTTCCATCTTGCAATTTGCTAATTTCAGTTTTTTGCGCTGCTAAATCACCTTTTGCTTTAGTAAGGACATTACCTAATTCATTATTAGCTTCTTCTTTAGCTTTTAGGTCGGTTTTGTTATTGAAATCATTATCAGCATCTGTTAATGATTTTTTAATTTTCTCAAGTTCTTTTTCAATATTTTCAAGTTTTTTCTTGTCGCCTTCTTTTAGAAAATCTAATTTATCTTGAGAACTTTTTATTTGCTTTTCTAGATCTTTTAACTCGGTTTCAACTAGTTTTTGGTTTTCATTGTCCTTAGCTAATTTTTGAATAGTTTGTTCTAGTGTTTCTTTAGCTTTATTAGCATCTTCCAACGCTTCTTCTAGTTTGCCAATTTTGTTAACATCATTGTCGGCTAGATTATTAGCATCAGCTAATTTTTGTTTGGCATCGGTAGATTTTTTAATAGCATTTTCGCGATCTGTATCATTTGTTGTTTTTTGGCTATTTAATTGTTGTTGTTTATTAGTAATAGTTGTTGTAGCGGCGTTAATACTTTGTTCTAAAGTTTCTAGTTTTTTTTTAATACCATCTTTGATTTTTTGATCAGTTTCTTTTTGAGCTTTTTCTTTTAGTTTATTAGCTTCATTAAGTTGATCTTGAAGTTTTTTAATTTCCGCTTTTAATGAATCAACATCATCGCTTGCAACATTGTTAGTTGTGCTATTTTGTGCGTTTAAAGTTGTATTTGTGGTTTCAAGGTCCTTGTTTAGTTTGGTAATTTTATCTTGAATTGATTGTAGTTTGTTATTAGCTTCTTCTTTAATATCTAAAAGGTTAGTTTCTAGTGTTTTGATCTTCTTACTTAACTCTTCTTTATCACTAAATTTAGAACTTTGGGCATGCAATTCTTTTACTTTGCCAAGCAACTTAGTTTTGTTGCCTTCTTCACCAATTTTATTTAAAATTGCCTGAAAATCAGCGTCAGCAACTGCATTTTTAAGTTCTTCTTGAAGTTGTTTTACTTCGTTTTCATATTGTTTGTAGTCAACTTCAAGTTTTTCTTTTGATGCTTTAATTTTTTGACAAGCATCTTTTGTTTTTCTATCAGCATCTTCTTTAGCGGCTTTAAGTGCCTGATAGTTTGGTTTTAAATTGCTATTATCTTTTAATTTTGTTGCATCGCTATCAACTTTAAAGAAGTTTTCATCTAGATTTTTAATCTTGTCTTCAACATCTTTAATTTTCTTTTCATAATCGCTTGAAGCGTCATATGGATTAAGTTTATTAACTAAATCATCTAATTCATCTTTTAAAGTTTTAGCTTCATTAGCTAATTGTTTTGCTAGATCGTCTTCGGATTGTTGTTTGGCCTTTTCTTTTTGCAGTTCCTTTTGTTTATTAACAATTTCTTCTAATTTTTTATCAATTTTATCTTGGTTTTCTTTGTCACCAACTAGAGAATTTTTCTTATTTTCAAGATCATTTTTAGCATTTTTTAAAGCATCTTCTGCTTCATTGGTTTTAGTCTTGTCAGAAAGATTTTTAATGGCATCATCAGCTTTTTTAATAGCTTCATCAGCGCCCTTCAAACTTTGTTGGGTGCTAGTGTCGTTATTTTCTTGCTCTTCTTTTAATGTTTGGTTTTTATTAGCAAGATCAGTTTTGGCTTCGTCTAGTTTTTTTGTTAAGTCTTTAATTTTGCTGTCAATACTATCTTTGTTAGTTTTATCTTTTAAGTCCTTAGCTTTTTCTTCTAGTTTTTTAAGATTTTTTTCAATATCTTTAATAGTTTTATCTAGTTTAGGATATTTATCCTTTTTCTCATCAATTGTATTGGCGTCGTTAGCTTCATCTTTTGCTTTAGCTAAATTATTTTCATGCTCTTTTAATTTCTTTTCAAGTTCATCTACTAGTATGTTTTCATCTTTAAGCGCTTTATCAAGTTCGGCATGCTTTTTCTTGGCATCTAAAATTGCGTCTCGCACTTCAGATAAAAGGTTAGTAACTTCTTGTTTATGTTTTGATTCAACTGCTGTCGCTAGAGTTTCAAGGCTTTCGACTTTTTCTTTTAGTTCTTCTAGCTTATTAAGTTCTTTTGTTAGCTCTTCAAGATTTCTATCATTATAAGCGTCGTTAATTTTTTTCTTAAGCTCTTCTAATTCACTTTTGGCGTTGTCAAGTCGCTCTTTAATATTTTTATTTGAGTCTGAGATTTTGGTTTCTAGACTTTGTTTTGTTGTCGTAGCTTTATTTTTGGCTTCTTCAAGCTTTTCAAGCTCAGTTTCTAGGGCATTTTCTTTGTGTGCGTCTTGAACTTCTTTTTGAACATCTTGAGCGTTTTTTAGTTGTTCTTCTAGTTCTTTTAAAGTTTTAGCGAGTTCAGTTTGCTTAGGCGTTGCTTCACTTAGTTGACTTTTACCTCTTGAATCTAATGTTTCAAGATTCTTTGTGATTTTGGTAATTTTTTCTCGCAATGATTCGATTAATTTCTTTTCTTGCTCTTGGGTTTCTTTTTCTTCTTGAAGTTTTTCTAATTTCGCTTTTGTTTCAAGATCTAATTTAGAAATTTCTTCAAGGAGTTTTTTTGCTTTTTGCTCACCTTCAGGATAGCTGGCATTTTTAGCAGATTCTTCAATAGCCTTAACTTTCGGTTTGAGTTCTTCCAGTTGTTTAATAGCATTTTGCAAGGTAGGAATATCATTGATTGTATTTGAGCTTTCAATGGTATTTTTAATTGCATTAAATTCATTTTGCTTAGCATCTAGATCAGCGTCAATTTTAGCTTTGGCTTGTTTTTTAGCTTCAAATCGTTTTTTAACGTTAGCAAGTGCTTCATCCGCTTCTTTTTCTTTATAAGCTTTTAGAGCATCATAAATTGACTTTATTAGTTCTTTTTCTTTTAGATTTTCATGTTTACCTAGAGCTAACTCTGCTTTTGCAATAGCGTCTTCTAGTTGCGAAATTGCTAAAGGCAAGGTATTTTCGTCATCGGCTTTATTGGCCTCTTCCGTGGCTTTAGCCAAGGCACTATATGCTTTTTCTAGTTCGGTTTTAGCAAGTTCTTGTTCCTTCTTCTGACTAAATAAATCATTTAATTTATCTAGTGACGTTTCAGCTTGTTTTTTAGCATCTAAAACTTTTTGCTCGTCAGCTAGTAGTGTGGCATCGGCGGCTTGTTTTGCAAGTTTCGTTGCTTCTTGAATATCTTTTTTTAGTTCGTCTTTTAGACGTTTAAATTCACTATCTTCACTTTGTAAAGTTAGTTTATTAGCATCACTTATATCTTTAGCAATTTTATTAACTAACGCGTTAATATCATTTTGAAGTTTTTGATTTTCTTGTTTGATTTTTTCTAGTTTTTCGGTGCCGTGTTTTAGGCTATTTTCTGCATCTTTAATAGCTTTATCTAGTTCTTTAGCAAGTTCATCAAGTCCCTTAGCAGTGGCGTGATCTTTTAGTTCTTTAGCCTGATCTAGATCTTTTTTAAGGGATTCAAGAGCATTGGGAAGAGTGCTAATATTTTTAGCGTCTTCTACGGCTTTTTTAGCTTTTTCTAAGTCCTTAATTTTTTCTTTTGCTAATTTTTCTAACTCTTCTGGGCTTTTATCTAGCAAGCGTTTTTGTAGTTCGCTAATAGCATCTTTAATTTGCAAATTAGCATCACTTAACTTTTTGGCTTCTTCAATTAGCCGCGAGTTATTTAGCTCTTGTTGCAAGGCTTCACTAGCATTTGCAAGATTTTTTAGTTTGTTAATTAAACTTTGAATTACTAGTGGCAACTTAGCATCGGGCACTTCACTTAGTGCTTGGTTAATTTCTGCTAGCAACTTTTGCGCGTTTTCTTTAAGTTTAGCTTCTTTTTCTTGCAATTCTTTTAATTTGGCTTTAGCTTCATCTAAGGCTTCTTTAGCAAGATTAATAGTAGTTTCTAATTCACTGGCTAAAGTTTTTACTTCGGGTAGCTTTTTAAGCTCGGCTAAATACCCCTCTCCTAAAGGAATCAAACGTTCAAAATCACTAATAACTTGGCTTAAATCACGTACGTTATTAGCTTTTTTAGCATTTCTAATGGTGATTTTAAGGGCTTCAAGAATCTTTCAAGCTTCATTTTTAAGATTTTGTTTGTGACTATCACGAATGGCATCAATCTTTTTTTCGAGCTCACTAATATCTTGAATTTCGGGCTTTTTATCGTTGTTTTTAGATCTCTTGGTAGCACTTTGATGAGCATAAAGTACCCCTGAGACCGTTCCGGCCGCTAGTAATGCTGCGGTGCTAGCGAGCACAATAATAGCAATTTTCTTTTTCTTGGCATGACTCATGATTAATAATTTTTATTTCTCCTATTTTTAATAACTTAAAAATTAATTAATGTTTGAATACTGAAAACTTCGTAAAAAGCATGTGTAGCGAAATAGTGCTTTTTAAGCAAAGTAATGCGAGTCATTTTACAAAAAAAAAAAAAAACGCACAAAGTGATGCTATTTCACCATGTGAGTGCATATTTAATAGAATTTTTTAGGTTTTTTAAAGCAATAGCAAAACCGAAGATTTTGTAAAATAAGAATTTACACACTTTATCTTTGTTTAAAAATAAAGTGCCTCAAGATATCAATAAAAAATATAAGTTTTACGAAAATGATCTATAAGTTATGAAAATTGTAGTTGATTATGTAGTTATTAAACTTAATAAAGATAAGTTAATAAATGAAAAAATTGCTATTATGAACTTTTATATGTCCTATCGCTAGAGCGATTAGAAAGTTATTAAAAAGCTAGTTTTAATAATTAAATTAATTCTATAACAAGATAAACAATATACAAAATATTAGCTGAAAACCTAGTTTGTAAATGTGCCAACACATTTAAATTAAAAAATAGAAGGCTAGCAATAAATAATTAAGCCTTCTATTTAATTTGATTATTGTTATATGCTGCACTTTATATTGCGCTATAAAAGCAACAAATAGTTCATTCTATATGATATTTAAATTGAATAAAGAAAATTATTCAATTTCTTCGCCGTTTTCTATAACTTTGATAGTTTTGATATATCCTACTGTAGTTTCACCATCTTCCGTGGTTTCGCCATCTTCTTCTGCATTATCTTCAGGTTTTGGATCAGCAGGTTTTGGATCAGCAGGTTTTGGATCAGCAGGTTTTGGATCAGCAGGTTTTGGATCAGCAGGTTTTGGATCAGCTGGTTTAGGGTCCGCAGGTTTTGGATCAGCAGGTTTTGGATCAGCAGGTTTTGGATCAGCTGGTTTGGGGTCCGCAGGTTTTGGATCAGCTGGTTTAGGGTCCGCAGGCTTTGGATCAGCTGGTTTAGGGTCCGCAGGTTTTGGATCAGCTGGTTTTGGATCAGCAGGTTTTGGATCAGCTGGTTTAGGGTCCGCAGGTTTTGGATCAGCAGGTTTTGGATCAGCAGGTTTTGGATCAGCTGGTTTAGGGTCCGCAGGTTTTGGATCAGCTGGTTTAGGGTCCGCAGGCTTTGGATCAGCAGGTTTTGGATCAGCAAGTTTTGGATCAGCTGGTTTAGGGTCCGCAGGTTTTGGATCAGCAGGTTTTTCTTTAGGATCATCTTCTTTTTTTGCAACATCTTCGCAAGAAGCCGCAACGACTGAAGTTGCAAATAGAGTTGTTCCTAAAACACCAGCCAATAATAAGCTAAGCGCTTTTTTAGATTTTTTCATTATTTTTTATGAATTCCTTTTCTAATTAATTAGTTTTTACATGGATAAATATTTATTTCGGAGTTACTTGTTTCAACAAATCCCAAGTAACAAAGCCATTTTACAAAAAAAAAAAAAAAGCCCAATTTGGCAAAAAATTGGCTTATTATGCAATAAAAATGGAATAAATAAGGTTTTTTATGAAATTTATTTTTTGCTGGCTTATTACATGAATTTAGTAAAAAGAACAACTTGCCATCTAATTTTTGTAAATAAATTAATAAATCACCCTAATAAATGCATTAGTTAGACTACGAGTGTTTAACTAATTTATACTAAGTGTTATTTAATTAGTGGCAACAACTCTATATAAAATAAAATAAGCATATAATTAAATTAGTTTTGCTATTTAGAGCGTCTAGGAATATGCTTTTTCTTATTTATAAAAAACCAGATCTTATTTCCGGCTTTTTATTGTCTATTTTGAATTAAATAATAAATATTATTTTCTTGCTAAAGAACCTTGAGTTGTAGTTTCTGTAGAGTTTACGTCTTCACTATCTGTAGTGCCTTCTGTAGAGTTTGCGTCTTCACTATCTGTAGTGCCTTCTGTAGAGTTTACGTCTTCACTATCTGTAGTGCCTTCTGTAGAGTTTGCGGTTTCGCCTTCGGTAGTATTTGAAGGATTGCTCTTTGTAGATTCTTCAACATTATTTTTCCCAGGCTCTTCAAGTTTCTTAGACTCATCAGATTTTGGATCAGCAGGTTTAGGCTCTTCAGGTTTTTGTTTTTGATCTTCTTTTTTTGGTTCTTCACTTTCAGGTTTCTTAGACTCTTTTGGCTTTTTCTCGGTATTATCGCAAGAAGCTGCTACGACTGAAGTTGCAAATAAAGTTGCTCCTAAAGCACTAGCTAATAACAAACTAAGCGTTTTTTCTAGATTTTTTCATTATTTAGGTGAATTCCTTTTCTAATTAATTAGTTTTACGAATAAATATTTATATCTTTAGTTACCTTATCCAAGTAACAAAGCCATTTTACAAAAAAAAAAAAAAAAGCCCAATTTGGCAAAAAATCGGTTTATTATGCAATAAAAATGGAATGAATAAGGTTTTTTATGGAAATCGCGTTGTATTTTATATTTAATACCATCATTTAAAAAACTAGAAACGGGCAATGTTTAATAGAATCTTTATAATCCTTTGGCACTTCTTTTATTTTAATTAGAGTTAGAAAATTTCATATTAATATTTACTTATCTTTGTTGAAACTTTTGAAATTTTATTACTATTCATTAAAATTAGGCCATAGTTCTAATGTTTTTAATTTCAAAAATAATCTAGAAAATAAAAAACTTCTTTAAATTTAGAAAAATCTCAATAAAAATATTACATTTGGTTTGGGGGTGATAGCTATGAGCAAAAATGCCAAAAACTCTAATGATCAACGTTCTAACTCAATGAACCCAAACAACCAAGCTTGCAAATGTTCGAAGAATAACAAAGCTAATCAATGCAATCCAAATAATCGAACTCACAAAGCAAGTGTTGATAATAGAGCAAACCAAACGAATCCTAACAATTCAAAAACTAAAAAGTAATTGTTTGGATTAATGAAGTAGGTGCCTTAAGCGCCTGCTTTTATTTTTTGTAGTGTTTGCTTAAATTTAACATATCTAGAAAATAGCGATCCAAAATATTTTTTTACCCTTGTAAAACAAATATAATAATTTTGATATTAAAAAATATGCTTGATTGGCTTTTTGACCATCTAGCATATTTTAATAAGAGAGATCTTATTAATTACTTATTTGTGCGGTTAATAGCTTCTACAATTTTTTCGTCATTATAAAAATCTTCGTAAGCTAATGGGATGTCAGCTTCGGTACCGCTTTCAATTGGCACTCACTTAGTTTCGCCGTTTTGATATTTTTCTTTAATAACAGCAACATATGTTGAAGACATTCGCATTGCTGTGCCATCAGCTAACGCTAATGGGATATCTTCAGCCATGCCGCCACCGGTTCTTTGACCAATAACTTTTGCAAGTTTTTGGTTTTGGACAAGAGCAACAAATTGTGACGCTGCTGAGAAAGTTGGTTTTCCAGCTAGTACATACCAATTGAATTCTAAATGACCGTCATTATCATCGATTTTGCCATCGCCGTTAGTATCAATTCGTGCACCATCTTCATATACTTTTTGACTCGCAATGTCATAGTCTCACATATAAACTGGCTTTTTGGTCATAAATCCTAAGGTTTTTTGGACAACAGGGATATCGCCACCACCGTTTAATGATAAATCAAGAACTAAATTTTTGATTTTTACTTTGTTTTTAGGATCGTTGTTATATTTTTTGACTTCCTCAATCACTTTTTTCATTTTAGCATGTGTGTCATATTTTCATGGTGTAGGACTAGCCAACTCTTCTTTGGTGCCTACTGAAAAGCCAGGAATATCAAAGATAGCCGTGTCACCTTTGACATACATGATCTTTCCATCACTACGATACTTTTTTCATAGTGGACTTAGTATTCTCCGGGGATCAGAAGGATCCGGTTTGGCATTTTTACTAATTTCTTCACGCAATTTTTCTGCATATTTTTGATCGCTAGGAGCGTAGTTATTAGGGCTAGCTAAATTACTATGAGCATCTTTTAAACTTGAAATAAATTCATACATGCCCTTAAAGTTTTCGTAAGGATCTAGCGAAAGAATTTTCTTTTTGATATCTTCGGTCATAAATTCTTTATAACTTTTTACTTTATTGTGTTCTTTTAGACCGTAAAAATAATCAAACATAAAGTATAGTTGATTTAAGACATCTTGACGATCCTCTAGCGTTTGTGGCTTGCCATTTAGTGGTGACTCTGCTCGTAGCTTACGCATCTCGCCCCGGTTATTTCTTCAATAATCAACACTATAGAATTGTTTGCCATCAAAATAAGTTGAAGTGTGATCACGGTAATTAATGCCAATAAACAAAACTGCAAAAATTGCTCATGGCATTAGTAGTTGTTTTTTGTGATATTTAATGTCAAACCCATATTTTTTAAGGTCAATTAAAAATCCTTTGCCATTATTAAGATCGTAGGTTTTATAATCCCCTTTGTGAATAAACTCGTTACGATCTTTATTATCTTCAGTGTTAGTGAATAAAAAGAATTTGATGCTGCTTATTCAAATGGTTTGATTCGCTCAATCAATTACCATTTTGTGTTCAAAATTAGGACCAGAGTAATAAGTGATAATGTTTTCTTTTTGATTCACTTCGCGTTTTAAGGCTTTTAAATTATAAAAGCCGTCTAATGTCTTAATAAATTCCTCAACATCGACATATAGCCGGCTTTTATTATTAACATAATAGCCGTATGCTTTAGTAGCGGGTACGCTATATGGCATATTAATGTTTTTATACCCGTATTCTTTGCGCTCAACTTTTTCAGCGTCATGGTTAACTTCTTCAATATCCTTAAAACCTGTGACTTCTTTAGTGATTCAATAAGGTTGATCGTTTCTATCAACATATGAAACCTTATAAGAAACAAAAAGACGATTTCCATGTACTCTAAGCTCGTCAATTTCTACTTTGTATTTTCTTCGATCAATATTGCTAATGACCACATCCTCTTTTTTAACTTCACGAGCCAATTTGTTTTGCTTATTAATAACATCTACCTTGCTATTATTAGCTGCATCTGCTAGAGTCATGTTTTTGCAAGACACAGAAACAACAGCTGGGCTAACTGCTACTCCAAAGCCTACTACTGTTAATAGCAGTTTTGATATTTTTCTCATTAAATCTCCTTGTCAATAAATTCAATGCCACGAAGATGTGACATAAAATGTTCTATAACTTTTTATTACTAAAAATTTAAAAAGCAAATTTCATCAATTAATAATTAATTAAAAAATCCCAAATTTAAAGTTTTTTTGCCTTAGAACAAAAATAGCAATTTTTCAAAATACATCACTTAATCCAATCAAAGGCAAACAAAAAGACACTTAGATTAATGTCTAAATGCCTTTTTTAAGAATATTTTTATTAAACTCATTCTTTGACTTTATCAAGTCCGCTGTATGATGATTTTGATGTGGCGTTATTTAATTTCATAAATTTGCCATATCCGCCTTCTTTTATAGTAAGAAGCACATATTCTTTTTTACTAATGTCGTTTTCAGCGCCATTTTCAGTCACTTTATATTTGAATGGTTTAAGTTTATCTTGTTCTTTTTCATTATAACCGCTTGAATTAATTAAATACATAATTGAATCAGGAGTGTAATTTTCTTCTTCATAATAAGTATAGGTGCTTGAGAAAAATCATTTACTCTCATATTTAATGTAATAGTTATTAAACTCATTTCTAATTTTTGCATCGGTTAAGTAACGTTGCATTCCTTGGAATTTTGAGTTAATATATGGAATTCATTTTAGGTTAGTACCTTCTTGAAGCTCTCATAAGATTGCACGAGTACCTTTGTAAAGAGTAATAAAACCTTTTTCTCTATCTTGTGTTAACGTTTCTCGACCAAATGCTTCAAAAATACTATAGTTAACTAATGTAACAAAACGATAAAGCGCTTTATAAGATTCTGTTTGCGATCTTACTTTGAATTCGGGATTTTTATTATTTTCATCCTTGTTAAATTCGGAAGTTAAAAGTTTATAAAATGTATCAACTATTCTTAAATAATCGACTGATTGGTTGACATCATTTTCGTTTTTATTTTTATCTTTACCGCCACTATCAGAATTACCCTCATTAATAAATCTGTTTAATGTTTGCATATTAGTGCGTTTTGATTTATCGGGATCTTGGTTAATGTTGCGTAAAAGATTATAAATTGGTGATTTTTCAAAATTAGCTTTACCCAAGATTAAATTCAATAGTTTAACAAGTTTTTCACCATTAATTGGTTTGTCACCATCACCAATGTATTTTGCCAAAACAAAAGCATCGTTAAAGGTAAAGAAGTTTTGAATATTCTTTCAAGTTTCGTTTAGTCATGATAAACCACTCGCCATATCGAATTTCTTAACACCGTTTTCTACTTCGGTGAGCATTCCTTTAATAACTTTGGTTTTAAAAAACTCATCATCTAACATTTTTTTAGCCAATTCTTTAATTAGCTCAATTGCAAATGTTTTATCTTGCTCATCAGTGTTTTCTAACACTAAAATATCTTTTAGCTTATTTCAAACAAAATCAACTAAGTCATTATCTTCAAGGAGTTTTTTAACTAAAGAAGTAATACTTTCACCAATTTCGCTTTTTATTTTAGAAATAAAATCGCTAATTACTTCACCTAATTTTTCACCTTTAAGTTCGCCACCAAATAATCCTTTTTCTAGAACTTTTTTAATTATTTCTTTTAACGAATCTTGTTCATTTGTAATTTTGTCAATCACTTTTTTAATATCATCGCTACCAAAGAATTGATCACCTAAATTTTTAGTGTCTAATGACTTTAGTTGGTTAGTTAAAATATCTCTCAATCCTTCGCTAAGATCGTTGAGGATCGTATCCTTTTCACCATTTAAATCAGCAAAGGTTTTGCTTACAGCCTTTAGGCTTTGAGTAGCAACACGATCTAATTCTTTAAAAAATTCTTTTCTACCATTTTCATCGCCACCTCTTCATTTATCGCTTAGTTGAACACCATTAGCTTTGTCAGAGGATTTAAGATGAGGAATTAAGACGACATATAATTTGAAAGGTGTGCTTAATTCTTTACCAATATCTTTGGCATCTCCTTGCGTTTTAAGCAATTCTACTATTTTATTTATTTTTGTTTCATCTAGGCTTTTTAGCAGCCCAGTTAAAGTTTTTAGCTCTTTAAGAATATTTTCGAATTTGAAGGCATTATTCTCATAAATTTTAGCTTTTAAAATAGCGTCCTTGATTGATGAAACTATTGCTTTTAAAGTAGGTTTTCCTTCTTCGGCAACCAAAGTCTTTAAAAATCTTTTAACAAAGCTAGTTAGATACTTTATATCATCTTCTGTTAGTTTCAAACCAAGTTTAGAATTAAGGGCAGTAAAAGTATTTTTAGCAATCATTTTGATATTTTCTTCATCTTTTAAGAAAGCGGTAAGAAGTTTTTCAACTAAATCTTCTGGTTTGATTTCTTCAATTAATTTTTTAAATATGTCATTATAATCATATTTTTGAACTTCAAGACCATGTTTCTTGACATTTTCTGCTAAAAGATCTAATGATTTATCTAATAGTTTTTTAATGATACTTTCATTCTTAATTACACCTAAAGTTTCGGCAAAGCCTTTGGCTAATTTTTGAATTTCTTCATCGCTTAGTTTGAAGTATTTTTCGTGTTTTTTAGCAACTAATTTAAGTGCATATTTAATTAAACCTTCAAGTTGGCTTTGATCAAATAAGTAGCTATTAGTAAATTCGGTTGCAAGATCGCTTAATGGTTCTTTTGCGTTTGTGATGATTTTTTCTAAAAGGTCGTTGATAGTTTTAATATTTTTAAAATAATCGGCTTTACCAAAAAGACTCTTGATTAATTCTTTAACTTTAGGTTGATATTTTTCTTTCCAATTATTAGACAGATGTTTATCTAGCGAATTAATTAATTGTGAGATTTGTTCTTTTAACTCAGGATCTTGAATGCCGTCTAAGCCAATACCTTTCAATGCTTGAGAGATTAAGTTCGGTAAGTTTAGACTATTTAAAATATAGTCAATGTTAGCTTCATTTCCAAATAATAGTGACATCACTTCCATTAACTCACCAACGCTAAGGTTGCTATCTTCTTTGTCTTTTTCTTTGGCTAAGAATAAATCAAAGATTTCTTTAGCAATGTTTGGATTTTTAGTTAATGAAACAAAGTCACGCATTTCTTTTTCGTAGTATTTTGCTCATTTTTGGAAATCATCAATTTCGCTGTAGTCAATTTTCTTTGAAATATCAGTTATCTTTTTGGTTAGTAATTCAAAGAAAGAAGTTTTAGTAAGATTTGCAAATCATTTTTTAATTACCGTTTTGATTTTAGCTTTATTCTCTTCAGTAATGTTTGCACCTGATTTTTTAGTTAAAGCTCAAAAAACAGTATAAAGTTTTTCTCAAAGTTGCTCGTCTTCAGCTAATGAAGTAAACAATTTTTGAACATAATCAACAAGGCCATTTGTTTCAGCATTAGCCAGGATTTTACTAATAAATTCGTGCAAGCCACTACTAAAAGTATAATCTTTACCATTTTCAATAATATTTTTAAGAATTGATTTTACGCTTGTAACAAGTTCTTTTTTACTAATTGAAGTAAAAATTGCTTGGTATAGTTCCTTAGAAAATTCTTCAATGCTTTTACCGCCAAGGTCTTGGGCACTTATTTGTAGTGAAGTTAGTAATGAAGCAATGGGCCCACTAAATAAACTTTCGCCTAATTTACCAATTAGTTGATGAGTACCGCCATCTTTGTCTAAGGTGCTATCAATAAGATAATTTGCAATTTCACTAATTAGTTCTTTTCCTTGCGTGCTTAGGCTATCATCCTTATTTTCTAGAATGTCTTTAATAAATGAAATAACACTTTTTCTAAAATCTTCGTTAGCTAAATCAATTAGATTGTCAGGGCTTAGAAAATCTTCTTTTTTAATAAATCATAGTGTTAGTTCTTTTAAACCTTTTTTAAACCTAGTAGCGTCTTTTTCTTCTGATGGCATAAAACTCATTAGTTTAAATAAAACTTCGTGTTGTTCATTACTTTCAGCTTTGAAAAGTTTAGGACTAAATAATTTGTTTAAGAAGCGATCTAAAACCTTAGATTTGGTTGTAACATGATTGTTTTCATCAAAGGTTTCTAAGTATGAATCAACTGCTAATAATAATAGTTTGTCAACATCGCTAAATTTGTCTAAATTATGAATTAATGAAGTTAAGTAGTATAAAGCATCTTCGCTTATATCTTCACCTATTAGTTCTTTAAGTTTAGCCTTTAGATCAAATTTATTAGCATTGTTCTTCATTCATTTGATTGCTGATAGCGTTAGATTTTTAATTTCGTTCTTACTTTCTAAAAGTACTTTTCTAATAAAGTCATTAACACTGCCAGTGAAATATTTACTTGGGTCGCTAGTTACTAAATCAGCAATTTTCTCAAAAATTTGATCAAGTGAGTTCTTAAATTCTTTATCCTTAAGAATTTCTTTATCTTTACTTATTAGAGTAATATTAGAAACTAAACTATTTGAAATGACTTTGAGTAGGCTCTTTGTAAAAGCTTTATTACTATTGTCTTTAATAAATGGGGTTTGGAAAAACTCTTTTAGGATTTCGTAAAAAGCCGAATAAGAAGTTAAATTTTGTTTGACAAGATTTTGCAAGTCACTAATGCTTGCTGATGTATTTTGCAATTTCTTATCAAATTCTTCATTGATCTTATTAAAGGCCTTATCGAGAGTTTTATTATCCAACAATGCGTTAACAAAAGCAATTAGTTTTTCTTTATTACCATTTTCTTTAATAAGGGCTTGTAAAGTCTTGCTAATTTCAGGATAATCATTGGTTTGAATGCCTAATAGATTAAAGATTTTTAGCGCAAAACTAACAATTTCTTCATCTGAGTAATTAGTTGCACTTGAAAATAAAGCTTTTAGCAATGATGTGTAGTTTAAAGAATAACGATTTTTTTGGGCTGCTTTAAATTGTCTTTCATTAATAGTATCAGTTTCAAAAGGATAACTCTTGTTAAAAGTTAAGCTATTAGCATCAGTTATTGAGCCAATAATCTGACCTTTAATGACACTCGCTGCCTTAGAAAAATCAAATACTTGGCTGCTTTGACTATCAAGTGGTGATTTAATTAGTTTGCTATAGTCGCTTTGCGAAAGTGCCATTTTCATAAAGACATCTTGTGCTAATTGTTTTTGACCAAGCAAATTAGGAGTTTCTTCACCAAATCCATAAGATAGCCGTTGTGAATTTCTTTCAATTAGTGCTTGATTGTTGAAATTAAAGTAGCCAACACCATTATCTTTAGCAACATCTTTGATTGTGCCATTGATTGCCTCGGCGATTTGGGTTAGGTAATTAGTACCAAAATGCTTTTCAAAAATTCTGCTGTATTTTAGAAATGGCGCGTAGTATCCAATTAAATTAATATTGGCATCTTTGTTTAATAGCCTAATTTGTGCTAAAAGACTATTGTAATTAGTTCTAATTTCAGCTTTTTTAGCAACGATTTTACTAATGATTGCTTCAATTTGTTTTTTATCTTGCTCTTTAGTTTCGTTAGTTGAATTCATCATTAGCCAAAATAGTGCACCTAGCTCTTCTTGACTAATAAAATCATGAAACCCTAAAGAAAGCGTTAAAAGATTAGCTTCTTTGACTTGCGAAATGAAAGAAGTAAATTGGTTATTATTAGGGCGGAAATTGTTAAATAATTTTTGGATTTTTTGGGAGTTTTTTGAAAGGGCTGAGTTAGTTTGGAGATTCCTAGTGGTATTTGTTGATTTTCTTTCGCTAAGGTTTAGTAAATACTTTCAATCATCAATGGTTGTATTAACTAGTCCATAGTTATTATATGATTCTAGGTAAGTTTGCTTATCGCCTAATGTTGCAATGGCATTAGCAAGATAAGATGCAAAAGAAAGTCCGTGAATTTTTTTAGTTGACTTATCGTAGTAATTATGAATTGAAGCATCACCGTTTAGTTTGCTTCCAGCCGTAAGTTCATCGCCAAGAGCGGCGTATTTAACACCGCCCTTAATTAGGCTTTGATTATTTTTATTATTGGGATTTTTTTCTTTTGGAGTGTAGGGATTGTTTTGATCTTGCTTTTTGTTACCACAGCTAATTGCTAGCGGCGAAATGGCAAAAATAACAGAACTTGCTAGAACAGCAATTAATTTATTATGTTTTCTCATAAGACTCTTCTTTCTTTATCCAAGCGTAACATCTTCGTAAATATATGAGTAGTATTCAGCTTTGCGATTTCTATTTCCTCAAACTAAAACAGTTTGTTGAATTCCAAGTTGACCAATAAACATATATAGAATAAAAATAAGTTTTGCTCAAATATTTAAATGCGAAGTTAATCCGGTACTTAGTCCACTACTTCCGAAAGCTGAAGAGATTTCAAAAAATGCGTGAACTGCCGTGAATTGTTTTTTAGTTCAATCAATTTCGTTTGTGCCATTTTTTAAAGTCACATGATCTGATAATGAAAAGGTTAGCAAAGTTCCCATGAAAATTAAAAAGGTTCCAATAGCGAAAATCGTAATAGCCTTTATTAGGATTTCTTTACCAATTTGTCGCTTAAAGGCAACAATACGTTTTCTTCCGCTAATTGTGCTAATAATGCTTAGGAAAATAACAGCAATAGTAATATTTCTAATTCCTCCAGCTGTTGACGCTGGCGAAAAGCCAATAAACATCAAAAGTCCATGAAGCATTAAGGTTTGCTGAGTGAAATGATAATAATCAACGGTTGCAAAACCTGCCGAACGAGTTGATGTAGTTTGAAAGAAGATTGCAAAGAGTTTAGGAAACGTTCCGTAATACGCTCCTTGGTTTCAAAACGAACGACTATTTTTCGCAGTTGCCTCAAAGATTAAGGTCATAAAAAAACCAATTAAAGTAACACACGCATAAGTAATAAGAGTTAACTTAGTAAAAAGGCTAAAGCGATGACGACGGGCGTTTTTTTTTAAACTTTTAAGTTTGCATCAAATATCATAGATCACTGGATAACCAACTCCTCCGATAAAAAAAAGAATCATCGTGAAAAATTGTAATAAGTAATCTTGATAATAAGGGTTAAGACTTTTTTTACCAATGATGTCAAAACCAGCATTGTTTAGCGAACTAATGGCATGAAAGATTCCGTATTTTAGTGACAGAGTCAAATTGTGATAAGGATTTCTTTCGGCTAGCTCATAGGGATTAAAAACATTTTCATCAGTAGTACTATTAGCAAGGGCATTATCAAATTTGCCATGCGGGCTAGTATAAAAAAATATCGTAAACAAAATCGATGATATAAATAGCGTAATTAAGAGAATGGTAATTGAAACTTTGATAATTTTTTTAGTTTCACCAACGGTATCTGCCCCGCGTTCGACTTGGGTGATTTTACTATTAAAAATTGATAATCTAAACCCAAATAGACCTTGAATGATATAGACTTTTAGACTAAAGATTCCAAATCCACTAACGAGAATACAGATCGCAATAATCGCTTGACCAAACTCATTAAACGCATATCCGATGGGGAGGGATGTTAGACCTGTATCACTTGAAGCCGAAGCTGCTAAAAATAAGGCATCAGAATAATTAAAATCTGGCTTAATAGTTTTTAAATTAGCGGTGTGAGTCGCTGGTCAGTAAAGTAGTAAAGAACTTAGGACAACAAAAATCAAGTAAATCATGAAGATGTACTGTACAACGGCAATTTTTTTAAAGAAGCGAAATAAAAAGTTGCTCCCCTTTGCGTTTTGACTCTTGCTTTTCATTAATATAATATTCTACACTTTTTTCAAAAAATGTCAATTTCGCTTGCTAGTGCAAATAAATAAAAAGTCAAATAAACCCGCTTTTAGTTCTTGATAAAATGTCAAAAAGTTCGCAAAATTTTGATTAATATAAAAAAATCGCCCAAATTGCCTACTTTCTAGCGTTGTAACTAATGCGTTTTTTAAGTTTAAAATTAAACTTATTGATTCTAAAAGAACATTAGTTTTCCTAAACTTTTCCTATCTTCTAGTAATATTTGCATTCTTTGCGTTACATTTAGAGCAGGAGGTAAAATGAAATGAAGGCATTTAAAAAAATGTCATTAAATCAAATTAAGAAATACGAAGGTGGATTTGCGATAACAACGCTAATTAGTACAATTTTTTCTGGTATTTCGTTGGGCGTTGGCGCACTAGCAACTTTGATGGGCGCCATTAAAAGTGTCCAATCTCCTAAAGGAGAAATTAAAACAAAAAGCGGAAACTCAGTTAAATGAGAAAGCAGTTCATCGTCAAATAGTAATAAAAGCTTAGGCGCTATTTACTATGTAATCTAGTCCATAGGATGACAATCTTACCATCATATATTTAATTAAAAACATTAAACATAAAAAAATCAAGGTTCTTAATTGGCCTTGATTTCCTTAATATGATTAGTTTTAAGCAGAAGTTTTTGATTTTTCTAGAATTTTGTTAAATCTTTCAACACGTCCACGTGCTTTTACAGTTGAACGATCGCCAGTGTAAAAAGCGTGGCAGTTAGAACAAACATCTAGAGAAATTTTTTCTACAGTTGAACCAAAAATATGTTCTTTGCCACATGAAGTACATGTTGCTTTGACTTCTTTAAAATTTGGATGAATTTCTTTTTTCATATGTACCTCGTAATGAAATTAACTCTTATATTCAAAAATAACTATGAAGGATTTTAACACAATTAAAGTTTTTTTTATTTAATTGGTTTTAGGTTTGTTCATTTTCAATTGACAACCTCTGGAAGATCGTAGCCATATTCACGAACATAACTAGTGTGTTCTTGCAGTTTACTGTCCATTTTTTTTGCAAACATTTCGCCATCTTTGCCAAGTGCTGCTATTGCGGCGTCTTTAGCGATATGGAAACGATCCATATGACTTAGTTGACGGATGTCAAAACTAGTAGTGATGTCGCCATTTTCACGATAACCATGTGTAATTAAATTATGGTTGTGACGATCAAAGAAAATGTCACGCAACAACCCTTCATAACCATGAAATGCAAAAATAATTGGTTTATTTTTAGTGAAAATTTGATCAAATTCTTCGTCACTAATGCCCCGAGGGTCGTGTTTTGGACTTTTTAGTTTTAATAAATCAAGCACATTAACAAATCGAATTTTTAGGTTAGGAAATTCCTTGTTAAGAATTGAAATTGCTGCTAAAGCTTCCAGGTTAGGTTCAACCCCAGCGGCGGCGAAGACAACATCGGGTTCTTCATTTTTTGAAACATTTGATGCTCAATTAATAATTTTGTAGCCTTTTTGTACAAGTTCGCTTGCTTCTTCAACTGAATAGAATTGTTCACGTGGTTGCTTAGAAGCGACAATTAGATTAATAACGTTGCGGTCTTTTAAGGCTTTTTCCATAGTTGCTAATAAACAATTAGTATCAGCTGGTAGATATTCGCGAATTAGTTCAGGACGTTTATCGGCTAAGTGCCCTAGAAGTCCGGGATCTTGGTGAGTGTAACCGTTATGATCTTGTTGAAAGGCAGTTGAAGTAGCAATAACATTTAATGATGGAAAATCTTTTCTTCAAGGAAGTTCAAGTGATTTTTTCATTCATTTCATGTGTTGGGTAAGCATCGAGTCTACGACTCTTAAAAAAGCTTCGTAACTAGCAAAAACACCATGTCTACCGGTAATTACATAACCTTCTAAGAAACCTTCGGCTTGATGTTCACTTAATTGAGAATCAATTACTCTGCCTTCTGGTGACATTCATTCATCGTAAGTAGGAGCAATTTTTTCTAGTCATTGACGCTTAGTAACATTAAAGACTGCATTCATTCGATTTGATTTGGTTTCATCTGGTCCGAAGATTCTAAAATTGTCTTTATTTAAAGTAATAATTTCAGCAAAATATTTTCCAAGTTCGATCATATCTTGCCCTTTAATTTGTCCTGGTGTTTCAAATTTAGTTGCAAATTTTTCTCAGCTACTTAACTTAAGCGTGCGAGGATTTATTCCACCATTAGTGATTGGGTGAACCGCCATTCTTTTTAGACCCTTAGGTGCTAAAGCACGAATCTCTTCAAGAATTTTGCCATTTTTATCAAATAACTCTTCTGGGTGATATGAAGTTAGTCAAGCTTCTAGTTTATCAATATGGGTCATATTTAGAGCATTTACTGGTATAGGAACTTGGTGGGCTCTAAAACTTCCTTCAACAACTTCACCATTTCAGTCTTTAGGTCCAGTTCATCCTTTAGGGGTACGCACAATCAACATTGGTCATACGGGGCGGGTCGCTTCTGAAGCTTTGTGTTTTCTAGCACTAGCTTGAATCATTTGAATTTTTTCAATTGCTTCATCAAGCTTTTTCGCCATTAATGGATGCATTAGTTTAGGATCATCGCCCTCAACAAATAATGGTTCTCAGCCCAACCCTGAAAAGTAATTTTCTAATTCTTGATTACTTTTGCGACTTAAAATTGTTGGATTAGAAATTTTGGCACCATTCAAGTGAATTATTGGTAAAACAGCACCGTCATTTACTGGATTAATAAATGAATTTGAGAATCATCCAGCCGCTAAAGGACCAGTTTCGGCTTCACCATCGCCGATAACAGTAGCAGCAATGACATTTGGATTGTCTAAAATTGCACCAGTAGCGTGACTAAGAGCGTATCCAAGTTCGCCACCTTCATGAATTGATCCTGGAGTTTCAGGAGCGGCGTGACTAGCCGTACCCCCAGGGAATGAAAAGCGTTTGAACATAGTTTTTAGGCCGGCTTCATCTTCAGTGATTTCAGGATAAATTTCGGTGTATGAGCCATCTAAATATGAATTAGAAATCATTACTTGTCCACCATGTCCTGGTCCTTCAATGTAAAACATTTCTAGGTCATATTTATTAATTACTCTATTTAAGTGGGCATAGATGAAATTTTGTCCAGGAATAGTTCCTCAGTGCCCAATTGGATAAATTTTTACGTCATCAGCAACTAACTTAGTTTTTAAAAGCGGATTATTACGTAGATAAATTTGTCCAACACTTAAATAATTAGCAGCACGAAATCATTTGTCAATTAAATTAAAATATTCGTTTGAATCGTAGTTTGTTTTTTTCACATTTGCTCCCTTCTTAGTGATTATGTAAAAAACTTTGCCTAATCATTTTACATGATTTTTTAATAAAGGCCTAATTTAAAATCAACCTTTTTTTATAGTAATTTCTGGTTAGAAAAAGCCTAATTTTTATTAAAAAAACCCTTAATTTTAGGAGTAAAATTATTAGATATTTTGTTAGAAAAATCTTCCTTTTTAAACGCAAAATAACCTTAAAATTTTCGCCCATCCAAGGTTGGGAAATAATAATTTTCATGATATTAGTTATTTTTTAAATAATTCGCTATAATTAATAACGCAACTACGACATTGAAACATAAGGTTACGATACGCCGAGCTTAGTTGTTCACCTCTCGTATCGACAATTTATGTGGAGTTAGTTCAAAATCAATGAACAAGGAGAACAAACATGAAATTAGAAATTAAAATCAAAGCATTTGATGCATTTTTAGTTGAAGATGCAGCTAAGAAAATTGTTACTCTAGCTAAGGCCGAAAAAGCTGAAGTGTCAGGACCAATCCCTTTACCAACTCATAAAGAAATTGTTACAATTTTGCGAAGTGTTCACGTTAACAAAAAATCACGTGAACAATTTGAAAGCCGCACCCACAAGCGACTAATTGTTTTGACTAAAGTTTCAGAAACATTAGTTGATAAAGCAAAAAGATTAGAACTACCTGCTGGTGTTCAAATTAGCATCAAATCTACTAAGTAACCCTTGGTGGAATTTTGTTTTTATTTGAGGATTTTTACACCTCGTTAAAAACGTAAAAATGACCTTAAAAATTTATTCTTTATGAAAGGATCGAGCATGAAAGGAATCTTAGGAAGAAAAGTTGGAATGACACAACTATTCACTAACGAAGGTATTTTAATCCCCGTTACAATCGTTGAAGTTAAACCAAATGTTGTTACTAAAGTTCTAACTGTTGAAAAAGACGGATACAGCGCAACACAACTGGCAACAGAAGATAAAAAAGCGTCACAAATCAGACGTCCTGAAATCAACAAATTTAAACAAGCAAATACAACACCTAAGCGATTCGTAAAAGAAATCCGTAATATGACAGGATATAGCTTAGGTGATACCATTGATGCATCACTTTTCCAAGCTGGCGAAATAGTTGATGTTACGGCGATTTCTAAAGGTAAAGGTTTTGCCGGAACCATTAAAAGATGAAATCAACACATCGGACCTAAATCACATGGTGGTGGTGGTGGATCGCAACCTTTACGTCAAACTGGATCAATCGGTGATATTTCTGGGAACAGAGTTTGAAAAGGTATGACTATGCCAGGACACCTTGGTTCTGAACAAGTTACCATTCAAAACCTAGAAATTGTTAAAGAAGACCCCGCTAATAACATGTTAGTAATCAAGGGATCAATTCCCGGGGCAAAAGGTGCTTTAGTTGTTATTAAAAAAGCAATTAAAACTTCACACAAAAAAGAAGCAGTTCAACTATTGAATCTAAAAGAAGCTTTAGCCAAAAATGAACTTTTTGAACAAGCTAAAAAATACAATGTTGAATTAAACATGCAAATGTCAATAAAAGAAATGCAAACATTACTTGATGAAGCAATTAAGAAAGCAGAAGAACAAAAACAACCAGAAGGAGAAAATAAATAATGGCTGAAACTAAGAAAACTTCAACTAGCAAAACTTCTGAAATGAAAAAAACTCCTGCCAAAAAACCTGCTACTTCATCACAAGCACCTAAGAAAATGACATCTGCAAAATCACAAACTCCTAAAACAACCAAACCTGCTGCCAAATCAACAATGACCCCTAAAGTTCAAAAAGTTGAACCAAAGGCAACAGTAAAATTTGATAGCACCCTTCCAAAAAGTGTTTTTGGTTTAGAAAAACCTTACAATCAAGCTGTTTTTGACACAATTTTGTCTGAAAGAGGAGCAAAACGTCTTGCAACTCACAAAACTAAAACTCGTGCCGAAGTTAGTGGAACTGGTAAAAAACCTTGAGCACAAAAAGGAACTGGTAATGCTAGAGCCGGATCAATGCGAAGCCCAATCTTTGTTGGCGGTGGAAGAGTCTTTGGCCCAACTCCAGAACGTAATTACCATCTAAAAGTTAATAAAAAAGTTAGAAAAAATGCCTTATTTACTGCTCTTAGTGCATTAGCAGCATCACAAGCGGTATTAGTAAAAGACATTATGATGACTAAACCTTCAACTCGGGACATGTTAGTGGAATTAACCAAAGAAAAACTTAATGCCCTAAATTATGTGTTAATTGTTTCAAATGATGAAAATGTTTATTTATCAGCAAGAAACTTACCAAATGTTGAAGTAACGAGAGTAACAAGTTTATCAGTTGAATCACTAGTTAGAGCAGATGCTTTAGTGATTAGCAAAGAGAGCATTGAATGATTAGAAAGGCTGGCTAAATAATGAATATTAACGAAGTAATTAAATATCCAATTCTTACTGAAAAATCAGAGCTTTCACGTTCAAATGGCAACATTTATACTTTCGCAGTTGATCGTCGTTGCAACAAGGTTGAAGTTAGAAAAGCAGTCGAATTCATCTTTGATGTTAAAGTTCTAAAAGTAAACATTGTTAACTACGACAAAAAACCAGCAAGAATGGGTCGTTTCCAAGGATTTAAAAACGCCCTTAAAAAAGCTTTTGTTTATTTAGCTGAAGGATCAAAAATTATTCTTTTTGAAGACGAAGCTAAAGAAGCCTTAAAAGAACAAAAAGCCGAACTAAAAGCTAAAAAAGCTTCAGAACCAAAAGAAATGACTGAAGTTGAAAAAAGAGCAGCAGCTAAAATCAAAAAAGCTTCCGAAGCTAAAGTAGTTAGCGAATCTAACGAGGAAGCACCAAAAGTAGCTGATGCACCTAAAAAAGTGGTGAAAAAAACGGCTGAAACTCCTAAAAAAACCACAACAACTGTTAAAAAACCAGCAGCTAAAACTAAAGAAGATGAATAATCGCATTTGCATTACCTATAAATGCGACTGTAAAAAGTAAATATTTTTCTTAAAAGAAAACAATATTTTTAAGAAGAGGAGAAAGAAATTATTATGGCAATTAAAAAATTTAAAGCCTATACCAATGGTCGCCGTAATATGTCATCTCTTGATTATCAAGCTAATCTAAGCGGACATCGTCCTGAAAAGTCACTTCTAGTAGCGCTTCCTACTCATTCAGGTCGGAACAATCAAGGGAAAATTACAACCCGTCATCACGGTGGTAGATTGAAAAGATTTTATCGTCTAGTTGATTTCAAAAGAAACAAAGATGATATTCTAGCCACCGTTAAAACTATTGAATATGACCCAAACCGTTCGGCAAATATTTCATTAGTAGTTTACGCAGATGGGGAAAAAAGATATATTATTAGCCCCAAAGGTTTAAAAGTTGGTCAAAAGATCATCTCAGGAGAACAAGTAGATATTCAAATCGGAAACTCACTTCCTTTGAAAAACATTCCTGAAGGTACTTATGTTCACAACATCGAAATGCAACCAAAACAAGGTGGAGTTATCGCTAGATCAGCCGGTAGTTCTGCACAAATCTTAGGTAAAGATGAAACTGGTAGATACATTATCCTAAGACTTAAATCAGGTGAAGTTAGAAAAATCCTAGCACTTTGTCGTGCTACTGTTGGAGAAGTTGGTAACGAAGAACATTCACTTGTGAATATTGGAAAAGCTGGCCGTAATCGTCTAAGAGGAATTCGTCCTACTGTTAGAGGTAGTGCGATGAACCCTAACGATCACCCACATGGTGGTGGTGAAGGACATCAACCAATCGGACGTAAAAGTCCAATGACTCCATGAGGTAAAAAAGCCTTGGGAGTAAAAACTAGAAAAACCAAAAAAGCATCAAACCAATTCATAATTAGAAGAAGAAAGGAAAGTAAATAATGGCTCGTTCACTTAAAAAAGCACCTTTTGTTGATGACCACTTAATGAAAAAAGTTGTTGCCATCTTAGAAAACAAAAGCCCAAAACGTCCAATTAAAACTTGATCAAGACGTTCAACGATTTATCCCGATTTCATTGGTTTAACTTTCCAAGTTCACAACGGTAAAGCATTTATTGATGTCTTTGTAACAAATGACATGGTTGGACACAAATTAGGCGAATTTGCCCCTACAAGAACATTCTCAGGACATGGCGCTGATAAAGGAAAGAAATAATATGGTTCAAGATATTTTTTCAAAAAGCGCAGTTGCTTCAGTAAAAGCGCAAAGAATTAGTCCACGTAAAGCAAGACTTGTTGCTGACTTAATTCGTTACAAAACTGCTACCCAAGCTTTGATCATTTTACAAACTACAAATAAAAAAGCTTCAGGTATTATCCTTAAACTACTAAATTCAGCAATCGCTAATGCAACCAATAATAATGGCCTTGATGCAACTAAACTTGTTGTTACCGAAATTCTAGTTAATGATGGTCCTACTCTAAAAAGATACCAACCTCACTCAAGAGGACGTGCTTATCCAATTCTAAAAAGAACTAGTCACTTCTTTATTCGTGTCTCAGAAGTTTCACTTCCTAGTGTAAATGAAATGACCAGTAAAGAAACCGTGAAAGAACCTGCTAAAAAACCTTCCGCTAAAGTTGAAAAACCAGCTGAAGCCAAAGCACCAAAGCAAGAAACTTCAACCAAAAAACCAACTACTACAACTGAATCAAAACCAAAAACTTCAAAAGCGCCTGCACAAAAACAAGCAGCTAAAGTAGCAAAACCAGCTGCCGAAGATACCAAAAAACCAGTTAAAAAATCTACTACAACTACAAAATCAACTAAAAAAGAAGGGAGCAAATAACTATGGGTCAAAAAGTTAATCCAAATGGTTTTCGCTACGGCATTACCAAAGCGCATAACAGTGTTTGATATGCTGATAAAATGCAATTTGCTTCTCACTTATTAGAAGATCAAAAAATTTATGATTTCTTTGATAAAAAAGTGCGTCAACTACAAATTGGTAACGTTCAAATTAAAAGAAATCAAAATGGTTTAATTCTAATTTATGTTTACACCGCTAAACCCGCAGTTATGTTGGGAACAAATGGTGAAAACATTAAAAACCTAACCAAAGATCTTCAAAAAATCTTAAAAAATAAAAAAGCAAACATTTCAATTCAAGTTATTGAACTTAAAAAACCTGATTTAAATGCTCGTCTTCTAGCTGAAGATATTGCCATTAAATTAGAAAACCGGGGCAGTTTTAGATTAGCACAAAAATTTGCTATTAAAGCTGCTTTAAAAGCCGGAGCTAAAGGAATTAAAACTTCAGTTTCAGGCCGTCTAAATGGTGTTGATATGGCTAGAACCGAAGGATATAACGAAGGTGAAATGAAATTGCATACCCTAAGACAAGATGTTGATTATGCTGCTACTACAGCAAAAACAACTTACGGAATTCTAGGGGTAAAAGTGTGAGTTTCATTAGGTGAAATTCTTAGCGATGAACAAAAAGCTAAGCAAGAAGAAATGGACCTACTAAACGCACCAAAAGATAGAAGAGTAAGAAGGGGCGGTGAAAGACATGCTTCAACCAAAAAGAACTAAACATAGAAAAATGTTCCGTATCCGTCACGATAAAACCAAAGCACACCGTAACAATACTGTCACTTTTGGTGAGTTTGGTCTAAAAGCGACTTCATCAGCGTGAATTAGTGCTCGTCAAATTGAAGCTGCTCGGATCGCTATTACTAGAAGAATGGGTCGTGAAGGAAAGGTTATTATCAAAATTTTCCCTCATATGTCAAAAACTAATAAACCAATCGGTGTTCGGATGGGGTCGGGAAAAGGTAGTCCTGATCAATGATTCGCTGTTGTTAAAGAAGATACAGTGATGTTTGAAGTTATGGGCAATGCATCTGATGTTATGAAAGATGCCCTAAGACTTGGCGGTCACAAACTACCGGTAACTTGAAAAATTGTTACTCCAGCACCTAAAATGGTTGAAACCAAACCTGAAATGAAAGGAGAAATGTAATGCAATATTCTGAACTAAAACAAAAATCAATTAAAGAACTTGAAAAAATGTTAGCCGAATATCGTGCAGAACTATTCTCGCTTCGTTTCAAAAATGCTACTCGTCAACTTGATCAAGTTCACAAAATTGATTTAGTCAAAAAAGACATTGCGCGCACTTTAACCGCAATTAACGAAATTAATCGTATGACTTCACAACAACAAGCAAATCCAACCAAAGAAACTAAAAAAGCAGCTAAAAAAACTAGTAAAGGGGAAGTTAAATAATGGAAAAAGTTATTAGAGAAAACCGTCGTAAAAGTCAAATGGGCGTAGTAATTAGTACTAAAAATGACAAAACTATTACTGTGCTAGTTGAAACTTACGAAAAACACCCACTTTATGCAAAACGTTTCAAAAAATCAAAGAAATTTGCTGTTCACGATGAACTTAATCAAGCTAAAGTTGGCGACGTTGTTAGAATTCAAGAAACTCGTCCACTTTCAAAAACCAAACACTTTAGATTAGTGGAAATTAAATCTCATGGTATCGGAGGCTCAGAAAATGCTTAGAGAATTCTCAAGATGTAACGTTGCTGATAATTCTGGTGCTAAAGAAGTCATGATTATTAAAAACTTAGGTGGCTCAATTGTTAGAAGTACTAACATTGGCGACGTTGTCGTAGTAACTGTTAAAAAAGCTATTCCTCATGGCTTTGTTAAAGAAGGACAAGTGCTAAAAGCTGTTATTGTTAGAACCAAAAGAGGATTAATGCGGGAAAATGGTTCGCACATCCGTTTTGACGATAATGCTGTTGTATTAATTAAAGAAGATGGCACTTTAAGAGGAACCCGGGTATTTGGTCCGGTGGCAAGAGAACTTCGTGATAAAGGTTATTTAAAGATTATTTCATTAGCACCGGAGGTATTGTAATTATGTCACAAGCAAAAATCCGTAAAAATGATTTAGTCTTAGTAATTTCAGGTAAAGCCAAAGGTAAATTCGCCGCTGTTCTTGAAACTAATCGTAAAAACCAAACTGTAACCTTAAAAGAAGTTAATGTCAAAACCAAACACCACAAACCTTCGCAAGAAAATCAAGAAGGTAAAATTGAAAAAAGAGAATTTCCAGTACATATTTCTAATGTTGCTTATTTACTAAAAAAAGGTGCCCAAGGCCAAAAATCTTTAGGTACTAAGATTGGCTGAAAAGTTGATCCTAAAACTTCAAAAAAACAACGTGTGATGAAAAAAGTTAATAAGGTAATTCAATAGAAAGGACAAAAAAGTATTATGGCAAAACAACAAAAGTTAGCACTAGAAGTTAAATATCAAAAAGATATTCGCCCAGCGCTTGTAAAAGAATTTGGCTACACTTCAGTAATGCAAGCTCCTCGTCTAGAAAAAATTATTATTAACATGACCGCAGGTAATGAAGTTTCTAACTCAAAAGCAATTGAAGAAGTTATGGCTGAACTTAGCCAAATTACTGGACAAAAACCATTTCAAACTAAAGCTAAAAAATCTTTAGCTTCATGAAAATTACGTGAAGGTATGCCTATGGGTGGTAAAGTTACCCTAAGACGTGACCGCATGTGATCATTTCTAACTAAATTAATTGAAGTTGCTTTACCTAGAGTAAGAGACTTCAATGGTACTAGCCTAAAGAGCTTCGATGGTCGTGGCAATTATGCTTTAGGTATTAAAGAAGAAATCATTTTCCCTGAAATTTCATTTGACAAAATTCGTAAATTAAAAGGAATGGACGTCATTATTGTAACTAGTGCTAAAACTGATAAAGAAGCTTTAGCATTACTAAAACACTTAGGCATGCCTTTTGCAAAGGTCCAATCATAAAGGAGATATAGAATTTATGGCACGTAAATCATTAATGGTTAAAGCAGAACGTCAACCAAAATTTAAGGTAAGAAAATACACAAGATGCCAAATTTGCGGTCGTGTTCATGCTGTTCTTCGTAAATATAAAATCTGTAGAATTTGTTTCCGCGAACTTGCCCACGAAGGTAAGATTCCTGGTGTAAAGAAAGCGAGCTGATAATTATGGCAATTATTATTGATCCAATCGCTGATATGTTTGTAAGAATGAAAAACGCCATTTCGCGTAAATATTATGAAGTCACTTTACCACATTCAGCTAAAAAAGTAAAAATCCTAGAAATCTTTAAAAAAGAAGGCTACATTAGCGACTTTGAAGTTCTTACCAATGAAAAAAGTACTTTTAAAGAAATTAAAATAACTTTAAAATACAAAGGTATGAACCAAAATCAATCAGCAATTTCTGGTATTAAAAGAGTTTCAAAACCAGGTCTAAAAGTATACTCATCTAGTGAAAAACTTCCTCGGGTATTGAGTGGCTTTGGTACAGCAATTATTTCCACTTCAAAAGGTCTTTTGACTGATAAAGAAGCAAGAAAGGCAAATGTCGGCGGTGAAGTAATCGCATTCATTTGATAAGAATCATATGTCAAGAATCGGAAATCGTATTTTAAAAGTACCAGCCAACACTGAAGTCGTTATTGAAAACAATCACATTACAGTTAAAGGTAAACTAGGAGAACTTCATTACAGCTTTTCTTCATTAATTAAAGTTAATTTAGAAAATGGCGAAATTACAACTGTTAGATCAAACGAAGAAAAAACTACAAAACAACTACACGGAACTACAAATGCTATTATTAAAAATATGTTAATTGGTGTGTCTGAAGGTTACAAAAAAGAAATCGAAATTAAAGGGGTAGGATACAAAGCTACTCTTAAGGGAAATGAAATTGAAGTGATTGCTGGATATTCGCATCCAGTGACCCTAGCACTTCCAAGCAACTTAAAAGTTGAACTACCAAAACCAACCAACATTATCATTTCAGGAATTGATAAACAAGCCGTTGGAGAATTTGCTGCTAATTTAAGAAAAATCAGAAAACCAAGCCCATATTCAGGCAAAGGTATTATGTATAAAGATGAACAAATTCGTCGTAAAGAAGGAAAAACTGCTTCTAAGTAGTTTATAAGAGGTAAGAATAATGCTTTCAAGAAATCAAAAACGTCAAGCTAAACACTTAAAAATTACTAATAAGCTAAAAAAAGGCTCGGCAAAAGTGCCTCGTGTATGTGTCTTTAAGTCACTACACCACTTCTATGCTCAAGCTATTAACGACGAAAAACATATTACCATCGCTTCATTTTCAACAAAACAATTAGCAGAACCAAAAAACAATATTGAAGCAGCTGGTTTGGTTGGCAAAGAATTTGCAAGCAAACTAAAAGCTGCCAAAATCCAAACTATCGTATTCGATCGTTCAGGATACATCTACCACGGAAAAATTAAAGCATTTTGTGAAGCCTTAAGAGCAGAAGGGATTAAATTCTAATGACTAGTCAAGATAACATTAAAGACATTCTAGAAAAGGGTAAAATCCCAACTAAAGAAGAAGCTAGCGCCGCTGTTAAAGCTAAAAAAGCGGCTCCTACTAAAATAGTAGCTGCTAAAGAAACTTCAACAAATGCTCCTAAAACCCGTGAAAACGCTACAAAAGACGGCCAATCACGCCCTCATCGTAGTTTTTCAAAACCTCGTCAAGATTTTAGAGAACACCCTGAGTTCGAAGAAAAAGTTGTTGACGTTGCCAGAGTAACGACCGTTGTTAAAGGTGGACGGCGTTTCTCATTCTCAGCATATGTCGTTGTTGGGGATAAAAAAGGCAAAGTTGGCTTTGGCCATGGTAAAGCTAACGAAGTACAAGATGCTATTAAAAAAGCTGTGAAAGATGCACAAAAAAATATCATTGTTGTACCAATCATTAAAGGAACCATTCCTCACGAAATTAAAGAAAAATTCGTGGCCTCAAAAGTTCAGCTGCGTCCTGCACCTAAAGGAGCTGGAATTATTGCAAGTGGAACTGTTAGAGCCGTAGTTGAATTAGCAGGATATACTGATATTTCTACTAAAACCTATGGTTCAAGAACAAAACAAAACATTGTGCAAGCAACAATTAATGCCCTTAAAAAGGTTAGAACTGTTGAAGAAATTGCCAAATTACGTAATGTTGACGTAAAACACTTACTAGAAAAATAAGGAGGAAAAAGAAGTTATGGAATTACATACATTAAAAGCAACTCCTGGTTCTAGAAAAGCGAAACACCGTGTTGGTCGTGGTCACGCTGCTGGTAAAGGTAAGCAAGCGGGTCGTGGTCAAAGTGGACAAACCAAGAGAAGCACTGTTAGATTAGGATTTGAAGGGGGTCAACTACCTCTATTCAGAAGAATTCCTAAAAGAGGTTTCAATAACGTTAATCACGTTGAATACCAAACTGTAAACTTAGTAGATTTAGAAAACAAATATAGCACTGGAGAAGTAGTATCTTACGAAACTCTTCTAGCTAAAGGTTTAATAAAAAGAAATTTACCTGTTAAAATACTAGCAAAGGTACATTAACTAAAAAACTAACTATTGAAATCCCTACACTTTCGCAATCAGCAAAAACTGCGATTGAAAAAGTTGGAGGAACAATTATCGAGGTTAAATAATGGCTAAAAAAAATGCGCAATTGGAAAGAGAAAAAAACACTGAAAAATTAGAGCGTAAGCTTGCAATTGATCAGTTTCTTAACGAAAGAAGAAATTCTTGACAAGATTGATGACGTAATCATGATCTTTTTAAAAAAATCCTCTTTACCCTTTTCATTTTGACCATTTTTATAGCAGCCGGGACAATTACTATTCCCGGCGTTAATCTTGTCAACCAAAATAGTATTACTCAAGGCGATTTTGTCGGCATTCTTAACTTGGTTGGGGGTGGCGGACTAAGAAACTTCTCAATCGTCGCCTTAGGAATTGGGCCATTTATTTCCGCTAGCCTAGTAATGATGATTTTACAAACTAAGGCTTTTCCAGCCATTCATCGACTAAGTCAATCAGGGCCACAAGGAAGAATTAAAATCAATTTTATTACTTGATTTATTACGGTTTTCTTTGCCGTTGTCCAAGCATTTTTAATCACAAGAGCATTGATCAATCCTCGTTCAGGCTTCGGTATTACTTTTGCTAAACAAGTAACAACGGTTTTTGGTCCAAATGGCAATGCAATTTATGGATATTTTGTCTTACCAATAATCTTAATTTCCGGATCATTTTTCTCACTATTTCTAAGTGAACAAATCACTAATAAAGGTGTGGGAAATGGTACTAGCTTATTAATTTTTGTTGGTATTGCCACTAACCTAATTCCTACTTTCCGTAGTGCTTTTGAATACTATGTTCCTTCGGTTAACAAAACTTCATTAGTACTAAGAGAGTTAATTAATTTCTTTGTCTATTTACTAGGATACATGCTAGTAATTATGGTTGTTGTAATCTTTACAATTGCCGAACGAAGAATTCCAATTCAACAAGTTGGAGCTGGTCTTTCACGAAATGAAAAAGAACTAAGTTATTTACCAATTAAAGCAAACCCAGCGGGAATTATGAGTGTAATTTTTTCACTAATGATTCTTAGTTTGCCCATGATGATTGGTAATCTAACTAATCCAAACACTAGTTACTATTACTATTGAGTTAATAATAATTTGCAACTAACACAACCACTTGGATTTTTCTTATTCATAATTATCACTTTTGGTCTTTCGATTCTAATGGGAATCCAACAATCAAAAGTTGATAAGATTAGTGAAGATTTTGCTAAGAGTAGTACTTTTATTCCTGGCATTAGACCAGGCGAACAAACCGAAAGTTATTTACTGGACTCAGTAATTAGATTATCGTTTTTTGCCTCATTTTATTTAATTGTTTTAGGAGCCTTGCAATACATTCAACAAATGTTTGGCATGCCCGCTTCAATTGCATTCGGTGGCACGAGCATTATGATTTTAGTATCAACCGCATATGAAACTGTGCAACAAGTAAAAGCACGGTACAAATCACAAGAACTAGCTCGTAAACGTCGGCAAATTCGTGATCTAAAAGAAATTTATGGTGAAGAGGAAGAGGATTTAATATGATAGCCAATACTGATGGTAACCCATCTTTAAAAAGCGAAAAGAAAAGCTTGCCTAACGTTATTTTTCTAGGCGCGCCGGGAGCTGGTAAAGGCTCAGTAGCATCGCGCCTAGCTAAAGAAGAAGGCTACTCGCATCTTTCGACAGGCGAAATGTTTCGCCAAGAGATTCAAAATCAAACTCAGCTTGGCAAAGAGGTTAAATCAATTTTAGACTCAGGGGCATATGTTGATGATTCTTTAACTAATCGTCTTGTGCAAGAACGTCTAAGTGATCTTTCTAAAAAACATATTGCTTTTATTTTAGATGGTTATCCTCGCACCTTAGATCAAGCTAATTTCTTAGCTAATCTAAAAGACCAAGGAATCACAATCGATAAAGTGGTTCTCTTAAACATTACTGAACAACAAGTTATCAAAAGGCTTTCTAAAAGAAGAATTTGTCCAGCTGATAAAACTATTTATCATTTGGAATTTAATCCTCCTAAAAAAGCCGGCGTTTGCGATAAATGTCAAACAGCCCTAATCAAACGCCCTGATGACGCTCCAGAAGTAATCAAACAACGTCTTGCTGTTTATGCATCACAAACAAAAATCCTAATTGATTATTATAAAAATTTAGGAATCTTAAAAGAAGTAAACGCATATCAAAGCACCGATCGTGTTTATAACGATACCAAGAAGGCCTTAGAATGATAAAACTAAAAACTTCTTATGAAATTGAACGCATCAAACAAGCATGCAAAATCTTGGCAGAAGTCAAAGTTGTGGTATATGACTTTATAAGACCAGGTGTTTCTTTAAAAGAAATTGATGACGTCGCTTTTAATGAAATCAAAAAACGCCACGGTAAACCAGCTTTTTTAGGACAATATAGTTTTCCTAATACATGCTGCATTTCCGTAAATGAAGAGTTAATTCACGGTATTCCTTCTAATTACATCTTAAAAGAAGGTGATATTGTTAAAGTTGACCTTGGCGTTATCTACGATGGATATTACTCAGATTCAGCTTTCACTAAAGGTGTGGGCAAAATCTCAGATGAAAATAAAAAGTTAATCCAAGTAGCAAAAGACGCATTCTATGTTGGTTTCAATGCCATTAAAGTTGGCAAAAGAATTGGTGATATTTCCGCTGCTATTGGTGATTTTATTCGCAAAGCCGGCTATTTCACTCCTGATGAGTACACTGGTCATGGGATTGGCAAAGAATTGCACGAAGATCCAATGGTCTTTAACGACGGCGTTGCTGGTACAGGCCCACTAATTCGTAACAAAATGGTAATTTGCATTGAACCAATGATTCTAAAAAAATCAAAAAATGTAGCAGTCAAGGAAGATGGTTGAACAGTTTATGATCCGCTTGGATATGACACTGCTCATTATGAACAAACCATCCTAATTGATAATGATCAAGCTTACATTTTGACAGGAGACAGCATATAGATGGCAAAAGATGCTATAAAAATGTCAGGAAAAGTAGTCAAAGTATATAACACTAAAGACTACGATGTCACCTTAGAAAATGGCATCACTATAAAAGCATTTATTTCTAGGAAAATGGCATTTCATAATATTAAAATGATTCCCGGCGATGAAGTTGATGTCGAACTTAGTCCATATGACATGACCAAAGGTCGTATTGTTTTTAGACGTAAGTAAAAGGAGAAAACTATGAAAGTAAGAGCTTCAATCAAACGCATTTGCCGTGAATGCAAGCTAATTAAAAGACACGGTGTAAATCGTATTATTTGTGTAAACCCAAAACACAAACAAAGACAAGGATAGAAAATGGCAAGAGTTTTAAACGTTGAAATTCCCAATAAAAAAAGAGCAGTTATTTCTCTAACTTATATCTTTGGAATTGGAAAAACTTTAGCATCACAAATTCTAAAAGATGCTAATGTTGATGAAAACAAAAAAGTTGAAAGCCTAAGCGAAGAAGAACTAACTCGTATTCGTGAAGAAGCTAAAAAATATGTTACTGAAGGTGATCTTCGTCGTGAAATCAACCTTAACATTAAAAGATTAATGGAAATTAAATCATATCGTGGCATTAGACACCGTAAAGGACTACCTGTACGTGGTCAATGTACGCAAAAAAACGCTCGTACTAGAAAAGGGCCAAGAAAAACAATTGCTGGAAAGAAAGGTAAATAATAATGGCTAAAAAAGTTAAAAAAGTAGTTCCTCAAGGTATTGCTCACATTCACTCAACTTACCAAAACACTATTGTTTCTTTTTCTGATTTAAAAGGTAATGTTTTTGCTTGATCATCATCAGGCGCAATTGGCTATAAAGGCACCAAGAAAAAAACTCCATACGCAGCTGGTTTGGCCGCTGCTGCCGCACTTGAAAAAGCTAAAGAATTTGGCTTAAAAGAAGTTTCTATTTTAGTCAAAGGAGTTGGTCCAGGTAAGGCAACCGCTCGTAAACAAATCGAAGCAAGCGGCTTAACAATTAAAGAAGTTAAAGACGTGACCCCTACTCCTCACAACGGTACAAGACCACCAAAGAAAATCTTAAAGAGAATGTAGTAAGTGAGGAAGTTAGTTAAACAAAATGGAAAAAATTCAAAAAATTACTTATAAAGAATCATTAGCAGAACGTAAGACCGACTTCGATACCACTTTTGTAATCGAACCTTTAATGCGTGGTTATGCTAATACATTAGGTACTGTACTAAGAAGAACTTTGCTTTCTTCAATTACTTCAGTAGCCCCATTTGCAATTAAAATCAATAATGTACAACACGAATTTGAAACCTTACCAGGTGTAAAAGAAGATGTTGTTACTTTGATTGCTAATATTCGTAAAATTCGTTTCACTTATAAACCAGAACTTTTTGAAAAAGAAAACCTTGCAAGAATTTCTTTTAAAGCAACCCACGATGGCGATATTACCGCTTCAGACATTAACGAACCTTCAGGACTTGAAATTGTTAATAAAGACCAACACATCTGTTCACTACAAAAAGGAACTACTCTAGAATTTGATCTTTTTCTAAGAGTTGGTCGTGGATACATTGACTTTGAAGAAAACAAAACCATTATTCAAGAATATGGTCCAAAACTAGAAAGCAAAATTAAAAAAGGACAATTCTTAGCAATTGACAGTGACTTTAGCCCAGTTAAAAATTGTGCAATTCACTTTGAAGAACTAAATACTTCAGCTAAAAATGTTGAAGAAAGACTAAAAATCTCAGTGCAAACTGATGGCACACTTGACGCCAAAAGTGCTATGCAACAAGCGGCAACTATTATTGTTGCTCACTTCCAAATCATTGGTAATATTGATGCTCTTGGCACAATTAATTTATTTGAAGAAGCAAGGGACAAAAAAGAAAAAACTACGAAACTTAACTTGCCAATTGAAAAACTTAACCTGACAATTCGTAGTCTAAATGCCCTTCGAAGAGCAAATTACAATACCATTGATGAACTACTAAAACTAAGTGAAGATGAACTATCAAATATTAAAAACTTAGGAAAAAAATCAGTTCAAGACATTATTGATAAATTAGTAGAATGAAAAACCAAGCATCAAGATGGCGATTTCTCTGATGATATGGTTGAAGAAGTTGATGAACAATCTATTGATAAAGGAGATAAATAATGGCAAATCCTAAACAAGTATTTCGTAGAAACACTGAATGATGAAATCACGTTGAACGTTCATTAGTAACTGATTTATTAATTCATGGCGAAATCAAAACTACCTTAGAAAGAGCTAAACGAATTAAATCTAAAGCAGAAAAAATGATTACTTTAGGTAAACTTAACACTTTAGCATCACGTCGTCAAGCTCTTAAATACCTACGGCTAATCCCTTCAAAAGTGGCCAACAAAGACTCAGTTCAATACTTATTTGACACTATTGCGCCAAAATACAAAAACCGCGCTGGTGGATATACTAGAATTATTAAAATTCAAAATCGTGCTGGTGACAATGCCAAAATGGCACTTATTCAACTAGTATAATAACTTTAAAAAAAAGGAGAAATAAAAAATGGCAGTTGTACCAAAGCGAAAAACTAGTAAACAAAGAAAAGCTCTTCGTAGAAGCCATCACGCTCTTGAAGCATTAACTTTAGTTGAATGTAAAAACTGTAAACAATCAATCGTTCCACACCAAGCATGTAAATACTGCGGCTTTTATAAAGATAAAAAAGTTATTAAAGTTGCACTAAACGACCAAGTTAAATAATTTTTAAACTGTTAGCAAAAAAAATAAAGGCCTTGAATTATCTAGGCCTTTATTTTTAGTTTATAAACACTTATTTTGCCATTTATTGCTTTTTATTCCAGCTCTTTAAAATTAATTTCAAAGTTAGGCATTTTGACAATCTCAACCCCAAAAGTTGTCAAAATCAACTGCGACGCTTTAAATTCATCAGCTTCTGAGCGATAAGCTTCGGCATAGACTACTTTTTTAATTTTAGATTGTACTACTAATTTAGCACACATCGCACATGGTGAATGCGTTACATACAAAGTCGATCCTGGCTCAATGTGACTGCTTGTGATATTAGCGTTAATAATCGCATTCTGCTCAGCATGAACGACATAAGTATATTTTGAGTTAATAATATCATCTTTGTTGCTAGGACGATCTCAGGGAAATTGCGTGTCATTATTAATTTTGGTATTGTTAAAGCTAGTTGGCATTCCGTTATATCCTAAAGATACAATGTAATTTTTGGTATTAACAATGCAAGCGCCAACTTTAGTTGAGGGATCTTTTGATCGCATCGCACTTAGTTTGGCTAGTGACATGAAATATTTATCTCAGTCAATTACATAATTATCATTATTGTTCATTGGACTTTCCTTATTAATGAAATGAATTTACTCATTAAATTCTACCATTTTTTGTTGCTTAGATAAAGACAAAAACAGGCTCCGCAGATCCTGTTTTCTATTATTCAGGGAAATAAACACAAATGTGTTCGGATAAGACATTAACTATGTTAATCCACTTAACATGTAAGTGAATCAAAATCATTATATATAAAAAAACTCAATTAATACAAAAAAGATTAAAAATTTTCACTCAACCATAGCTTGCTAGTAAATACCTATTATAGTGATGCGTTTATTACGCAAAATTTCTATTTTTAGTTCAATAAAAATTGTTTTGACATAAAAAAGTGCAGTTTTTTCATATAAAAATATACTTTTCAAGTAAAATGATACCTATAAACATGGAGAAAAACCTAATGAACGAATTTAAAAGACTAAACCAAGCGTCATTTAATAACTTCATTATCGCAGCTGATGCGATTTTTTCAACATGAACCATTATTAACATCAATGATAAGGAAGATATGGATAAGATGTTTATTGACAATTGCGAAATGTCTAATAATTATCTACACCCATACTATCAAGGAGAAGTTAATAATGAAACTCTTATTTCACTTTAAAAATAATATTTTAATCAAAAACTATAAAAAGATTTATATGGCTTTTAGAGGATCTTAGTTAACAAGATTTTACTTATTCTTATTAACTAAATTTAACCAAACTTACTCATTTTTACTCCCAAAAGCCACATAAACTCTTATTTTAATGGTTCATTATGGAATAATGAAACCCAAGACTTATAAAATAAACTATAATTAAAACCGTATATTTTTCGTAACGAAAGTAAATATGCGCATAATAATGTAAAGATGTTTATTAATAAGCAAAAATAACCAACTATATTCAAAAATAATTCAAAAAAATAAACTTAAGGAAAATTATGAAAAACAAAAAAAGCAAATATCTGCTCTACGCACTTAGTGCTGCTACTTTGGCAATGGCTCCAACTGTTGCTTTAGTTAGTGCAAGCTGTGTTCAAAGCGTTGTTTCAAAAGGTGAATACGTTTACGAATTTAACTCAATTTCATCAAGACGTGGTTTCCTACACGATGGCTCAAGCTCATACGGTGGTTATGTTTCCAATGCAACCACTCAATACACTTCAGGTTCTTTACTTAGAGCTGAAGCTATTGGTGCACACGAGGTTTCTTTTGTTGGTCGTAAACAATACATTACTAAACCTACTTTTATTAGAAAACGTTTAGAATTAGCAAAACAAGTTATTCTTACTCTTGATGATGGGACAGTAAAAGTTTATGACAATGATAAAGCTGAAATTTTACCAGAAGGAGATATTACTCATGAAGGTAAAAAATATTACTCATCAACTAACGTAGTAGCTACCTCAAGCGACTCTCGTTCAATTAACAGCAAACAATTTCTTGAAGATCTAAAAAAGACCAAAAAATTCCAAGTTACTATTCGTGAAGATGTTCATTGAGTTGACCACGCTGGTAAAAAAACCGAATATAAAGTTCAAGCCAAAGACTTTTACTATTCATGATTAAGAACGGCATTATTAACAACTTCAACTCGTCATGCAAATGGCGGAAGCGAAGCGCTTGATAAATTAGCAAAAGCACATTTAGAGCAAAATACCTTGCGTTATGGTACAGATACCGAGTATAACAACGAATACTTGTACGGCGTTTTTGGAATTGATAGTTCTAAATTCTATGACGAAAGTTCATTCATTCAAACAATAACATCAGGTGAAGCTTCGGGTAAACAGGCAGTTACTTTCGAAAAAAAAGAAGGCGCAACTGCTGACTTTGAAAACTTAATTAACAAAAATTTAATTAATAACGGTGACTTTTTTGCTGCTCCTTCACAGTACATTGATGATTTAAATGAGAAAAAAACTCAAAATATTCTAAATTACACAGGAACATCAGTTCCAGATAATGTTGACACTTTTAAAGAAGAATTAGAAAAAATAAAAGATACAAAAGCATACAAAGCCGGGGTTTATTGATATGGTAGTGCAATCGAAAATACGCTTTATGCTGGAAACTATTATGTATCTTCGACTGCACCCTTAACAACTGAACTTGTTAAAAATACTCACTATTGAGATGCTGATTGAGTAAAAGACGAAACTAGACTTAAAAAAATTATTTTTAAATATCAACAACGTCCTCAAGAAAAAGAAATTTTCTCAACTAGAACTTGAAACCTTTATAAACAAGGCCAACTTTCAAGTATTCCATTTTCAACTTTAACACAAGCCCAACAACAAGAAGCAATTCGAAATGCTACTAAATTAGGATTAACTTATAGAAAACCAGAGAATCGTACTAGACCATATTGATTTTCATTAACGACGCCATGAGTACGTACGACTGACAAAGCAAACGCTAAAAACTTTTATGGCTTTTCAGATGCTTATGGCAAGATGATGTGAGGTGGTACTAAAGAAGAATTAGCCGAAGACAAAGCTGATAGTAAAACTTATTTCAATGGTCTAGGACTTTCATTTAGAACTATTTTAAACGCGGCAATTAACTGAGAGTTTTTTGCTTCACAATCAACTGGTGGTCAAGGTCGTGCATGACTTGCTAAAGTTGCTGAAGCTAGTTCAATTGGCGGTTCAGACCAAGTTTCAAATCCCAAAAAACCTATTGATTTTGATGAAAAAATTAATTCATTATTTGCTATTGATGTTAATGGCAAGAAAATTGATTTTGGTGGTACGCTAGGTAAAGAACTTAGTTTGAAAGAAAACTCTGAAGCTATTAAAAATAAAGATGATATTACCGAAAAAATCAAATCAGCCGGTTTTGCAAAGCTAAAAGAAGAAATGAAGAAAGTTATTGATAAATTTGATCAAGACAACCCTACTTTAAAAGATCAAGACTTTGAATATAACATCTTCTATCCATATCTAAACCCAGATGTTAACTTAGGAAACGCAATAGATTTAGTAATTGAGGCCGCTAAAGCACTAAACCCAAGAATTAAACTAAAATTTGTTTTTGGTCAAAGTGCCGAAGATCCAGTATTTAACTCATACCGTTATAAAGGCGCTGTTGGAACAGTAGTTGCTTCTTGAGGATATGACTACGATAGTATCGGTAGTGGGTACGATGGCCTTTCATGAAATGGTGCTTTCATTCCCTCTTTAGTTAAAATCAAGAATGATAACAATGCAAACTTTAAGGAAGCTTTTCCTAAGCTATCAGAGTTGGCTGAAGATCTCGCAAAATACGAAGAAAGCCACAAAATTATCGGATCAATTCCCTTTGGAGACTTTGATAAAATCTCTAACAAGTACGCTCCAAGCCAAATTGCTCAATTAATACGAGTAAAAACTAAAAAAGACGGCGAGAAGTATGATCTTGAACGTACAAGCGATGGCAAAGCGCAACCCTACCAACCTGGAGAAGGTAAATCTGTCACTGACTTATATGAATGATCATCTATTTTCTGAAACACTTGAGTTAAAACTAAAACCAATGAACATTTAGCTGAACTAATGCACGAAATTACAAGCTTTTTAAAAGTTGATTTTCAAACTGAGATTGCTAAATCTAATGAAGAATTTTCTAAAATGTTAATTCAACCAGGCTATGTTGCACCAAGCATTATTGGTAAAGAATCATTACCTTTTGCTGATTGAAGAATTTTAAAAAAATAATTTAATTAGCCAATGTTTAAATATATTCGGCAAAGAATTTTATTTGCCCTACTAGCATTAATTATTATTTCATTATTCTCTTATGTTTTGGTTGCCGCTTTTGCTCCTAATCCTGTGCGAGCATTAGCAGAAAAATTGGTGTCTTCACCAACCAACCATCGTACTTATGATGAAATTTTAAAAGAATTAGAAGTACAAAACGGTATTCGCTACGGCACACTAGCTGAGCCAGGCGAATACGTTCCTATTTTAGTAAGATACTTCAAGTATATAGGCAACATCTTTCGTGGTAATTGGGGAGCAATTATTAATCCTGATAATAACCCCAACCCAGGAGAGTATGATACAATCCCAAAATTATTCTTCACACCATTAAAATATTCAATTTTAGTTTCAGCACCAGCATTTTTATTTAGTTCAGTTATCGGAACTTCATTAGGAATTTATTCAGGCTACAAACGAGGCAAACTTTTTGATTCATTTACTAATATTTTTGTCCTAATCTTTATTGCTCTACCTTCATTTATTATTGCCCCTATTGCTATTACTATTGCGGCAAGTATGGGCATTTTACCGGAAGTACCCGATTTAAGTTCAGGGCTTTCTGGTGGAGCGATCTTTGTAGCTTATCTACCGCCAATTATTGTTGTTACTTTAGGATCATTGGCGATTTATACAACTTATTCACGTAATCAAGTGATTACAGTATTAACCTCAAACTATGTCTTAATAGCTAAATCAAAAGGACTTAGTCCAAAACAAATTTTCTTTAAATATGTTTTAAGAAATATCTCGATTCCAATTTTTGCGCTGGTTTTCCCATCATTCTTAGGCTTAATTTCAGGAAGTATTATTGTTGAACGTTTCTGAAATATTAAAGGAACTAGCCAAGTAATTGTCTATGCCTTTCCAAGCGGTGAAATTAATATCGTAATGTTCTCGGTTTTATTCTTTACATTATTATCACTAGTTAGCGAAATTATTACTGATATTAGTTATGCCATTTTAGACCCGAGAATTACCTATGGAGTTGCAAGCAAAAAAAATTATTGAGCATTTTACAAAGCTTATTTATTTAGAAAAAAACTTATTAAAGAACTACTGAAATCAGAAGTTCAAACAACCAATGAGAAAGGAATAAAAAATGCTTAGTGCTAATGAGTTTAACAAAAAATATAAGTTAAATAAAGACTTAGTCGATAAGTTTAATTTAATTCCTGACTCAAAAAAACAAACCTTTTTCTCAATTGCGGGCAAGCCAAAAAAAATGGGCGCTGAAATTGCTAAACGTTTTTTTAGCAACCCCATCGTTACCATCTCCTTTATTATCTTTGTTGCCCTGCTGCTATGTGCCATTTTAATTCCCTTGCCGGGGATAAGGGCCTACGAGCCTGGAAAACGTATTAACAACTCTACATACGTTCAGTTTCTTCCCCCTTCATACAATCACTTTAAAACTATTGCTGCTGAGCAAACTAATGCAATTTATCGTTTTTATGAACAACTAAAAGCTGATCCAGATTTTGCTAAGTACTACCGTTTTTTCACCGATACAGTTAGAATTACAGATGACGTCGGGATTGCTTTTAACATGACTTATGACGCTTATGCTCTTTACAAAGTGAGTGTTTTAAACGAAGCATTAGCTACGGCCAAAGCCGCCGGTATTACGGTTGATGATGAATATGTTAGAGCCACAATGGCAAAAATTCCTGAACTTAAAACTTTACTAGGAACTTCTGAAGGTGGCTATGATATTTGAACAACTAGTTGATACGCTACTTGAAAAGCAATCTGAATCGCCATTGTAGCAGCCTCAATTCAAACAATTATTGGTGTTTCGATTGGTGCTTATGCAGGGTTTCATGCCGGTAAAATGCAAGATACTGTCATCATGAGAATTATTGACATTTTTACCTCCGTTCCTTACTTAGTATGACTTTTAATGTTCGTACCAATTATCGGAACTTCATCATGAAGTTTGGTTCTATCACTTGTTTTAGTTGGGTGAAGTGATCCTGTCGGAGCCACGAGACTCTTTGTCATTACCGTAAAAGACGAAGAGTACATTGTTGCTGCTAAATCAATTGGAGCTACTACAACCCGTCAAGTGTTTGTTCACGCTTTACCAGCAGTATTAGGAAAAATTGCAACTAACTTTGTAAGAAAAATCCCAAACACCATTCTTTCAGTTGCATCGCTTGCCTTTTTAGGATTTTTTAAAGATCAAACTGATACTAACTTAGGACAAATGCTAATTGAAGCTACTCCTCATGTTAGTCAAAACGTGTGAATCTTACTTCTACCAGCGCTTATTCTACTAACCTTATCGCTTAGCCTACACTTTGTAGCTCTTGGTGTTCATGATGCCTTAGATCCAAAAATTATGGCCAAAGCAAAAAGAGGTAAACATGCCTAAAAGTAATAAAAAAGTTCTTGAAAATCAACAAGAGAATACTGTAATGAATAGTGACTCTAAAACTCAACAAAAACACGCCAAAATTAGCACGCTAATGAAAAAGTGAGAGGCTCCTTCGCTTCCTAAAAACAAAATTCTTGAAGTAAGGAACCTTCATGTTAGTTTTCCCACCGGACGCAAGAAAACAATTCATATCGTTCGGGGCGTTGATTTAGATGTTTATCAAGGTGAAATTATCGGTCTTGTTGGTGAATCTGGTTCTGGTAAATCAGTAACCTCGAAAACCTTAATTCATATCAATGAAAATGGTATTGTCCTTGCCGATAAAATGCAAATTGGTGACTATGAGTTAACAAAAATCAAAAAAGAAGGTCATTGACAGTATATCCGTGGCTCAAAAATCGGCTATATTCCTCAAGACCCCTTAACTAGTCTAAACCCTACTAGAACTATTGGTAAACAATTGCTTGATGCATTAAACAACAATATTGATTGAAAAGATCGCCCTCTCAAAGAAAAAAAAGATTACCTATTAAATCTGCTAACTAGATTTGGACTAAGAAATGCTGAAGCAATCTTCATGGCTTATCCACATACACTTTCTGGGGGAATGAAGCAACGGATTGTAATTACTATGGTAGTTGCCCTTAAACCAGATTTAATTATCGCGGACGAGCCTACTACTGCGTTAGACCCAACCGTCCAAGCGAGCGTACTTGCTTTATTTGAAGATATTCGTCAACAAATGGGCATTTCGATTATTCTAATTAGCCACAACATCTCAGTTATTGCTAAATTCTGTGACTACATTTATGTTATGTATGCTGGCAAAATTGTGGAACGTGGTAAAAAAGAAGAAATTTTTACTAAACCGGCACACCCTTATACTTGAGCGTTGATTAGTGCAATTCCTGAAAATAAAGACGAAAAACTTTATAACATTCAAGGAACACCACCAGACATGGCAAACTTACCACTTGGTGATCCGTTTGCCCCTAGAAATGAATATGCTTTAGAAATCGATTTTCTCAAAGAACCCCCTTTAATACCGATTACTGATACTCACGCTGCAGCTACTTGGCTGCTACACCCTGAGGCTCCCAAAGTCACTTTATCAAAAACCTTAATCAAACGATTAGAATCATTCAAAAAGGCCTTTAACAATGGAAAATAATACTAATAACAAAAAAGTAATTCTATCCCTTGACAACTTAAAAAAATATTTCATTAATCAAGGTTTTGTTAACAAAGCTGTTGATGGAGTATCTTTTGATGTTCATGAAGGTGAAATCGTTGGATTAATCGGTGAATCAGGCTCGGGTAAAACTACAGTCGGTCGAACTTTAATGCGTCTTTATGAAGATTATAATGGCTTTGTTCGGCTAGATGGCAAAATCATTTCAGGAAAACATATTACTAACAAAAGAAGAAAATTCTTGCGTCGTAATATTCAAATGATTTTCCAAGATCCTCATGCTTCATTAAACGGTCAACAACCAATTTATTCAATTCTTAAAGAACCTTTATTAGTTAATGGTATTATGAGTGATAAATTGGCTGACATTTTCAAAGATTGACAAGCAGTTAAAAGCAGTTTTAAATACACTTTTCATGTTCTAGCAATGGAACTTGAACTTGAAAATTTAAAAGATTTAAACAAGTTAGCACAACCACATTTTGATAAATGAGAAAAAAAACTAAGTGAATTTAACTTTAGCAGCGATCTTCCAATTGAGGATAATTTCAATGCCTTTTTTGGTTATCTTGAAGAAAAACAAGCCGTTGAAAGTTCAATTATTAATAACTTATATTCTAATACTAGTCAACTAATCAACTACTACTACGAATATCAAAGTAAATATCGTAATGGTGAACTTTCTGATATTGAAAAAAAACATTTAGCCGCCAAAGAAAAACAAGAAAAATTAGAGACTTTAAGCAAAAATTCAACTAAAGGATATGAAGCTAAACTAAAGCTAAAAGAACTAAAAGAAGAATTTGCTAAAGAAAAAGAAGACCTAAAAGAACTACTTAGCGCTTCTTCAAACACATTTATTAACTACATTCAAGAATATAAAAATGAGCAAGATTTAGCTAATATTGCGAGATTAATGGCAATTGACCTTGAAGTTTACTTGTATAACTATAAAAATGAATGTTTATACAAAGTAAGAAGAGAAGTACTAAAAAGCTTTAAAAACAAATGTCGTTTCTTACAATTTGAAGAAATTAGAAATCTAATTAGTGAACTTGATAGCTATGTTAATGATTTTTATCAAGAAAAACTAGCATCACTAACTTTTAAAAAAGATGTCAAAGCTCACATTAAGAAAATTATTGCCGACGAATTTAAATTTGAGGCTACCAAATATATTGCTCTTTCTGAACAAGAAGAAAAACAATATCAAGCCAAATTTGCTCAATATCAAGCTGAAATTGAAGCCCAAAAACAAATTATTAGAACCGAAAACACTCCTGAAATTACTAAAGAAGAGTTAAAAATTGCTCAAGAAGCCGCCGTAGAGATTGAAAAAGAATACTTAGTTGGCCGCGCTGAATATTTATCAACTTACAAGTTAAAGATTAAAGAGTTATATGAAGCTATTCAAGACCAAGAAAAACTCTATAACACTCTTAAAAATCAACAAACTATTTGTAATCAAAAATATGAAGAGTTAAAAGCTAAATTCTTTCCATTTCTTAAATCTTTAATTGTAGACGAACGTTCAAAAGTGCAAATTGAATCACTTATTAGTATCTACAAATCCGATTTATTTGTTAAAGAAGAAACACTAAAATCATTTGACATTGAAAAAAAATACTTAAATAAAGATATTTCTGACATTTATTTACTTCTAGGTGTTGATCATAAATGAGTAGAGCAAAACTTGACTTCTAAAAATGCTGAAGCTAAACTAAATGACGAAAATCAATATGGTAAATGACAAAATAAATTTAGTATATTTAATTACAAAGTTTTCAACTTTTTAGCACGTCCTCGGATTGCAAGGCTACTTTATAAAATTATTATTTACAAAGCACTTGAAGATGTTGGACTCCTAAAACAATTTGCTTATCGTTATCCTCATGAATTTAGTGGAGGGCAACTACAAAGAATTGTTATTGCTCGTGCTCTTATTACCGAACCCAAAGTCATTATCGCCGATGAGCCAATTGCTTCGCTAGATATTTCCATTCAAGCTCAAGTGGTTAACTTGTTAAAAGAACTTTGTTTGGAAAAAAATATTGGTCTTGTCTTTATTGCTCACGATTTAAGTATGATTGAGTATGTTGCTGATAACGTTCAAATTATGCACATTGGTAAAATTGTGGAATTTGGTAAGACTGAAGCAATTTATGAAAAACCAATTCACCCTTACACCATTAACCTCTTTAAAGCAATTCCAAAAATTTCTAATGTTAATGAAAAATTCCAAAATGTGTCTTTTGAACTAGACTATTTAAACGAACAGCAATTCCCAAATATTCCTTCGGTTTATAATGTCGAAGAAAATCACTTTGTCTATGGCACTTCAGAACAAGTTAAAAAATGACTAGAAGCCTCAAAAGAAGCGTCTGTAGAAGCAAAAGATGAGACACCAAAAGCAACGAAACCTAAAAAAACTGTGAAGAAATTTATTTATTAATTTAAACATTAATGACTACTTAATTTAAATAAGGTGTATATACATGTATAATGTGTGTATACATTTTTTTTATGACCATTTAGAGGAGAAAAAATAACTAAAGGTGACTAGAAAACAACGTTTTATAGCTTATTTAAAAAATGGTTGAAATAAAGTTACTATAACTTATTTTTTTAGCTCGTTAATTTTATATTTAATAATGTTTTTTATCTTTCGTTACGCAACTAAGTTAAGATGAATTGATGCCCTTACAATTGTGATTGTTACATGCGCTACGATTAATTTTTTCATCCTAATTTTTCGCTGAGGATTTGCTAAGGGAATAATTAATCGCATTAAAGAGTATTTTGCTGAACGCACCATTAGAAGAAAAGCAAGAAAATCCTTTAGTTCTGATATGACTGAACATCAAAAAGCACAAATCCTCATTAAAGAACGGCAAAAAGCTCAACAAGCGTGAATAGAAAAAGAAAAAAAATCACAAAATACAACTAATAATTTGACCTTCTATTTATTGCTTTTACTTGATCTAGTTGCCTTAGTGGCAATGATCCCATTTTTAATTAAATAACAAGGAGTTGAATAATGAAATATTTATTAGGTAACTTGAAAATGAACTTCACATATCAAGAATGTGAAAAATATCTAGACACTTTAGAAAAAGCATTAAGTGAAGCAAACTTAAAAAATGTAATCTTAGGTGTAGCTCCTAGCGCCGAAGCTATGTCACTTATTTTGAAGTTTAAAGATCGTCACTTCTTATTTGGAACACAAAATATTTTTTATAAAGATAAAGGCGCTTATACCGGCGAAGTTTCAATAAGATCAGCTAAAGAATTTGGTTTAGATTTTACTTTGACAGGGCACTCAGAAAGACGTCATACTTTTGGTGAAACTAATGATTTGATTAATAAAAAGATTATGGCAATTAATCAAACTACCATTCAACCAATTTTGTGTATCGGCGAAAACTTAGAAGAATTTAATCAAAAAAGAACTAAAGATGTGCTAACTGAACAAATAACATCAGCACTAAAAAATGTGGATAGTAACTTAGATAATCTAATTATTTCTTATGAGCCTGTATATTCAATTGGCAATGGGCAAGTACCAGAAAATAATTACATTGAACAAGTTGTTAGCTTAATTAAAAAAATTACTAATAATAAATATAAAGTTCTTTATGGTGGCAGTGTTGCTCCTAAGAATATTGAAGAGCTTAATAAAATCAAGAATCTTGATGGTTATTTAGTAGGGTCAGCCGCACTAGACGCTGTTGCTTTTGTAAAGATGGCACAAACAATGGATAAACAATAACTTTACAACCTTCCAAAAACTAATAAAAAAAAGCACCTTAGCGGTGTTTTTTACTTTAATTAGTTGTTATTAAACTAATTTGGCGTTGATATTGCCTTTTTCATGATCAATCGAAGTAATGGCAATTTTATATTCACTACCTACTTTTAAAGTTTTGCTTTTACCTTTAGCTTCGTAACTTGATATCTTAATTAAGCCATCTTCGTCATCTTCGAATCTTATAAGTACGCTCGCTTGATACTCTTCAATATTAAAAAATGCTCCGAATTTTTCAATACTTACTAATTGCGCGACGAAAGTTTTATTAATAAATTTTTCAAAGAATTTGCTTTTCATCACATCAACAACACTACGTTCCACTGTCATAGCAGTTTTTTCCGCTTCGCTATTCATTTGGGCAATGGCTTCGATTTCATCTTTAACTTTCTCGTAGTTTTTGGGATCAAATTTTCCGTTAAGAATATATTTTCTAATTAAGCGATGTAATAGCAAGTCAGGATATCTTCTAATGGGGCTAGTAAAATGTGAATAAGCACTTGAAGCAAGACCAAAATGACCAATATTATTAGAAGAGTATTGGGCTTTTTGCATTGTTCTTAGCAATGCCATTTTTAAATAGTCATCTAATTTAATGGCTTTAATTTTATTAACCATTATTTCAAAAGATTTAGGAGAGCCATCAAATGGAACTTGAATATTTTTCATACCGACAAAACCAAGAAGCTCTTGTAAGGCACTAAGTTTTAAGGTTTCAGGCTTATCATGAATACGATAGATTGAGGGAATCTTCAACTCTTTCATCATTTCAGCAATAGTTTCATTAGCCCTCACCATGAAATCTTCAATTAACTTTTCTGCTTCGCCATCTTTTCTTATGACAATATCCTTAATATCATTGTCTTCCATGATGATTTTAGGCTCTTCAATTTCGAAATCCACATAACCATCTTTGATTTTTTTAGCTCTTAGAATCTTTGATATTTCTCTAGCACGACTAAGAAGATTATTAATCTCGTTAGGAACTTCAATTTTTTGATTAAAGAAATCATTTACTTCATTATAAGTTAAACGATAATCTGATTTGATTAAACTTGCATAAACTTTTGAACTAACATTCTTGCCATGGTTATCTAGTTCAAGCTCTAAGGTTAGACAGGCTCGTATTACATTGGGGTTAAGTGAGCAAATACCATTTGATAAAGCAAAAGGAAGCATCGGAATTACTTTATCCGGCAAGTAAATACTTGTGCCTCGTTCTAGTGCCTCTTTATCAATGGCATCGCCTTCTTTAACGTAATGTGAAACATCAGCAATATGAATGAACAATTTGTAATTGCCATTTTCTAATTTACTACAAGAAATTGCGTCATCAAAGTCCTTAGTATCTAAGCCATCAATGGTAACTGTCAGTAAAGAAGTGAGATCAACTCGATTATCATAATCCTCAGGAATAATTTCTTGAGGAATAGTAGCTGCTTTTTCTAGAACTTCTAGACCAAAGCCGCCTTTGACATCATTCGCCGCCATAATTTTTTTAATTACATAATTTTTATCATTAAGATTAGTGATAATTGAGTCAAAAGCAATTGCAACTGATTTTGCGTTAGGCTCAAGAATAATACATTTTACTAAATCAGTGCTTTTAATAATCTTGGGGAAATTACTAGTATTAATAAAGAAAAAGTTAGCTTTATTTCGTTCGTCAAAGGCGTTAAAAATTGGCCTATTTTCTTTAAATTCAATGAATCCAATAATATTTTTGCAATTGTGTTTGATTACATTGCTAATTACGCCTTTGTATAATGTTTTATTATTTTCGTCTTGGTATGAATAGATTTTTGCTTGTACAAGATCTTTATCTAAGACGTTTTTAAGTTGAAATGGCGCCACAAATGCGCTACATTTATTTTCGTCGTTATTGGTTTCTAAAGCATTATCTAGGTCAATAAAACCAAGTCTTTTGTTAGTGATTGAAATTTGATTTTCAACTTCACAAACATAATTTAAAAGATAAAAATCACCATTTTTGGTTTTGTCAATTTTATTAGCATCTAAAAGTGAATATAAAAATTTCGTTAAATAATGATTATCGCAGGATTTCAGTTTAAGTTCTTTGGCGATTTTAAGAAAAGAAAGCGTTTTAAACTTTTTAATTAAATTTAAAACGTCTTCTTCTTTTATGTTGATGGTGTTTGGTTTGTTATTAAATCTTTTTTTCGGAAACATGATCTATCTTTGAAGTAATACTCTTAGAACAATACACAAAATAAATAGCAGAATGCCACATATAAACATTGATCACTTGAGTAGCTTTTTCACTCCTCTTTCTTTTGATACCTTGAATAAATCAAGATCCCCACTACCAACTAAAGCCCCACTAAAACTATTAGAATCAGGTGACATTAAAAATGAAATGAAAATAATGATTACTGATAGTAAAAGTAGAATGGTAGTTATTGCAATTACTGCTGCTTTATTCATTATTGTTTTTTACTCCTTATATTATTCTAATTTTAGACCATATTCTTTTAATTGACTATCTAATACCTCAGAAGGTGAAGCCGAAAGTAAATCTAACCCTTTAGCATTTTTTGGAAAAGCAATGACATCTCTAATTGATGCTGATTTAGTTAAGATCATTAGTACTCTTTCAATTCCAAATGCAACTCCATTGTGTGGAGGCAAACCATAGTCAAATGCTTTTAAGAAAAATCCAAATTTATTTTGTTGTTCTTTTGGGCTTAAATTTAAAACATTAAACATCTTCTTTTGCACTTCGGGATCGTGAATTCTAATTGAGCCTGATCCTAACTCAAAACCATTTAAAACAAGGTCGTAAGATTTGGCTCTTACTTTACTATATTCTTTGGTTTCTAAATATTTTACCGTACTTTCATCAAATTGTGTGAACGCATGATGTGCAGGTGCTCAAGTTTGTGATTCTTCATCAAATTCAAACATTGGTCAATTAACAATTCATAAAAAGTTTAATTCATCTTCATTGGCCAATCTATAAAGTTCATTCAAAGTTACACGCACAGCACCTAAAGCTTTTAGAGCATTTTCCTCTTTAACACCACTTGAAATAATGATAGTAGGGTTTGCAATTCCTTGACTTTTTGCCATTTCTTTTATAATATCAAGCTTTTTATCTTGGCTTTTATTAGCATTAAGATTAATGACTTCAAGCTGTTCGCCTTGATTTTTTTGGAAAATTTCTTTGACTAAAGACAAGTTGTCGTCAATATTACGATCGAAGAAAATTGCTTTTATAAAGGTGTTTTTTGGGTAAAAAGCTCCTAAGCTATCGCCAAGATCGTTAATTAAAAATTCATAACGAGTATCAGGTTTGTCATTGCCATAGTGTGCCATTGAGTAAAAATAGTCCATGTGTTTAAATGGAGTTTTAATTTTGTATCCTAAATTACCTAATGTCTCTTTTCACATATCTTCACAAATGCTAAAAAGCTCTTCCATGCCACCAAATGACATTTCAATATCTAATTGAGTAAATTCGGGTTGACGGTCTTTTCTTAGATCTTCATCACGAAATACTCTAGCAATTTGAAAGTATCTTTCTACTCCCGAAGCCATTAATAGTTGTTTATACAATTGTGGTGATTGTGGTAAGGCGAAAAACTTGCCTTTTCTTCTAGTTGGAACTAAATAATCGCGCGCCCCTTCAGGGGTTGATTTACAAAGAATAGGTGTTTCGACTTCTATGAAGTTACTTTTATCAAAGTAGTTTCTTATTTCTAGCAATAGTTTGTGCCGAAGTTTTAAATTAGCTAGCATTTTTTCTTGTCTTAGATCTAGAAAACGATATTCAAGTCGCAAGTCTTCATTTGCAGAGTTAGTTTTATTAACTTCAAAAGGAATTTGCTTAGAGGAGTTAAGAATTTCATATTCTTTGACATGCACTTCAACCTCGCCTGAAGGAATTTCTAAATTAGCTTCAAGTCGTTTTTTTACTTCGCCAGTGATTTTTAGGCAGCTTTCTTTAGTTAAAAGTGGGTCAGAAACATCATGAAAAACAAGTTGTACTAAGCCGCTTGAATCACGAAAATCAATAAATAATTGATTTTTAAATTTACGTTTGTTTGCTATTCAACCATAAAGCGTAACTGCTTTACCTTCATCGCCAAGTCGTAACTTGCCCCCATAGATTTTTTTCATAATTAATAAACTCCCTTAGTTTAGATTAGTAATGGCATTTTTGAAGTCTTCGATCGTTTTTAGATTACACAACACTTCACCATTTTTAGTTTTAATTTTTATTTTGTTAGCACCCAATTCCTTGAAAACTAGATATTTAGGATTTAGTTTGAAATTCAAAGTAAAGAGATCTTTTATATCGCATTTTTCATTAACAATTTGGACACGGAATTCTTCTCTTAGTAAATAAGCAGCTTTTAAAATTTCGATTTTTTCATCTTCGTTTAGATAAGCAATGAGAATGTCAATTTGATCATTAAGTTCAGGGTAATTAGCTAAGTTAAAATCAATTATTTCGCTAAGTCTATCAACGCCAAAGGCAAAGCCAATTGAACCAATCGTAGGTCCTTCAAAGCTTTTGACCATGCCATCGTATCTTCCGCCGGCAAGAATTGTTGATTTAGTCCCTAACGCTTTTGAAGTTGATACAAATTCAAAAACTAAATCACCATAGTAATCAATTCCTCTAACCAAAAATGGATTAATAGTATATTTAATTTCAAATTTATCTAGCAACTCTGTGAAACTAGTGAAGTTTTCTCGCTCTTCTTGACTTAAATAATCTAACAGTTTAGGAGCATTTTTAACAAAATCTTTTTCTTGCTCTTCTTTATCATCTAGAATTCTTAAGACGTTTTTTTCTAGTCTAAATTTAGAAAGTTCGCTAAGTTCATCTTGATATTTTGCAAAGTATTTTTTTAGATCGTTTATGTATTGATTACGAGTTTCAATGGAACCCAAGTTATTGATTTCTAAACTAAAGTCAGTAATTCTTATTTTGGTAAGAAAGTCAATGGCTAATTTAATTACTTCAAAATCTTGTAAGATGCTTTTATTAGCAATTAGTTCAATGCCACCTTGATTAAATTGTCTAAAACGTCCCTTTTGAGGCCTTTCATAACGAAACATTGGGCCAAAATAGAAAAGTTTACTTGAACTTAGATTATTGATTCTATTTTCTACAAAAGCTCTAATAGTAGAGGCAGTTGCTTCTGGGCGAAGAGCAATGTTGCGGTCTCCTTTATCTTTGAAAGTGTACATTTCTTTAGTGACAATATCACTAGTTTCACCAACGCTACGTACAAAGAGATTAAGATCTTCGATAATTGGTGTTTCTATATAATCAAAGTTATATTTTTTAGCAATATCAAAAAAAGCATCTTTAATAAAATTAAAGATCTTTGCTTCTTTTCCATAAATATCTTTTGTGCCTTTTAAGCGATTGAACATTATTAAAGTGCCTACCTTTTTTATTTTGAGTAATCGTTAATTCCGACGAAAGTTTGTTCTTCAACTTTTTGTGTATTTCAGTAATTGCTTTCAATTCTTTTAGTTTTTAGTTTGAATTTTAGCATTGTCATTTTTCTTCAAATATCTGTTACTAAGAATAGATTGGTTATTACTAGGATGATGATTGCAAAGGTTATACCAAAGACAATAGTTCTACTTAATTCTTGCATTAACAGCGCTAGTAGTGGCGTACTTACTAAACCGATTAGTAACAATGCTATTTGGTTAGGAACTATTTCAATGCTAATATTCTTGAAAATCTCATTGATTTTATCATTATCATAGATAAAGTTTTTAGTATTCAAGTCTTTTTTAAATTCATCTTTAACACGCGATGAATGGATAATACTATCTTGAATCACGAAAATAGTTGCTATTAATAAAGTATCAATAAGGTTGGTACTAATTGGTGAATATGTCATTAGCATAAATGCCGCTAAACCAACCATCATTATAATTTGTTTAACTCATAAAATAGTTGCTGCAGCAAGGGAATATTTGAATGCCATGTAAATTGAAATTACAGCAATAGCTCCGAATATAATGCCAATTATTAGGCCAAAGTCAGCAGCTAGATTAACTGGAATAATTTGACTTGTACTTACATATCCGGCAGTAATTAGTTGATGGTTTAAATTATTAATCGCGGAAGTTAAATCGGTTTGTGACTTAGCAATTACTTGGTATGAACTTTTAGCTTGATTTTCTAAGATTGCTTCAGCACTAGTAATGCCGCTTATCGATTTTAACGAGTTGACAATTTCTTCAGCTTCACTTAAAGATCAAAATGTATCGGTTTGTGGTTTTAGGACATAACGGTAAGCTGGCTTTAATTCATTAGTTAGATTAAGCCCGGCAGTAACTTGTTTGCCAAGGACCGCTAAACTAGCAAAGACAACCAAAGCCACTACAACTAAAATCGCGAATAAAATAAAGAATATTTTATATTTGTTAATTGAATTAAATGTTTTTGTTTGTGAATTTGGTTTTATATTAATATCTCAAAAGACTGCTTTTGAAGAATGATCGAAACTTTCAGATCTAGCAAAGTTTCGGAGCAGCAACATTTGGAGAACATTGGCTATTAAGAATCCACTAACGATTGCTATAAAGATTATGATCCCAGCAATCGTACTATAAGAGGTACTAATAAAGATTCCGAATATAAGAAGAATAATGAGTGAAACCGTACTATCAAAAGAACCTAGCAATGAGCTTTTTAAACTTCTCATTGCTGATTTAGCAACATTCGAGCCCCTTTTCAGTTCATTTTTAAAAATATTCAGTTGATTAAAAATCAACATGAAAGCGAGAATTAATGCCACAATAATTGTCAAGGCTACGATAACGCTAATAAAGATTTCCAATGCGACAACGATTACGAAAGTCACGAATACGAAGAATGCAAGACAAATAGCAGCTAATAGACCAAATAGTCTAAATCTACTAATGAGAAAGACGGCAAATAGTGAATATAGAATTGCTAGAACAATTAAGTAACGATTAGTTGCGGTTGAGCTTGTGGTCATGAAGTGGGTTGATTCTTCTTCTAGACTAAAAGGAGCCATCGCATAGTTAATCATATTTGCTAATTGATCATCGGTGTAACCATCTTTGTTATTATTTGGAATAAACATTGTGGTTTCAACGGCGGTACCAGCTCTTAAAGAAACAGGGTTAGCAACTGCTAGTAAGTATTTAGCAGCGTTGATTTGGTGAGTTTTTAGAACCGGAGGATAGGTCTTTCTGTTTTTATTATTGTTGTTATTTTTATTGTCACTATTATTATCTTTGCTATCTTTGGTGTTGCCACCTTCGGTTCGGGGATTTGCATCGTTACCAATATATGCAAAGTTTACGGGATTACGTTTTGCTTTTTCTCAATCTTCTGGAAACTGAGTTTGAGCAATGTTAATGAACTCTTTTAAGTTTACTCAGATGTAAGCATTCCCAGCTAGAGCACCGTAGATTCTATTGTAAATTCCTAAAAGTACATTTTCATTAGCATATCTAATAAATTGGTCTCAACCGTATTTGGTCATTTTTAAATTGACTCTACCAGTCGTTCCCTGTTTATTGGTAGCGCTAGCGGGATTTGCTTCAAGCGATGGCATAAAATCTGCGGGGTCACCGTCCATAAAATCTTGGAGTGTTTTTCTTTCGCCTGGTGTTAATATAGAAGTAAATTGCCCACGATAGAAAACCGGTCTACCCTCCGAGTCGGTAATGGTTAGATAAGGTTTGGTAACTAGTGAACGAATTAAATCGGCTTTTTCTTTATCGCTACGATCTTTATAACTTTTTAGTGATATCAAGTTATTTGATGATAAGTTAAGATCGTAAGCTGAAGCACTATTTCCACTTTGCAAATATTTTTTTGTTGTGTTTAGCACTTCACGAGCTGACGGCAAGGTAGTATTTGTTAAGTTGGTGTTATTAGTTTCTCTAATTCTTAAAGTACTACTAATACCACTTATTGAACTACTATTCGTGTTCAAATTTGGTTTTAGATAAAATATCGAACCAAATATAATGGTGATCAACATAACAACCATCGTTAAAATGTTGATGAATCACCTTAATTTACTATTAATTACCTTCTTATTTTTCATAATTTTAAAATTATAATATATTACATTTTTATTGAGTCAAATTCGCTTCTAAATATCTAATACCATTGGCAGTAATTTTTCGTCCACGCGACGATTTTTCAATTAGTTTATAAACCAAAAGTAGTGGTTCAATTTCATTAATAATTGTACTTTTTTCGTCGCTTATAATTCCAGAAATTGCGTCAAGCGATCCAAAAGAATCGTTAAAAACTTGATGTAGCACTCTCAAATATTCAATTTGTGAGTAGACTAGCCCATATTGAAAAATGCCAATAAATTTAAATGCTTTTTTTACTAATTTTTCAGTGATGAGATCTTTTTTTTCATAAACAGCAAAGTCATAAACCCGTTTTAATAGATTATTGGCAACACGTGGCGTTTGTCTTGAATGTTCGGCAATTTTTTTAATAGCTTTTTCATCAATCGGTATGTTATTTCTTGCCGCGGAGTTGGTGATAATTTTTATAATTTCTTCATCTGTATAAGGAGTTAATTTTCCAATAAAACCAAAGCGATCTTTCAATGGTTGGCTTAACAAATTGAATTTAGTGGTGGCTGCTATTAGTGAAAAACTTTTAAGTTTCATTCGCATAATACGTCTATCACCTTCAACGCCAAGGGGAATGTCAACTACACCATCTTCAAGCGCTGAATAAAGCAACTCTTCTAAGTTGTGGTTAATACCGTGAACTTCATCAATGAAAATAATGTCATTTTCTTTAATGGAGTTTAACAAAGTTAAAATATCACTCTTTTTCTCAAGAAGTGGTCCTTGAGCATAAACAATATTACGCTTAGTTTCGGTTGCAATGATTTTGGCTAAACTAGTTTTTCCTAGTCCCGGTGGGCCATAAAATAGTAAGTGATCAATTGGCCTTTTTAATTTAGAAGCACTAGCAATCATTACTTTAAGAGTTTTAGTAATTTTCTCTTGGCCAATAAAATCACTAAATGATTTAACTCTAAACTCTGCTAGTTTCATGTTGTTGCTGACTAATTAACTTAATGGCGTTTTCAACGCAAGTTTCAATATCATCGTTTAGTTCAATTTTATCTAATGCAAATTTAATTTGTTGTTGTTTAAATCCAAGCATTTTCATTGTGTCTAAAAATTTATTTTCATTTTCTGAAGATGCTGGAACTTTAATTTTAGCCGCTTCATCCGAAGTTAATTTTTTCATGAATTTTGCATATTTATCTTGATAGCTAAAAATAATGGCATTAGCAATCTTGCTAGACACATATGGAATCTTGCCCAAAGCACCTTTATTGGCTGTAGCAACATAATTTATGACATTTTCTCAACCAATGTTCAAAATGCTAATAGCAGTTTTGGGCCCTAGGCCTTGTATTTCAATTAAGTCTTCAAAGATGACTAGCTCTTTAAAATTATCAAAACCGTAAGTAACCTTTGTGTATTCATTTTCTATTTGTGAAATAAAGATTTTTCTTAATTCATCTTTTTTAAAACGACTAATATTAGGTGCATAAATCAAATCCCCTTCACCGTTATGATCTAATATTAAATAGTTAGTGTTAACATGCATGATTTTTCCGTATTTATAAATTATCATTTCTAATTTCTCCTTTTAATGCGTTCTAATCAAAGTATAAAATTGCTATGTTGTGTCTTTGCTAAAGATAGGAAAAAGATAGGAAAAGTTTTAAAATTTTTATGAAATGAAAATTGTCAATATAATAAATAAACAATGTATAAATTTTTTTGTTATCACAAAGCAGGTGACGCTTTTATTCTAGATGATGAAACTTGTCAACATTTTCGAGCAGTGCGCATTAAAGATGAGCATTTTTTGATTAATTTTGAAAATGAGTTTTACGAATGTTCTTTTAAAGGTCCGAATTTAGCAATTATTATTAAAAAATTAACTATTAATAATGAGCTACCATTTAAGTTAATAGTGGCGATTCCTTTAATTAAGCAAGCCAATTTTGAAATGGCCTTGCAAAAATCAGTCGAGCTTGGAGCATCTGAGATTATTCCTTTTTATTCTGATTATTGCGATGTGGCTAATAAAAATATCACTAATAAAATTAGTCGTTATTTAAAAATTATTAAGCAAGCGGCCCAACAATCGTTTCGCAATATAATTCCAAAATTGCATACAGTTCATTCATTTTCAGAAATCTTAACTTTTGAGTGCAAAAATAAATACTTAGCATACGAAAATGAAAAATCAAGTCCCTTTAAACCCGATTTTGCCGAAGCGATGTTAATAGTCGGTCCTGAAGGGGGATTTAATTTCAACGAAATTGCACAAGCTAAGCAAAAAAATGTTAAAATTGTCTCATTGACCAAAAGCATTTTACGAACAGAAACTGCAATTATTTACATGCTTAGTAAATTAGTATAGTTTTTATATTAATATTTGTTGCGGTTTGCTATAATGTTTAAGCATTTAATTATTTACTTATATTCACAACGTTAAATATTTAAAAAATAAGGAGAGAGTATGCATCAAACGACCATTGTCAAAAAAGAAACTGTTGACAAAAAATGATATCTTATTGATGCAGCCAACGTACCATTAGGTAGACTTTCAACTCTTGTAGCTTCTACTCTTAGAGGAAAAACTAAACCAACATTTACTCCAAATGTTGACATGGGCGACAATGTAGTTGTTATTAATGCCAAAGAAGTATTATTAACTGCTAAAAAAGATGAAAAGAAAATTTACTACCACCACACTGGTTACCCCGGGGGACTAAAACAAATTACTGCGAAGGATCTTAGACAAAAACATCCTGAAGCGCTTGTTGAAAAAGCAGTTAGAGGAATGCTTCCTCACACTGCACTAGGTCGCAAACAATTTAGAAACTTATTTGTTTATGCCGGACCTGATCACAAACAAATGGCACAACAACCAATGAAAATTGAGGTTAAATAATGGCAGAAGCAATTAGATACTATGGACTAGGTCGGCGTAAATCGTCAGTTGCGAGAGTTTACATCGTTCCTGGTAAAGGAAATTTTGCAATCAATACTAAAGAAGCAAAACAATATTTAAATTCTGATATTTTAATTAAAGATGCTCTTAGCCCATTTGCCGTAACAGAAACCCAAGGAACCTTTGATGTTATTGCTAAAGTTAATGGCGGTGGTTTAACAGGCCAAGCTGGAGCAATTAGATTAGGAATCGCCCGTGCTTTATTAGAAGCTTCAAATAATGAATATCGTAATAAATTAAAAGATGCTGGATTCTTAACCCGTGATGCAAGAGTCAAAGAACGTAAGAAATTCGGTCTAAGAAAAGCTAGAAGAGCAAGACAATTCTCAAAACGTTAGTATATACTTTTATATGTAATAATGGCAAAATCAAATTGCCATTAATCTGCGAGCGTAGCTCAGCTGGTTAGAGCACACGACTGATAATCGTGAGGTCGATGGTTCAAGTCCATTCGTTCGCACCATTTCAAGCAATTGATCAAAAACCGCATTTGATAGTTTGCGGTTTTTATTTTTTTTTAATTATTTACATTAATTAAAGTAGGAGAAAATTTTATTTTCTTTATAATATTATTTAAATGACTTTAACAAATACAAAATCACAATAATTGCTTATAAGAAAGGAAAATATGCCAGTTCGTTACGTTGTTAATCATGAAAATGGTTGAGCAGTTAAAAATCCAAAAGGCAAACGTGCGCTAAAAACATTTAAAACCCAAAAAGAAGCGATGGACTATGCTAAAAGCCTAAGCGACACCACTAGTGTTTTGGTACAAAGCAAAGAAGGTAGCTTTCGGAAAAGCTAATTCTATGCCAGTTATTCTTGATGGCAAACGACTTTCTGAGGCATTGCAAGCTAAGATTGCAATGGCATTTTCGGCGTATCGAGGCCCTAAGCCAATTCTTGGGATTTTACAAGTTGGCAATAAAGAAGATTCTAATATCTATGTCGCTCATAAATTAAAAGTAGCTGAATCTTTAGGGTTTTTAACCAAATTGGTAAAAATGCCAGAAAATAGTACACAAGATGAAATAATTGGCACTTTAAGAAACGCCGCCGCTGAAGTAACTGGCATTATTGTTCAACTACCACTAGTTTCTAATCGAATTGAGAATCTTCAAGAAATTCTTGACAACATTCCTATAGAAAAAGACATCGATGGGCTTAGCTCATACAATCTAGCTTCAAATTATAATTGCAAAGATAACTTCCTTTCTGCTACGCCTAAAGGCATCATTTTGCTATTAAAACATTACAACATTAATTTCCGTTCCACCGTGATTGCTTTAGTGGGTCAGTCCAATATTGTCGGAAAACCATTGGCTAAATATTTAAGCAATTTTAAAAATAATACAATTAAAACATATGTTAAAGACACGCCTAAAGATGACTTACATGAAGCAAAAATTGTCATAGTTGCTACTGGGGTGTATCAATCAGTAACGGCCGACCAATTAGCTAATGGTACTGTTTTAATTGACGTCGGCATTCATCGTCAAGGTAAGACAATCCATGGTGATTTAGACTTTGCTTCTTGTTTTAAAAAAGCCAGTTACATCACACCAGTTCCCGGTGGAGTTGGACCCCTAACAGTAGTGGCATTGATGTTTAATTTAATTAAAGCCTTAATTTTGCAAAATCCGAATTTGGATCATGAATTTCTATCTTTAAAAGAGTTTATTAACATCTAGATTAATAATGCTAAACGCAAACACGTGCAATAAGAAAAAGTTACTAGTGAACCCTAGTAACTTTTTTGCCTTTTAAAAAATTTTAGTTGTCACAAAAAATGAAAATATTGCATTTCAAAATAATGCCACAACGTATATCAATGACTAATGATTATTAGAATAAAAAATAAGACTATAAAAAATTTTTAAAAAGTTAAACAACTTCTTCGTAAAATAACGGGCTTTCACACATTAGGTCCGGGGAAAGGACAAATGTCTTTATTTTTAATATATAGATATATATTAATTTTTGTTCATTTCCAATTTGGGGACAATTTAGGGGCAAAATTGCATGCTAGGTCCGATTTAGGTCCAAGTGGCTCTAAAAATACATTTTATTATAATAAAATGTACAAAGCAAATTCTTTACCATATTATGTGATCAGGGGCAATTGCTTATCTTGCCTTTAAAGGACGCGCGCCCGCGCATAAAGAAAAAACTTTAGTGTGGTCCAAAATGGACTTTAGGCCATTATTAAAATATTTTCCAATGAATTTGCTAGTATATTAATTAAAAAAATAGCAACAGTTGCTATTAAAGAAAGCGATATTTTTTAACAAAAGTGATAAATTGATTCTAAATATTTTGCTTTGATTCTTTTTTAAAATTAAAATGGTCATTTTGTTTATATAATGTAGTGTTTTTGTTTGTGAACATGCCTAAAATAATTTTGGTTTTTCATTGACAAAAAAGCTACATGGAAATGCATCATTTTAACGAAATTAAATTAGATGTTTCAGAATTACAACGAATTTTGATGTTTAAATAAAATATAGTTTTTGCTAAGTTTGATAACGGTTAAAAACGGGATAAAAGCCCATTTTATTCAAATAGAACCTAGTTTTAGACAATAAACTTGATATGACATTTTATTTGACTTATTAGGTCTAAATTTACGCTTTTTAGCCCTAAAAATAGGAAAACTAATTAAAATTTCTCTTAATTTTCATATCCTTATACATATTTTTAGTTTTTAAAAATTTCTTTGAAGAAAGCGAGTTAATAACTTAATGGTAATCACAAGAAAAAAACGAATTTTGATGATTTCGTTAACCTCGGCAACTGTCTTAGCTGCAGGTCTTGGAACTATTAGTGTTTTTGTTTATAACAAAAACAAACAAACTCGCTATGAAAATATGATAAATAATAACTACAATATGGCTGAAAGTTATAGCTATCAACTATCAGAATTCGAAAAAGAAATTGATAATCTTGAAAATGCTCCGATGAATAAGTGAGAAGAGTTTTTTGAGGAAATTAATAAAAAACTTGCGGCTGCTCAAGAATTTATTAAGTTATCGCATTCGATCGAAAACGAAGATAGACTAAAAGTCGTTTATGAAAAACTAAAATATAAAATTATTGAAATTAAAGCACGCATTGTTAAAGCTAATAGTAAAGTTAATGATTTTAAAAGAGATTTTGACAAAAGATATTTAGTGCTATACGACGAATTTCAAAAATTTGCTAAGCAACTATCTAGACGAGACATCACCACTAAGGAACTAATTAGTGCTCTTGAAAGTTCCCGCGAATTTTTAGATAATTTAGCTAAAGAATGAGAAATTGCGCAAAGTAAGGAATATCGTTTTAGCGAAGTGAATAAACTAAAAAGTAATGTTCAAAAAATTGTTGACAATGTTCATGAATTCAACAACAAAACTTGAAAGTTTATTCCAGAAGTTGAAAAGAAAATGGGAGTAATTAACAAGATACGTTTTGCGCAAAAATGAGACTTCAATAAAAATCTAAAGATTAAAACATTCGAAACTTATTTGACAAATCTTCAAATTAGAATTGACGATCTATCTAATTTTTATGATGCAAATAAAGTAGAAAAAGGTCTTGAAATCGAAGAGACCCTTAAAAAAGTTGAGAATTTTTTAAAAACTATTAATGATGAAAAAACTCAATTAAAGCGTGATTTCGAAACCGCTAAAGCAACTTTTCTTCAGGGATTAGAAGCTTCGCTTAAGCAAATGCAAAATGATTACAAAGATATTGCAAGTGGTTTTAGCGAAATAAAAAAACATAAAGATAGCCCAAATGATAGCAGCTGAAGTGAAATTTCTCGTTTAAAAGAATTAATTTATTCATTAAATAAAAGTGTTGAAGCGGCATTGGAACATGCCAAAGTACATGATTATTATGATAAAGATAAAATCCTTAGTCAAATTAAATCTAACTTAACAGCCATTAGTCAAGAGATTGAAAAACACTTTCACTCTGATATTAAATAGTTAAAAGAAAATACTTAACAAGCTTTTTGTTTAATATGACAAAAAGCTTTTTTATTCAAAATTTGCCGCTCATAATTAGTAAAAAAAGACAAGTTCAAATCTTTTTTATTTAAATGATTAAATATTTAACTTTTTTTATTTTTGTCTACTTGAATTTGACAATGCACTAATAAATATTAACAAATTATTAACAAGTAATTAACTAATAAGTTTTTTATTTTAAGCGTTTAAAAGCTAAAGCAATTTAAATAAGGATATTTCTAAAATAATTCAAATTTTTTGTGGTTTTTTCTTTAGAATGGTTCTAACAATATTTAATAAATTAAGGAGAATTTTACCATGGTTATTGGAATTAGCGGCATGATCGCTGCCGGAAAAAGTCAACTATCTGACAAATTATATAAACACTACGAAGACTCGGTTATGCTTCATGAATTTGAAGAAAATGACGAAGTTTTTAATACATTCTTAAAGTGATTGTACGAAAAGCAACCTAACTTAACAATTGGTTTTCAGTCATACATTGTTGAGAATCATTCAGCTAAGTTTGCCGAGGTTTTTAAAAAGTATCAAAGTGAAAATAAAGATCCCCAAAAATCGCATATTTTCTTAGACCGCTTCTCAGTGGAACACTATATTTTTGCTAAATTGATTCTAAACGAAAAAGAGCCTAAATATCTAAAAGCTTACGATGCTTTATTTGAGACTTTAATTACTAAAGAGGAGTTGCCGGATTTTGCCATTTTTCTTGACATTAGCTTTGAAACTTTTAAAAATCGCATTTTAAAAAGAGGAAGAGAATCAGAAATTGCTAATTTTGATGACAATTTTGCTTATTTCAAAAATTTACACGACAATTACCTCAAAATATTTAAAGAGATTGCTGAAAAATTCAAGTTAAAATATTTTATTATTGACACAAATGATAAAACTGAAACTGAAGTCTTTCATGAAGCAGTCAAAATTATTGAAAATGAGACTAAGAATGTTAGATAAACGAATTGAAAAAGTCCTTTTTGACCAAAAGACTTTGGAAAAAAGAATCCTTGAACTAAGTATGTGGGTTAATGAAAATTATTCTGATCAAGACGAACTTATTATCATTGGCCTATTAAAAGGAAGTTTGCCGTTTCTTGCTCAACTAATTAAAAATATTAATGTTGATTTTATTATGGACTTTATGACCGTTAGTTCCTATGATGGCAAAGCGCACTCTTCGGGGAGTGTTAAGGTAATTTTAGATCTTGCTAACGATATTAAAGACCGCCATGTTTTAATTGTTGAAGATATCATTGATAGTGGTCGGACAATGCAAAAAGTTGTTAATTTATTAAATTCAAGAAATCCCCAAAGTTTAAGAGTTCTAACTCTTCTTAACAAACCTTCGGGTAGAAAAGTTAAGTTCGAACCTGATAAATTTGGCTTTATGATTGGCGACGAATTTGTTGTTGGTTTTGGCTTTGATTGACACGAAAAGATGCGTCAGCTTCCTTACATTGGCATTCTAAAAGAATGCGAAATTAATAAAGAAAAATAATTTTTTTAAAAACTCGACATCTCGGTCGGGTTTTTATATAGTAATATATAAAATTAACTATAATTAAATGATTATGATTGAAGTTAGAAAATTAACCTATCGTTATCCCGAAGCTAAGAAACTAGCCTTAGATAACATCAATTTAACAATTAACGATGGCGAATATGTCGCAATTTTAGGTCATAATGGCTCAGGTAAGAGCACTTTTTCTAAATTACTTTCAGCAATTTACAAAGCTACAGGTGGCAAAATCTTAATTGACGGACTAGAAATCAATGCTGATAATATTACTGAAATTCGTAAAAAAATCGGCATTGTTTTCCAAAACCCTGATAACCAATTTATCGGTTCAACTGTTGAAGATGACATTGCTTTTGGTTTAGAAAACAAGCAACTTACTTTCGAAGAAATGAATGCCAAGGTTAAACATTATGTTAAAGAAGTTGGCATGGAAAATTATTTAGATCATGAACCCCAAAATCTTTCGGGGGGACAAAAACAACGAGTAGCAATTGCCTCAGTTCTAGCACTCGATCCCAAAATCATTATTTTTGATGAAATCACATCAATGTTAGATCCACGGGGAAGAAGCGATATTTATAAAATCATTCACGATTTACATAGAAATACTGATAAAACATTAATTTCAATCACGCATGACATGGACGAAGCTTTATTGGCTGATACTTTAATTGTTTTTTCGGGTGGTAAATTAGTAAAAATTGGTAAACCTATTGAAATTCTTAATGACAAAGAAATTATTGAAATTGCTAAAATTGACTCGCCTTTTATATATAAACTAAGTCAAATGATAAACGGTGTTAAACCAACTTATGATGAAAAGGATTTAATTGATCAGTTATGCAAATTGAAGTAAAAGATATAACAAAAGAATTTAATAAAGGTTTGCCCACTCATATTAAAGTGCTTGATGGCATTAGTGCTACTTTTAATGAAGGTGAAATGATTTCAATTATTGGGCCAACTGGCTCTGGCAAAACCACTTTTATTGAACATTTAAATGCTTTATTAATTCCTAACTCTGGAACTATCAATTTTTTTGATGTTCCGTTAAAACAAAAGCTAAAAAAACCAAAGAAACCCAAAAGAGATCCGGCAATGTCCGAGCTTGACTATCGCGATCTTTTAAATGTTTGAAAAGACAAAATTAATCATATTAAAAAACTAAAACGTGCCGATCGTTTTGAAATTGTTAAAACCGAAATTAATATCAAAAAAACCAAAAGAAAAATCAAAAATGTAAAAGGCCTAAGAAAACAAGTTGGAGTTGTATTTCAATTTGCCGAGTATCAATTGTTTGAATCAACAATCGAGAAGGACATTATTTTTGGCCCGATTTCAATGGGTGTTAAAAAAGAAGAAGCTAAGAAATTGGCTAGAAAATATTTAAAGATGGTTGATTTGCCCGAAGAGTATTTAGATAAGAGCCCTTTTAATCTTTCGGGTGGTCAAAAACGTCGCGTAGCTTTAGCGGGAATTTTGGCAATGGAACCAAGGTTTTTAGTTCTAGATGAGCCAACAGCTGGACTTGATCCTCATGGTGTACAAGAAATGCTTAAGCTGTTTTACGAGTTAAATCGAAAAGAAAATAAGACTATTATTTTAGTAACTCATGATCTTGATAACGCCCTAAGATGAACTAATCGTACAATTTTTGTAAAAAATGGCAAAATCATTCATGACGGTGATACATACGAAGCTTTAAATGATGAAAAATTCCTTATTGAAAATAATTTAATACCAACTAAGCTACTATCCTTTGTTAACAAACTGAAAGAACACGGGTTTAAGATTGACAAAATTACAAGCATTGATGATTTAGCTAGTCAATTGAACGAACAACTCAAGAAAAAAAGGAGATAACAATATGAATCAAGCAATTATTGGTAAATATGTTAATAGCAACACGCCAATTCATAAGTTAGACCCTAGACTAAAATTTTTAGCCAATATTTTGTTCATTATTCTTTTCTTTGTGGCTGATCACTTCATTACTTTAGGTATCTTAACTGCTTTTATTATGGTTGTTTATATTATTTCAACTAAATCAATAAAATCATGTTTACTTAAACTTAGAACGCCTTTTTATATTGCTATCTTTTTATTAGTAATTAATATGCTTACTATAAAAGGTGCTGTTGGACAAAATAGTACACCTTTTGTTCCTTTGGCCGGCGATACTAATGTTGATAGTTTTGTTTTTCATCGTAATGAATTAATTGTTAATGATATTTATTGAGCGCCATTTGGGCCTAATTCCGTTTTTCAACTAACCAAATTTACTTTGCTAAGAACTATTTCAATTTTTATTAGAATCTATGGTGTTATTTTAACAACTACTATTCTAACTGTAACTACTAAGCCTGTTTTATTGACTAGAGCAATCAACGACTTACTTCTTCCCCTAAAATTAATAAGAATTCATACCGAAATTATTACTATGATTATTTCAATTGCCCTTCGTTTCATTCCGACACTTTTAGACGAAGCAAATCGTATTATGAAAGCGCAGTCAAGCCGGGGCATTGATTTTAAAAACGGTAATTTTAAAGAAAGAACTAAATCGTTTGTAGTGTTAATTGTTCCATTATTTGTAGCTTCATTTTCAAAAGCAAATGATTTATCAGACGCTATGGTTTCGCGAGGATACGAACCTTATGCTAAAAGAAGTCACTACCGGAAACTAGAGCCTAGTTGACGTGATTTGATTGCTACTTTGTTTATTATGGCTTGCGTTTTGATGGTAATTTTATGTCAACTAGAAGCAATTAAGTTGCCATGATGATGAATTAGAACCTTCCAAAGAGTTTAATTACTTAATAGCATTAAGAAAGGGTGAAATTGCAGATGACCGAAAAAGAGAAAATTAGAAATGAAGTCTTTGAACTCCAAGCTAAAATAAACGAATGAGATAATGCTTATTATAATCTTGATGCTCCGTTGGTCGAAGATGCTATCTATGATCGTGAAATTTTAAAGCTAAAAAAATTAGAAGAACAATATAGTTCATATTTTAGTTTTGAAGAACTAGCCAATTCACCGACACAGAAAATCAATGCTAAGAGTTCTGACTTATTTAAAAAAGTTACCCATGATAGTCCAATGCTTTCACTAAATAAAGCTTATACAGAAGAAGAAATTCAAAAGTTTATTGATAATATTAAAAAAGTTACACCCACTTTTAGTTTTTTTCTAGAACCTAAAATTGATGGTTTGTCAATTTCAATTAAATACCGGAATGGACAACTATTCCAAGCAGTCACTAGGGGAGATGGTTTAGTCGGCGAAGATGTTACTGAGAATATTAAGCAAATTAAAAATATTCCCAAGGAAATAGCTTATCAAAAGCCACTTGAAGTTCGAGGCGAAGTTTATTTAGCATTGAGTGAATTTGAAAAAATTAATTTAAATTTTCAAAAAGAAAATAAACCTTTGATGGCCAATCCTCGTAATGCTGCTGCTGGGACTTTAAGACAACTTGATAAAGAAATTGTAGCAAATCGTAATCTTTCTGCTTTTTTATACAATATTGTTGCACCAGAAGATCACAACATTTTTACTATTTTAGAAGCTAGAGATTTTTTAAAAAACTTAGGCTTTTCGGTAACTAAAGAAGCAACTTATGCTAAAGATTTATCCGAAATTAATAGCTATATTGAAAACTTTAAGCACCTTAAAAAGACTCTTGATTATGAAACTGATGGTGTAGTTATCAAATTAAACGAACTGCAACATTACGACGCGCTTGGTGCTACTAATAAATTTCCCCACTCCGCTATTGCTTTTAAGTATGAACCTAACACGACAACAACAGTTTTAAAAAATATTTTTATTACTGTAGGTAGAACGGGGCTTGTTACATATAATGCTGAACTTGAACCGGTGATTCTTTCGGGTAGTTGTATTACCTTTGCCACTTTAAATAATTACCAATATATAAAAGATCTAAAGCTCAACAAAGGGGATTTAGTATATATAAAAAAAGCTGGTGAAATTATTCCATGTGTAATTGGTTTAGTTAATAAAAAACATGAAGAAACTGAGTTTAATAAATTTTTAAAATGCCCATATTGTAATAGCGATCTAATTGAAACTGACACTTTGTTAGAACAGTATTGTAGTAACGAAAATTGTCCGGAAATTAGAAGAAAAAAAATCATTCATTTTGCTTCAAAAAAGGCAATGGAACTAAACTCATTAGGTGAAAAAAACATTGATGTTTTTATTAACGAAGGGTTACTTGAAAATGTGATTGATTTTTATAAGTTAAAAGAAAAAAAAGACAAGATTATGTCCTTAGAACGATTTGGCACAAAATCGGTTATGAACATTTTAAAATCAATTGAAGAATCAAAGAAAAACTCATTGGATCGTGTAATTTTTGGCCTATCCATTAAACATATCGGTTCAAAAGTAGCCTATTTTCTAGCATCAAAAATTCTTAAATTAAGTAATTTTCTTGATTTTGATTTTGACTCGTTAATCTCTTATAATGAAATTGGCGAAAAAATCATTTCGTCTCTTAAAAACTGAGTAGCCAAAGAAGAAAATAAAAATCTTGTCAAGGACTTGCTTGATAATGATGTGGACCTAGAATTTATTGCCACTAAAAAAACTGAACGTTTTGCTCAACTTAGTTTTGTAATCACAGGTACACTTTCGCAGCCAAGATCGCATTTTGAAAAACTAATTAAAGAAAATGGGGGTTCGATTTCTTCGGCCGTTTCAGCTAAAACCTCTTATTTATTAGTTGGCGAAGACGCTGGTTCAAAATTGGCTAAAGCTCGAGCTTTAAATGTAAAGATTCTTGACGAAGAAGCTTTTAACGAACTTTTAGTTTCTTAAATCATATTGCTTTAGAAAAAGTTAAAACTTTTGAGATTCTAGAGCTTGACAGTATAAAGAAAAGTAAATGTAAAATTAGCGGTAAATAATATAATTTTTTTGGAACTTCAAGCACAACGCTTGTAGTTTTTATTATTTGGATTAAACTATTTAAAATTTTAAAATAAAAGGGTAGTAGATAACTAGTTCAGAAAAATAGCATTGAAAAGAAATAACTAAAAATTATAATCGGACTAAAGAAAATTTGATAAATGAATCCCAAAGTCACAATCTTTTGATTGAATGTTAGCGAAATTAAAAGTGATGATAAATAAGCTCCTAATAACACTAAAACATTTTTTATTCATTCACTTTTAAATTTATTAGTAGCTTGCACGATTAGCAATATAACAAAAGTAATAGTAAAAGACAAAATAAATGAGTAATTATAAATGATGTTTGGATTTACTATCATAAATAAAAGTGCTACAAAAACTAGAATATCTAAACTATTAAATTTTTTATCCAACAATTTATCATTAATTAATTTGGCCACAATAAAAGTAAAAGCTCTTAGAGCAGAAATCTGAAAGTCTAACAAAAACAAATAAGCAAATAAAATAACTACGCTTATAAGGTTAGCAATATCAACATTTACTTTACATTTTTTTAATATTCATAAAAAAGTTAAATAAAATAGTCCAAAATGCAGACCACTAATAACAAATAGATGTGCTATATTTAGCTCTTTAGCGCTTTCAAGTAAACTAGCGGTTAAATCGACTCTTCTTGAAAGCAGCAGTAATAGCAGAAATTTATTGGCTGGTTCATATCGAGAAGCCAAATAATTTTCAAGCCATGAAGAATCATTAAAAATTCGTTTAATGTCGTAGTCAATCAATTCTAAAAAAGTATTATTACTAAGATTAAAATTAGAAATGTTACTAATCATTTTTAATTTGCCTTTGAGTTGAATAATATCATTTACTTGATATAGTGTATTGCTGTTTTTTACAATTATATTTATGCCGTTATAGTTAACAATAAAACTATTTCGATATCGCCTAATGATTTTAAAACTTTGGTCAATCTCAATATTATTCAAACTAGTAACTATTGCTCAAAAGAGCAAATAAGATGCCATCATTGTCAATGCCATTAGTGTCCAACATAAGTGAAATTTTGGATTAAATAAGTTTATGAAAACAATCACAATAAATGCAAATCAAAATAGTAAATTATTAGGGTTAGTGATGGCAATAAATAAGCATAGCGCACAAAGAAAGGCAACAAAAATTAAGTTTCAAATATTATTGATTTTTTTAAAATCTCTAAAGTTTTGGGTCCCAAGCCCTTTATTGATTCAAAATCTTTTCAAGTAATTTTGCTACCTTTCTCTTTAATCAAATTAAAAATTTTTAAAGCTAATTTTTTGTTAATCCCTAGATTTATTAAAATTTCAACATCGTTAATTTCACTAATAAAAAATTTCTTCTGTTTATTAAAAGGAATGTAAAACTTTTGTGAATCAAGTAAGGTATTAGTTTTGCTAATCTTACTTAGATCAGCATTGGCCTTTAATTTTGCTAGTTTTAGTAAGTCATTAACAATGCTTCCTTTTTTTAATGAATACTCGCCAGGATAGTAAACGGCACCGTTAATTGTTACGTTTATAAACTCTTTCTCATTTGGTTTGCTGCTTTTTAGTTTATTAATCACAAAGTATGAAGATATTAAAATCGTTGACGAAATAGTAAAAGCTATCCCTCAAAATATTCATTTACCTTTTTTGTTTCACTTTGTGACTTTCATACTTGAAATATAACATTAGAAGAAAATGATAAAAGCGAAAATAGGAAAAAGATAGGAAAATAAAAAAGAGGCAAAACACCTCTTTTTGAATGGTTTTAATAATTGAAAACTATTTTCTAATATTTAGAGCTTTAATTGTTTCTAAATATAGTTCGTAGTTTGAAGATTTTAAGTGACTAAGTAATGCTTTACGGTGGTTAACTTTAGCAATAAAACCCCGCATTGAGTGTAAGTCTTTTTTATTAGCCTCAAAGTGTTTTTTAAGTGATTCAATTTTTTCAGTTAAAATCGCAATTTGTACAGGTAGATGTCCTGTATCTTTAGCATTTCTTCCAAATTTCTTCACTAGTTCTTCAATTTTTTGTTTTGAAACCATAGTTTTTCCTTTCATAACCTAGCAACAATCGTAATTGCAACCAAGATATAATTTTTAATGTACTAATTTTAACATAAATTAACAATATATTATTGTGCAAAATTATTTATTGTTTTCAAAGAATTTTTGAGCTGCTTGAAGATCTTTTTCAAAGAGATCGTTGCTAGCAAGTGAACTTATATATCTAATGCTTTTTTCAAATTCAATGAAGATTTCTTCATATTTAGAAGGAATAATTTTTAGATCAAATAAATAAAGTTTATTAATCAAAGTTTGCTCATCATCTGGCTTGCTTTTTTTAATTAAGCAAACGCCATGATATTCAATATCTTTAATAACAACATTAACGCAATAAATGCCTGCTTTTAGTTTGACTAAATTCTGGGGATATGTAAATTTGAAGCGATTAATATTAGTGATAAAAGCATATTTTTCAAGGAGTAGCTTATTGGCTTCTATTATATTGCCATCACTTATTAGCTCGGTTATCAGTGATGAAGATATTTTTTGTTTATTGATTTTTCTTTCTTCAACAACGCTAACTGCGAAATTTTCTTTTAACATAGCAATGCTACCCATACGATTATGGCCAAAGCAAAAGTCTGGGCCGCACACAATTTGCTTGACATTAATTTCTTTTAATTTTTCAATGAATTTTTCTGCTGAAAGATTTATTAGATCTTCAGAAACTTCAATATAAAAAGCGTAGTCAAAATTTAGGGCACTAATTGTATATAATCTAGTCTTTAGTTGAAAAAGTTTTTTTTCTTGAATTCGACCTTTATTAATGGAATTTTTTAAAAGTAAGATTGCCAATTTGTTCTCAGAGTTTGTTGCGTTTATTTCGCGTGCTTTTTTAATAAGTTCGTAATGGCCTAAATGAAGACTTTCAAAGCCGCCTAAGCAAATAGTTAGGGGTTCTTTAATTATGGGGCTTTGCTTTAATAAATCTCAGTTGTATACTTTCATATCCATAATTATTTCATCTTATTTCTATTAACAATTTTTTTAATGGAAATAAGGTCTTTTCAAGTTTTGGTTATTAGTCTTAGAAAGACAATGTTTCGAACTCATTTACTCTTTTTGAAGATGTTTTGATTTTTATCTTTTTTTACTAGTAAGTCATAAAATGAGTAGTTTTTTATTCGATCAATAAACTTGGCTAAAATTGCATTTAAGATTCCTTGGTTTTCTTTAAGAACAAGAATAATATTTTTGATGCTTTTTTCTAAGATTTGCCGTTCTTTTAGACTTAGAGCATCAATATGATAGATTTGAAAAATAATTTGGCAAATTAGCTCCACAGTGCTATCAATATTTTCTTGCGATGAGATTTCTAAAAACGTTTTATCAATAAAATAAAAAAACTTATATTTATTGTTGACAATTCAATTTTTTCATAGCTCATCAAAAGATGATAGTTTTTCATAGAGGCTCGCGTAATTGACGATGCTTTCTACAACAAAGATCACAAAATCATTAATAGTTTTTATGCTAAGAAAATAATCGCGAATAATTGTGTAACGGAAGTTTAGATGCTTTGTATTTAAAAACTCATACATTGAACCATTGAATAGGTCACTTATTAGAGTTAAAATAATTTCTTTAATTTCTTCTTTACTACTTGAGATGATATTAGCATTAAATAGCTGTTTGAAAACATCATATATTAGTTTTTGGTTTGAAATTAGTATATTGTGCCATTCATTTTGGATAGTTTTTTTATCGACAGCAAGAAGATTTTTTTGAATTAATGACCTTTGCAAAATAAACAGAATTTTTTCTAGCTTGCCGTTTTTTAGCAATGCTAGATAGATTTTTTTACCATTACCACTATTTAGCAAATAGTTTTTAAGCATTTCAATTGAAGCGTATTTCTCGGGGGCTTCATTAAAAAAATCATCTAGTAAGTTATTAACAAACATGTTAATAGTTTGATCACCATCATTGTAGCGAATGTAAGCATCAAGCGTTTTAGCAAAACGTAGATACGGGGCCAAAATGCTATGTATCTTTGCTTCATTTTCTGAATAAACTAAAATATTGTAATTTAGATTACTTCCAAAGATGCTTTTAAAAAGTTCGTAAGCGCCGAATTTAGGACTAAATATTTGTTCATATGATCGAAGATCTCTTAGCCAATATTCTTTATTAATAATGTAGTTATCAAACTTGTGGGGGATTAGTATTTCTTGTAAGAAGGTTTCTTTATTTAAGCATAGTTTCGTAAATAAATCATAGGCAATTTTTTTATAACCATTTTCAGTTGGAAAAGGAGCGAAAATGTTTTCAAATAAAAATGCTTTATTTTTTTCTCAATAAAACTCGTCATAGACATCAACGTAACTAGTTTGACATTTATTGGCACATTTCTTCATTGCTTCATTAACTTTTTTAATAGTATCTTCAAGAAAGTTGGTTTTAATTAATTTTTCGAGTTTCAAAGCCTCTTGAATAAAAGTTTCAAGGTAAATAAATGGTTTAGTATAACTTACAAACACAATCTTAGCAGTGGGATTTTTTTCACGAATAGCTTTGTATAACTTAATTAATTTGTTTTCAACGGCGTAGCATGCATCAATGATTTCGTTGTTAATTTGTTGATAAATTTTTAGTGCTTCTTCTGCTTTAGCAAGTCGCATTCGGTTGATTTTTTCAAACGGAATTTTGAAAAAAACATCGCCAAGGCCCAAAGTAATTGTAATTAAATTAGCATCGTTAATTTTATTAGAAACAATATTAAAATCGCCTTGCAAAACATTTCATTTATCAAAGAGACTAGAAAAATAATTTTTAAAAGGATTGCTAATGTGTCAGTCAAGTGATTGCAAAAAATCTAACCTTTTTTGGCTTGCTTTAATTTTGTCTTTATTTTTAGTAACAAGAGCATTTCAAAGATCAATTGAGCTACCAGGCATAGATAAGTTGTAAAAACTACTTAATTCTAGAAAATTACTATCTTTAATAAGTGTAGCAAAAAAACTTGGATAGGAAAGTCCGTAAATGTTGTTATTATTATCTAAAAACCCATTTGTAGCAAATCCAATTTTACTATTAAAACCACTAGCATAAATGCCGCCGATGGCCACATAGTTAATTTTCTTTAAAGTTTCTTGGCTAGGTTTTTCTAATGGAAAAAAATTATTAAATTGTGTCGTTTCACTCATAATCACTTTCTTTTGCCTTTTTTAAAAATTATAAGTATTTTACAATGTCTCATTAAAATATAAATATTTTAACTATTGAATTTCATCATACATAACATTGCTTAATTCTTGAAAATACGCTATTAAACTATTGATAGCTTTTTTTGTATCTAAAACATTATTTTTTAGTAACAAATTATTGTTTTTGGCATATAAAGCAACGTTTTCAAAAATTTCATCTTCTAAAACTGTCGCCTCTAAATTAAGGCTTTTAATTTTTTCGGGATATTTTAAACTAACTAGCTTATAAAGTTCGACCAAGCATTCATTAAGGTTTAAAGATTCTTTTCTAATCGAGCCCGTAATTAATAGCTTGGCCCCGATTTCATTGCTTGCAATTTTTGGCATAAGCAGCCCCGGGGTGTCAAGTAGTAAATAATTTTTACAATTAATTCATTGCTCTGAACGTGTTATACCAGCTGTGGCTCCTACTTTAGCTACGCGACTTTTGGCCATTAGATTAATAAAAGTGCTTTTGCCAACATTGGGAACACCCAAAACAACACATTTTAGTGGCGGCGTCAGTTTTCCTTTAGCATCGTTTTTGGCTTTGAGTTTTAGGTAATGAGCGTTTAAGGAACTATTAATTTGTTTGTAAGCTTTTGGGCTTTTTAGATTGGTTAAAATTACTTCGCCTTTATCTTCATATCGCTTTACTATTGGCATTAGTTCTGCAATTGAAGTTTTATCAATCTTGTTAAAAACAAAAAGAATTGGACGATGTTGTGCGATTTTATAAATTTCGTTATTAAAACTACTGATAGGAATTCGGCTATCAATAATAATAATGAAAAGGTCAAATAACTTTTGCTTGTCTTTTAGCAATCGAAATTCTTTAGCCATGTGGCCCGGAAATCAATGAATCATCTTCTTCTCCTATGGTTTTTGATTTTGGTTTTTATATAAGTATTATTTTAAAATAAAGTCTTTGCCTTTTTGACTTTCAAATTCCGATAGATTAGGAAACGAATTTTGGCGCATGATTTCATATAAAACAATTGCAACACTATTAGCTAAGTTAAGACTACGACATTGTGCAAACATCGGAATGCGCAAACAATTAGCGATTTTAGTTTGCATAATTTTTTTAGAAATCCCAGTGCTCTCAGTTCCAAACATTACCCAAATTTCTTTATTGTTGTCAAGTTCATTTTTTCAGTCAATTTGTGAATAGTTACTAAGACCATATCGCGTAATATAATAAATATTTTTGTCGCCATATTTCTTAAAGAATTGCTCATAATTGGCATGAATTTCGTGCTCAATTTCACTAAGAAAATGCCCCGCCGCTTTTCTTTTAAGCCAATGAGGGTGCAAGTCAAAAGCAGTTGGTTTAATAATGTGCAATTTTGCGTTAGTAGCAAAACAAGTGCGAATAATGTTAGCAGTGTTAGGACTAATTTCTGGTTGATATAAAATAACGTTTATCATGATTTATAAATTATAGTTAATAATTTAAAAAACATGATTTATGTTCAACTTTAAAGGTATTAATTTTTTGCCTTATAAAAGGATTTAACTATTTTAATAATTTAGGAGGGAAAGTTGAATAAAAAATGCAAACCCTGCAAAGAAGTTGCTTTTAGTTCTTATGGCGCTTGCGTTGTTTAATTTATTGAATGATAATATTACGATTATCTTTTTCTTTTAAGATTTTATAAAGGCTATTTTTTCTAACATTAATTTCGCTAATTTTTCCATCAATGCGTTCTTGATTGTTTTTATCACCGACTAATGAAGCTTTCTTTTTTTCTAATTTTTCTTTTATTTTCATCAAAGATTCTTCAACATTTTTTGCTTTATTTTTATCTTTGGCTAGGATTGCGGCGTCAACCTCGCTAATTATTTTGTTCGCTTCTTCTAAAATTTGACTAGTTTCTTTGGTGTTTTTGTCAATACTTATGCTAAGACTTTCTTTCTTTTTAGTTAACTCTTTTCTTGCGTCATCAAGTTTTTTAGTTAAATCATCAAACTCTTTTTTAATGTTTTCTTTATTAACAATACTCTTTAGTTTTTGATATTTTTTGTCTAATATTTTAATTAATTTTTGAATGCCGTTGATGGTTGCATTTAGAATACTGTATTTTTGGATTTGAGAGTCAATTGTGTTTGCTTCTCTGACCTCTAAAATGGCTTTATTTAAAAAATCCTGTTGATTTTTAATGTCTTTTTCAATTTCATTTAGCAAAAGCTTTTCATTATCTTGAGCAACTTTGTCTAATTTTATTTGTTTCGCTTTCGCTGATAAAATAAGGTTTTGAATTTTGCTAAGAAGATCTTTAATTTGGTGTTTATTTTTTGATGCTAATTTGTTGTCTAATACTTCAAGAGTATTTGCTTTTTCTTGTAATTCTTCTAGCGCTTTTATATTATTTGTTAATTTTTCTAAGTTTTTAGCTACATAGTTATTTTCGATTTCTTGATTAGTATTTTCTAAAATTTTTCCAAACTCAATGATTTGTGTTCTGATGTCTTGTTTTTCTTTAACAATTGTAGTTTCTATAATTTGTTTTATTTTGTTAATTAAATCAATTAAGTTTTCTAAACTTTGCACCTCAGATTTTATACTTGATTCTTTGCTAATATTTTGGGCTTCTTTTTTGAGATTCTCTAGTTCATCTAATTTTTCTTTTACTTGTTAAAAGTCTGAGTTAATTCATTTGGTTTGAAGTGAATTTGCTTTATTAAGCTTTGAGTTTGCGCTTCTAAGGTTTTTAAATCATCGCTAATTTTATTGATTCTTTTTTGTAATGTAGTGGTCTCTTTCTTTTCTTTACTTTTTACGGTGCTTGCACAAGAAACAGTAAACATTGCCCCGGATGATAAAGCAGCCGTTGCTCCTATAAAAATCAAAAAAGAAGTTATTTTTTTCTTTTGAAAATGGTTCATGGTTAATAAGTGTATTTTCTCCTCGGTATTTCTAAACAATCAAAAAGTTGTTTTTCTTATGCTTATTTTTTTAATATTTGCATTGAGAAATGACATATTAATTTTACAAGAAAATCAAAAAATATTAACTACTAGTTTTGTTAAAATAACGCTTGTATTTAGAGAAAATTCAAATAAAAAAGACCCTAAATTCCTAAAATTCAAGGTCTTTTAATATTATTAATTGTTAAATCAAGTTATTTTAACTTAAGATGCTTTTCCACCATATATTTCTAAAAGATCTTCAATGTTTTTTAGAATTCTTTTAAATTGTTCATTTTTATCTAGTTTTCCACCACTATCACGTTGCATTGCTTTTAACATTTTAACAAAGCCATTTAGTATTTCTCTTCCTTTAGGATCATCTGGTGAAAAATTAAAACTTTCAAATTTTTCTAAATAGTTATGTATTTGTCTATCGTAATCAGCTCGTTTTTCGCCAACTTCATTAAGGAAAACATAAAACACATTGTTTCAACTGCTGTAGTTTTTTCATTGAACAACTCTCTTAGCAGCTCTTTTTACAAATTCTTTAAATTTATCAATAGTGTCGTAATTTAGAAGATCATTTAAACTGTTATATTCCGATTTTAGTTTTTCTTTTAATATTGGATTGCTATCAATTTTGCTTTTTACGGCTCTACCTTTTTTAAATGATTTAAAGGCATATTTTAAATTCGGCAAAATATCGTTGTTTCAACGCCCGCTGTCAATTTGTCAAGGATCATCTTTGATTTCAGAATATTCTTTAGCTTTTTTAAGATATCCAATTGTTATAGAGGTCTCTAATTTTATTATTTTTGCTAACATTTCGTTTTTGATTTCATTTACTCTTCTTTTAAAAGTTTCAGCTAGTGGCTTTAGTATGCCATCAACATTGATATATTCTCTAACCGTGGGATTGCTAATGAAATCTTGTATCTTGTTGAATTCGCCTTCAGCGCTGTTAATTAAAGCCAAAATTGATTTAGATTCATCTATTAGCTTTTTTAGATCATCGAAATTGACGCTAGGCATTTTGGCAAAATCGTTAAACTTATCATTAAAAATTTTACTTTGACTATTTATATAGTTAACATTTTTTATTACTTGTTCAACATATGTTTTAGCTGGTTCTGCATTATTTATTTTGGTTTTAAGAGTTTCTATTGCATTTTTTAAAGAATCAAAATCTTTTAGTTTTGTTATTTTTGGTGATTCTAAAAAGGCTTGTGCGTTTGTTATTTTGCCTAAAAGTTCATTTTTAGCTCCATCAAGGTTTCGAATTTCATTTACTTTTTTTAGATTATCTAACGCATTTTGCAATGCTTGGATGTGGTCTTCGGTTTCTTTTATAAGTCCTTTTAGTTCTTGTTCGATTTTGGTTTGTTCATCAAGAGCATTGTTTACTTCAGTGATTTTTGCTTCTATGTCAGAAATTTTAGAAATGATTTTACTGTGATTTTCTCTGTCACTTATTTTTAGATTTTCTAAAGCTTCTTTTTGGGATTCTAAGTTATGTTTAGCACTTTTAAGTTCTTGCTTTTTATTAGGGTCAGTTTTATTTTTGTCAAGCGCAGATTTTATATTGCTAATAACGCTATTGGCATTGCTAATAGCTGAGTCAGTTTTAGCGCTATTATCTTCTTTCTCTTTTTTAAATTTAGTCTTGTTTTCGTTATATTTTGATGTGTAAGTATTATCAATTAAATTTTTTAACTCTTCTACTATTTCATTTGCTTTAGTTTTATTGTCATCATATTGCAAATCATTAATTTTATTTCTTTGGACATCCAAATTCGCTTTTGCCTTAGCGATTGCTTCGTTAAGCTTTTCATTAGCATCCATTTTATCTTCAAGTCATGTATTAGGTTTTTCAACCTCGTCATTGGCATTTTTTAATGATTTTTTTATTTTGTTAATTTCATCTTTAAGTGCGGCAAGTTTTTGTGAATCCGCATCTTGTTTCAATGTTTCTAATTTTTGTTTTGCAGCTGCAATTTCATTATTAAGTTCGATTAGTTTATTTTCAATTTTTTGTTTTTGTTCACTATCCTTTTTTAACTCATCTATTGCTTTTTCTAAAATAGATTTCGTTTGGTTTGAATCATTGATTGCATTTGTTATAGACGTAACATCACTAGCATCTTTTAACTTTTTAATAATTTCATTTGCTTTTTTGATGGTTTCATTAGCTTTTGATTGATTTGAAGTTTTTAGAGCTTCTAGTGTTTGTTGTTTTGTTTTTAGCTCTTTTTTAGCTTGCTTAATTGCATTTTCTAGAATGCCAAAATTAGTATCGGTTTGATTTTTGATCTTTTGATCACTATTTCTTTTACTATTGGCGTCGTTTTTAAGTTTATTGGCTTTATCGATTTCTTTTTCAAGCACATCAATGGCCGATTTAAGACCGTCAACGTCATCGTTGGCAATGTCTTTAAATTTAGATTTTTCTTCTAATTGCGTTTTTTCTTCTAACAAGCTTTTATTTAACTCATCAATTTCTTTATCAATTGATTTTAGTTTTTTCTTAGCTTTTTCTAAAAAATCTTGTAGTTCAATTTGTAAAGTTTTAGTATTTTTAAATAGTTGATGTTCTGTGCCTTGCAATTTAGCAATTCGTTCAAGAAGTTTTTCGATTGAAGTTAAGGATTCATTAATTGATTGAATTAATTGATTAATGGCTTCGCTTGCTGTGACATTTTCAAGTGCATTTTTATGTTCGGCTTTTTTGTTAATTAAATCATTGTAATTAGCTTGTAATTTTGTTTTTGCTTGCGCTATTTCGTTCCGTTTGGTTTGTGCTTTAGTTGTGGCAGTAGTTTTTGATTGCACCAGTGCTTCATAATTGGTTTTTAGATGTTGGTTCTCTTTTAGCTTGGTAGCTTCGCCATCAGCCTTTAGAAATCCTTCTTCTAGTTCCTTTAGTTTGTCTTCTAAGTCTTTAATCTTATTCTCATATTCTTTAGAAGCATCGAATGGTTCTAATTTATTAACCAAATTTTCAAGCTCAGCTTGCAGTTGTTTAGCTTGCTCTGCTAGTTCTTTCGCTCTTTTCTCTTCTGATTGCTCTTGTTGCTTTTTAATGTCTGCTAGCTCTTGTTGTTTTTGTTCAATCTCTTCTAATTTTTTATCAATTTTATCTTGGTTTTCTTTGTCACCAACTAGAGAATTTTTCTTATTCTCAAGCTCATTTTTAGCATTGTTTAAAGCATCTTCAGCGTTTTTCAGTTTTTCCTTATCACTAGGATTTTGTTTAGCTTCATTGGCTTTTTTAATAGCCTCATCAGCACCTTTCAAACTTTGTTGGGTGCTAGTGCTGTTATTTTCTTGTTCTTCTTTTAATGTTTGGTTTTTATTAGCAAGATCAGTTTTGGTTTTGCCTAGTTTTTTTGTTAAGTCTCTAATTTTACTGTCAATACTATCTTTGTTAGCTTGATCTTTTAAACCCTTAGCTTTTTCTTCTAGTTCTTTAAGATTTTTTTCAATATCTTTAATAGTTTTATCTAACTTAGGATATTTATCCTTTTTTTCATCAATTGTATTGGCATTGTTAGCTTCATCTTTTGCTTTAGCTAAATTACTTTCATGTTTTTTTAATTCTTTTTCAAGTTCATCTACTAGTGCTTTTTCAGTTTTAAGCGCCTTATCAAGTTCGGCATGCTTTTTATTGGCATCTAAAATTGCATCTCGTACTTCAGATAAAAGTTTAGTAGCTTCTTGCTTGCGTTTTGATTCGACTTTCGTTGCTAAAGTTTCAAGGCTTTCGACTTTTTCTTTTAGTTGTTCTAACTTGTTAAGTTCTTTTGTTAGCTCTTTAAGGTTTCTATTGTTATAAGCGTCGCTAATTTTTTTCTTAAGATCTTCTAATTCACTTTTAGCGTTGTCAAGTTGCTCTTTAATATTTTTATTTGAGTCTGAGATTTTATTTTCTAGACTTTGTTTTGTTGTCGTAGCTTTATTTTTGGCTTCTTCAAGCTTTTCAAGCTCAGTTTTTAGGGCATTTTCTTTGTGTGCGTCTTGAACTTCTTTTTGAACATCTTGAGCGTTTTTTAGTTGTTCTTCTAGTTCTTTTAAAGTTTTAGCGAGTTCAGTTTGCTTAGGCGTTGCTTCACTTAGTTGACTTTTACCTCTTGAATCTAATGTTTCAAGATTCTTTGTGATTTTGGTAATTTTTTCTCGCAATGATTCGATTAATTTCTTTTCTTGCTCTTGGGTTTCTTTTTCTTCTTGAAGTTTTTCTAATTTCGCTTTTGTTTCAAGATCTAATTTAGAAATTTCTTCAAGGAGTTTTTTTGCTTTTTGCTCACCTTCAGGATAGCTGGCATTTTTAGCAGATTCTTCAATAGCCTTAACTTGTGGTTTGAGATCTTCTAGTTGTTTAATAGCATTTTGCAAGGTAGGAATATCATTGATTGTATTTGAGCTTTCAATGGTATTTTTAATTGCATTAAATTCATTTTGCTTAGCATCTAGATCAGCGTCAATTTTAGCTTTGGCTTGTTTTTTAGCTTCAAATCGTTTTTTAACGTTAGCAAGTGCTTCATCCGCTTCTTTTTCTTTATAAGCTTTTAGAGCATCATAAATTGACTTTATTAGTTCTTTTTCTTTTAGATTTTCATGTTTACCTAGAGCTAACTCTGCTTTTGCAATAGCGTCTTCTAGTTGCGAAATTGCTAAAGGCAAGGTATTTTCGTCATCGGCTTTATTGGCTTCTTCTGTGGCCTTAGCTAAAGCACTATATGCTTTTTCTAGTTCGGTTTTAGCAAGTTCTTGTTCCTTCTTCTGACTAAATAAATCATTTAATTTATCTAGTGACGTTTCAGCTTGTTTTTTAGCATCTAAAACTTTTTGCTCGTCAGCTAGTAGTGTGGCATCGGCGGCTTGTTTTGCAAGTTTCGTTGCTTCTTGAATATCTTTTTTTAGTTCGTCTTTTAGACGTTTAAATTCACTATCTTCACTTTGTAAAGTTAGTTTATTAGCATCACTTATATCTTTAGCAATTTTATTAACTAACGCGTTAATATCATTTTGAAGTTTTTGATTTTCTTGTTTGATTTTTTCTAGTTTTTCGGTGCCGTGTTTTAGGCTATTTTCTGCATCTTTAATAGCTTTATCTAGTTCTTTAGCAAGTTCATCAAGTCCCTTAGCAGTGGCGTGATCTTTTAGTTCTTTAGCCTGATCTAGATCTTTTTTAAGGGATTCAAGAGCATTGGGAAGAGTGCTAATATTTTTAGCGTCTTCGACGGCTTTTTTAGCTTTTTCTAAGTCCTTAATTTTTTCTTTTGCTAATTTTTCTAACTCTTCTGGGCTTTTATCTAGCAAGCGTTTTTGTAGTTCGCTAATAGCATCTTTAATTTGCAAATTAGCATCACTTAACTTTTTGGCTTCTTCAATTAGCCGCGAGTTATTTAGCTCTTGTTGCAAGGCTTCACTAGCATTTGCAAGATTTTTTAGTTTGTTAATTAAACTTTGAATTACTAGTGGCAACTTAGCATCGGGCACTTCACTTAGTGCTTGGTTAATTTCTGCTAGCAACTTTTGTGCGCTTTCTTTAAGTTTAGCTTCTTTTTCTTGCAACTCTTTTAGTTTGGTTTTAGCTTCTTCTAAGGCTTTCTTTGCAAGATTAATAGTCGTTTCTAATTCATTGGCTAAAGCTTTTAGTTCAGGCAACTTTTTAATCTCAGTTAAATAAGCTTCACCTAAAGGAATTAGCCGTTCAAAATCACTAATAACCTGACTTAAATCGCGTACGTTATTAGCTTTTTTAGCATTTCTAATGGTGATTTTAAGTGCTTCAAGAATTTTTCAAGCTTCATTTTTAAGATTTTGCTTGTGACTGTCACGAATAGCTTCAATCTTTTTTTCAAGCTCACTAATATCTTGAATTTCAGGCTTTTTATCATTGCCTTTGGATCTCTTATTAGCACTTTGATGATTATAAATTACTCCTGAAACGGTTCCGGCTGCTAGTAATGCTGCAGTAGCGGCGAGTACAATAATAGCAATTTTCTTTTTCTTAGCATGACTCATGATTAATAATTTTTATTTCTCCTATTTTTAATAACTTAAAAATTAATTAATGTTTGAATACTGAAAACTTCGCAAAAAGCATGTGTAGCGAAAAGTGCTTTTTAAGCAAAGTAATGTGAGTCATTTTACAAAAAAAAAAAAAAACGCTCAAAGTAGTGTTGTTTGTATATATTTTGACTAATTTCTTAGCAATTTTTAAGATTTTTTAGAATGTAAAAATTGGAATGAAATAAATTCTAGGCTTTAATCAATTTTTAGAGTGGAGAATAATAAAAAATAAGCTTAAATAGCTTATCTTCGATAATATTTTAAATAATGATGAAAATTAGTTATTTATCGTTATATATTCGGACTCAATGAAAACTGTGTTTTTATAGTATTTTTTATTGTGAAAGTTCGCTCTTTTTGTCATAAAGTTATAATCATAAAATAGTCCCTCTCCTTACTATAACTATAAAATTGGCGCAAGAATTATACCATTTTCATAAAATTAGTCCTAAAATCGGGATTTAATACAGTTTTATTAATAAAAATCCAAAAATAAGCTATTTAAGCTTATTTACATGATATTTTTTCAAATAATATTTATTACTTATCTTTATATTCGGGCTCGATGAAAATTGTATATTTGTAATGGCGTTGGCTTAGTCGATTATTTGCTGTCATAAAGTTATAATCATCATAGTAGTTTTTAGAAACTAGTTCATAGTCAATATAATAATCACCATTTTTGTCTTTTGGCAATTCTTTTTTAATTCTATCAGCGTCATAGTAAACATATCGCACAAAATTATTATCTTGGGGTCTTACTAATTTATATTTATTGAAAATTGAATTTGTTTGATTATTAAAAGCGCGGTAAATGTATTGATTTTGATAATTATCATTACCACCATTACCTATTGCTAATAGGGCAAAGAGATTTGAACCATAGTCCCTTTTCATTGAAAACATTCTTACTTTGTTTTCTTCTAAAAGATTGTCATTTTTATCGTAAAGTTTAATATTGTAAATTTCTTCTTTTTCTTCTTGACCAGCTTGTCTTAATTCATTTTGCAAATAATTAAATTTTGTTTTCACATCACTTTTTGCTTGCTTGTCATTAACTTTAAAATAGCTAACTTTAGTTTCGGGACTATAGTAATAGTTTAAATAAGTTGAATCACCACTATAACTAAATACCGAAAATTCGCGATTATTATGAGCAAAACTGTAGAATCCTTGCACTTTTGGCAAATTACTATTTTTGTTTGAGTAAGAAAAAACATCCTGATAAACTCTTCCCGCATAGGTTCAAACGAATATTTGACGTACTTCAGTAAATTTAACAACTTTATTAGTTTCAATGTCGACATATTCATAATCTAAATCAACGCGATAAGAGCCGTGAGCAATATTATTATCTTTGGATTTAATAGTAAAACTCTTATTATTAGTTTCTATAATTTCAAAAAGATTGCTTACATTTTTTCCGCTATTTGAAATTTTAATTGAATTCATTTTGAAGTTTTTGGCAATTGAGTCATTTACTTCGTATTTAATATTGACACCTTTTTTTCATTCAAAAACATTAGTGGTTTTCGATTCTTTGGTTTCCGTTTTGAAATTTTTAGTTGAATTGGCACTTCCGCTTGTTATATTAATTTTTGACTCAGAGCTTGAAATAAGTACTTTAGGTTTGCGATATTCAAATCCCATTATCTCTTGCCCACTATTTATTATTAAATTTGGAGCATTGTGAAAGTTATATGGCAAGTAAGTTATTTTGTTATGGCTTGTACTATCACGAATGATTCAAGCACCTTTGCCATATCCAGGAATTTCATAGTTATCATCCCAGCCTATTATAGCAACGGCGTGCCCACTATTTGTACCCTTGGATAAATAAGCTATTTCACTTAGAAATGTTGTTTGGTTTGATGCGTTCGCTTTTTGAGAACTTTGCGAATCTTTATAACTGGCATAGTGAATAATATTGGCACGCAAAGCACCATTTACCTTCAAGTGTTTTTTAATATTCTCAACATCATTAACATTATAAAAAACGGGTTTGATTAGAAGATTGGAATTACGAATATATCTTTTCTTTAAATGGTTATTAAAAAGTGCGCGATTTTTTTGATTTGCAAATCATAACGATTCGAATGGAAAATCATTTTCTAGCAAAAAACCATTAACATTATTATATTTTTTCGTTAGCATTTCTGAGTTTCAAAAGTCACGAACGCCGACTAATGAATAAGTAATGTCTCCGAAATCGCCACCAGTACCAATAGAACGTACTCTTGGAAGGTCAAATCCTGCTTCGGAGATTTTGTATAGTTCGTTTTGATGTTTTAATAATGTACTTTCTAAAGCTCTAGTAGAGGCAAATGATCAACATAATCCAGAATATTGTTGATAGTTACTATCCATTAAATATTCGTCATTCAACGAATAATATGATTCTGAAGTATTGGCATCTTTGATATTAGAATTTCTTGTACTATGATCCTCATGAGGTTCGTATTTGTCTAAATTCTCAGGTTTGGTTTTACTATTTTCATCATTTTTTGGTTTTTGATCAGGATTTTTTGGAGTGTTATCTTCGTCTTCGGGCTTAGTTTCGGGGTTTTTAGGGTCATTTTTCTTTTGATTTGAATTAGAGTTATTTTTATCATTTTGATTGTTTAGGAGGCTATTAATGAAAGCGTCTAATCTAGAAATTCACATTAAAAAATCAGCATCTTTAGCCTCAGCATTATTTAAAATGTTTCGAGCACTTTTGATTTCGTTATTAATACTTTCAAGTTGTGCGCCAGAAAATTCCTTAGTTAATTCTTCTAATTTTAAAATTTTTTCTATGAAAAGTTTTTTCGCTGGCGATTGTGTGCCGCACGAAGCCGAAATTGTAGTTGTAGTTATTGCAATAGGTATTAAAATTGATAATAATGCTTTCCTTAATTTGATCATAAAATAATTCACTTTCTTCACCTAATTAAATTTTTGGTCCATAAATTATACCACTTGTGCAAAGTAAGGCATAACTTGAACATATTTATAAATTGCGTTTTTACAATGATGTTATTAATTTACGGAAGTAAAAAAACAAACCCTTCAACTAATGAAAGGCTTTTATTTTAATTTAACTAAGATATTTATTTAACTGATGTTGTATTTGATTCAATTTTGGCATAAACATACTTTTTAATATCAGGATTTTCATTTAACAACTTAATGATGTAGTTGCCTAAATTTAATTCGTAGTTACTCCTTTTTAATTCAATACCATCGCGTTTAGTGTAAACCCCAAGGTGGGTAATTGAAAAAATTAAGGTTAATAATCAAATGCTGCTAATGACAACAATAGTACTAATTCAAACAATTCGATAAATTTTTTGAAAATCTTCGGGATTTTTAGTTTTGGCAAGCAGTGGTTCAAGATTGTTTAAAATGGCGTTTCCTTGATTGACAAATGCTTTTAGTTGTTCATAAACTTCGCCACCAGGTTTGGTTACTTTATTAATAACTTGGTTTTTAATTTTTCTTACAATGCCTTCATATTCTTCAATTTCTTTAAGAATATTTTCGGGGATATCACCTTTTTTGCCCTTTAGTTCTTCTAGGCCTTTTAAAACGTTTTCAAATTGTTCGTTGTAACGATATATTGGATAAAGATACGAATTTTCATTGCTAATTTTTTCGGGATCAATTTTGTCAATATTGTCTTTAATTAACTTTATAATTGGTGTGGTTCCTGTGCCATCGTTAACATAGCTTTTGTATAAGCTTACAACTTGGTTTTCAAATCTTGCCATAGCGATCGCACCGCCAAAGAAAATAACTGAAATAATTGAACCAATTACAATGAGTAGGTATTTACCAATTCCTGCTAACGCTTTTAAAAACATGGGTTATTTATCCTCTTTCTAAAACATATTGGGTTTCATTTGTAACTTGCCCGAAGCAAATTCTTTCATTTGTTTAGCCATTTTTTCAAAGTCAGTTACTAATAGATTATATTCTCGGGCACTGCGACCGCTACCTTTAAGAATTCTTTCCTTGCGTTCGCTATTTTTTAGCAGTTTTGGAAATTTCTTTTCTTGTTCGGTCATGGAATTAATTAAGTAAGTATAAATTCTAAATTTATTTTCCGCTTCTTCAATCTTGCTTTCATCAACTTTGCCAGCAAGACCAGGAATCATTTTTAGAATGCTTTTCATTTTTCCTAATTTTTTAATTTGCTCTAAACTATTCATTAAATCGGTTAAATCAAATTTTCCAGTCATCATTTTGTAACCGATTTTTTTCATCATTTTTTCATCGACTTCTTCGCTAGCTTTTTCTATTAGAGTAAGTACATCACCCATGCCTAGAATCCGATTGGCCATCCGATCCGGGTGAAAGATTTCAATGCCGCTAAGTTTTTCACCTGTACCAATAAAGGCAATTGGTACTTCTAGAAGATGAGTAATACTTAAAGCGGCTCCTCCCCTTGCATCGGAGTCAAGTTTGGTGATGATAGTAGCACTTAAGTTAAGATTTTCGTGGAAAATTTTAGCAACGTTAATGACATCTTGTCCACTCATGGCATCAACTACTAGAAGAATATAATCGGGATGAATAGCTTTTTTAATATTAATAAGCTCGTCCATTAAATTCTCGTCAATTGCCAAACGACCGGCGGTATCGACGATGACTAGATCATTACGATTGTCGTTAGCTCGTTTAATAGCTTCTTTAGCAATAAAAATTGCATCATTTTTTTCTTTAGTAAAAAAGTCAGTTTGGGTTTGTTTAGCAAGTTGTTCTAGTTGCTCACGAGCTGCGGGACGATAGATATCATCTCCAACTAACAACGGGTTTTGACATAGTTTTTTCTTTTTAAAAAATGTTGCCAATTTTGCTGCTGTTGTCGTTTTTCCTGAACCTTGTAGTCCAACCATCATGATGGTAGTAGGAATCTTTTTTAAACTAATTTCAATAGGGTTGGTTCCTAAAATAGTAGTAAGCTCATCTTTAAAAATTTTCAAAACTGTTTGTTGTTGATTTAATTTACCAATGATTTTGGCATTTAGGGCCTTTTCTTTAACGGCTTTAGTAAAAGTTCTAACGACATCTAAATTAACGTCAGCTTCTAGTAGTGCAAGTTTAACCTCTCTTAGTACTTCTAAAATATCTTCTTCATTAATGGACATTTTTTTATTGATTTTGTCCATTGATTTTTGCATTCTTTTTTGGATAAAATTTAACATAAATTTAATTATAGTGATTTATGCATAAATCAATAATTTTTTATTAATATTGAGAAATTGGCTTTGGCTTAAAAAGCCTCCTTTTGTCCAAAATAGCGCTTATTAAAATATGCTTTTATTGATAATTGCATTTTCTTTTAATTGATTAATGCAAGGTAATTAAGTATTGAGAGAACAAGGCATTTTACGATTTATTAACGTTTGAAAATTAATTTGCCAATTAGTGTTACAATTAAAAATGCTATATTATAAATATAGAAAGGCAATTCAATGGCAGAAAAAAATAATAACGAAAAGAAAAATATTCAAGAAATAATCAATCATTTAAAAACTTCAGGATTTGCGTATCAAAATTCTGAGATATATGGTGGCTTAGTCAACACTTGAGACTATGGCCCATTAGCGGTGCCAATGGCCAATGCTATCAAAAATTATTGAATTAGAGAGTTTATTAATCGTGAAAGAAACTTTCTAATTGATTCAAAAATTATTATGAATCCTAATGTTTGAAAAGCTAGTGGTCACCTTGATAACTTTGCTGATTTTTTAATCGAAAATAAAAACAATCAAAAAAGATATCGTGCTGATCACATTGTTAAAGAACTTTTTCCAGAAATCAATGTTGAAAAAGCTACTTTTCAAGAACTTGAGACTATTATTAAAAGTCGCGTCAAAGAATACGATGGTGCAAAATGTGACTGAAGCACAATTCGCCCTTTTAATTTAATGTTTCGTACAGAAATGGGAGCAATTTCAAATAGTGCTTCGCAAGTTTATTTGCGCCCAGAAACTGCACAAGGAATTTTTGTTAACTTTAAAAATGTCCTAAGAACTACGCGGGCAAAATTACCTTTTGGAATTGGGCAAATTGGAAAAAGTTTTCGTAATGAAATCACTCCTCGCGACTTTATTTTTCGAACTCGAGAATTTGAACAAATGGAACTTGAGTTTTTTTGCTTAGAGCAAGATGCTAATAAGTTTTATGAATATTGAATTAATAAATGCCATTCATTTGTTAGCTCATTAGGACTAAAAGCAAATAATATTCGAATTAGACCACACGAGAAAGAAGAATTAAGTCACTACTCTAAAGGTACTAGCGACATTGAATATTTCTTTCCGTTTGGATGAGGAGAACTACTGGGAATTGCTAATCGTGGTAATTTTGATTTATCGCAACATATGAAATTTTCACAAGAATCACTAGAATATTTGCAAGAAGATGGTAGCAAAGTAGTGCCTTGAGTAATCGAACCTTCAATCGGGCTTGATCGACTACTTTTAGCGCTTCTAGTAGATAGTTATGAAGTTGAAGACTTAGGCAATGATGATAAACGTACGATTTTACATTTAAACTACAATATTGCACCTTATCAATTAGCAATTTTTCCTTTAACAAAAGCTTTAGCACCAAAAGCTAGAGAGATCTATGATGAGTTAATTGATAAAAGTACAATTCGACTAGTTTATGATGAAAGCGGGTCAATTGGTAAACGTTATCGTCGCCAAGATGCCATTGGTACGCCATTTGCTTTGACAGTGGACCACGAAAGTTTGGAAACTGGCACTGTTACCATTCGTGAACGAGACACAATGAAACAAATTAGAATTAACATTTCCGAAATTGTTAATTACCTTAATCAATTTAAAAAGTATTCATAAAAGGTTGTAAATGGAACAAAAGAATGTTTGAGAAGAGGTTTTAGCACGAACCGATATTGTTAGTGTTATTTCTGAAACCGTTACACTTTCAAAGCAAGGCAAGAATTTCCGAGCATGCTGTCCATTTCATGGCGAAAAAACGCCATCGTTTATGGTTAGCCCTGAAAAAGGTATTTTTAAGTGTTTTGGTTGTGGCAAAAGTGGCAATGCTCTTAAGTTTTTAGAATATTCGAAAAATATAAGCTCATTAGAAGCATTAAAAATGCTTGCTACCAAAGCTAATATCAATATTGATGATTATCTAACAAAACACACCCAAGCTACAGCAAAATCACAAGAAGAGCTAACCTTAATTGATATTACTAAAGAAGCCAATGACTTCTTTCAATACCAAATGGTCAAAAATAAAGAGACACCTGAACTTAAAAAATTTTTAGAAAGCCGTCACCTTGATAATAAGCTAATAAAAGAATTTGAAATAGGTTTTGCTCCTGAGAATATAAGTATCTACAGTCACTTAAAAAACAAATTCAATGATTTTGCTATTTCTAATGCTTCATTAGTAAGTAGTATTAGTTTTGAAAAGAATTTTTTTAATAATCGCATTACTTTTCCGATTAAAAATGAATATGGTGATGTTGTGGCGTTTTCGGCCCGTGATATTACTAACAAATTAGACAATAAGTATTTGAATAGTGCCGAAACGCCAATTTTTAAAAAAAGTGAGGTTTTGTTTAACTACTATCATGCCAAACCTTTTATTAGTAGCACTAAAGAAGTGTATTTAGTTGAGGGGCAATTTGATTGCATCGCACTTTATAAGGCTAATTTTCCAAACGCAGTCGCTTCAATGGGAACAAGCCTTTCTAAAAATCATCTAGCATTGCTAAGAGGAACAAAAATCAATCTTTTCTTTGATAGTGACGCAGCGGGCAAAGCGGCTACTGAAAAAAATCTCAAAATTATTTTGATGTTGTCATTGGATTTCTCTTTAGAAGTTAACTTCCTTAAAAATACTTTTAATAAAGACGCTGATGAACTCTATAATCTTGATGATGGCCAAACGTTAAAGACGATTTTAAAACGTCCTCAAGATTTAGGTGAATATTTATATGACACTTTTATTGAGCCTTATAAAAATACTGCACTTAATGCCCAAAAACGCTATGAGATTTATAGTAAGTTGTTCGAATACCTTTACTATTTACCAAAACCAATGCAACTACTTTTTAAAAGTCGTCTTATTAACGAAAATATTCTTGATAAAGAAACTTATGAGAGTTTTGAAAGTAGTTTTTTAAAGCCTAACTTTCCTAGTGATCCTAATTTAGCAAGGATTAAAATAACGTCTAGCAAGACAAAAAACAGTAGTGAGATCCCTAAAAGCTTTACTAATTACTACGAAAATTCACTTAGTTTTAATGATTTAAACTTCCCAAAACAAATTAAGCCCAAAGCTAAAAAAAGCATTAATTTCGGTCGAAGTGGTGACTTTGCTATCATCTTAAAAGCAATCCTAATGCATCCTGATTACATTAAAAGATGACCCAAAGAAACTTATGCCACTTTGCACGCTGAAGAACTTCAACAAACAAAAAAATCATTAATTTGTTATATTATTAGCAAAAATGATAAAATGAAAGATAAATTTTTGTTACCAGAATTAATTAAGAATGATGAAAATTTATCGCTAGAAACTAAAGATGAATATTTAAATATTTTATTAGAGATTCAAAACCTTAATTCTTCTACTTCCGAAGAAGAATTTGATAGCAAGATTAAAGCCCTTAATCAAAGCGAGCCAAAATTAAAACAAATATTAGGGATAAAGAGGTTGAAAAATGAATAATGAATTTGACCAATCAGTTGATTTAGTTATTGATAAACTAAAACAAGAACTAGCAAAAGCAACCAAGAAAGATAAAAATAAAAAAGCTTTTAGCCAAGATGAAATTTATGAACTTCTAGAAAAGAAAAATTTAGAACTTTCTGAAGAAGCTACTGATGTTTTATTTGAAAAACTACTTGAGCAAGGGGTTTTAAGTAGTGACATTGATTTCGGTGATGATGATGAAATCAATGAAACTGATTTTTTTGAATCATTAGCCAATGACAAAAAATCAAAAAAGACTAAAAAAACTAAAACCGATGCACTAGATGATGAACTTCACGAAGAAGATATTGAAGATCTTGAACCTACTTTAGAAGACTTGGAAGAAGATGAAGATTTTAAAGAAGATCTTGACGATGAAAAAGATCTAGAAGAAGATATTGACGAAAATGAAGAATTTGGCATTGAATCGGAAGCTGATGATAGTAGTCCTCAATATGATAATTACACCGAAAAGTTAAGCGACGACTTTGATGAAGATGAAGACATTGAAGCCGAAAATCTTCTAAAAGAATATGACACTTACGAAATTAAGTTAGAAGATCAACACATTAGTCGTGAAGACAATATGCTTTCTAATAAATTAACCGAAACAAACGACATCGTTAAATGATATATGCGTTGAATTGGAAAGTATGGTAAATTGTTAACGCCTAAAAAAGAACGTGAGTTGGCCATCAAAATGGAAGAAGCGCTTGCTAACAATAACTACTATCGTTATAAAAGAGCGAGAGATATGCTAGTTAAAAGAAACTTGCGGCTAGTAATTAACAATGCAAAACGTTACAAAAATCGTGGGCTTAGTTTTATTGACCTAATCTCAGAAGGCAATTCGGGGATTATGAAAGCAGTTTCAAAGTACGATTATAAAAAGGGCTTTAAGTTCTCAACTTACGCCACTTGATGAATCCGCCAAGCTATTACTCGTGCCGTAGCTGATCAAGCAAGGACAATTCGCGTCCCAGTTCATATGGTTGAAACTATTAACAAAATTCTAAAAATTGAAAGAGAACTGCAACAAGAATTTGGTTATCCTCCTACCGATGAAGAAATTGCTAAGAAATTTGGTGGTGATTTTACTGCCGAAAAAGTTAGATACATTCGTAAAATCAACATCGATCCAATTAGTTTAGACAAAAACATTGGTAAAGAAGAAAACTCAAGTTTTTCTGATTTTGTTAAAGATGAAAGCGTCATTAGTCCGAATGATTTTGCTAGTCAACAAGAATTAGCTGTCATTTTAAATGAAATGATCAATAGCTCTTTAGATCCTGAAGACCAAGCTTTGATTAGAAAACGTTATGGTGTTGGCCAAGATCCTTCAGGCGTGCCATATCGTCCTCACACTTTAGATGAATTAGCTAAAGAACTTAACATCTCAAAAGAAAAAGTTAGAAAATTAGAAGCCAAAATCTTACGTAAACTAAAACATCCACAAAAACGTAAAAAACTAAAAGAGTTCTATTTAAACGATAGTTACAATCCTGACTAATTTTTGCATAATAAAACAAAAAATAAGCCTTATCAATGTCTAAAAAAGTATTTTACTTTGTTTAGACGCTTGGCTTATTTTTTATTATTTGTAGAATTTATTTAATAGTTTAGATTAATTTAAATGTGCGTTAATGCAAATAAAATAAATTATTTTATTTGGCCTTGTTTATTTAATTTCATCACTTTTTAATTATTCTTCTACGCGCTCAAGAGTTAAATAAAATTTATTTAAGCCAGCTCAAATTGTTACATTAGCGCTATTATCTTTTATTGATAGATCTAGAATTATAGTTATTTCTATACTGGTTTTCTTGTAGTCTTTTTCGAAATCAAAGAGTAGCCTAATTCCCGGAGGAGCTGCGTCAAATGCTTTTCAATAAATTTCTTTTTTTATAGAATCTAATAAAAATTTAACCTTATTGCTTTTTCTTGATTTATAAGGTCCGCTATAGTTGTATTTTTCTTTTAATACTTTTTTAACTAAATCATCAATAAATGTATCTAAATAAACTTTATCACTTAAACTATTTTGAATTCGTTGGGTGGTTATTAAAGTTTCTTCAAACTTTTTATTAGGCACATACTCAAATAAAGTATCACCTTCTTTAAAATGGTCAATTCTATTGAACTTACCTTTTTTAATTTTCTTAACTTTGTATTTAAAAGATTTATTGAAAAAATTTTCAATTATTTTTGTTTCTTTGGCCTCATTATTGCAAGAAACTAACGACATAGTAGGAAGTGATATACATGCAAACATGGCTAAAGATATTATTTTTTTCATGGTATTTTCCTTGCTTTTTTAAAGTTTTAGTCTCATTTATTATTAAACTAATATGATCCAATGCAAATAACATATTTACAGTTGCGCTAATTTAATTCTAGTTAAATAAAATTAAAAATTAGATTAATCAATAGTCTAAAAAAGAAAATTGCTAAAAAATAATCATAATTTATGATTTTTAATTTTTAACTTCAATTTAGTTTTTGCTTAAAAGCAAATAAATAACATTAAATTTATCATTATCTACAAATTAGCGTCTAAATAAAAACTAGTGATTTTAAGCGCTTTATTAATAAATAAATATAATTTAGAATAAGGAGAAATTTAAGCATGAAACCTGAATACAATATCTATATTGCTGGACCGCTCTTTACCGAAGCCGAAGTTTTTTTAAGAAATAAAATGGCCGCTGCAGCAAAAGAAATTTTTGAGATGTCCACAGCTAAAGATAAATTTGAACTAAATGTTTTTAATCCATTGACTATCAATGAAACAATTGAAGATCCTCAAGTTTTGAAGCATGATTATTTCTATCAAAAAGATATTAGTTTTTTAGATAAAACTAACTTATTGATTGTTGATATTGATAATACTGATAGCGGTACCATGTTGGAACTAGGATATTTATTTTACAAGCATAAAAATCTAAAAAGTGATCTAAAAATCGTAGTTTTTCATAGTGATTGACGCGACCAAATGTATTATCTAGAAAGAGTAAATCGGTTTGTCAATGGTCTTGTTTTTGAATGCAATTATGAAGTTAAGAGTTTTGAAGAGCTGTGCACTAGATTAGGGAAGATTTTTAATAAACTATAATGATTAAATTGGGAAGTCATGTTTCTTTTAAAGCGCCTGATTATTTATGTGGAGCCATTAAAGAAAGTTTAGATAACGGCGCAAATTGTGCCATGATTTACTTAGGTCCGCCTCAAAACTCAACAAGAATTAGCGTTGAAAAATATCACTATGAAGATTATTTAGCAAAATACTCGTCGCAAATTAAGGCCGAAGATATTGTTGTGCACGCTCCTTATATTGTTAACTTAGCTAATCGTTCTAAACAAGAGTTTGCTATTGATTTTTTAGTAGCAGAATGTCAAAGAGCAAATTACATCGGCATTAAATATTTAGTTTTACATCCTGGGTTTCATAATAATTTATACCCAGTAAAAGAAGCTTTAGATATTTTAGTTTTTGGCCTAAAAAAAATTCTAGAGCAAACTAAAGATATCACTATTTGCCTTGAAACAATGGCCGGAAAAGGTAGCGAGATTTGTAGCAATTTTGAAGATATTAAATATGTTATTGATCAAGTTAATAATGACCGTGTGGCGATGTGTTTGGACACTTGCCACATTTGGGATGCAGGATATAATATTAAAGACTATGATGCCTTTAAAAAGTATTTAATTGACAATGATTATTTAAAATTAATTAAAGTTATTCATTTAAATGACTCTCTTAATGATCGTGCTTCTCATAAAGACCGTCATGCAAACATTGACAAAGGTTATATTAAATTAGAAACCCTTAAACGTTTTGTTCATGATAAAGACTTTGATAATATTCCTATAATTTTAGAAACACCACGTACTAAAGATTGAAGCCCCTATAAAGACGAAATTAAAACGCTACTAGCAAAATAAAAAATCGCATCATAAAATGATGCTAAATAAAAATGTTTTATTCGCTTTAAAAAAGATTATAAAAACTAGAAAGCCAACTAAATCTTAGTTTTCTAGTTTTTTTCAATCAAATCTAAAAGCTTCATCAATTTTAGGCGCAAAGTTTTTGTTTTTAATTAGTAAAGCAATAACTTTTGCAATGATCGTTTTACTTTTCTGGTCAAGAATTTCTAAATCGATGTTCGTTTTTTCTAAATCGTAGTAAATATTTTCTCAATAAATATAAAAAGCACTTTTAATCTCGTGTAATACTCATTTTTCTAAAACATCATCGGTTAAGCTAACTTTTTTAGATAAGAACACAATGTCGTTAATAATGTCTTTTTTGAGAATCGTTTTTTCAATTTTGTTTGTATTCATGGCTTTATAAAGATAAGAAACTATTTTTGAAAAATAAGTATACTCAGGTTTAACTAAGTTAACTTGATAGTTTTTGCCTTGAAATAAAATAGTTTTTTTCATTAGCATGTCATCGGCAAAATTAGCTGTCAATAAAATGTCAATTGAAATTCAATCTTCAACTCAATTAATGATGTCATATTGCTGCAAATTGGGTTTATTTATAGCACTCTTTAGGTAATTAAACTTTTCGTCAAACGAATTAAAACTATTATTAAGCAAAACCAAGTCAATGTCATTAGGAAGTTTATAGTAGTCTTTATAAGTTAACCATAAACTAGTTGAGCCTTCAATATAAAATCCTAGTTTGCTAAATTTTTCGACTTTTTTTAAAATTAATTGTGAGAAATTAGCATTTTGTCATGTGGCTGGGCTTAAAACGTGATTATATACGGCGGGTTTCATTTCTTGACTTTGTGAAATTTTTTTTAACTCATATAAGAATTTTTGTGAAATTTCATTTATTTTTTTGGTGCTAATTTTTTGTGAAGTGCTAATTCCCAAAACCAATGAGAATTTATTACCAATTGGATATGAAATAACATCGAAGATAATGCCGTGATTATCAATCATATTATTAACAAACAAATTCATCAAAAAATCATCATCTTCTGAGTTGAAATTTATTGACACTAAAGCTTTATGCATATAATCATTTGTTAATAATTTAACATTTTTATTAGTCAAAATCTTTGCTAATAGTTTGTCAAGTGATTCTCTTGCACCTAAGATTTTATTAACAATTTCTTCTTGTGTATTATTTTGTAAAAAAAGTCATGTTTTTAAAGAATTACACGACTTGGAACCGACTAAATTATTTAAATGTGCCAAATCTAATGAGCTAGAAGATAATTTAAAATTAAAAAAATCAGCGTTTTTAGCTATCAAATATGAACTACCATAATTTAAATGCAATGCTTTATGAAAATCAATTGAAATAGTAATTTCGTTTTTAAATTTATTTCAGTCAATTGGATTTACAATGAAATCAACAAAACCTTGAGCAGCATCTATGTGAAGCGGTAAATTATATTTATTGCACATATCCATAATCTTTAGCGCATTGTGTTTAGAAGTCCCACCACTAGTACCGAATGTAGCAATAACAAAAGCAATTTTTTCGTGGTTTTTTTCAAAGAAAAATTCAATATAGTTTTTGTCAATAAAAATTACCTTATCATTATTTTGTAAAGCATTTTTGATACCATTAAAAACAGAATAATGAGTATCATTTTTTAATAGAGCTATTTTTTTATCGAAATCGTTGTGTTCCAACAAATATTTAGATATGTGGTCGTTAATGGCCAAGTGATTCGCCATTGTTCCGCCTAACGTTCAAACTCCGCCTAAATTATAAAGACCGGCTTTAATGTCAAATTTTGTGTCATCAAGGTTTAGAAGTCTTCTAATCTTATTAATTGTATCAATTTCAACGATTGTACCTAATGGACTACCATTAAAATATGTTATTGTTATAGGATTTAGTAATATGTTTATAAAGTCGCCAATAAATCCATAAGCGTCTATACCTGTATCGGGGAATGAAAGATATCTTTCGTTTTTTTGATTTCCAAATAATCTAGCCAAATTCTCTTCAAAAAACTTGTAGTCTTCAATTTTTCATTTTCATAATTTTTTAAAAATTTCGTTAGGGTCTAATTCACTAATTTTTGGTTGAGAATCAAAATTATTTGTGAAATATTTTAAAAGCTTTGAAACATACTTTTTAATTAAAAATTCTTTTTTCATATTAATCCATCAATTCTTTTAATTCTTGTATTATTTTTTCAACAATAAATATGTTAGTTGCATTTATTGAAACTGTTTTATTATGTTCCTTAAAATAAATATTAAATGTTTTCAATCTATCCAAAAACAATTTGAATTTATTTTTATCAAAAAATGATAATTGAATCATGCCGACTTCTTCAAATATGATAAATTTATATTCTTTTGTGTTTTTTAAGTTATTTTTTATATATTCTATATTTCTTTTAATTTGGCTTCTTACAGTTTCAACTTTTAAATAGTCTTTTTGTTGCATTAAATATTTTGGAATTTTTATTTTAGTATTTTCTTGATAGTACCTTTTTGAAAGCTCATTAGACATGACCATGACAATCAGGCTATTATTGCAATTATTAAAAATTTTTTCCTTTGAATACATTATTATTAAATTATTAGGCAATTCATCTTTTAAAAGAGTTAGCTCGTTTCAATTTTGACTTAAGTATAACTTGCTCTCATCATATAGTATTAGCTTATCTTTATTTTCGTTAGCATATTCTAAAACGTCTTTTTTGTTTAAAATGCTCATCTTATTTAAATTAAGACATTCCTTGACAATTATTTTTTCATTTATCTTTTTTAATTCTTTATATATACTATGTTTGTAAAATTCAACTATTGTTTTATTTTTTGTATTAAAGTCATTTTTTAGTATTTGCAATAAAAAAGCGCTAATGGAGCTTTCTTCTCCACTAAAATCATTATGAAAAATAATACCATTATTCATGTTATATCTGTTTTTATCTCAAGAAATTTTATTTGTTTTCAAGAAATTGTCCAAATTTTTAATTCCTAAAAAATCTTTGTAGTTATTAAAATCTATATTTGTTTTGAAATCTCTAATATGATTTGAATATGGATGAACCTTAGAAAATTTTTTAAAAAAATTGATAATTATTTTTGTTCTTATTCAATTAGCAAAATTATTAAAAAATTTTTTTCCATAAATTATTTTTTTAGCTGTCATAATTGCAACGGACATAAGTCTTTTAATAAATAAATTTGAGTTTAGAATCTCATTTGTCAAAAAAATATCAAAATGAACTTCATAATCAAAAGCAAGTAATTTAAATAAATCATCAAATGTTAAAAACAGTTTATTATTAAATGCCACTTCTTCATCAATTTTTCTATTTAAAGTTTTGTGAATATTTATTAATTCTTCTTTTAATCATTTTTTATTATGACGTTCAAATTTTTCTTTTACAAATATAACGTCAATATCGGAGTTTTTCTTTTGCAAGGAAGATCCGTACACGATGATTAAGATATCATCGTACTTTTTTATAATTTTGTCTAGTTCATTTTTAATGCTTATTCAAAATTTCATTTGCTCTAATTATATATTTCAATTAGCTTTTAATTTGCTGATTTATTTTAGTCCTTTAGCTTTTGCGAAAACATAAAAAACAACTGGGTAAGAAATCTCTAGTACTCATTTAGCCTCTTGGCTATCATCACGTTTAAAGCTCTCTACTATTTCAAAGCCAAACTCGTTAGTTAGTTGAACAATATCTTCATGACGGTAGAATCTTGTTTTAATGTTATGAGGTTCTAGAATTTTTTCGTCTGACAAAGTATCAAGATAATTTACTTTTTTAGTTTCGGTTCAAAATTTACAGTACTCATCGTTTGAAAACATATCATGAACAGTAAAAATGTATTTACTATTTTCGTCTTTTAGTAGTTGGCGGATAAGCTTTAGAAAAGCTCTAATATCGTTTGCTGCTGTTATGTTAGAAAAGCCGTTAAAGCTAAATAAAATAAGGTCATATTTTTCGTCTTTAAAATCATATTTTAAGATGTCGCTAATAACAAATTTAGTTTGTTTTGATTCGTTTAATTGACTGGCCAATTCAATCATTCTAGTTGAAATATCAATTGCTAAAATATTGGCTTCAGGAAACATTTTTTGCAAAGCGAAAGTCGTTCTACCTGTGCCGCATCCCAAGTCTAAGATTTTGATTTTTTTAGGAAATGATGTTTGGTATTTTTTAAGCAGATCATTCTCAGATTTTCAAAACCCTAATTTTGCAGTATCATGATATTGTTTGAAATTCTTACTATTTTCGTAATAGTTAATTAATTGTGTTTTTTCCATAAGTTTCTCCATTAGCAACTACAAAGATAGTAGTAATAAGTGATATTGTATTGGTTAGTATTTATATATGTTTTAATAGAATTAAACTTTTTTACTTAAGCTTTCTTACTTGCAACTTACTTTTTATAAGTAAGAAAATTATATCAAAACGATATTTGCTGTTATTTTAAAAACGTGTGTAGCGTATCATAATAAAACGTTTTTTATAATCTCACTTTAGATCAATTTTTAATATGGAGTAGAAAAATATTAAATAAAAAATCTTCACACTTAAACGATGAAGAAGATTTTTTAATGTCTTTATTATTGAAATTATTTGTAGTCTTCAGGACGGCTTAGAACTCTTGCGCCATCAGCAGTAACTAGAACGGTATCTTCAATTCTAGCACCACCTAGATTTTCAATGTATATGCCAGGTTCAACGGTAATAACCATGCCAGGTTCAAGAATAGTAGTAGCGCTTGCTGAGACTCTTGGCAGTTCATGAACATCAATTCCTACACCGTGCCCAGTTGAGTGAGTAAAGAATTTACCAAAACCATGTTGTTCAATATATTCACGGCAAACTTTGTCAATTTCGCTAGTGCTAATCCCTGGTTTAACCGCTTCTCTTCCCAATCTTTGCGCTTCTATTACAACATCTAAAACTTTAATTAATTCTTGGCTCTTTGGCTTTCCAAAGAAAAATGTTCTAGTAATGTCACTAGCTCAGCCATCAAATTGTGCTCCAAAGTCAACTTTAACAATATCGCCATCGGCAAGTTTTCTTGCTGTTGGGTGGTGATGCGGTTCAGCGGCGTTGCTTCCAAAAGCAATGATTGATTCAAATGATTCTTTATCGGCGCCAAATAAACGCATCAAATATCCAAGTTTGTTTGATGCTTCTAGCTCGGTCATTCCAACTCTTAAAATTTTTCTAAGCTCTTCAAAAGCTTGCAATGAAATATTACATGCTTCTTGAATTTTAGCAACTTCCTCTTCGTCTTTTTTGATTCTGAATTGTTGAGCAGAAATTTCGATAAATTCGGCATTTGGTAAAATCGTTTTAAAAGTACCTAGAGTTTCTAGACGTAAATAGTCTTTTTCAACTCCGATTTTTTTGTAGTTCTTTTTAGCTAAAAATTCAGAAAGAGCTGTTCCTTCAAGCAACTTAATTTCAACATTTTTGGCACTTTTTGTAACATATTCGATATAACGACCATCAGCAAATAAAAATGCTTTACCAGGCTCAATTACTAAATATCCATCTGAAGTTTTGACATTAGCATATCAAAGTCTAGTTTGAGGCGATTCTGAAATAATTGCATCTAGTTTATGTTCGTTAAAGATTTTGTCAAGTTCTTGTTTTAACATTTGAGCACTCCTTAGTTTAGTATGTTGTTTTTGTAACCTTAAATAACTATTTTTTTTCTTTGTGGTTAGTGTGTTGGTTGCATTTTGGACAGTACTTAGTTACTTCCATTTTATCTGGGTGTAACTTTTTATTTTTTTTGGTGATGTAGTTTTCCATTTTGCAAGTTTCACATCTTAAAGTAAGACCTTCTCTTGGCATTGTTTTTCCTTTCTTTTAAGTCAGTTAATTTTTGTATAAAAGTAGTTTAAAAGTTATTTAATATTATATACAAATATATTTTAATCGCTAAATTAAGCCACAAAAATTGCATAAAAAAAATGGCAGATGGTAAGGGATTTGAACCCTTGAATGAAAAACTCATTATTAGTTTTCGAGACTAACCTCTTCAGCCACTCGAGCAACCATCTAAATCCTTTTTAATTATAATGTTTTTACTTAGCTTTCTTGTAATTAAATGCAATAATTAAAAAGTTTTATAGCAAGAAAAATCAAAAAACAACCTAATTTAGGCTGCTTTTTTAATGAATTATTATTAAGCGTTTTGAGTACTATCAACTTGCGCTTTTGCTTCTTCTTGATCTTCAACTAGAGGAACACTATCTTCAGCGGTATGATGATCGTCTGATGTGTTTTCCGTGGTTTTATTATCCGAGTTTTCATTGGCTTTATTGTCAAATTGTTTTTCTAGTTCTTTAACTAAGTCTTCTCTAATTCCTTTTAGATACTTAGTCATATAAATAATGCCACTTACTCATGAAATAATTAATCCGGCTATTAAAGTTAAATTAACATAGATTAAAACATATGATTTATCGTTGTTTTCTTTATCTTTTAGATGTGTTAATCAAGGGCCGCTAAAAGCAATGGCTAGTATTGCAAAAGAAACTAAAATAGTTTTGATTTTTCCTCAAATATTAGCTTGAATCTTAATATTTTTCTTTGAAGCATACATTCTAGTACCATCAACCATAATGTCTCTTACGATAAATAAAATAACAATTGGTCAATAAGTGAAATTTAGCATTGCTAGAAAAATTAGCATCATATTAGTAGCAACTTTATCGGCAATTGGATCAAAAACTTTGCCAAATGCTGAAATTGTTTTAGTTTTTCTTGCGATGTGTCCATCAACAAAATCGGTTATCATAGCTACTATAAAGATAGTAACATTTAATCAATATAAAACTGATTGTCAAATTGGGTGTCCTGATCCCTTTAGTAAAATACCTTCATATCAAAATTCAGTTTTTGATCCATTAGTTTGCAAAGCAAACATCGCAGTCATAATAATTAAAAACGGAATCATCAGTAACAATCTAGTTACAGTTAATCAATTGGCTGCTCCAAATTTATTTTTATTTATTCTTATTTTTTTATCTTTGGGCATTTTATTTTTTTTCTGCTTCTTCATAGAATTGTCTCCTAATTGATTTTTTTACAAGCTCTACATATTCTTGCTTTCTTTGGGTTTGTGGAATCGCTGCATACTGAGTTTTAAAGTATGTGATGGTATTAGGAATTTTTTTATTTCAAAGATTACAGTTAGTTATGCTAAGAGTCTCACAATGATCAAGGAAAGTTTTATATTGAGCATTGTTAACAAAAGTATAAACAAAATCATCACGCTCGATTAGTTTTTTAATTAGTTTTGTTGCGCCATTTTTAATACTGTTCATTTTAATATCGCCAATCGAGACAACAAAACTTTTTAACTGTTCTTCGGTGTAAAATATAATCTCTGCAAATGACATAACATACTCATTGAAGATTTCTAAATCTTTTTGTTGCTTGATTGCTTCCGCCTTAGCAGCTTTTTTCTTTAGCAGTTTACCTTTGATCGCTTTTCAAACAATAAAAGTAATAATAAAAGCACCGAGTAAGCCTAGGATAACGTAGATAATTATTTGCGCAGTTGTATTATTTTCGCCGGGTTTCATTTTTTCCTCACAATATAATTCAATAATTATAACCGACTAAACCTCAATCACAAATAAACAAAACTAAAAAAGTGTGCTATTTGTAACACACTTTTCTAAATGCAATTATTAAATGCTTTTAGTTTTTGGGACTAATTTTAATTCCGCTAGTGATTGTTCAATTTTCGCCATCTTTTTTACCATACTCTTCCATTACTTTAGCAAAAGGACTTTTCTCAATTTCATCTTTAGAAGTGCTATTTAGATATTTGCCATATGCAACTAAACTTTCAATTAAATCTTCGCCTTCATAGATATCTCTAACGCCTTCTGAACCTTTTTTAAGCATCGTGTAACGATCACCACCAGTAAAGATGTAATCATTTGAAACTACAAAGTATTCTTGATCATCTTGAATTTCTTTACCATTAATTTTTAAAGTTCCTTCTTTAATGGTATATTTTCTAACTTTTTTGCCAGGGTTGTTTTCGGCTTCAACATCTTCGTATTCAATGTCCATTGAAACATTATGTGAGTATTGGCCAAACGCACCACTACCAACTGAAGCAACACCATGGGCAAACATTGCTTTTAGTTGTTTGCCTTTAATACCAACGGCAGCAATACGGTTGCCAAAAGGCGCAAGTGAAAGCATGTCACCCCGTGTGATAGTTTTGGCTTCAAGATCAGATCTGAGACCACCACCGTTCATAAGCCCAATTACGTTGTCCATTGAAAGGCTGCCGGCTCTTTCTGGTTTTATTGAATTAGTGAATCGTCATGCTAAAGCATCAGAAGCAAAAATTCCTAGATTAGTTGGTTGTACTCTACCCCTTCAATAAGGAGTGCCATTTATATTAACAGTATCGACATGTTTGAAAGAGAAAGCGCTAGTAAATAGTTCTTCGTTTTTGATTTTTTCAAATTTTCTTTCTAATGGCTCTACTAGTTCACGATATTCAGGACTTAGTTTTGAACTTGTATCATGTAGGCCGCTATTTAGGATTTCAATTTCGTTGATGTCTCAAAGTTTCTGTTGCATTGATTTGATGATACCTTCTTTTTTCGAAAATACAAAGTTCATATCACCAACATATTTTGTGTAAGCTTCGGTTTGGGTATTGTAGTTAACAGGATTATTGGCAATTTTATGAACATCCACTTTAGTATGACTGTGGCCATCAATAAATAAATCAATATCCGGCACTTGTTGAGCAACATAGTCAGAATTCCACTTAACATTTGATCTACCAACGCCTAAGTGTGTGATTGCCATAATTAAATTAACATCTTTGTGTTTTTCTTTAATTTCAGCTACTACTCTTTTAGCGGCTTCGGTTGGATCTTGGAAATTAACATCTTTTGAGTTGTTAGGGTGACTCGTTCATTGCGTATCAGGAGTTGTAATACCTAAAACTGCTACTTTCATGCCATTAGATAGTTGCTTAATAATGTATGGTTTAAAGACATGTTGGTCGCTAACATCTTTACCATCAATTTTGTGTCCTTGTTTTCAGACAATATTTGATGATAAAAATGGCATACCTTTGGCACTAGTTTCTTTATCAATTTCTTTAATATGTTTAAGACCAAAATCAAATTCGTGGTTACCAACTGCTACGGCTTGATAACCCATTTTTTGTGCCATTCTCGAAATTGTTCAGCCCTTATCAGAATCATTCATTGGCAGCCCTTGAATTAGATCACCGGCTGATAGAATTAACTCAGCCATACGACGTTTGTAGAACTCAGCTGTTCCAGTCATACCTGAGTAGTTGTTATAACGACCATCATCAGCTAAAATTCTTCCATGTTCATCATTGGTGTGGAACATACGAATTGTTTGTTTATCGCTTAAGAGTTCTAAAACTCTTAACTCTTGATAACTAGCTTTAATTTTGCTAGTCATTTCAGTAACTTCTGATTTTTTGCTATTTACGTATTCAACACGTTGTTTTGTTAATTCGGCTTTCTTTGTTTTGTCTTTTTCCTTGTTGATTTTCTCTTTAATGGCTTTTAGTTCTAAACCATATTTTGTGATCGTTTCAACATTTTTTGAAATAGTATCAAGATATTCTTTTCTAATTATCTCTAGCTTTTCTTCAAATTCTTTATCAACTTTTTCAAGCATCTCATTTTTAAGATTAGCTAGTTCTTCTAGTGAAGAAGCTTTAGATACTCTTGAATAATATTCATCAATTAAAGGCGAAATTTTCGAAGTAATAACATCTTTAATTTGCCCATTTTTGACACTTTTTAATTCATCTAACTTACTTAAGTAAAGGTTTTTTTGCTTATCTAATTCCTTGTTTTCGCTTGTTTTTTTATTGTCGCATGATGATGCAACAATCGCAGGAACAAAAACTGTAGGTATTAGAATTGATCCAGACAGTAGTAGTTTTTTTCAGTGTTTCATTGATGTATCCTTATCTTGTAATATTTATTGTATGCACCTAATTTTAGTTGCCTATTTATTATTTTGTTTTTATTTGAAGTTTCAAGTTGACAAATTTAATTTAGTCAACAAAATGTATGGGTTTAGTTTTATTTTTTAAGACAAATAAGTTAAAATTATTGAGCCGAAATTTGCTGTTCATTGTGTTGCAACTTTTAGTAATACAAAAGCATGTCTCTTGTTAATCTTGTAGCAAAAATAATAAAAAAGACCCGCATCCGAAGGTAGGGAACAAGTCTTTTTTATTATTTTTTGTTATTCAATGATATCTTTGTCTTTTACTTGATATGGCACCATGTCTTTAATGGTGTGAATTTCTTTTTTAGTTAAATCATTGTTATAAATGTAAACGATACCATCTTCGCGTAAAAAATGCGTGATTACTTGTAAGCAGCCAGAGCATGGATAAAGCAAGTGTTTTTTGTTGCTAATTATATGAATTTCTTTAAAATCACCAACTTTAGCACCATAGGCAACGCTGCCGAATAAAGCACTTCTTTCAGCACATAGTCCACTTGGAAAGGCGGGATTTTCGCAATTAACTCCATAGTATTCAGTGCCACTTGAAGTAATAGCTAACGCTGCCACTTGAACACCTGAATATGGTGCATGTGCTAATTGAAGTCGTTCTTTTAGTTTATTAATATTAATCATAAAAAAATTTTATCACAAATTATTGACAAATAAATGTCTAATTAATAGATAAAAATAGCAAAAATTTATTTGCTATATCTTAAACGTCATTTTTAATTTTGCTCTTATTCAAAGACTTTTTCGACAAATTTTGAATTAAATAAATAAAGCAAACTACCTCAATCTAATCCAAAAGTAATAATGTCGCCGGCTTTGTAGTTGATTTTTGAATCTTGCGCATTAATAATCAAATGGTCGCTTGAGCCACCTAAAATTTTTAAATCAGGATCGTAAGGGTACATCGCATCAAACATAGTATCTAGTTTACCGATTGCTAAAATAAGTCTTTTAATATCACCAATGTCCTCAAAAACTGGTTTATGGCCAAAAGCGTCAATGCCGCTTTTGCCAACTGGTAAAGAACTTTTATAATCAACTTCAACTACTTCAGCTTCACATCTAAAGGTATCACGAAACATACCATCAATTGTTTGACGATACATATCTTCGGTGCCAAAAATCATAGCAAAACCCATCCTTAAAAAATTAACTTCAGTAGGCATGGTATTTTCTCAAACCATGTGCAAGCTAAGGGAATTTCCCCCAGAAATATGTTTAAGTTTTAGGTTATATGTTGTTTCAATGGCTTTTTTAAGTGAAACAAATTTATCCATCGTCTCTTTTGATGGCACACGAGCGCCATAACAGCCAAAATTACAACCAATGCCAATTAAATTAACGCCCCGATATTCTAAGATTTCTTTTACAACTTTTAAAGTATCTTCTGGCAAAATACCTTCACGGCGGTCGCCCATATCAATCATTAAAACGATATCATGTACTTTATTGACTTTAAGACAGTATTCACTAATCGCTTTAATGATAGTTAAATCCCCATTTAGTGATGAATCACAAAGTTCAACTAGCCGTGGAATTTCTTCTAGCATGGGAAGTCTTAACATTTGTTTGTGACCCGGAATGTCTTTGTAAACTTCAAAATTATCTAGTCGTGAATCGCCAAAATAACGAATGCCGGCTTCATAGTAAAGTTCGGCCATTCTTCTTTGCCCAACAAAACCTTTCGTAACAGCTAGAACTTCAATATTTTTAGCCTTACAAATCTCAATTGCTTTTTTAATATTATTTTTAAACTTAGCTTCATTAATAACGATACGTGGATACATTGTTTAGTAAAATATTCCTATTTTTTTATTAAGATGATAAATTCTTTTTTGCCTTTTTTAAGTAAAGCAAATTCGCTATCAAAGTTATTAAAACTAATTATTTGATTTTCATTGTCAACAACAACACCATCGATTGCAAAAGATTTTTTTTGCACAAATTCACGGATTTCTCTATTTGAAGTGCAAATACCGCTTGCTTTAATAGCTTCAATAAACTTTTGATTAGGTTTTATTTCATATTCAGGTAAAGTGCCTCTTAGCATTACAAGATCATTTTTAGTAAGACCATTGTTTGATTTCGCAAATAAAATATCGCTAATCTTAATGCATTGCTCTGCTATTTCTTGTGAATGAATATCTTTAACAACTTCGTAAGCAAGAGCTTTTTGTGCAAGCCGAGCCGCTTTATTATTCTTAGCTTGATCAATAACTTTTTTAATTTCTTCTTGGCTAAGGAAAGTTAGTCAATTTAAATACTCCTCAACTTTTTCATCACTACGGTTTAAAAGAAATTGATAAATTGCAAAGGGACTTGTCATTTCTTTGTCAAGTCACAGTGAACCGCCACCAGTACTTTTACCAAATTTTTTGCCACTTTCATCTAACAATAAATTCGCAGTAATAGCAACAGCGGTTGAACCTTCACCGTGCAATTTTCTAATTATTTCAAGCCCGGTAGTAATATTTCCTCATTGATCAGAGCCACCTAATTGAATTTTTACATTCTGATTTTCGTATAAATATTTAAAATCTCAGCCTTGGATAAGTTGATAACTGAATTCTAAAAATGACAAACCTTTTTCTAGTCTAGTTGCAATGCTTTCTTTACTTAGAAGGTAGTTAATATTTACAAGCGGGCCAAGTTTTCTTAAAAAATCTAACATGCTTCAGTCTTTGTAAATCGCAAAATTGTCAAAAATTGTAAGACCAAATCGCTCAAGTTGCTTCTTAATGGCATTTTTATTGGCAAGAATAGTTTTTTCATCTAGTAACTTGCGTTCGGCTTGACGATAACTAGGATCACCAATCATCCCGGTAAGACCCCCAAGGACAGCTAAAGGTTTAAAACCAAATTTTTTGAAGCGTAAAAGATTAACAATTTGAACATAATTACCCAAGTGTAAACTTTTGGCAGTGGGATCAAACCCAGTATAAACACCGACATTACTCTCTAAAGCATTGAATTTTTCTTCAGAAGAAATATTGCTAAAAATGCCCCGATTTTTTAGTTCAACAATGAGATTTTTTGTCATTTTTTTATTCCTTTTATGCAACTTATTGTAGTAATTAATTATAATTGAATAATTCTGAACACAAATGCTAATTTAAGGAAAATTATGAAGATAAAATTTATTATTGATTCATCAAGCGGACTTTCACAGCAAGAGGCTCGAATGTTCGGATGAGAGCTAATGCCTTTACAATCTGATATTGATGGCAAAACTTATCAAAATGGCGTTAATATGGATGTTGAAGAATATTCAAAAATTTGAAGAGCTAATAAAAAAGTGGCCGCTTCAACAAGTATGACACCACTAGGATTGGCTGATCAAATTGTTAATGAATTTATTAATGACTATGACATGGTAGTTATCTATCCAATTTCAAAACACCTTTCAAGTCAATTCCAAATGTTAGAAAATTTCTATAAAGATAATCCTAAAGTTTATGTTGTTCCGTCAAATAAAATTTCATTTTTAATGGTATTTGACTTACTTGTTGCTGAAGATGCTCTTAAAAAGGGTGAATCATTTGAAAAAATCAAAGAAATTTTCGCACAGCCAAATATGACACCGCTATTAATTCCCGAATTTAACGATGCCTTAGTTAGAGGGGGACGTCTTTCAAAAACGGCCGCTGCTGTTGCAAAACTGTTAAAAATCGTGCCAATTATCAAATTTGAAAATGGTGTTTTAGAAAAAGCTGGAATTGGAAGAGTCTTTTTAAAAACTATTTATAAATCAATGAAAACTATGTTTGAAGAGTACCAAGCTAAAGCTGATACCGAAAACAATTACGTGCCAATTATCATTCACGCCGCTAGCGATAAAATCGACGAAGTTGTTACTAACTTTAAAGAAATTACGCAAATGGATAAAGTTTATGTTTCAAAGCTATCTAATGATGTTGCGATCCACACAGGTATTGGTGCAATTGTCTTTTGCATCGCTAAATTACCAGCTCATTTAGTTTCGGAATTTGCCAAAGTTAGCGAAATTAAATAGTTTTATTAAACAATTGTGTTTTCAAACTAAAACAAAAAAATCACCATTAGCTCCCTAAAAAGCCAATGGCGCATTTTTTTTGAATATATATTTTCTAAGATAGAGGTTGGCTTAGAAATTTTATGTATATTTACAAGTAAATGGCTAACAGTAACATATATTACTATTGTTACAACTATAAAAAAGTAATGTGAATAGTTAATGCTGTTTTATCACATTGAGAAGAAGAAATGAATTTAATGGATTATTAATCAATTTAATATGTTATGTTTATTAAAAAGAAAAATCAAAGGATAAAACTCATTAGAACTCTTCGCGAAAATATCTGTCTAAGATTATTGCTTGTTAGAAGCGATATTTTCATAATTTACTACTTTTTCATAGCACATTCATTCTATTACTATTTCCTAGCTTGGTCGTTAAAAAAATTGCTTTTTGCTTTGAAAGTAATTGCACTTTTTTGAAGAGAATAAATTAGTCAATAAATCTGTGCAAAATTACTAAAAAAGTATCATAATAATATGTTATCGTGTTTGGAAATTTTGCTTTTACAAAGCCTTTATTAGAAATGCGTTTCGTAAAATTTTTAGCCCAAAATAAAAATACCGATTTTGTCATTCGGTATTTTTTAGTAAATTGGGTGTTGTTTATTTTTTGGCTTTTAGATCTTCGACTGCATATACAGATGCAAATTTACGATTGATACGATCTTCAAACTTAACAATTCCACTAATTAGGGCAAATAAGGTGTCGTCTTTACCACGGCCAACATTGTTTCCTGGGAAGATTTTTGTGCCTCTTTGACGGTAAATGATACTTCCGGCGTTTACAAATTGACCATCAGTGGCTTTAACGCCTAGTCTTCTACCGGCTGAGTCACGGCTATTTCGGGTTGTTCCCCCGGCTTTCGTATGTGCCATTATTTAGCTTCCTTTATTTCTAAGATTTTTACTCTTGTATATGGTTGACGGTGTCCTAATTTACGTTTGTGGGTGCTTTTTGCATTGTGACGATAAACAACGATTTTTTTAGCTTTTCCTTGTTTTTCAATAGCAGCTAAAACGGCGGCATTTTCTAGATATGGAGTACCAATTTTGTCATTGATTGCTAAGACTTTATCAAATGATACTTTGTCGCCTTCTTTGCCTTCTATTTTTTCAATAAAAATAGTGTCGCCGGCTTTAACAATAATTTGTTTTCCGCCAGTTTCAATAATAGCAAACATTTTTTCTCCTTATATTTTGTCACATCCTGAAGGTACTAATTAACTTAGTTTGCAAACCTTTTTAGTATGGTTACTTTATAAGTAACGTAATGAATTATAAAACAAAAGCATTAAAATAATTTTAATTATTACAATAGTTTATTTTTGTTTACTAGTTGATTGTTTTTTGAAGCGAAAATTAAAAACTAAGCTCATTTTTGAAACTTAGTTTTTCTATTAATCATTTTTATTTTTGGCTTCTTCAATTTCATTAAAAGATCCGACAATTTCTTTGAACGCATTATATATAGGTTGATTTAACTTGCCAAAAATGTTCAAAATTGGGAAAATTGCATCTTTTAACTTTTGAAAGATAAGATCATGTTCTTGTTGCGTTAGCTTATTATCATCAACGAGTTTTTTCATTTGCGAAGTTAAATCTCGATATGATGATTTAGCATCATGCTTAGGCTCAATGAATTTATCGGTTGAGAAGAAATCTCTTCAAGCTGAGCCTAAGATAAAAGGAGGTCTTCCAGCACCACCACTATAATCTTTTTGCTTATCTGCAGCTTCTTTGCTAGTTAAAACATTTCAATCAAACGTGTAGTAAAATTCGATGACATAATTTATCAAGTTTTTAACAGTTTCTTTAATGATGTTAGATTTTTGGGGATCATTAATGATTGATCTTAATTGTGGGAATTCTACCAGACCATCAATATATTTATCTAGGAAAGATTCTAATAATTTAGCATTATCTTTCATGACTTGAAACATTGCACGTGATCATGGCCCAACGTGTTGGGCGAACAGTACTAGGTTTTTTAATGTATTGATTCCGCGGGGGCCTAAAAATAAATATGGTTTTTGTTTTGGGCCATTAGCAGCAACGGTAAAGAAATTAAGCATATGTGGTGATTGATTTACAAATACTTGATAGAACAAACGATATAACTCTCTTACTTCTTGGCTATTGCCATAACCATCAATGATAACTTCTAATGTTTGATTAAAACTATCTACTAATGCTTGTTCTAGAATACCATTAAATTTTTCGAATTGCTCTTTAGTAACATCAGCCAAGTACTGCTTATTATTGGCTAGTTTTTTTAGTCCCTCGGCAATCATTTGTTCTTTTTGTTTTTGGTGATAGTTTTGCTTTAGCGTTGGCAGTTCGCTTTCAATTGTTTGTTTTGTTTCTTGATCGTGTTTTTTTACACTAAAGCCTTTTTCTTCGAATGAATAAATTTCTAATGAAAAAATATCTTCGAAACCAGGACGTTTTGATCCTAGTCTTACTTTGCCAACAAATTTATTTTGCTTTTCCTTTGAATTTACTGCTTTAATTTTGTCAACATGAACAAAGTCAACATAAGTGTCATCAGGGTTGTTAAAGTCGAAATCAGTTTGTGATACTTCTTCTAATGGTTGGTGTTTAATTGAAGTCCCTGTGTATTTGGCCTTTAAAGTTTTTATTAAGTTATTTAATCTTGCGATTTCTTTAGGGACTTCTATATCGTTATGGTTTTTAATTTTTTCTTTAGTGCCTAGTCCAAAGATGGTTCTAGATACCGTAATTTTGTATTCACGATATTCAATGCTAAGTTTGGCAGTAACCGTGCCATTATTATCATCAGGATCGCTAAACGATACTGATTTGGTAATGCTTTCTCACAACCCTAGAAAATCTTCTAATTCTTTGAATTTTAAAATTTTAGAGTAAGTATTTTTATCTAACTTATGAGGATCAAATACTTCAGCCGTAGCTTTATTTTTAATTTCTAAATTAATTAATTCTTTGTATTTGTCAAAAGCATTAGCTAGTAGTAGGTCAGTAAAGTTAATTTTATCTTTAACAAATGTTTTACTTTTTACATTTGGATCTTTTGTGCTTTGTAAATACACTTCATATTTAACATAAATGGTTTTTGTAACCGCGTCATATTCAACAGATACATTTTTAGTTTTTATTTGAACATCTTGTAGTTGCTTTTTGTTAATTCAAGCAGCTAAATTTTCAGGGTGACTTAAATAGTCTTTTAGCGTATTAATACTATATACTTCACTCGAAATCTTGCTTCTATCAAATTCAAAATCGAAATTATTAGCAAGTGAATTAATTCGATATTGCTCATCTGAAAGTGCCATCAAGACAATTGTTTTTGATTTGGTTTTGATGTCGCTATGTACTTTGGATTTTAAGTGATATGTAACTTCTAGTTGGCCGGTTTGAGGATTAGGTTTTATACTTTCATATACTACTTCGGTATTGATAATTTTATTGCCATATAAGGCATCATTCAATTTAAGATCACTAGCCGAAATTGAAGAGGCCGCTTTTGTTTTAATACTATCTTCTTTAAAAGTTATTAAATCTTGATATTGAATAAGTTCGTTTAATCTCGCTAGTTCATCAAATTTTGCTTTCGTTAAAAAACCTTTAATAATGTGGGTAAACTCTTCGTCTGATTCGATTGTTTCGCCAATTTTACTATCGTATTTTCTAACTTTGAAACGAATTTTTAGTTTGCTACCATTTTCAATTGCTTCAAAAATTACATTCCCTAGAGTTAGAGTGGCATTATTTAAGTTGATATCAAGATTTTCTTTTTTAACAAGCCCAGCATGATTGTTATCTTTATCAAAATTGTTTAAACTAATAGAAGGTGAGAGTGTTTTTAATAAGCCATTTAACGACGATTTTTGGTTTTGAATATAACGACTTTTTGTTAAAAACCCGCTAATAGTAATTTCTTTTTCAAAACTGCTTTCTAAGTTGTTAAATTGAGTCTTGCGACTTAATAATTTAAGTTTTAATTTAATAGTTCCAGCTTCAATATTAGTTTCAACAATTTTAGTAATAATCGCTTGATAGTCCGCTCCGATATCGGTTTTAAAACTATCTTTGGTCACTTCACTGGCTAGTAGATTTTCCTTATTTAAATTATTTACTAAGCTCAAAATATCCAAATTGTTCAATAAACTATCTAAACGCTCAATTTCTTGGCGTTTTTCAAATTCTGCTTTTGTGATAAAACCACCAATAGTGATTTCTCTAGTATTTGATGATTCAAGATCTTCGTTTAGCTCATCATTATGCGTTACAAGTTTTACTTTTAAAGTAATAGTGCCATTTTCATCATCCGCCCTTGCATTAAGAATTTTTACACGTTCAGAGCCATTTTTAAGAGCAACCTTGTAATTTGCTAGATCGAGTGCTTGGCTAGGTAAAGTTTCGGCTTTTTTGGCATCAAGTCCGTTTAGTAATTGGGTTTCAAATTGAGCGGATGATAATTTGTTATTCAATTCTTCAATTGTCTGTTTACGCAATGTTTTGATGCGTAAACTAGCAGTGGTTTCAAAGCCGCTTAAGGTAATTTTTTTAGTGCTTTCACTCATTAAACCCTTAAAGTTAGGTTTTAAAGATCTAATTCTAATCGTAAGTTCTAAAATTCCCTTTTCATCGTCAATTTTATCGCTAGATAGCACTTCAATTTCATAATCGTCATATTGAAGTTTAAAATGTTCTTTTGCGTTTATTTGACTAGGGAGCAATTCACTGAATTTGACATCACTATTTTTTGGTTCTAGGCCATTTATGTTATTAAGGATGGTTTCAAGCCGCGCCTTTTCTAATCTTGCATGATGCTCAGCAAGCGTTAGATAACCGTTAATTGCAACTTGTTTAGTTTTGGTACTTTCAACTTCTTCATTCAATGATGCAATTCGTGATGTTAATGCTACTGTTGCTGTAACTTTTCCAGTTTCTTCATCATAGCTAATTTGCAAAATTTTTACTGAAACATCGCTATATCCTAAAAGTTTAGCTTCTAAATTACCTTTTGTAATAGAACTTGCTAAACGGTCTTTTTTAGTTGTAGGATTTTTGTCATCAATAGCAACTTCTTGAGTGCTTAGTAGTCCGTTTAAACGGTTTTTTTCGGCTTCACGAAGATTTTGTTTATGTTCTTCAGTTGTTAAAAATCCTTCTAGAGTAATAGTTTTTTCTTCGGTTTTTAAATGTTCCAATCCTTTTTTAGTGCTTTTTAGATAAAAAGAAACTTGTACAGTGCCCAAAGCATCGTTTTGGGCTTTAATTGCAGTAATTACAATTTCGGCATCTTCTTTTTTGTTTTTAAAATCATCGGCAGTTAATTTTGAAGGAAACAATGATTTCTTGGCGCTTGTCACTTCTAGAGTGTTAGTTTCATTAAACAGTTCGTTCAGTCTTGCTACTTCAAGACGAGTTTTTCGTTTTAAATTTGTATCAAAACCATCAAAAACTTTTTGTGTAGTAATTGATTTGGAATTTAATTTTTTATTAATAAGATGGTATTTAATAGTGATAGTACCGGCTTCATCATCAACTAAGATTTCTTTTTTAAGTTCGTAATCATCGGGAATATTTTTAAAAATGAAATTAGATTCATTTTGCGCATATTCAGATGGTAGATAATTTTGTTGGTTTGATTTATTATTTTTAACTTCAACTTTTTTTAAATAATCCGTAGCTAAATCATTATAAGTTTTAAAACCAGTGATTTGATATTCTCTAAGTTGTGATTTTATTCATTCACCATTCGTAGCCTTTTTCTCTAAAAAATAAGAAACTACTAAAGTACCATTGTGGTTATTTGGGGTGATTTTAGCAATTCGAAAGTAAATGCCATTTTCATTTTTAGGATATTCTAAAAAATCGGGTTTAAAATCACTTGGCAAAACTTTACTTTTGTCAAAGCCTTTAGTAACACCAATGTAATTAGTAGTTCCGGTTTTGCCTAAAGCGCTTTTTAGAATCTCTTCAATACTAGAGCATGATAATGCAAGAGCTCCGGTCGCAGTGGCTGTGGTTATTGTTAATAAACTAATTAGCTTTTTGTTTCATTTCTTCTTCATTATTTCTCTTACAAATAAAAAATATGATTAAGGGTAGCGCTCCTTTATCATATTTTTGTGGCTAATTATTTTAGGTTTTCAATAACTGGAGCTAATTCTTTTAGTTTTTCAGTTAACAAGCCAACCGAACTAGATAGCGCTTTATTCAAAGCGGTGTAGTATGGTCTAATAGCTTCTTTAATTTTTGCTTTTTCATCAGCTTTAAGGTTTTTGATTGAATCTAGGATTTTAACAGCTTCGGTTCTAGCTTTACTTACTAGTCCCATTAGTTTTTCTAGGGTTTTGTTGTAGCCTTCTTTTTCTAATGCACTAAAGTCAAATTCTTTTAACTCTTTTGCTAGTTTTGTAAAGGCATTTTCCTTTGCATCGGTAAAGTATTTATCAACAGCATCAATAACTTCGTTTAATGCTGGGATGTCTTTAGTTTGACTATTTTCTTTTAAAGCGTGTTCAAAGATTTTTTTAGCATATTTACCAACTTCCTTTCCTACTTCTTCAACTAATTTAGCTAAACCAACTTTTTCATCACGAACAATTTCGGTTAACTTATCTTTATTTAACTTATCCTTAATTGATTCTAAACCATTAGCTTTTTTGCCACCATTGTAATCTTTTTCAATTTCCTTCATAATGTCGGTGATGATTTTGTTTAGAGCTTGCACGCCTTTATTGTATTGTTCAACAATATTGCTTTGATCAAAGCGATCCATTCATTTGAAGGTTTCAAGCACTTCGTTAATGATTTTGGTACTATCTTCTTGCATTTTCTTTGAATATGCAGCGACTGCTTGGGTATATTTTGATTTGACATCAGCATTAGCAATTGATGAACCTTGTTTTTCGTAAATTGCTTGGGTCGACTTGTTCATTGATTGTGTTGATTTTTCAGCACTTTCACGGGTAGCGAATCCAATTCCGACACCAATTCCTATAGCAGCTGGAAACACGAGTACACCAGCTGTTGCTAAAAATATTTTTAGCCCCTTGGCCATAATTTTCCTCTCTTTTTTAAGTAAAAATATTTTAATTCATTGCTATTGTATGCCGATTTTGCAAAAAAAAAAAAAAAAAGGAACCCACGAACAAAAAAAGCAAAATTTTTTTGATTTTGAGAAATTTTTTAGATCATTTAACTATTGTTTATGCAAATTTTAGTTAAGTTTTTACTATAAAAAATAAGTAACTTTATTAGCGGTAATCTTAGACGTTTAGTTGGATAAATTCAATTTTAGATTATCTTAAAAAAGCTACTATTTTGTTTGTTGAAACACGCATTCGTTTTATTGAATTAAAAATTTTTTTATACATCTACTACAACGGTTTCGGTTAAATCTTCTTTTGAAAATTCCGAAGCGGATTTTGTTGTTTTAACAAGAATTAAGCTTTCAAAGGGATCTAGCTTATTGGGTATAGAAGCATAAAATTTATTGAAATAAGTGCTTCCTAAAATTCTTCAGTCCTTTAAAAGATTCATTTTTCTTGCTTTGTTAGTCATATTAAGAATAAAAAGGATTTTGTTATGCTTATAAGTTCGTTTGATTTTCAGAATTTTGGCACAACTTAACGACACTTTAGCAGTACCTTTTTCTAGGATGCTATTAAATTCGCTTTTTTTCCATAATGATATTAAAAAATCAACAAAATTAAGTGGTGATGTTGGGTCTTGGGCTTGATTTGTAACATTGTTTTTTTCAAAATTTTTGGCTACCAAATTATGAGGACTGTGGTGATCGGAAAAGCCACTATTTCTACGATCGTTTCAACTCATTAAATTGTTAGCACTAATTTTATCAAGGCTTTTTCTTATTTCAAAATACGTTTCTTTGCTAACGTTAATGCTTTCGTAAAAACGTTTATCTTCATTGTAATTCTTGTCAAAAAAATCACTTGGTTTTTTAATGTTAGCTTGTAACATGCCTAATTCATCGCCGTAGTAAATGGCTGCTGAGTTTTTAGCGGCAAACATGACTAATAAAAAGCTTTTGGCGCTTTCAGAAAAATAAGCTTTTTCATCACCCCAGCGTGAATTAATTCTGCCAACTAAATTAGATCCTAATGACATAATAAAGCGTGCGTCATTACTAAAAGGACGATATTGTTTTAAAAAATGTTTAAGGTTTAAAGGTCTTTTTCTAATAAAAGGTAAAGTGGGATCAATATCTAGTAGTGACAGATGATTTAGGTATAAATAATCAAAACATGGTTCTTTTAATTTTGCCATTTTCAAATATGTGACTTTTGTAAAATGATGAGATTTTAAAATAACAATATTTTTTGCGCTCAATCTTTTAATCATTTTATAAAGATCTTGTAAAAATCGAAAGTTGCTTTTTTTGTTTTTAAAGTTTTGTTTAGCAATTAAAAAATCAAAATTTTCTAAAGTAAAAACTTTAATGCCACATTGAAAGTAGAAGTTAATGATTTTTTCAAAATAAATAACTATGTTGGCAAGTTCAACAATACTGTTGTTAGGATTTAAGTAGTTATTATTACTATAACGGTCAAGATCAGAAGCAAAGGGAGAGGTTTCTTTTTTTTCGATGTCATATAGATACATCATGTTATTTCAATTTAAATAAGTTTGCTTTAATTTTTTAAAATCGATTGTTGGACTAATGAAAATTCCTTTTTTAAAATAATTCTTTGTCATAGTGATAAATTCACTTAACGAGCCATGGCGTTGTTTAACTTCTTCTAAATTAGTAGCATTTTCATATTGCGATAAAATGTCATCAATCACAATTGTATTAACTTTTAAAAAATCAAAATAATAATTCCGCGATCAAAGGCCTAATGAGTCGCCGCGACCACTTATATTGCCATCTTTAAACGACTCTAATTTAAGCTCATATAGAATCATTTTTTTAGCTTCATTTTTTTTCATTTTGACTCCCGCTTTTTATTACATATTGATTAAGTTAAGCAAAAAGATTTTTAGTCCTAACCCGCCATCAATCCTATCATTTTTAATATCTTCATCTAGTTTGCTAAGTTCATTTAAACTTCTTTTAACTTGTGAATATTCTAATTTAATTAAAAGTGAATTTAATAATTTGATCCGATAGATATGAAGGTTTAAGGATTTAGCAATATTATCTAACGATTGAGCTTGTTTTTTAAGGAAATAAATTCTTTGACAATCACTAAGAATCTGAGCTATTTGGGCAAGGATTTGGCTAGGATGAATCCCATAGTTTAACTGTTCTTGGAGTTTTTTGATGATCTCAGAAAACGAGTTAAATTTAATAAAAGCATCCGAAAAAGCATAACTAATATTGCTAGAGATACTTAAGTTACTATTAGCAATCATTCCTGGAGTTATTTCTTTTTTTTCTAACATCAACCGCGTAATTTCATTTTCAATTAAGTTTAGATTATTGGGTAATGATGAAACAAGTTCCACTAAGGTAAAATCATCAATTGTGCCGCCTCTTGATTTAATTAATTTTTGAACAAAAGCATAGATTTGACGGTCACTTAATTTTTCAACTTCAATCAATTTAGCATTCTTTTCAATAAATTTATAAAGCTCCGAAGGTTTAAATGTTTTGGCATACTTTTCTTGAAAATTAGTGAAAACAATAGTGCTATCGCTAACGGCCGTAGAAATTAAATATAAAAATTCATCAACAAGATTTTTATCTACTTTAGCATTTTTTTCATTAAATCACAGTAAATCTTTAAAAATTAGCAATTTATTAGTTGAGAAAATATCGGTATTTGAAATTAAATCGACTACTTCTTCAAAATTAAATTGTTGTGAAAACAAGTAAACTTTAAAATTTTCACCATATTGGCTTTGAAGAGCGTTGCTAATTTTAGCGACTTCTTCGTCAATAAAATAGTTTTCATTTCCTCTAATAAAATACATACCTCAATTATATAAAAACGTCTTTTAAAATCACTAATAAATACCCATTTCTCTCATCGATATCAACATGGAGTTTGTGATTCATAATCTTTTTAAATGTTGTAAAAATCATTTAGGTATGTAGTTTATCATATGGTCTTCGTAAATTACAAAATAAATTCCAAACCAACAATCCGATTAATAAGTCAAAATAAACAATAAAAGAATTAATCAAATTGCATAAAAATTCCTTTAGTCGTCACATTTTTACTGCACATTAAACTAACATTTTGCTCAATTGGTTGTTTTTTTTTTTTTTGTAAAATTGCAATGTTACTTTTTTTATATTCAAAAAATTCAAAAAGTAGCCATTTATAAATATTTATTTTTAAACTAAACAAAAATCAAAAACTAATTAATTAGAAAAGGAATTCACTTAAATAATGAAAAAATCTAAAAAAGCACTTAGCTTACTATTAACAAGTATTGGAACTGTTTCTTTATTTGCGACTTCAGTCGTAGCCGCTTCTTGCGACGATACTAAGAAAAAACCAGAAGAACCCAAGAAAGATGAACCTAAAAAAGAAGATCCTAAAACTCCTGAACAACCAAAACAAGACGAAAATAAACAAAAACAACTAAAAGATGAAGCTCAAACTGCTGAAAAAAAACAAGAAGAAATTAGTAAAAATGTAAAATTAGCTATTTCAGCTTCGGGAATTGATAAAGCTAAGCTTTCACAAGCCTTGTCAGAAATTGAAGAACAAATTACTACAGTTAAAAAACTTGAAGAAAGCATGAAAAATGCAAAATTAAGCGAAGAAGAGATTAAAAAAGTTTCTGATTTATTAAAAAAATTCGAAGAACTTAAAGAACAAGTTAAAGGTAATCTTGAATTCGAAGATTAACAAAATATAAATTTAAAAGCATGGTTTTAAAACTATGCTTTTATTTTGTTGTCATATTTGATAACACTTGATGAGTCTGAATTAACAAAAGTTAAAAGTCAAAAGTCAAATTAAAACATTAAATTCTATTCACGAAAATAAAAAATTGCTTTTTTAATTTAACACTGGTCCCGTTGTTGTATAATATCAAACGTATTTTTGTAAAATAGCATAAATACCAAACATAAAAATTATCCAAACTAAAAATTAAAATGAAAGGAAAATAAAGATGCCTACAATTAGTCAATTGATTAATCATGGTCGTAGTGCTAAAACTTCAAAATCAAAAGCCCCTGCTTTAGGTATGATGTTTAACTCTTTACAAAAAAAAGAAAATAAAATTCCTAGTCCATTTAAACGTGGTGTTTGTACTCGGGTAGCAACGATGACCCCTAAAAAACCTAATTCAGCTATTCGTAAATATGCTCGGGTAAGACTATCTAATGGTCAAGAAGTGACTGCATATATTCCTGGTGAAGGACACAACTTACAAGAACACTCAGTAGTATTGATTCGCGGCGGTAAAGTTAAAGACCTACCCGGAGTTAGATACACTATCGTACGTGGTACTCAAGATGCCGCTGGTGTTGACAAACGTAAACAAGGTCGTTCAATTTACGGAACTAAAAAACCAAAAGAAAATTAATTTAGAAAGCGAGATTAAATCATGGCAAGAAAAAGAAAAACTCCTACAAGAGATGTGTTAGCTGATCCAGTTTTTAACTCAAAAATTATTACTAAATTAATTAACACAATCATGCTTGATGGTAAAAAATCAGTTGCAGAAAGCATTTTATACAATGCCTTTGCAATTATCAAGAATAAAACTAATAAAGAACCAATTGAAGTGTTTACTGTTGCAATTGAAAATATTAGCCCACAATTAGAAGTTCGTTCAAGAAGAGTTGGTGGATCAAACTACCAAGTTCCTTGTGAAGTTAGTGCAAAAAGAAAACAAACTCTAGCACTAAGATGATTAATTCAATATGCTAGATTGCGTAATGAAAAAACAATGGAAGAAAAACTAGCGGGCGAAATCATTGATGCATCAAACAAAATGGGTGGTGCTATTAAAAAACGTGAAGATACCTATAAAATGGCAGAATCTAACAAAGCGTTTGCACACTTTAGATGATAGGAAATTAGGATTTTATTATGGCACGTGAATATAAATTAGAAGATTACCGTAATATTGGAATTATGGCCCACATCGACGCTGGTAAAACCACCACTACTGAGCGGGTACTATTCCATACCGGAAAAATCCACAAAATTGGTGAAACCCACGAGGGTGAAAGCCAAATGGACTGAATGGTTCAAGAACAAGAAAGAGGAATCACCATTACCTCAGCGGCTACTACTGCATATTGAGGTGGTAAACGTCTAAACATTATTGACACCCCAGGCCACGTCGACTTTACTGTTGAAGTTGAACGTTCATTAAGAGTACTTGACGGTGCTGTAGCAGTTTTAGATGCTCAAAGCGGTGTTGAACCACAAACTGAAACTGTTTGACGTCAAGCAACTAACTACAACGTTCCTCGAATTGTTTATGTTAACAAAATGGATAAAGCTGGAGCTAATTTTAAAGCTTCAACAGAATCACTTAGAAAACTTTTAGGTGCAAACGCTCATCCAATTCAACTAAACATTGGTGAAGAAGCTCAATTTACTGGAATTATTGATTTAGTTGAAATGAAAGCTTATGAATTTGATGGCAAGCCTGAAGAAAACATGAAAGAAATTCCGATTCCAGCCCATCTACTAGATGAAGCTACTCTAATGCGTTCATCGTTAATTGAATCTGTTGCTGACTTTGATGAAGAAATTATGGAAGCTTTATTAGAAGAAAAAGAAGTTTCAATTGAAAAAATCAAAGCAGCTATTAGAAAAGCAACTCTTTCAGCGACTTATTTCCCTGTTGTTTGTGGCACAAGCTTCAAAAACAAAGGTGTTAAGTTAATGCTTAATGCGATTGTTGACTATCTACCATCACCACTAGACATTCCCCCAATGAAAGCATACAAAGGCGAAGGTGAAATTTCCATTCCTGCTTCTGATGATGAATTTTTCTCATCACTAGCATTTAAGGTTATGAACGACCCTTATGTTGGTAACCTGACTTTCTTTAGAGTTTACTCAGGTATTCTAAACAAAGGAACTTACTTATATAACTCAACTAAAGGTGAAAAAGAAAGAATTGGTCGAATTTTATTAATGCATGCTAATAGTAGAACTGACATTGATGAAGTTCGTACTGGTGATATCGGCGCTGCCGTTGGACTTAAATTCACTACTACTGGGGACACTCTAATTGATGAAAAACATAAAGATATTGTTTTAGAAAACATGAACTTCCCAGAACCAGTTATTTCGCAAGCATTAGAACCTGCTTCAAAAGATGCTTCAGAAAAACTTTCACTAGCACTTCAAAGATTAGCCGCTGAAGACCCTACTTTCAAATACTACACCGACGAAGAAACTGGCCAAACCATTATTGCTGGAATGGGTGAACTTCATCTTGACATCATAGTTGACCGGCTAAAACGTGAATTTAAAGTAGCGGCCAATGTTGGTGCACCTCAAGTTTCATACCGTGAAACCATTACAAAAAGTGCCGAAGTTGAAGGGATTCACAAGAAACAATCAGGTGGTAAAGGTCAATATGGACATGTTTGAATCAAATATGAACCAAACCCTGATAAAGGCTTTGAATTTGTTGACAAAATTGTTGGTGGGAAAATTCCTAAAGAATACATTAAGTCAATTGAAAAAGGACTTAAAGAAAAAATGGAAATTGGAATTTTGGCAGGGTATCCTTTAATTGATGTTAAAGCTACTTTATTCGATGGATCATACCATGAAGTCGATAGCTCTGAATTAGCATATAAAATTGCCGCTTCTAAGTCTTTAACCAAAGGTCGGGAAATGCTAGGAACGGTTCTACTTGAACCAATTATGGACGTTGCTGTTGTTATACCAGAAGATTTCTTTGGTGATGTTATGGGAGATATTTCTAGAAGACGTGGTCAAGTAAGAGATAACGAAACTAGAAATGATGGTGCTCATGTTATTAAAGCATATATTCCATTAAGTGAAATGTTTGGTTATGCTACTGAACTTCGTTCAATGACTACTGGTCGTGGAACTTATCAAATGTGATTCGATCACTACGAAAAACTACCTCGTAATTTAGCTGATGAAATCATCAAAAAACGTGGTGGCAAAGTAAAAATCGATGAAGATTAATCATAAAAATAATTTTTTACTAGTATGTGAGTTAGCTTACATACTAGTTTTTTTATCCTTAAAATAGTAAAAATTATGTCTTTAAATAAGGCAAAATTTTTATCCTTTAAAAAAATTAAATTATAAATTTTGTCAAAAAAGTAAGGCGAGGAGGCACAAAATTAAGGCGGATTTTAGGAGAATTTTTAGTATAATTTTAAAAATAAGTTTTTATTATGTGAGGAGAAGAATAATTTAAAATGCCAAGTAGTAGCAAATTTTTTGATATGAGCAAGATAGAAGTTCATAGCAAAATGTTTTCAGACGAATTAAAGTATTATTTAAAAAAATATAGGATGACACAAAAAGAGCTTTCATTAAGACTTAACTTAAGTGTCAAGCACATCAATTCAATTTTAAACAATGATGTTCTAGATATTAGCGTAAATGTTTTAGAGGGACTAGAATACGTTTTTCATTTAGAACCAGGCCTTTTGACCGCTATTTATCATGTTTATACAAACATTCGTGCATCAAAACGAAAAAGTAGCCAAGGCGAAACTGTTGAAGAACAACTAAAAGCCTTTGGAATCAATTTTTTAATTGAACACCCAGAGTTATCGCTACCTTTCGGTGTTAGTGTTACTGATGAAATGCCACTTCATATTAAGTTAATGATGCTTAAAAAATTCTATGGAGTTATGAATCTAGAAACTTATCGTACTTATTTAAAAGAGAGAGTTTTGGCTGATAAAAACAAATACTACAATAAGCCAAATTCATATATTTGAATTAGATTCTGTGAGCTTTCGGTTGATTCTGAATATAACAATGTTGGAGTGTTTCGAAGAACGACTTTTACTTCAATTATTAGAAAAATCTTAAATCTAATGTCAGCTCCAAATGTTAGATTTAATGACAAAATTGATGAAATCAAGTCATATTTAGAAACCAAAGGAATAATTTTAGTAGCAAAGCCATTCATTGAAAATAGTGGAATATGTGGCATCACTTTGAAAAAAGGTGGAAGACGCTATATTTTTCTATCAGATATGCGTCACTCTGAAAGCCACATCTTCTTTTCACTATTACATGAAATTGTTCATTGTTATTTCCCTAGTTACAACGAGGATCAAATTGATGAAAAGGTAATTAAAGAATACCGTGCTTGAGAAAAAAGTGTAAACACTAATTACAAAGCAATTTATGATGCAATTGTTGCCATTGAACAATGTAAAATTTTCCAAAAGCAAAGCCCAAATGCTGACACAAGTGCCATTTGAGATTATGTTCTAACAAAACACCCTTATGTTAGTTTTCAAGATGAAGACAGAGAAAGTGATATTGAGTAAATAAAAATGTTTGAGGCTCCGAATCGTAAGTACTACAATGATGTAGACTACACTATTAACTTTGAAAACAAAACCATTATTTTAAATGCCGATTTTCATAAAAAATTGCTTGCTAATAAAGTTGGATCTTTTAGTGGCTTTAAAAAAATCACGGGATCAGCAATTGCTGATATTTTAGAAGTCGATAGTTTCAAAAGCCAATTCGCAGCCTTTGCAAGATTATGCGGTTTACAACTACCGGTTTTGGATCGCAAATATGTTGATGCCGGTATAATAATTGAGCCTAAAATTCTAGAAATGGTTGAAAAAGCTTTAAAAGAGCCACTTGAACGTTTCCCTGCTGAAAAGTATAACTACGATTACTTCAAAGACAATCCCTTATTTGGTGGATTGCCCGATGGCTATGCCAAAAATCGAAAAATGATTGTTGAAATCAAAACAACAAACATTAAAAACTATGAAAACTGACTAGCTGGTTTTGTACCATTAGGTTATTTAAAACAAGCGCAGCTTTATTCTTATTTAATGGGCGTTGATATCTTTAGCATTGTTGCGATTTTTTTAGAAGCTGAAGACTATAAAAATCCTGAACTTGTGCCAATTAAAAAACGTCATGTTAAAAACTTTGATTACAAAGTTGATGTTGCGCAAGTGGAAGATGACATAAAATTCTGCGAAGCGTGATTTAAAAAATATACTACTTTAGGAATTAGCCCACAGTGAAAAAATAATATTGATAATGATTTAATTGAATATCTAAAATGCCGAAATATAGGTGAATGAACTACCCTATACAATAAATGGGTAGAAATCGGAAAAGCGGTTGTAAAAAATGAAGATTCCTAAGTATTTTACTTTTATTCATTTTTCTAGGTTGAATAACTATCAGCCTTTTTTTATGCTAAATAATCTTAATGAAAATGTTGATTTATTAAATCTAGAAGAAGCTAGTCAAGAGTCCAAAGATCTTGATTATGACGAAATTAATTTTGAGTTTGAAAATATTGAAAAATTATTAAATGATACATTTTTGAAAAAATACTTAAATAACGAAGAAATTCAAAAAATAGAAGCTAATTCATTGTCCACTAAAATCTCTTACTTAGAAAATAAGATTACCAGTAATGCTAATTTTGTTAATACATTAAAACAAGAAGGCCAATTACAAGATTTTTGAAGTCTCAAAGACGCTTTTAGAAGTGTCGAAGTTTTTGCTACCGGAATTGAATCGGTGTTCGAAAAAGCAACCGAACATGTATGTGATGAATTTGCTAACAAATATCCCCATTATCGCAATAAAATTAAAATCTTATCAAAAAAAGATTCTGCTGAAAGCCTTATAAAAACAACTAAAAATGCCATTGACGAAGGACATAAATTGATTATTAATCCGGTCTTTGAATATCGTAATGCAATCGCTCGTCCCTTTTATTATAATGCCGAAGAAAAGACGCTTGCTTGAGTAGTGCCATCTTCAAAAACAAATAAAAAAAATCTTTTAAGAGCTTATTACGATTTTAAAGTTGTAGAAAAAAATGTTTTTAGAATCGAAAATTGTTTTCTATATAGCCAGCTTTATAAAAAAAGAGAAAACCAACGCAAAGGCATTATTGATTTTTACAAAAGTGAGTATTGTAACATTTCAAAATCTAAACCTTCAATCAAAGACTACACTAGCGAAACAGAAATTAGAAAAAGATTGGCCGGCGAAATAGTAGCCAAAGGAAAAAATGCCATTAAAATAATCAATCACATCTATGGGGAACTTGGATCTATTAGTAGTGAAAAACACTTCTATTCATTCGACAAATTTATTTTAATTATTAATAACTTAAGTAAATACCCCGACTTTTTTAGTCTCAACGTTGCTTGCATGCAAGAAGATTTTGGTCCCACTTTTGATGTAACTTCCATTGTTTATCCCCAAATTATTAGTAGTAGATTTCCTCATCTTACCTACGCTTCTAAAGCATTGGCTTCAGAGTTAATTTTTAACAAACAAAATGCATGAGTCAATAGTTTTTTTACTAAAAATTTAATAAAGATTTATCCTACTTTAAAAAATGCCGCGATTGATATTATTAGGTTTTTTGACGAAAGTAAACAAAACTTTGTTTGATTTGATTTTGAAGGATTCACAATGCCTGAGCCGATTATGAATTACCATTCACCGTGAACTCAACTGGTCAGTCAACTTTCGATTATCAAGACTAAAGATAATAAAATTTACCAAAGTGATGATTTTGTATATGATCCTCAAAAATATTCGTACCAAAGTTTAATTAAAATTGTTAATGATATTTACGATCAAGATGCCGACGGATACGTTGTTTTTAATAAAGGTTATGAAAAAACTAGACTACTTGAGATTAAAGAAATGCTATTTTATTATGCAAAAGATAAAATAATCACTGAAGAACTTTATTTTGATATTAGCCATAAAGTCGATGCGATCATTGACAAAATTATCGATTTGTTATGTTTTTTTGCCGTAAGGAGTTTGAATTCAGTCAAAGAAACCTTTATTTTAATTTCTAAGTTAATGTGCCGTTATTCAATTAAGATGGTTGAAAGATTTATTACTGAAAATAATATTGAATTAGAACATAAAATCATTCCTTACCATGAACTTGAAGTTAAAAACGGCTCTATTGCTTTGGCGATTGCCAATGCTAGAGCTAATAATGCCATTAAAGATAATGAATGAGCGCAGAAAGTAGTCGAATTAAAAAAATACTGTCACAACGATGTTATTGCAATGATTATGGCCGGAGATTTAATTAGAATGCTTTGAGAACATAAAGACGAATATAACAAGGAAGTTGAAACGAATATGTTTATCTAGCCCAGCATCTCAATTGAGATGCTTTCTTATTAGCTTAGAAAGTAAAAAAATGCGAAAAAGTTAGGAATTTAGTCGGGCTAATTTGTAGTGTAATTTAAATATGGACAACACGCATTATAAAAACCGGGGCATGCTACTAGAAACCATTATTAATCAAACTAATAATTTCTATTTAAAACATGGCGTTTGTTTAGTACATAAAAAGAATTTGGATATAAAGTTTCAGAAAGTTGAATTAAAAGATCGTAAGCTTATCACCAAAAACGCGCAAATTTCACATAAAAGCACTGTTGATTACTATGGCCTTTATCAAGGGAGATTTCTTGCTTTTGAAGCCAAAAGTACCGAAGATGAAAACTTTAGCCTAAAAAATGTAAAAAAACACCAACTAGAATACCTCGATTTAGTATTGTGACATGGTGGCTTAGCATTTTGAATAATCTATTTTAAAATTCAAAACGAATTTATTTTAGTCGGCCATGAAACTTTTAGAAAAATGATACAAAATAAAAAAACCCTGAACTTTGATGTTCTAAAGGCTAAGGGTGTTATTTTAGAACTACAATATCCAGGAATTTTAGACTACATTTGTTTTGCAAGAAAAAGATTTGATTAATACCGATTCACTTGTGCTTTAAACACATTTGAAAATCTGAATTTAGGTTCAGTTTTAGCAGCTACAACAATTTTTTCTTTTGTAAAGTAGTTGATTCTTTGGCTTTCAGGTTTTTCAATTACTCAAAAAGTACCAAAACCTGAGATTGAAACTGTATTTTTTTTAACAAGTTCTTCAATAATTAATCTTTGAATTTCATCAAAAACTTCCTCAATAAGAACTTGTGGCTTACCAGTATTTTCACTAGCAGCGACGATTAATTCTCTTTTGTTCATTATCTTCTCCTTGTAATTATTTATTATAGCGATAATTGAAACATTATTCGTTGATTATCGGTTTTTTCATTAGATTTTTAATGATTTTTAAAGGATCTTGATGGTCAAAAATGACTTGATATAGTGCTTCTATAATAGGAAGCCTTAGTACTTTTGTAGCAACATATTTTTCGTAAATTATTTTAATTGAATGTTTTCCTTCAATGGTGATATTTTCGTCACCAATTTGATTTTGGATGAAATTTTTTCCGAAAGTATAGTTACGAGATTTGCTAGAAAGAGCTGTTAAAACTAAGTCGCCAATTCCGGTTAGCCCAAATAAGGTTTTATTCTTTCCACCCACAATTTTGTTATATCTTAACATTTCAGAAACGCCCCTAGCAATTAAAGCGGCTTGAGTGTTGTTTGTGAATTCAAGGCCATCTAGCATGCCATTGGCAATTGCTAAGATGTTTTTGTAAATTGCTCCTACGAAAGCTCCGCGGACATCATTTTGACGATAGACTCTAAAATATTCGTTTGAAAATAATTTGGCAACTCGATTAGAAGCAATTTTGCTAGCAGAAACAGCCGAAACTAAAGTAATACTTTTGTTAACCATATCAATAGCAAATGAGGGGCCAATTAGTGAAACTACGCCCGTTATTTTACTTTTGATTTTATTTTTTAGTTCAAGCACTTCATGAACTGGCAAACTTGTATTTGGTCAAAAGCCTTTACTTACATTAATTAAAATGACTTGACTAGTTAAGTTCTGAACAACCTCACTATAAACAGCTTCGTATGCCTTGGTAGGTACGGCCATTAAAACAAATTCAGCCTCCACTAAAGCTTCTTGAAGGTTGGTGGTTGCCTTAAAATAAGGGAGATCAATGCTACCGAAATATTTTGTATTTTTTCCCGATCTTAGCTCTTGAATTTCTTGTTCGTCTACGCCATAGATAACAACATTTTGGTCGTTATCAGCTAAGATAGTGGCACATGCAGTTCCCATTGCCCCAGAACCAATAATTACAATTTTATTTTTCAAAACTAATACCTACTTTTCATTTTTATTTTTCAAAATTAATTCAATTGGTGTCCCAGAAAAATCATAATTAAGTCTAATTTGATTTTCCAAATATCTTAAATAACTAAAGTGTGCTAATTTTTTGTCATTTACAAAAAGTACAAAAGTTGGAATGCTACCCTCGACTTGTTTAGCAAAGGTGATTGAAAGTCTTTTGCCATTAATCGAAGATGCAGGGCGCATTAGTTGCACATTCATAATGAGCTCATTAAGATGATTGGTGGTAATTTTACGTTTGATATTATCTTTTACTTTTAATATTAAATCTTTTAATTTATTAATTCTTTGATTATTTTTAGCAGAAATAAAAGCAATCGGCGCTCAGTCAACAAATTTAAGTTTCTTCGCCAATGATTTTTTGAATTTATCCATTGTTGAAGTATCTTTTTCAATTTTATCTCATTTATTAACAATAACAATCATTGGTTTTTTTTGCTCATAAGCAATACCAATGATATTTTGATGAAAATGACTAACTTCATCAGTAGCATCTAAAACAAGTAAACAAAGATTTGCTTCCTCTATCGCGGCGTGTGCTCTTATAAGAGAATAATGTTCAATGCTATCAATTAATTTGCTTTTTCTTTTAATTCCAGCTGTATCAACAACTTCAAATTCTTCGCCATTAATTTTAATAAATGATGAGATTGCATCCCTAGTAGTGCCAGCTATGTCACTAACAATCGAGCGCTCTTCATTACTCAAAGTGTTTAGCAAAGTACTTTTACCAACATTAGTTTTTCCTAATAAAGCCAACTTAAAAACTTGTGATTCTTGTGCGGTTTTAGGATCAAAACTACTAATGATTTCATCTAAAAGATCTCCTAAGCCATCTCCATGAATTGAACTAATTTTAAAAATTTTATTAAAACCTAGCGAATAGATTAGCGGATCGAAGTCAAAGTTGTTATTCTCGATTTTATTAATTGCCAAAATTACTTTTTTAGCGCTTTTTCGTAGCAATTCTGCTACAAAAAAATCTTCTGATGTTAAGGAATTTCTACCATCAATTAAAAAAACAATAACACTAGCTTCATCAATGGCTACTTGTGCTTGAATTTTAATTTGTTCTTTAAAATCATCATTTTCAATTGTAATTCCACCGGTATCAATTAAAGTAAAAGTGCTACCTGCTCAAGATACAACATCATAAATACGATCACGAGTTACGCCAGGACGATCATAAACAATCGCTTTTCTTTTGTTGATTAATTTGTTAAAAAAAGTGCTCTTGCCGACGTTGGGCTTACCTATTATTGCCACTGCATTTTTCATTAGTTTATCCTTTTTAATATTTCTTGGTATAGAACTTCAAAGTTCTCTTCAATACTCATATTAGAAGTGTCAACTTCAATGCTGCCCTCGCTTACTTTAAGAGGATCGATTGGCCGATTAGTGTCTTCATAATCACGTTTTTTGATTGATTCGTAGACATCAGAGTAATTTGAATGAATGCCCATTTGTTCATCTTGTAGCATTCTTCTCTTTGCTCTAATTTCGGGACTTGCTGACATAAAAAATTTTACTTCAGCGTCCGGTAAAATGCGATAAGTAGCATCACGACCATCAACAATAATGCCCTTATTTTTCTTTGCGTATATTTGAATAAACTGATTTACTTTGATGCGAACAGAAGGAAATTTAGCAATTTGTGAAGCACTTTTGGCCACAATATCTTCGCGAATTTTTTTAGTGACATCTATGCCTTTAAAAATTAATGAATCATCATCTAAAATTTCAATATCATCAAACGCTCAAGCACTATTAACTTCTTCTTCGTTTTTTAAGTTTAAATTATTTACTAATGCGTTGTAGGCAATAATACGATAAAAACTACCACTACTCAAAAATTTGTAGTTTAGTTTTTTTGCAAGCATTGTTGCCATAATCGTTTTACCAACACCGCTAGGTCCGTCGATTGCGATATTTACTCTTTTTTCTTTCATATATAATTTCCTTACTTTTCTAAGATTGTACCAATTTTCTAGGTTAAGTTTCTACGGTTTTAAAAAATTTAAAATTAATTTTAAAAAATGAATGCTTCACTTTATTTAAAATCTTTGCCAAAACACCTTAACTAGTTAAAAGCATTGCATTTTATGTTGTTAGTTAATCGTTAATAATACTAATCCAAAAAACATTTTTTTGAATAAAACTAATAATAAAAAAGCATTAAAAAGTTACTTTTTAATGCTATCAATAATCTTTTCAATTTCTATTGTTTGAGTATCTAAAGCCGTTTCAGCTACACTCATGTCTTTAGCTTCGTTAATTTTAGCGATTCTAGCCTCTAACTCAACAATGTCAGCAAGAATTGCATTGTCATAAGCGGCAGTATACTCTTTTGCTTTGAAAAGATTTTTTATTCCATGTAAAGAAATTTCTTGATTATCGGGGATGATTTTAAGATCCTTTTTTATATTGTTCTCTAGCTTTTTAAACTCCAAGTATTCCTTGCTAAGCGCTTTAGTTTTGATTTTTTTACTTAAAGAATTTTTAGTTGTTTTATTCATATTTATATGATACTAGATTCCATCAACATTATAAATTCACTTAAAAGGAGTGGACTTAATATTTGGATCAGATAAGGACTGAAACTGATAGTCAATGGTTAAGACATTTAATCCTTTTTTAGGGTTTCATTGTACATAAGGGTTGTCATTTTCTTTATAAGAAACTAAGTCAAATTTTTTAGCACCATTAATTTGATTTTTTTCTCGAAAAGCTAAAGGATAAGCGTCACTTTTTTCAAAGATTTCTTTAAATCATTTGAAAACTGCCGCTCTAAATTCTTCACTATTAAATCATTTTTCGGCGTCATTATTAGCTTCTTGTGAATCCTCGCGTACATTTTCTTTAGAGCTGTCTTTTTCTAAGTGTCTTCTTAAAATTTTTAGCAAATCAGGCAATCCTTTTTGAATATTTTCTTTAAAAAGAATGTTATTTTCAAGGTCGCTTTCTTGATTTAAAAAATCAACAGTTTTTTCACCGTGATAGTAGTAAAGAGATTGATTAGTTCCCTTAATTTTTTCACTTTCGTGACGACCTGAGGCATTGTTATAATTTAGTTTAATGGTGTATTCAACGATTAGTTTATATGAACTATCTTTTACTGGTCGTAGATTGGTGTATTCAATTGTGAAATTTTTGACTTGTTGAAAGGTAAAACTATTAGTTATGTGGCGAGAAATAAACTTGTGAGGATCGAATTCACTATTACTTTTTTCTTGAGTGTCGCGAAGTGCACTATAAATTAAAACTTCGGCTTTGCCTTTTAGAAAACTACTAAGAATAGTTTGGGCATCTTGTGAAGTTTCAAGATTAGCTTTAAGTGATACGTTTTGAGCTTCTTTTTGAAATTGTTCGGGACTATAGTAGTCTTTACTTTGGGGTTTTGAGTTTTTAATAACAAAATAAATGGCGCCACTAACAGAACCAATTATGCCAAGCCCAACAATAGATCAAATTAAAGCTCTTGAAACCGTTTTTACTCTACTAGTTTTTTTCATAATTTAGTCATTTTATCCTAAACAATAAGTTTTTAAAAAAATTCTCAAGCTTGGCAATCATTAACACAAAAAATAACCCAATAGTTTTAGAAATAATGTCACATCGATTGATGAATATTATTAAAATGCGGCCCAATAAATATTGGCCGCAAAATAATAAGATATAAAAATATTTTAATTAGCTTTTGAAGATTTTTTGTAGTAACGAGGTTTGTAAGTTTTTTGTCCTGTAGGAGTGCCATCGGCATTCTCAGAGTAACGACAAGCTGGAAAGTTACTACAACCAATGAATTTGGTGTGTTTTTTGCTATTGTTGCGATACAAAAGAGTTGATCCACATCTTGGGCAACTACGCTCTAAAAACTCTTGGGGCATAATGCTTATTTCGATTGTTTTTGAAGCATCATCATAACTACGTTGGAAACGATTTCAAAAGTCTTCTAATAAAATTTTATAGTCAGCTTTGCCTTCGGAAACTTCGTCTAATTCTTCTTCAACCTGAGCAGTGTATTCTTCTGTTATTGTATTTGGAAAACCTTCAATTAGTTTTTTTAAAACTACTTCGCCAAAAACTGTGGGATGTAAGGCACCGTTAATTGTTTCAACAAATAAACGTTTCTTGATGATATTGATCGTTGAAGCAAATGTTGAAGGACGACCAACTTTTATATCGTCTAGCATTTTAATAAGTGAACCTTCATTGTAACGCGCAGGTGGTTGAGTTTCTTTATCAAACCTTGTAAATTCTAGAACAGGAATTGCTTCACCAATTTCGTATTTCGGAAGTGGCTTGGGCTCTTCAAAATTAAGAACACGATAATACCCATCAAAAATAACTTTACTGTATGACATTTTAAAGTAATAAAGCCCATTGACCAATTCATAGCGATAAATTTCTCTAACTGGTGGAGTCATTAATGACGACATAGTTTTGTTGTAGATGATTGTATAAATATAAGATTCAACCTCACCTAAGTCATATTTTGTCTTAGCAACTTGCGGTATTAAATAAATATCTGTAGGACGAATCGCTTCGTGAGCGTCTTGAGCACCTGAAAAACTTTTAATATCACTAGCGACATAATTTTCGCCAAATTTTTCTTTGATGTATTCACGCGCTTTTGCAATAAAGGTATCACTCATTCGTGTTGAGTCTGTTCTTGGATATGAAATTAGCCCCATCTCAAAAAGCTTTTGAGCACTAATTTGCACAGTCGTAGCTGAATATTTTGCTTCTTTATATAAAACCGATTGTTTAAAAGGCGTAATTTGTGATTCTTTTCGTTGTGAAACTTTAAAGTCTTTAACTAATAAACTTTTATTTTTGTTTAATTCAGCAACAATACTATCAATTTTTTCAGGCAAAATTCAAGTATTATCATTTTTAAAATCTGAGTTTGTTGGATAGTAAAAATCAGCGATAACATCTTCGGAAATCTTTGCCTGAATTTTATTGTACTTAATAGGAATAAAAGCCTTTATTTCTTTTTCTTTATCGCACACTAGTTTTAGAGCAATTGATTGCACTCTTCCAGCTGATGGTAGTGATGGAGCATTTTTAACTTTTCTTTTCATTAGTTGCGAAAGCCTAAAACCAATAATTCGATCTAACATTCTTCTAGTTTTTTGGGCTTTTACTAAATTATCGTCAATCATTTGGGGATTTTCTAGTGCTTCTTTGATTGCTTCAGCAGTAATTTCATTGTATTTAATGCGGCGGTAAATCTTACTTAATTTTAGAGTATCAACTAAGTTTTGCGCTATTGCTTCACCTTCGCGGTCCGGGTCAGTTGCAATTAAAACTTCTTTAGCATTTTTAGTAGCATCTTTAAGAGCTTTAATAACTTTAGCTTTAGTACGATCTTGAATCATCATGGGCTCTCAATTAGTAAAATCAATACCAAGCCCATCAACGCCTGATGTGCTTAATTTAAGAATATGACCAACCGAAGAAACAACGTTGTAATCGCTACCAACATATTGCTGAATAGTTTTTACTTTATTTGGTGATTCAACTATTAAAACTTTCTGATCCATTTGTGCTAAAAAACTCCCAAAATATAAAAAAATACGCTAAATATAATAACACAATAAAAAGTTGATTGGGGTAAATAAAAAAGATTAGAACTTGTCCAATCATTTTTTATATTGATTATCTTCATTTTTTGCAAAAATTATTTTTAACTCTTCGCTTGCTTCTTTATCTAGAGAAGGAATATATGGTTTAAGAACCACAACTAGATCACCGCGTTTCTTGGAATTCAAGATACTAAAACCGTAATTACTTAATTTAATAACCGCATCTAATTTAGTATCTTTTTTTAGTTTGATTTTCGTTCTTCCATATGGAGTTGGAATCTCAATTTCTTCTTCTAATAAAATCGATTTTATTGAAACAGGAACCGTTAAAACAATATCGTCATTGATTCTTTCGTAATATTCGTGCGGTTTAATATTAATTGAAATATATAAGTCGCCAGGTTTGCCACCATGATTAGAAGGCATACCATAACCCTTAACAACAATTCTTTGCATGTTTTGTACGCCAGCCGGAATTTTAACGGTTTCAATGACTTGTTTAGTTTCGTAAGTACTGCCATGACAAACGTGGCAAACATTCTTAATAGTTTTCCCTGTTCCACCACACTGTGGACAAGTTGTTACGGTACTAAAGAAGCCCATTTTCTTTGTCACTTGGCCATGACCATTACATTTTGAACAAACAATAACATCACTAGGACTATTAGCTCCGCTACCATTACAATTAGAACAAATCGTGCTTTTATTTAATTTTAACTTAACTTCTTTACCGAAAATAGCATCTAAAAATTCAATGGTAACAGTACTTTCTAAGTCTTCGCCTCTAGTATTTCTTGAAGATCTCCCGAAACCGAAAAGATCCTCAAAAGTTCCGCTTCCAAACCCACCACTTGTAAAAGAATCACGAAATGATTTAAAAATATCGCCAAATAGATCATCAGAATATTGGAATGAACTTTGATCAAAAGCACCGTGACCGTATTTATCATACTTAGCACGTTTTTCGGCATCAGATAAAACTTCGTAAGCTTCGGTTGCCTCTTTAAATTTTTCTTCTGCTCCTTGTTCTTTATTGCGATCCGGGTGATATTGCATCGCTAGTTTACGATAAGCACTTTTAATCTCTTTTTCAGTAGCATTTTTACTAACGCCTAATACTTCGTAATAATCTCGTTTTTGTTTGTCACTCATAATAGAATTACATTTTAGCACAATTTAAATTGGAGTGCTAAATTTTATTAATTTTTATAAGTCATCCTTTTGCAAAATTGCGATGCGATCCTTACCATTAATATCCTTTTTCACAATTACTTTAGGATAATTTTGCTTTAGAAAAATAGCACTATTTTGATCAATTTCAAAAATTAATTTACCACTTTCATTTAAATAGTTCTTAGCCTTTTTTAAAATTTGCATATAAGAAAATAATCCACTTTTTTTGGCAAAAAGGGCAATTTTAGGCTCGTATGAAAGTGATTTTGCAAAATGATTTTTTCTATTAAGATAAGGGGGATTAGAGACAATTACATCAAATCTTTCATCATTTTTAACATTACTAAATCAATTTGACTTAATTATTTTGACGTCCAAGTTATTTAACTTAGCGTTTAATTCGCTTTGCTTAATCGCTTGCTTAGAGATATCAACAAGTGTCACATAACAGCCAATATTTTTTTTAATAGCCAGTCCAATAAAACCAGAGCCACAACCTAAATCTAGTACTTTGGAATTTTTATTTAAATATTGGTATGAAGATATTATTAGTTCTTCAGTTTCGTATCGCGGAATTAAGACTTTGTAAGATAAATCAATAAAGACATTTTGCATTTCTTGATAGCCAATGATTTTTTGTACAGGGCAGTCTTTTTTTAGTAGTTTTAGCTCTTTATTTGAAATCTCTAAAGGTAAATTGTAACGTTCTTTTTCCCTTAGTAAAATGTGTTTATCAATCATTAAAATTAAAATCCTGCAGCTTTAATCTTTAGAGCTTTTTCATCGGCAATTAAAGCATCAATAATTTTGTCCAAATTGCCTTCCATAACATTTTTAAGCGAAAGTGAAAAGCCAATTCGATGATCGGTAATTCGATCTTGAGGATAATTATAGGTACGAATTTTTTCGCTACGATCACCAGTTCCTGCCAATTTTCTTAAGCCTTGTTCTTCTTCTTCCCGCTTTTTAACTTCAATTTCATAGAGTTTAGCTTTAAGAATTTTTAAAGCAGTTTCACGGTTCATAATTTGACTACGTTCATCTTGACTAGTTACTATAATGCCAGTTTTTTTGTGAGTAATCCGTACTGCTGAGTCAGTGGTGTTAACTGATTGTCCACCAGCACCAGAGCTACGAAAAACATCAACTTCGATGTCTTCTGGTCTAATTTCAATTTTAACATCATCATCAACTTCGGGAAGAACTGTAACTGTTGCAGTTGAAGTGTGAACTCTTCCTTGAGTCTCGGTTTGAGGCACTCTTTGTACACGATGCACACCACGTTCAAATTTCAATTTAGAAAAGACTTTTTCACCCTTAACTATGAAAACGATTCTACTATATCCACCAGCAGTGCCGTATACTGAATCAACAATTTTTATTTTAAAGTCATTTGCTTCACAGAACTTTTGATACATTTTAAACAAATCGCCAGAAAAAATATCACCTTCATCGCCACCGGCCGCTCCTCTTATTTCCATAATGACATTTTTGTTGTCATTTTCATCTTGAGGAAGTAGTAGTTCTTTTAGCTCTTGTTCAAGCTTTTGCATTAATGTGCTTTGCTCATCAATATCTTCTTTTGCCAAGGCAATTAACTCTTCATCCTTTTCGTTTTGCAAAATTTCTTTTGATAAGTTATATGACGATTCTGCGGCTAAATAATTAATAAAAGCGATAGCGATGTCTTCAATTGAAGCATGTTCTTTTTGAATTTTAGTGTATTTTTTAATATCGTTAAAAATTTCTAGCTTAGTTAGTTCTTGAGCTAATAATTCATATTTTTCTTTAATTGAAATTAAAGAGGTGTACATTGTCTTTTCCATAATTTTTTTATTATAGCAAAAAAATATTATTCAAATTAATAGTTTAACCAAAGACATTTTCCAAAAATTTAACATATGTTATAAAAATTGTTATAATGATTAAGCAAAAAAGCCGTCTTAGCTCAGGGGCAGAGCACTTCCATGGTAAGGAAGGGGTCGCTGGTTCAATTCCAGTAGACGGCACCATTTCACGGAAATGTGCCAAAATAAGCCTATTTATAGGCTTTTTATTTTATTTATTGCAAAAATTCAAACTAAAAATGAGCCTCAATTATTAAGACTCATTTAAAAAATTAAGATGCAATTAAGCAAATGGCAGGGGTAGCAGGACTCGAACCCACAACACACAGGGTTGAAGCCTGTTGTTCTACCATTGAACTATACCCCTATTGGTAGTTTGTTGCTAAATAATTTTATAATAAAATTTAATTTAATTTTTTATTTAAACAATCAATAATATCTTGAATAGTTTTTAGCTTCATTAGTTCATCATCACTAATGGTTATGTTGTATTTTTCTTCAACGCTCGTCACTAGGACAATAAAATCTAAACTATCAATATCAAGGTCTTTTAGACTTGATGAAGCATCAAAACTATTTCTAGTTAATTTTTTAATTTCGTTAAACACTAATTTTTGAATGTCCATAGCATGACAATTATACTTTATTAACAAAAATGCGATAAGTTCTAAATGATTTTTCGTACTTTTCTTGTGAATATCAAATAAAACTAATTAAAACTTCTTGGTCAGAAATGACTTTATACGAGTATTTGATTTTGCCATAAGTAATTGTCATACGACTAACAATGTCTTTAATGATAAAAGCAATCATATCTTCGTCAATTCAAGCTTGTCCATTGCGGAAATTTAGCTTATCATAATAATCAAGACTATTGACCAACGGAAAAATTTCGCTTGAAGGGATAGTTTTATATTTAGGCTCTTCTTCAATGTCGTTGCCTTCGCCACCATTATCGTCATTATCTTTGGGATTTAACTTCGGTCCTTCTTCTTTAGGCGATTCTTTTTTATTACTATCCTTCTTATTTTTAATATCGTTATCTTTTTTAAGTCGATTTTGATCCTTGGCATCTTTTGATTCAGCTTTTTTATTATGAAAGTACATAGCTGTTGCGGTTCCACCAATTGCTAAGACCGAGATGGTAGCTAGTGAACTTCATAAAAATATTCTTGATTTTTTTGTCATTTTATTCACCTCCAATTTTTCCTATTTCTTCTAATGTAATATTTTCTTTATTAATCTTATTAATGTTTTCATACTTGATGGTTTGTCATTTTTCTAACATGGGGATCTTGTTGTACTCAATTGTTTTAAGTTTTACTTTTCCAATTGTTGGCGAAAAATAAGGATTTGAAATTTTTTGATTGTAAGTTAATTTAAAATCTTTTAATTGATCGCCAAAATCAATTGTTGTTTGGTGACTAAAATTACCATAAAAATTGAGTGGTAATAACAAGCCTAATTGTGATTGCAAATGGTCGGGACTAAATATGGTTTTCTTTTGTCGATGGTCATAATAACTATTGGAGTTAATTGCAATTGTGTTTTCTTTGCCAAAAATATTGCAAATTAATTGAAACTTCCCTTCAATTGATCGATTTGCAATTGTTCCTTTTACTTTAATGCCATTATGATCAGTTTGATTTAGGTTGTAGTTTTTTTTATTATCTTTTGATGTCGTTTTATAAAGTTCTAAATCATATAAAACTTGGTTTCAAACACCCTGTTTAAGTTCGCGTGGGATTGCTACAAAATTTAGCCATTCACTGTAACTATTTTTAAAAGCACTTTTTTGAATATCCTCTTCATTAAAGCACTTAATTGAAAATAGAGTAAGCAATCTTAGATTGATGCCTTCGCTAGATACATTAATGTCCTTTTGCATGCTAGGGTGGCCAAAATAATAAGTTATGCCATAAAGCTTTTGATATGTTTGCCAGTAACCCTCTTTAGTGGCTAGTTCAAAATTAATGTTTTTTAAATCAATTCATTTGAAATTATTTCAATCTTTATCTTTTTTAAGAATGGCGGCAAACACATATTTTCCGCCACTCGAATTCACTCTATTAAAATGAATTTCTTTATTGTTAATGGTTGCAATTGCTTCTACATTAGTTAAGCGAGCGTCACGGTTGGTGTAATGAAACTCAATAATTAATTCATCAGTTTCTAGTAGCTTTCTTACTTTTAGTTCAAAACTTTCATTGGCATTCACATAAGTTTGACTGAAAATTCTTCTTTCAAGTCGATAGAGTAGTTTTTCTTGAATGATTTGTTGTTGCGAAACTGCTGACCGTTGCATAGTTTGAGGTATATTAGTTCACATCGCTAATGTACCTCAAAAATAAATTAACAACATAGTTCAGTTTTTTATAATACGTTGTTTTGGATCAATAATTTAGATACCAACTTCCATAAAGATCTTCTTTAATCAAAAAATTTTTAGTAAAAATCTTCAGATAATCATGGCCCAATGATTTTAAAAATGCATCTAAAATATTTTTATCTTGTGCGGAATTACTTTTAATTTTGTTATATTCGTTTTTCGCCATTGCTAACTTACAAAAGTCATTAATTAATCGCCTTTTAAGAGCAAAGCTACTAGTTAAATCAATATTGTAGTTTCTTAGCTTTTCCATTTTCCTCCTCAAACATAAATTTATCACGCTTTAGTAATACTAAAGAGGCATGGCAACCGCTTAGTTTAATATTTATAAATAAATATGGCTTATAATTAGTCGCACTATGACTGAAACTAAAGATGAGTTTGAAAAAACAATTAAAATTCAAAAAGCCATTAGTCAAGTAGGCTATTGTTCGAGAAGACAGGCCGAAGAGCTTATTAAGCAAAAACGGATCAAAATCAATCACCAAGTCGCCACTTTAGGCCAAAGAGTATTAGCGGACGATCAAATCTTTATTGATGGAAAAAAATTAAATATTAAGCCCCCAAAGTTTTATTTAGTTTTTAATAAGCCTAAAAATACTATTTGCACCTTAAAAGATCCTGAAAAAAGAAAAACAATTTACGAGTATATGGGCCTAAAAGAATATGCCTATTCGGTTGGAAGATTGGATTTTAATAGTACAGGAATTATTTTGGTTACTAACGACGGTGATTTTGCTAATTTAATAGCACATCCGTCTGCCAATATTAAAAGAGTTTATGAAGTTGTTCTAGAAAAAGAACTTTCCGAGGGCGATTTTAATTATCTAAATAGTAACAAAGTAATACTAAATGGCAAAAAGTCTAGTCAAAGCCTTAGCAAATTGGCGCCTTTTAAATATAGTGTTAGTTTGTACGAAGGTAGAAACCACCATGTAAAAAATCTCTTTTTACTAGTGAATAATTATGTAAAAGAACTTCATCGCGTAAGTTATGGACCGATCACTGACGCTAATCTAAAGATTGGCAAAACTCGCCATTTGAGTGAAAGCGAAGTACAAAATTTAAAAACGCTTGCCCTTAAACAAAAATATTTAGGCAATCATCAAAAATAAGTTTTCTTTTTTAATAAACCTTTTTTTAAAATTAAAAAAAATACTTGGCCTTATAAAGCTCAAGTGTTTTTTATTTTATATAAAGCAATTATTAATTAAAAAAATGTTAGGTTAACTGATGTTAGTAAAAAAAACCTTTTTCACGAAGTTTAAAATACGGTCCATCTTCAGTAACTGGTAAACAAATTTCATTAGCTACTTCTTTGGTAACATCTTCACCATTGCCCATTGCAATTCCTAGTCCAACAGCTCGAAGCATTTCGATGTCATTTTCACTATCACCAAAGGCAACAACTTCTTCTAACGAATATCCTAAAAGATCAGTTAGGATTTTTAGACCAGTTGCTTTGGTAATTTCTCTAGCAGAAATAAATACGCCACCACTTCATTCGGCTAAAACTCATAGATCAATGTTGTTATCTTCAAAGAATTTAGTAAGTTTTTTTGAAACTTCTTGAGGATTTTTGCAAGTTACGGTAATTAAATAATTTTTATCGTTTTGCTTTTGAAATTCTTCGACTGAAAGGAATTTATCTTTATAAGGACGATAGTATCAGTGATCAATATTAAAAAGATCGTTATAGTAGCCTCATTTATTACCAACAAACGAAAATGCTAATTGGTTTTCTTTGGCAAATTCCTGGAATTTTAAATAATCTTCATAAGCAATTGTTTTTTCAAAAACATATTCGTTAGTTCTTAAATCTAAAATAAAAGTTCCATTCGCACCAATAAAATAGTCAACATAAGGATTATTGATTTGCTTGCCAACAGTAAAAATATCACGGCCGGTGCAAAGAACATTAATATATCCGTTTGCTTTTAGTTTTTCAAACATTTCTTTTAGACGTGGTGAAAGCTCATCAATTCCAAATGGAAGCAGTGTACCATCAATGTCAAAAGCGATAATTTTGTATTTTGTCATAATTGCTATTCTCCTTTAATAATCTTGTCTAAAACGGGGTAAAAAAGTTTGGTAAATTTTATATTACCATGTTCGACCGTTCCGTATCCGATTATTTCGTTTAAGAAAGTAAATATTGTTTGATCATTTTGCATTGCCAAATTTTCAATAAAAAGCGGCTGCTGTTTGGCGAGCAAAATAATTTGATTTTTTGTTAACGTATATAATGATACCCCAAATAATTTCCTAATATCATTAATTTTTGAAAAGTTATTTTTTTCATCTAAAGAAATGTTTCCAACCTTAGTTCTTTTCAAAATATTTGTGCAAGCATCGGTGGCCAACATTAGACCTATATCATGCACCATCGACCGAATATAAGTGCCTTTTGATACTTTAGTTTCAAAAATAAAACTCTGCTCTTCATAGTTAAAATCAATTAATTTTATGTAGTGAATTTTAATGGCATTAGGTTTTAGAACCACATTTTTATTATCCCTTGCTAGTAAATAGCTTCGTACCCCATTTACTTTTTTGGCGCTAAAAGCAGGTGGTAGTTGTGTGGTGGTATTTTTAAGCTCATCTAAAACTTTTAGCAACATTTCTTTAGTGATGTGTTTATTTTCTAAATAGGTAATTGGTTCACCTTCATCGTAACTTGCACTTGAACGATGTAAAAAAGCTTTTACATAATATTCTTTATCATCGTTTGCAATCAAAGAAAGCATTTTAGTGTCTTGGTCAGTTGCGACTATTAAAAGTCCTTGTGCTAGAGGATCTAAAGTACCGGCGTGACCAATTTTTTTAATATGATTTTCTTTGGCAAATTCTTTAATAGCTTTGAAGCTTGAAATCCCTCTTTTTTTATTGATTTGATAAAACATTTTTTCCTTCTTTATTGAGTAGTAAAATCTAGTCTATAAAAGTAAATAAAATAAGCATTTTATTTTTAAAAAAGACTATTAGCAAGATAAAAATTAATGTTTTATTATTAATTATTTTAACTTAGGACCACGAGGGATTTCAAGACGTTTGTGATTAGAAATTTTATGATAGTGAGTAATAGAATCAGCAATTTCTTTAGAAACTAAATTAGGATCAATTAATCATTTTTCAAAAGTTTCATAACTAAACCCTAAATCACCTTCATCAGATTGATTTTCGCATAAATCAGCACTGGGTTTTCGATCAATGATTTCATCCGGAACACCCAACATATTAGCTAAAGCATAAACATCAGATTTTTTAATATTAGCGATTGGCAAAATATCACATCCGCCATCACCATATTTTGTAAAGTAACCTAAAAAATGTTCATCATAATTGTCAGTTCCACACACTAACGTTTCATTTTTTTGGCTAAGAGCGTATAAACTTGACATATATAGCCGTGATTTTAGATTACCTAAAACTTGATTAGAATTAATGCTAAGTTTTGAAGTTAAACTATTAAATTCATCACTTAAGTCAATTGTTTCAATATTAAGATCAAATTTTTTAGCAAGCAAGTTAATGTTTCTTTCAATTTCTGGATTGCTTGACGTTTTAAAATGATAGAAATAGGTTTTTATCGTTGGAATTTGTTTGCAAATTACTGCTAAAAGTGAGCTATCAATGCCTCCTGAGATTCCTAATGAAATTCCTTTTTGATTAGCCGAGGTAACTTTTTGCAAAATCCAAGTACTCAATTTCTTGATATAGGTTTGGTAGATTTTGGTTTCTTTTTTGTTTAATTTAGGGCGTTTAAATGATTCTTGAAATGTCATACTAAAATTCTAGCAAAAGCTTTTAAAAAAACCGCATGCTTTGGCGTTTTTTTTCGCTATAATAATTTTATTATTTTGAGTTAAATTCCCAAGGAGAAAAACTATGATTAATGTTAATGATTTAAAATCGGGTGTGACTTTTCAATTAGAAGGCGCAATTTATGTTGTTTTAGAAGCTTCGCATTCAAAACAAGGCCGCGGTCAAGCAAATGTTAAGGTTAAAGTAAAGGACTTGCGCACCGGCTCAACTACAATCAGATCGTTCACTGGCGGTGAAAAAGTTGAAAGAGCAATGATTGAAAAAACTAATATGGACTTTTTATACAATTCTGGTGAAGCGATCGTTTTAATGGATCAAGAAACCTTTGAGCAAATTGAAATTCCACTTAATCATGTTGAATGAGAACTTAATTTCTTAAAAGAAGGCCAAAAAGTTATGGTAAGAAAGTTTCAAGAAGAAGTTTTGGATATTGAATTGCCCGCTAATGTGACTCTTAAAGTTGTTTCAGCACCTGATGCAGTTAAAGGTAACACTGCCCAAGCAGCGCAAAAGAAAGTAACTTTAGAAACAGATTTTGTTGTTGAAACACCACTATTTATTAAAGAAGGCGAAGAAATATTAGTTTCTACTGAAACTGGCAAATACGTTGGTAGAGCGTAAATATGATGTCTGAAGAATTTGTTACTGTAAATGCCAAAATGAATTTTGCTTTTAAAGTTGCTAAAGAAGCAATAGTAGAAACAATTGAAAAAACTTTTGATGAACTTGAAGGTGTAGTTTTAGCCGCGCCGATTGAACTTATCATTAATGCGGATCGTAGCAATTTTGACTTGAATATTAAATACAAAGTTAATCATTTAAACAACTTTGTATTTGAAACTAAAAAAATGATTTTTTTACTTGAACAAAAGATTTTTTCGCTTATCAATAAAAAACCAAGCAATATAAATTTAGTCTTTGATGGTATTATTAATGAAATTTAGAAAACATATTGATGAACTTTGTGCTGACACGCTAAAAATGAATGCACTAGCACAAATAGCTAACGCCAAAAAAGGATATGCTGGTATTTTAATTAGTTCAGCCAAAATTATTCACACCCTATTTTCATATCATCTAAAATTTGATCCTCAAAATCCTAAGTGAGTTGCTAGAGATCGTTTTATTTTAAGCTCTTATCAAGCAACTCCTTTGGTATATGCAATGCTTAGAATTATTAATCTTCTTTCAAAAGAAGATCTTGAGAGTTTTGCTAAACCTGAAGCAAAAACTCCATTTTTTTGTAACTTTAACACCACCGGCATCGAAGCTTCAACGACTTTACCCGGGCAAGGAATTGCCATTAGCGTTGGGCTTGCTATAGCTGAGTCAATTTTAAGCAGTAAATTTCCCGAAGCGGAACACTACACTTATGTTTTATGTAATGATGGCGATCTACAAGAGGGCGTTGCTCAAGAAGCACTCAGTTTTGCCGCAACTAATAAATTAAATAAACTAATTGTCTTACATGATTCAAATGGTGTACAAGCAGACTCTTATACAAAAAGTGTTCTACAAGAAAATACCAAAGCCAAATATCGAGCAATGGGATTTAATTTCATTGCTTGCTCAAATAATGTGAAAAAAATTAACAAGGCTATTAAAAAAGCTAAGCATAGTAAAAAACCTACTATTATTTCTGTGCACACGACTTTAGGTGAGGGAACAAAAAAAGCCAATAGCAATTTAATTTTTCAAGGATATTTGTCTGCGGACGAACTAATTGATTTTAAAGATAATATCTACTTTAAAAAAGCTGATAATTTTTCAGTTGACGAAGATGTTAAGAAATTTTATTCACAAAAAATTTGCGAAACTAACGCAGCTAAATTTGCCAAATGATCACCTACCAATAAATTGCTTAACTTCCTTAATTCTGATCTTAAAATTAATTTAAACGATTTGAAATTTCTACAAAATCAATCTACTGCACAAAATGCCTCACTTGTGATTAACAGTTTAGCCGAACAAAATCTCAACTTGATAGTGGGAAGCGCTGATAGCAATGCTGAAACTTTAATTAAAAATGAAATTAGTTCTTATGCCCCTAATAATAGAGAAGGAAGAAACATTCTTTTTGGCCGCCGTGAAAATGCTATGGCAGCTATTGCTAATGGCATTGCATTGCATTCAAATTTTAGACCAATAATTTCTAGCTCGCTAAGTAGTTTTGATTTAATGAAATCCCCAATTAAAGCTGCAGGAATGATGAAACTCAAAATTTTATATCTCTTTAATGATGAAATAAATGAAGAGATTAAAAATGCTTCGGTTTTCACGACTTTTGACCAACTAAACAATTTAAGAATGACCTCAAATCTTCAGCTATTTAAACCATATGATGAAAACGAATTAAAAGGGGCGTTTGAATACTATTTTAACGATTCCAGTCAACCAATTGCCATCATAACAAATGTTAAAGAAATGCCACATCTAGCTGAAACTGATAAAGCAAAATTCAAAGAAGGTGCTTACTATATTCTTAAATCTAAAAGCAATCCTTGAACTTTAATTGGTAGTGGCCAAGAGCTTCATAATTTATATAATATTGCCAAGAAAAATAAAATTTCATTAATCTCATCAGCAAACATTCAAAATTTAGAGAAACTAAATTATTTAAGTTCTAAGGCGATATCATTTGAATCTTCTATGTCTATAGGATGATCCAAATTAGCGAAATTTAACTTTGGTATTGAAGATTTTGATAATTCTCATTCTGAAAACCAAATGTCGCAAACTTTTGAATTAAATGAAAAAACCATCACTAAAAAAATTGAAAAAATTCTTAAAGCTAAGAAATCTTAATAGCAACAAAAATAGGAATTTATCCCAAAGAGGAAATTCCCATTTTTTATTTCTAAAACTTTTTAAATTAGCCAAAATTTAAAAAACTACGGTAGTTTGGATTAATTTGTTCACTTCACTTGATTTCTTTAACAGTAACATTCATTAGTTTTTTAAGCTCTATTATTACTGCGCTAAGGTATGTTTGATTATTATCATGTTTACTGATGCTTGTAAAAAGCCTAATAATATCACTATAGAATTTTTTTCATTCTTCTGATGTCATTTTTCATGACTCATTATTATTTTGTATAACTCCTATTAAATCGTCAAATTTACTTTTTTCTGAGTTATTAAATACCAAATTTCCTTGATTGGATAACAAGTATTTAGATAATGTTTTGATATAGTCTATTAAAATATTTTTATAAAATCCATCAATCTCATAACCTCCCCATGTATTACCTTGTTTATCGAAACGATCTCAAAGCTCGCTATTATATTTTGGGTCATTGGCGATTTCTACTCATTTTTTAAAAGGCTTCCTGTAATTATTATTAAGATCACTTCATAATTCTAATCAAAATTTAATTGATTCGCCTCCGTTAATTTGATAAGAATTTAAATTTACCTTTAGTCGGTCTATATTAGCTTTTGTGGTCAATCATTTATTGTTTAATTCAGCAATTTCTTTTATTTTGTTTTTAACAAAATCTTTTCAACTTTTATGTTCCAAGATCGATTTATCTATTCTTGTTATTTTTTCTAATAATTCTTTATTTTTTTTGATAATTTTTTGGCTATTTTCGCTATCGTTTTTTAAAACATCGTTGATTAAATTTGAAAAAATGTTTTTTTGATTATTTAAATCTTGTAACGCTTCGTTAAGTTTTTTTTCTTTATCATCATCGGCATTGGATTTTTTAATTGCTTCAGTTGCTTTTTTAAGGATATTTTGTGCAACGTTTAGAGCTTCGTTGGTTTTTCTTTTGTTCTCTGCCTTATCTTGGTCGATTTTTTTCTTCAAATCGTTGTACTGTTTTTCAAGATTTTCAATTAAGTTTTCAATTGTATCAACATTGTTTTGACCATCTTGTTTTTTAGACTCTTCTTGAAGTGTTGACAGTGCATTTTTTTGTGATTGAAGATCTACTTTTGCTTTGTCAATTACTTTCTTTAAATTTTCATTAGCATCTTCTTTATCTTTTAAGTCGATTTTGCTTTCTAAGTTGTCTTTAGCTTTAGTTAGAGAGTTTTTTATTTTTTCAAGTTTTACTTTAATATTATTTAATTTTTGACTTTCGCCTTCTTCTAAAACTTTAAGGTGATTTTGTGCTTGTTCAAGTTTTTCATTTAACTCTTTTAACTCATTTTCAATTTTCTTTTCGTTTTCTTTGTCATTGATTAATTCTTTTTTAGTTTTTTCTAATTCAATGTTCACTTCTTTTGCTTTTTGAATAGAATTCGATACTTGTTTTATTTTATCGCCGCTAGTTTCAGGCAGTTTTATTGCCTCATCAATCAATTTTTTAGCTTCACTAGAATTTTGGAGTGCAGTAGTTACTTTGGATTCATTTATGTTTTTTTGCGTAGATAAAGTTTGTTTTTTAGTTTCTAGTATTGTTTGAGATGACTTGATTGTTTGCTCCAGTAATTGAAAATTAGTTTCAGATTCGGCTTTAATTTTAGGATCGCTATTTCTTTTACTAATAGCGTCGTTTTTAAATTTATTGGCTTTATCAAGTTCTTTTTCAAGGGTGTCAATAGCCAATTTAAGGGCATCAACATCGTCATCGGCAATGTTTTCAAATTTAGTGTTTTTTTCTAATTGTGCCTTTTGATGTGAAAGACCTTCGATCAATTTAGCGATCTTTTCTTGGATTGAGGTTAATTTTTCGTCTATTTCTTCATTAATTGTTTTTAGCTCAGTTTCAAGTTTTTTAACATCTGAAAAAAGTTCTTTAAATTCGTTATCTATGTCAAATTTAGTTATATTCACGATTATTTTTTTAATTTGACCAAATAATTTATCACCATTTTCTTCACCGATCACATCTTTTAAGGCGACCAATTTTTCATAACTATTAGCATTCTTTAAATTTTGTTTCACTTTATCTGATTGTGATTTCAAAGTGCTATATTCGCTTTTTAGATTATTTTTAGCATCATTGATTTGGCTTTTTAAGCTTTGAATTTTTGACTTAATTTCATCTTTAAATTTAACAAGAGTGTCATAGCTGGTCTTCAAGTGTGGATTTTCTTTTAGTTTTGAAGCTTCGCTATTAGCTTTTAAAATTCCTTCTTCAAGCGATGTTATTTTATTTTCTACTACCTTAATTTTGTTTTCATATTCTTTAGAAGCATCAAAAGGATCAAGGCCTTTAGATAGTAATTCAAGCTTAGTTTTTAGATTATCTGCTTCTGATGCTAATTCTTTGGCTTGATCATCTTCTGATTGCTCTTGTCTTTCTATGGCTCTGGCTAGATCAACTTGTTTTTGTTCAATTTCTTGAATTTTTTCAATAATTTTATTAAGGTTTTTTGAATCACCAACTAAGTTATCTTTTTGTTCTTCTAAATTTTGAATTGCATCATTTAAATCGTCTTCTGTTTTTGCTATTTTTTCTTTATTAGAAGGGTCTTTAATAGCATCATCAGCTTGTTTAATTGCATCGTTTGCCACTTTGATTATTTCTTCAGTGTCATTATTATTGGTTTCTTTATCATTATCTAGTTGCTGATTTTTATCTTTTAAATTTGCTTTAGCATCATTGAGTTTTTTTGTCAAATTATTAACTGACACAGCAATATCGTCTTTATTTGTTTGCTCTTTTAAGTTTTGAGCGTCCTCATTTATTTTTATTAGTTTCTTTTCAATTTTTTCAATCGTTTGCTCAAAGTTTTTGTATTTTTCAGTCTTATCATCAATAGTGCTAGCTTCATTAGCGGCGGTTTGCGTTTCAATCAAATCATGAATTGATCTTTCAAGTTCTGATTTTAATTTTTCAAAAAGAGCAGCTTCAGTTTGGAGCAATTTTTCTAAATCATTTTGCTTTATTTTAGCATCAAAAAGCGCCATAGCTACAGCACTTGAAAGATTCATTGCTTCTTGTTTGTAAATTGATTCTATTGCGTTAGCTAAACTTTCAATTCCTTTAACATCATTTTCTAGGGCTTTTAATTTTTCTACAATACTTTTTAGTTCGTCAATATTTTTAGCGTCATATTCAATAGCGACTCTTTCATCTAAAACTTTTAAAGTCTTTTCAATGTTATTAATTTGCTTTTTGATCTCATTATTAGATTCTGAGATTCTTATTTCAAGTTCTTGCTTAGTTTTCTTAGACTTAGAAATAATAGTTTCAAGGCTGGCTAATTTACTTAATAGCTCGGGAAATTTTTGAACGTTTTCAAGTTCTTTTTGAATTTTGTTGGCTTCTTCTAGCTGTTTTTTTAATTCGTCTAAGGTTTTGGCAAGTTCAAGTTGACTAGGGGTGCTTTCAGTTAGCTGACCATTGGCTTTTTGGTCTAAAACTACAAGATTATTAGTAACTTTTTCAATCCTTTTACATAAAGATTCCAAGATTTTTCTTTCTTCTTCACTCATTGTTTGAATTGCTGGTTCATGATGAGCGGTTTTATACTTCATAGAATTACGGTGTTTTATATATAAGATCCCCGATATAGTCGAGGATACTAGCAATGCCGTTGAAATAGTCAAAGCAGCAATGGTGTTTTTTTTCTTTTTCGAGCGGTTCATGACTATCTAATGTAAATTTCTCCTATTTTTGGTCAAAAAATACCTTATTTTTTTAGCAATTTTTCGCTAAAAATGCCTTTAATAAATACTAATTTTAAAAGATTATTAAATTATTAATACAAAAAAGTGAAATATCTAAAGTAATTGTGTTTGATCATTAAATCACACATTAAAAATACATTTAGGACTTTTATTGTGCTATTTTCTTAAAAATGTCTTTAAATAAGCGTTTTTTAGTTAAAAAATACTAAATAATAACTATTAATTTAGCATGAAAATTACTTCCTTTTAACTGCAAAAGGATTAACAAACAAAAATTAGTTACTATAAAGGTTTTTCTTGGAGCATGTAACTTAACTAAATAAAAAGAATATAGAAAAACAAACTTCATAGCACAAAATGATTTTTTGTTAACTATAAAGTTTGCATTTAAGATTTTGTAAATATAAATAATAAATTAGTGACAGTTAATTATCTTCGCAATAAGCATTGTGATAAACTTCTTGAATATCGTCGTCATCTTCAAGTAGTGAAACAAAAGCTTCAATTTGTTCTAATTTAGCCTTGTCAACATCAACTTCGGTATTGGCGATGTAAGTAACTTCGGCAGTTAAATAGTTTTCAATTTTAAAATTGTCATCAAGAGTTTGCTTTAAAACTTGAAAGTTAGTAGGTTCTGAGTAAATAATAAAAGAATCATCTTCACTGAAAAAATCGCTAGCACCCGCTTCTAAAGCAACCATCATAAGTTCGTCTTCAGCTGCATCACTTTTAGCAATTTCAATAATACCTTTTTGATCAAAAACATAAGGAATTGCTCCTTGTTTACCAAGTTGACCGTTATGCTTGGTAAAGTAATGTTTGATGTTTGAACTTAAACGATTAAAATTATCACTTAAGCAACTAATTAAAAAAGTTACACCGCCCATGGCCGTTCCAGAGTATAGATAAGAGACATAATTAGCGCCATCTTTACTACCGCCAGCAACTTTTGCAATAGCTTTTTCGATGTTAGCTTTAGGCATACTTTTTGCCTTGGCCTTAGCAATTGCTAATTTTAAAGCAGGATTAGAATCAGGATCGGCACCGCCTAAAGTGGCGGCAACGATAATTTCCTTTGAAAACTTTTGAAACATCTTGCTTCTTTTAGCATCTTGGGCAAATTTATGATTTTTAGTAGTTGCTCATTTTGAATGTCCTGACATATATGGTTAATAACACTCCTAGTTAATTATTTTTTAAAAAAATATCCACGAAATTATAGCAAATTCGCTAATAAAACTCATGCAATAGCTAAAAATCGTTAGTTACTCTTCATCGCTTCAGTCAAATTCAAAATTACCAATTTTGATTGTCGCACCTTCGGGAACATTATGCTTTTTAATTAACTCAAAAACGCCAAGTTTTTTAAGTTTGTTATTGATTCTTCAAAGATTATCAAGTGAAGAGACAGGAATTTTTTCAACGACATTGAGTACTTTTTTACTCTCAATTTCATAGACATTTTCGCTTAGTTTACGGATTTTTAGCGCATCGCGATCTAAGGTAATATTAATTGCAATTTCATTTTCAACTACATTGCTTTTAGTTTGCTGATTGGCTTGTTCTAACATTTTAAAAATTGCCGCTTTTAGTTCATCTAAATTTTTTTGATATAGTGCTGAAATTGCAACAATTGGAAGTGTGGGATATGCTTTTTTAAATTTTTTTAAATTAGTAGCAAAGATTTCTTGGTCACTTTTATTAGCAATGATAACATGTGGTAAGGCTTCTAGATTAAGGTTGTAATCTTTTAATTCCTTTTTAATTGTTTCGTAATCCAAGATCGGATCTTTCAACGAAGAGCCAAAGTCAATAACATGCGCAATTACTTTGCATCTTTCAATATGTTTTAAAAATTGAAAACCTAGTCCTTTTCCTTCGCTAGCTTGGGCAATTAGACCTGGCAAATCGGCAATTGTACAACTTTTATCATAGTACTTAAGCATACCAAGTTGCGGCACTAGCGTTGTAAAATCGTAATCAGCGGTTTTTGCTTTGGCGTTTGAAAGGGCATTGAGCAAACTACTTTTCCCCGCGCTAGGTTTGCCAACTAAGCCAACATCAGCTAAGACCTTAAGCACAAGTCTAAGTGCAAATTTTTCACCGCTTTCACCATTTTCACAAATTCTAGGAGCAGTATTTTTAGCTGATTTAAACATCAAATTACCGCGGCCCCCGCGGCCACCTTTAGCAATTAAATAATCTTTAGGCTCAATCACGTCGGCAATTAAATTATCTTCATAATAAACAAGTGTGCCTAAGGGTACTTTGACAATTTCATCTGCTCCAGCCGCACCATAAGCATTTTTAGGTTTACCGCTTTCACCATCTTTGGCAGATATTTTATTTTGATAGTGAAAAGCTAGCAAAGTATTAAGGCCGCTATCACCCCGAAAATAGACATTACCACCGCGGCCACCATTGCCGCCATCGGGACCCCCACGATCGACATTGGCTTCACGACGAAACGAAATTATGCCATCTCCACCTTTGCCTGCTTTTACTAATACATTAACTTCATCGATAAATTTCATATCTATGCATTTTATCAAAATAAAAAGCATCCCCTTAGATAAAGATGCTAAAATAATTAACATGAAAAATATCGAAGTAAACATCGAGATCCCATTAGGATCAAATATTAAATACGAATATGACCGCGAAACTAACAAAATCAAGGTTGATCGAATCTTAAGAGGCGGCTTTAGCTATCCCGCTAACTATGGATATTTAAAAGAAGCACTTGATTGAGATGGCGATGAATTGGATGTTCTAGTTTATTCCCAAGAATCATTTATGCCCGGCACTTCATTAGAAGCGAGAGTAATTGGGGCAATGAAGATGATTGACGATGGCGAAACTGATACAAAATTAATTGCCGTTCACGCTGATGATTGACGTTTGGATCACATTAAAAATCTAGATGATTTAGATCAGATGTGACTAGTAAGAGTTAAAAATTTCTTTTCAACATATAAAAACTATAAAGGGGAAGGCATTACTAAGGTAACCGGCTTTGAAGATAGTGCTTGAGCTAATAAAGAATATGAAGAATGCGTCAAGTTAATGGACAAATGAGGATCATTACCTAAAAAGACGTTCCTTGAAAAAATGAAAAAGGAACACCCCGAAAAATATTTTTAAACTTCAAGTAAAACCCTTAAAAAGGGGCCTTTACACATTTTATTTCTTTTTTTGCCATAAAACATGGCAAAAAAATTTTATTTTTAAAATTTTCAACCTTTTTTATTTGTTTATGTAAGAATTTGTTATGAGGAACAGAAAAATATATGTTCCTCAAACTATCTCCACACCATTACCATTATAAGGAGTTGCGCCTGAGCGATAAAGCTTTAAAATTATTCAAAGAATTTCGCAAGAATTTATTAAGCGGGAATAATCTCTATAATTTAAAAAAAGCATTTGTCTGTACAATAATAAAATTATTTCGTCAAAATCGTGGCTTAAATAGCAAGGAAGAGAATAGTATTTCTTGTGAAGACGATGATAAAGATGATTTAAGTTTGCTAAAAATCTTTACAAGTTTTAATAAAGTTGTTAGATTAAAAAATATGATTTACTCCGTATTAAAGAACCTTTATGACTTTTTGATAGACGAAAAAAACTTTGACCCAGATTTTTGAAGACTTTGAAAGAATGAGTTTCTTGAAGATTCTCCAGATGATATCGGTAGTAGCAAAGATAAAAAATGGTACAAGAAATATTACGATAAATCAACCTATTATAGAAAGATGAATCTTTTGATTAGACTAATGTTTTGAATCCTATTCCAGCAATAGAATGAAAATTATATTGACAATATTTCACTATCTAATAAATCAATAAAGTTTGAATAATAAAATCGGTTGGTGCCCCATTAAGTTGGGGTGCCTTTTTATTCTGAAGAAAATACTCAAATAAGCAAAAAAATGGTTTTTTTAATTTACTTTCAAGAAAATTATATATAATGATATGGCATTTAAGACGGAGAAGTAGCTCAGCTTGGTAGAGCGCTTGGTTTGGGACCAAGTGGTCGCAGGTTCGAATCCTGTCTTCTTCACCAGTTTTTTTGGGGGGGTAGCTCACCTGGCCAGAGCGCCTGCCTTGCACGCAGGAGGTAGAGGGTTCGAGTCCCTTCCTCTCCACCATACGGCATTGTAGCTCAGTTGGTTAGAGCGTCCGGTTCATACCCGGAAGGTCAAGAGTTCGACTCTCTTCGATGCTACCATATGAAATCCAACAGACTTATCTGTATAAAGAGGACCCATAGCTCAACGGTTAGAGCAACCGGCTCATAACCGGTCGGCTACAGGTTCGAGTCCTGTTGGGTCCACCAAGGGCAATTACCCAAGCGGCTGAAGGGAGCAGTCTTGAAAACTGCCAGGGGCTGCAAGGCCCGCGGGGGTTCAAATCCCTCATTGCCCGCCAGTATATAGCGGAGTAGAGCAGTTGGTAGCTCGTTGGGCTCATAACCCAAAGGACGTAGGTTCAAATCCTACCTCCGCAACCACGGTCCAGTGGTAAAGTGGTTTAATACGCTTCCCTGTCACGGAAGAGATCGCGGGTTCAATTCCCGTCTGGACCGCCATGGCTCTGTAGCTCAGTTGGTAGAGCAACGGACTGAAGCTCCGTGTGTCGCTGGTTCGATTCCTGCCGGAGCCACCATTTCAGAAATGACTGACACCTACATAAGGTGTTTTTTATTATACTTTTCCTATATTTTTCCTATTTTTAATATATCGCTTTTTACGTAGCGCTAGAATGCTAAGTGAGGAGACAAAAAATGATTTTAGAAATTGAAAAGAAAGATAAGGGCCTTTTTATCAAAGAAGAAATTTTTCAAACTTTTTTTAGATTGTGAGAAATTGACGAAAAAACCTTAGAAGACTTTATCATAAATAATCGCCAAACCATCTTAGGTGAAAGAAAAATGTTTTATATAGGAAAACAAAAAAGCTCATGTGAGAACCTAAGATGTGATTTATTATTCGTTGACACAAATGGAAATTTAATAATAATTGAAATAAAGCGAGATATTTTTGACACAAAAAATTTATTTGAGCAAAGTTTTTCGTATGCGCAATCTTTTGCACAGCTAAAAACAATAGATGAATTTTGCGACGCAATATTTAGAAATACTAAAGATTTTTTCTCATTTCGCCATCTTAGAAATGATAAAAAGAATAACAAAGAAACATTAGTCAAAGAATTATCTGAATTTCTATTAAAAAATCATACTCCTCTGTCGCATTTTAATTTGGAACAGCAAATCATTTTAATATCTTCAGGATATAACAATCATCTGCTGCAAGGAATATCTTGATTAATTTCTCATGGCATTAACATTTCTTTAATACAATTGCAACCTTTCGAATTGGTTGGCAACAAGTTCATAGCAATAAATCGCACTTTTCCTTTAGGCAAAACTAAAAACGGCACACACATTCTTGACAAATTCGACTCAATTACCTTTATAAACACCCCATGAGAAAATAAAATGATTGAATATAACCTATAGAAATGCAACAAAATAGTTTAATACGATTAATTAAAATAATACATTGAGGTAGAAATTTTTATGGATATGGAAGCATATCGAAAATGATATTTTAGGGAAAGCATTCTAAAAATTTTGAGGCAAAAAGTAAAGGAACTAGGTAATGATGAAAAAAATGATAACAAAGGAGGAGAGATTAATTAAATGTTTTTTCCATACTACGAAAAAAGTTATGATGTAAAGCATTACACCGAAATTAAAACTACTCCTGAAGTTATAATTAATCGAGGACAAGTAGTTCGTCGTGGGCGTGGTTGAGACTTAGGCACAACCAACATAGCTGATAACGAAATATTGCAAAAATTTCCTTTAACAGCTATTTTAAAATATGACTTTAAAACTAAAAAAGTTTATTTTAAAATTAGGATGGCAAAACAAATTTTTGAACGTTATTCAAATCATCATTTTATGGTCAAGTTAAACGGAAAAGAGGGGTTATTAATCGGACCCAATGAATCTGATGATGACGCAAAAGAGTTTTTCATATTTAAGAGTAAAGACGAAACTGAATTTACTTTAAATGATTTAAAATCTTTATCTATATATTTAACAAAAGGTTACCGTGGCGGATACACTAATGTAGCAATAGGTTTAGAAGTAGCCTTTAAAAATCTTACTTCTCAATTTAAAGAGAATATCAATGTTATTAACAATTCCATTAAGTTTTCGCATATTCATGAAATCGAAATGAAATTTGATAACGGTAATTATAATTTAGGATTTTTAAATGATAGAAATATTAATGCAAAAGTGCTAGAAACAACAGTAAATATCAATGGTATGGAAACTGGAAAAGGATGATATGATGTTGGCGAAGTAACTTATAAGAATATTTCATTTAAAGATCACACTTTAAAATACAAATTAGAAGAAGAAATGTTAGATAATTTCAAGATTCACAATTTTGAATTTTTAGAAACAAATAAGACAAATTATATGTCGGCGTCATTGAAACAATTAGCTCCAATTGAAAATAACAACATTTGGACATCAAAAATTATTTGTGATACTATCGAAGTTTGAAACAAACATAAGCAAACTTGAGAGAAATCTAAAAAAGGTGACAAAGGATTGCATTTTCCATTGAACTACCTCGGTCGTCTTCAAGGGAAAATAAACTTTACCAATAAAATGTTTGCAAACGAAAATCAACATTTTGTTTTCAATCAACTAATTACTCGTCGATTCTTTGATGCTAACGATGGGTTAGTGAAATTGAAAATTGACACTAATGATAAACCAATTTCGCAAGAAGATGAAAACAAAATAAAATGGACACATACCATTAAAAAATAGTACTCACTTTAAGAGTTATAAAATCCCAAAAGTCAAAAATGGCTTTTGGACATTTTTTTATACTAAAAATTGGCAACAAATATTAAATATTATTTGTTAAAGTGATCTATGACTAACATTTTTTATTAAACATTAGTTTAGTTGGATGTTCAAATCTGTTTTTGTATTATTATTGCAACGATAGTTCTTATTTCAAATTGAATAAAATTAAAAACCAACCTCGTGGTTGGCTTTTTGATGGTCATTTCTGAACTGGTGCGCGAGAAGGGACTTGAACCCTTACGCCGTAAAGCATTAGTGCCTAAAACTAACGTGTCTGCCAATTTCACCACTCGCGCCTATTATGGTGCCGTCTATAGGACTTGAACCTACGACCTACTGATTACAAGTCAGTTGCTCTACCAGCTGAGCTAAGACGGCTTGTAACGAAAAAAATTATACAATAATTTACTGAAATACTTTAAATATTTCATATTTTTAAAAACAAGTATTTGTATTAAGTAAATTAGCTTGGTAATAGTTAATATTTTTTCTTTTTGTGCTTATTTCTCCACCATTTGTTCATTGCCTTTTTAAAAAAAATAGCCAATGGCTATTTTAAAAGGTGCAATATGAACGAATGGTGGAGAATGAGGGGCTCGAACCCACGACCCTCGCCTTGTAAGGGCGATGCTCTCCCAACTGAGCTAATTCTCCATGGTGACCCTAGCGGGACTCGAACCCACGCATGTATGGATGAAAACCATATGTGTTAACCACTTCACCATAGGGCCATTATTGGCGCCGACTATTGGGATTGAACCAACGACCAACTGGTTAACAGCCAGCTGCTCTACCGCTGAGCTAAGTCGGCAATTCAATTAATTGCCTAACCATTATAACTAAAAAAAGAAATTATTAATAAAAAATATTTATTTTATTTTCAAATCTTAATTGCTAGCTAGTTTTCGGCGTAAATGAAGGTCTCTTTTTTTAAAAAAATGAGAAATGGTGCTGACTAGAGGGCTCGAACCTCCGACCCATTGATTACGAATCAATTGCTCTACCAACTGAGCTAAATCAGCATATAACCATTGTACCAAAATCAATATATTCCGCTTTTAAAATGCTTTAAATTGACCGAAAAGAAAAAACCTAAATTTTAAAATTTAATTTTCATAAATTTGGTAAAATAAAGTTGATAGTGGGAGGAAATGGAAATGTATGGAAAATTTTGCCGCCAACTTGATGATAAAAATCGAATCGTAATCCCTACCAAATTTCTTAGAGATCTCGGTGAAGAGTTTTACATCACAGCAGGCTTTGATCAGGCATTAGTTCTACGAAGTGAAGCTGAATTTGAAAAATTTAAAGCTAAACTTGAAGCAACTAACAAACTAAACAAGAATATGCGAGAACTCACTAGATACATTTTCGCTAACACTGAAGAAGTTAAATCTGATCGTCTTGGCAGAATCACTCTTCCTAAACACTTTCTAGATAATTTCACTATCACAAAAGAAATCGTCTTTATTGGCTCTGGTAATTATTGCGAACTTTTTGCTAAAGAAATTTATGACAAAAAAGAAGCACAATTTAAAGATGCTAAAAAAATTGACGAACTGGCCGATGAACTCTTCAAAAACGGAATCGAACTATAGAAACTCACATTCCCGTCCTTTTAAAAGAAGTTATTGATAACTTGGAAATTAAAAGTGATGGCACTTATGTTGATCTAACACTCGGAAGAGCTGGGCACAGTTTAGAAATTCTTAAAAAACTCATTAATGGTAGACTAATTTGTTTTGACAAAGACAATGAAGCTATAAAAGAAAGTTACAAAAAATTACAAAAAATATCTCCTAATTTCACTTTAATTCAAAATGATTTTCGTTTCTTAAAAGCGGAACTTGAAAAATTGGGAATTAACGAAGTTGACGGGATTTTGGCCGATCTTGGCGTAAGTAGTCCTCAAATTGACGATCCAACTAGAGGATTTAGCTACTCACAAGAAGGGCCGCTCGATATGCGAATGAATCAACAAAATTCATTTAGCGCCAAAGACATTATTGATAATTTTGACGAAAGTGAACTCACAAAAATTTTAATTAAAAACGCTGATGTTAAGCTAGCCAATCTAGTTGCGAAGGCAATTGTCGCTAAACGACCAATTAAAAGCACTAGTGAATTAGTCGAAATAATTAAAAATGCTTTGCCTGCGAAAATTGTGCGCGAAAAAAATCCTGCTAAAGCCGTTTTTCAAGCATTGCGAATTGAAGTAAATGATGAGCTAGGCGCGCTAACGGCAATGTTAGCAGACGCCACTCAGCTACTAAAAAAAGATGGCAAGATTCTAATTATTACTTTCCATTCAAAAGAAGATAGCATTGTCAAAAACTTTTTTCAAAAGCAAAATTACGTTGACCCTCGTTTAAACAAACTACCAATTAATATTCAAAAAATCTGAAAACAAAAAATTATCTTCCCATCAGAAGATGAAAAACTACAAAACAATCGTTCGCGAAGTGCGAAACTAAGAGTAGTTAAAAAACTATCAATTTAAAAGGTAAAGAATAAAGTATGAAAAAAACCATTATTACTACTTTAAAATTTCAAAAATCTCAAATTATTTTTGAAGCAGTCGAACAAGCTTCAGATTTAATTTTGCCAATTTATAGTAATGTATTTGATGGTTATCATTTTTCATCGTCTACCGAACTTGAAGTATTTGTCAAAAACTCAAAAGAAGCACTAGAAAGAATAATTAAAGGAAAAGTTTCTGAAATTATTATTATGGTCGCTTCTGATATCAATGAAAATCTAAAAATTAACAATTATTCATTTAGTAAAACAATTCTAAACAATAATGCAACCCTAAGCGAGCTTGAACTTGAAAAAGAAATTATTCAAGAATTTGAAAAGAACGCCAAAGTAATTATAAAAAACGAAACACTTAATAAAAGTGTGAAAAACAATACACTTACTTTAATAAAAAATGTCGCGTTTTTAGAAGCTAATTTCGTTAGCTTAGTTAACAGAATTACTACCAATAATCATTTAAATGTAGCCAAATATTACATCTTAGATGAACTAAAAGCATTCAACGACACAATTGCCAATAAAAATCAAGTTTTTATCGATATTAACGATAATTATTTAAAGTTTGATCTATTTTTAGGGAAAAACTTATTAAAAACACATATCGTTAATAATGGCATTAATCAAATTCGTAGCAAAATAACCTCAAAACACAACAAAGCAAGTTCAACCTTAGTTAATCTTGCTATCAAGATACAAGATGATCTTGAAGAACTAAAATCTCAAGACAACGTAGTAGATACTGCAAAAAACGTCTTAGACTTTTACTTAGAACAAATGCTAATTGAATATCGTAATTTCCTACACCAAAATAGTCTAAATGCCGATCATCTAAAACTTAATTTCTATCACAACGATTATGCTAGTGCTTTTAAAAAACTAAGCATAGCAAAACAAGTAGCAGTTAAGATATGTTCTAACGATTGCGATTTTATTAGTCAAGAGATGCATGGACTAATTAACATCCTTACTGAAAACATTGAAAAACAAGATCTTAAAAAATTCATTACTACTGAAATTTTTGTTATCGATTCAATTCTTAGTGAGCAAAAAATTAATCGCAAAAATACTTTGTTTATATAATTAATATAACTTATTAAAAGAGGTACGACAATGAGCAAAGATGACTCGATTTACAATCCAGTTGCACAAATCAAAGTAATTGGTGTTGGTGGTGGCGGAAATAATAGTATCAAGACGTTGCTTGATACACAATTAGATGGCCTTGAATTTATAATGGCAAATACTGATCGACAAGTCCTAGAACAGTTTGATAGTAGTTTAATTTTACAATTAGGAGATAAAAAAGGCCTAGGTGCTGGTGCTAAACCAGAAATTGGTAGAGCAGCTGCACAAACAAGTGCTGACGAAATTAAAAATCGCCTTAAAGGTTCGGATCTAGTAATCATTACTGCCGGCATGGGCGGAGGAACTGGCACAGGAGCGTCGCCCGTGATTGCCAAGATCGCTAAAGAATGTGGCGCTTTAGTAGTAGCAATTATCACAACACCTTTTAGCTTTGAGGGACCCAAAAGAGCCAACATTGCTAAAGAAGGAATTGCAAATATTATTAAAGAAGTTGATTCTTACATTGTCATTTCAAATAACAAACTACTAGATCAATATGGCAACATTTCTTACAACGATGCTTTTGTATGTGCCAATAATGTCCTTAAACAAACAATTAGAACTTTAATTGATGTCATCGCCGTTCCTGGCCTAATTAACTTAGACTTTGCCGACTTAGAAACTATTATTAAAAATAGTGGCGAAGCCGTGGTTGGAATCGGTACCGCCTCAGGCGAAGACCGCGCTATTAAGGCAATAACAAATGCCATTAGTAGTCCAATCTTAGAGTCAAGTATTGTTGGTGCTTCTGATGCAATTGTTTATTTTGTTGCAAGTAGCCAAGTTACTTTACGGGAAATTGAAAATGCCCTAAAAGCAATGCGCGAAATGGTGGGACAAGATATTAACATTATTTTTGGACTAACTGATAATCCTTCAGAAAATAGCGATAAATTGGGTGAAGTATCTGTTTCTGTAATTGCAACAGGACTAAGAAAAGATGCGCCAAAAAATCGCGAAGACATCCAAAAAGAAATTGCTGATAATTTAAAAAACAGCAACATTGAATATGAAAATGAAAAAACTCGAGAATTTTTAATCGAAAAAGGTCCATATATTCCTAGTGACTTTTCTGTTGATGAAGAGAAAAGTGCTTATTCCGATGATATGGCCGACATTTTTAAAAGCAATTAGATGAGGTAAGAAATTTAATCACTTTTAATAAAAAAGCTTAAAAAATCATCAAGAGGAGTTATATTTAACTCCTTTTTTATTTTTGCTTTATTTTGCACAGAATTTTTATTGCAATACATTTCTTGATTTTTTACTTGTTTAAAGGAGAAAATTAAAAATTGAAACATTCAATTTTTTTCATTAAAATTAATCAAATTGTCTTTTAATTGGAAAAACTTAAAGACGGCAAATACTGCAATATTTCGAAATATAGTTAAGCATTAACTATATTTTATGAAATTGTGATATTATTTTTAAAATATTAAGAAAGGAAATATAATGCCAACAAAGCAAATTAGTAATCCCAAAATTACATCAGTGTTTGATTATATTGTTGAAGTTGAAGGCGAATTTCCATATCGCCAAAGACAAATGTTTATTGCAACTAAGAATCCTGATGTAAAACTGATTCTTATTAATGCAACAGAAACCAAAGCCTATTTGCTTGCCAATGACAAAAGTGACATTTTAAAAATTGGTGATGAGATAGCTGAATATAAAGCTGAAACTAAAATTGCAACGTCAAATGACTACTTTGGAAAAATTATCAACATTGATGGTAACATCATTTATCCAACTCCCACTGAAACTACTAAAATTAAAAAAGGCAACCGAACTCACCCGATCTTTAACTTGGCTCATGATTTAATGACTGTTAAAACTCTAAATGAGCAACTTTATACTGGAGTAGTAGCAATCGATTTACTAATTCCAATCGGAAAAGGTCAACGTGAGTTAATAATTGGTGATAGACAAACCGGAAAAACCCACATCGCAATTAATACAATCATCAATCAATCAAAGAACGACGTTAAATGTATTTATGTTGCCATTGGGCAAAAAAAAGAAGCAATTTCTAGAATATACGCCACTTTAAAAGAACATGACGCAATTAAAAATACCATCATCTTGGATGCTCCAGCAACTAGCGTTTACGAACAATATTTAGCTCCTTATATTGGTATGGCTCATGCTGAAAATCTGTCTTATGAAAATGATGTACTAATTATTTTTGATGATTTGACTAAGCATGCTAATATCTTTAGAGAAATTGCCTTGCTAACAGATCGCCCAGTTGGTAAAGAAGCTATGCCAGGAGACATGTTCTTTGCACATTCATCGCTTTTAGAAAGAGCGGGTTCATTCGTTGATCGTAAAACTATTACTGCCTTGCCAATTTTGCAAACAATTGATAATGATATTACGAGCCTTATTTCGTCTAATGTCATTTCAATGACTGATGGGCAAATTGTTACAAGTACTGATCTATTCGCCTCAGGAAAACTGCCAGCTATTGACATTGGATTGTCAGTTTCAAGAACTGGTTCAAGTGTACAATCAAAAACATTAACTAGAATTGCTGGTGAAGTAGGTAAGATATATAAAACTTACAAAAGCCATTTAAAACTAGCATCGTTAGATTACGAATTTAACAAAGAAACTTCTCTACTTTTATATAAAGGTAAGATGATCGACAAGATGTTTATGCAACGAGGCTTCTCACTTTATTCACATCGTTTTGTTCTACTAACTTCAAAATTAATTTCTTGAACAATCTTACGTGGTATTCGTGACGATCAAAAAGCATTAATGTTCATTAACACCTTAATTGATACTAATGCTGAAGCTAAAAAAGCTTTTGAAAGTATTAAAGACGGCAAAGATTATGATGATGACATTATGAAAAATTACTTTGCTTATGCTCTTAAGCAATACTCAGATTATGTTGGGCTAAAATGAGACGTTGAATGTAAATATGAATTTATTGCATTTGAAAAAGACTATCTAAAAAAAGTTGCTGAACTTTTGGGGGATAAATAATGAAAGGCACAATTACTAGAATTTGACCAGATATTGTTGAAATTAGCTTTCCATCTGGCAAAATTCCTTCAACTAACCAATTGCTAACTTTACATGATGGAAAAACATTTTTACTAGTAAAACGGGTAATTGACAAAAAACGGGTAAGAGCTATCATTATCTACGCAGTCAAAGAAATTACGATTAACGACGACGTTACTAATACCCAAAAAAGTTTCCAAGTTCCAGTCGGTAAAGGTGCTCTTAACAACATATACAGTTTCTTAGGCGAACCACTACTAAAAGATCGCCCTAATAAAGCGATTATGATTGATATGAACTCAAGTATTAATCCAACTAGAATTTTAGACACTAAAATCGAACTAGTTGAAACCGGTATTAAAGCGATTGACTTCTTTATGCCAATTATTAAGGGTTACAAACTAGGTATCTACGGTGGCGCCGGTGTTGGAAAAACTGTGTTAATGAAAGAAATTATCTTTAATGTTAACCGAAACAAAGCAAAACAAACTTCTAACATTTTTATTGGTTCGGGTGAACGTTCACGAGAAGCAATTGAGCTTTTCCAAGAACTTGAGTCATCAAAACTAATGAGCAAATCAGCAATGTATATTTCCAAAATGAATGAAGCTCCTGGAGCGAGAATGTCCATCGTACCAATTGGAATTACAGCAGCCGAGTATCTACGTGATAAAGAAAAAGAAGATGTCTTGCTGTTTATTGACAACATCTATCGGTTTGTTCAAGCTGAAAACGAAGTTAGTGCTTCTTTAGGTAAAAAATCATCAGTTGGTGGTTACCAATCAACTCTAGAAAGCGATGTCGCTTCGGTTGAAGATCGTTTATACAAAAATGCCAATGGCGCAATTACGAGCTTTCAAACAATTTTCTTACCAATGGATGATTTATCTGATCCTTCAGCAGTTGCAGTTTTCAACCACTTAGACGGTAATCTTGTTCTTTCAAGAGAAAAAACTGCTAAAAATATTTTCCCAGCAATTGACCCACTAGCATCATCAAGCAACTCGGTTGATGAAAGTATTCTAGGAAAGCGTCACTTTGATGCTATTGTTGAAACGAAAAAAATTCTTAAAGCTTATAAAGATCTTGAAGATGTTATTCTAATCTTAGGTTTTGATGAACTAGACGAAACTAATAAAGATATTGTTAAAAAAGCCTTGCAATTAGAAAACTTCTTTACCCAAAACTTCTTCATGACCGAACATTTTACCAAATCACCCGGGGAATATGTTCCGCTAAATGATACTGTTGAAAGTGTAATTAGAATTTTAGAAGGTAAGTATTTAAAACAAAGTCCTGAAATCTTTTCATATGTTGGTTCTAACTTAAGTATTCCAACCGATGAAGAACTTGATTTATAGTAATTTTAGTGACTAAAACTTTCTTTTCTTTCTTATAGAACTATTATTTTAAAGTTTAATATCACAAAAAAACTAGGATAGATTGGTCCTAGTTTTTATATTGCTTTTTTAATTAGTTTCTAAATAACAAGAGCTAGTAAGATGACACCAGCCACAACTAAGATTGCTGATACTCCGATCATAACGCTATATGCTAAGATAACTTTTCTACGTTTATTAACTTTAAATTTAACTAGTAGCATGATTAGACTGATAATAAGCATTAGCAGCCCCAAACTTAACAAAATTGCTCCGATTACAGTTCTTAGTTTATTTTGTGAAACATGTTGTTTACTAATATGCTCTTGAGCAGCCAAATATGAATCAAGATAAGTTTTTTTATCTTCTGCCTTACTACTTTCGTTAATTTCTTTATTAGTTGCCAAATCTCTAAGCGTATCAAATTCTTTTTTAACTCTTTTTAGCGATTCAACATAATGAGCATATCATTTTTCTAAATTATTAGGATGTTGTGACGCAATAGATTTTAATCTAAAGATATCCTTTCGAAGTGCTTCATATAACTCTTCAATTACCCGTTTTTCTAGCTTTCTTTGCTTACTACTATTGACTTGAAGATTCTTTTCAATGATATCTTTATAAGTGGTGATTGCCTTGGCAAATTGGTTCATGATTCTTTCATAAGCGCGTCCCATTACTTTTCAATATGGGTTAGTTTCGTTTACGCTTCTTTCTTCATCGCCAACTTTAAAAGTGTATTTAATAGTAATTTGTGCGCTAACTAAGTAACTAAGCAAAGTATCTCTAATTGCACTTTTAATCTCGACTATTGCAGCGGTTTTTGAAAGACGATTAGCTTGAATGTCTTTAATTTTTCTATCAATCAACGCTTGGCGTTCAGCTTTAAATTCTTTAGTGTCAGGTGAATCAAGTGTAACTATTTTAGTTGCCAACTCAACCATGGCATATAAAGTTTGTTGCAAGTTGTCATTTGCTAGTGAGTTGTAGTCAATTTTATCGTCAAGTCCTAAGGCTTGATAAAACTCTGTCATAACCTTAGAAATTTCTTGATTTTGGGCTTCGTATAACAGTTGATTTAAGGCATAAGAGGTACTATTATCTACTTTGATTTCTGATTTACTATAAGTCCTTTTTCGCTCTGGTGCCACACGATCCGAAATTACAACATTAGCATAAATTTTATTATCTTCACGAGTAATTGATTCTACTGTGTATTCATAACGACTGTTAACTGGATTGTTAAAGAAAAATGCCTTTTTAAGTTCTTCTTTACTTAATGCTTGCAGTTCGTTAGAAGTTTTATTAGCATATTCTGATTTTACAAGCGCTTCAAGTTCGGGCAGAGAATCAATATCATCTTTGTCAATTGGTTTTGGCTTGTCGCCAGGAACTAAAGGAATTTTTTCAAGCTCTTCTAGCTTATCTTCAGCAATATTAGCATCTTGAGACTGTTTTAGATCGTAGTCAGCAATTTTCTTGGTGATATTCTTTTTAATATAATCATCTCAAGAATCAAAACCTTCGGGTTTATCTAATATATTTAGTTTGGGTTTAAAAGTTTGAGTAGTTTCATCTCATTCAAAACTTACTGAAGGCTTTAGATCTGGTATTTGATTTTCGCTATAAACTAAGTTAGTGATTTGTTGTTTAAGACCATCGACATATTTCTTTAAGAATAAAGTAAATCTTGCTTTAGTGATCTGGTTTTCAACTTCTTTTATTTTAGTAACTTTAGCACCTTTTGCCTCAAGTTCAGCTTTATAAGAGTCAAATTCAGTGTCACCAATTTTAACATTCTCATAAGTTTTGCCTTCGTATTCCACTCTTGCTAAGATAATCTTTTTATACTTTGAGATTTGTTCAAGTGCAGTGAAACTAAAACCGTAAGTTTTGGGATTAGCAATAATATTATCTTTGTTAGTTTTATAGTATGCCGCAAGTTTTTGCACATACAATCTACGCGAAAGTTGACTAGGGTTATTTAGTGCTTCTTTTTTAATTTTTTCGTCTAGTTCTTCTAAAAATTTAACTAGTGATTCAATTGCTTCTTTAATTAGCTTTTCTGCTTCAGCTTTAGCTTGAGCTTCAAAGCTATTAAAGTCTTTATCAATAGCACGAGATGAATTACGTGGTGCTTTACTAGTTAGTGTAATTAATGGAGTAGTAGCTAAAGTTAGAATCGGTAAAGAAAGTAAAATTTTATTAAATTTCTTGGACATTTTTACGCTCCATTTCTTCTCCTAAATTCAAAAGTTGCATCATTTTTAGGCGATACTGGCGTTGTGTTAAATTATTAAGTTTAATAAACTGTGAAGCTCTGATTCCTAGTTTTTTACGTGCCTCATAATAATTAATTTCTTTTTGAATTTCTTTAATCTCTTCACTCAAATCAATTTTTGTATTAGTTTTATGATATTGGTTGAATTCAACAAAAGTATTAATGATAATATGATTTTCTCTAACTAAAATGCTAGCATTTCTTAAAAAGGTATATCACTCAGTTTTGTTTTCGTTAGTGTCATATTCGACTATTTTAACTAAAGTATTCTTATATCCTGCTATTGAATTATTAGTAATTTGTGTTCATGTATTTTCATCATCTACGTTTAAAAATAATTGGCATTTTCTTACTAAGAAGGGTATCGTTGAAGCGTAGTTAATTGTTAAGCGAAAAAAACTTTGATCTTTTATAGCGGCCATTATAATGCCCCCTCATCATTTGATGTTTCAAAGACTGGCTTGTTTTTACGAGTTAACATAGTAATTTCTTCAACTTCATTTTCTCTACGAATTGAGTGAATTGTTTTAGTTAGCTTTTCTAAGGTTTTATCCAACTCATTAATAGCTTTATTAGCAACAACTAAAGCATTTTTTGCGTTGTAGAATGACGATTCAATTACTAAAGAGTGAATGGTATTTTCAAGAAAAATGTCAATTTGAGCCTCAATGAAATTTTCAATATCGGGATAAATTTTAAAATCGCTTGTATCAATTAACTCATTATCTTCATCTTGCGCACCTCTAATTAACTTCTCTAAATTGTAGTTGTTCAAAGGTAAGATTTGAAAAGGTTCATCATAACTTTTATTAGTGTTAATTACAAAGAAAACACGGCTGTAGTTTTGTTGATTATAAAGTGCTCTTACAATTTGAGTTAAGGCCACACTTAAATCGCCGTTATTTTTGTCTTGTTCTTGAATGCTTAGTAAAACATTTAAATCATTTTTTTTGCAAAATCAATTTGCTCTTTGGCCAATGGCAATAAAATCGGCATCAGCTTTTTTAATGTTAGCTTTGATTTTACGTTCATATCTTCCATAAGAGTCAGTGGCATATTTTTGTTCTTCAGTAAAATAAATTCATAGTTGTTTTTCTTTTACAAAAAGATTTTTGATTTTCTTTAGGAATTTATTTTCCTTAGCATTGTCAAGCGCTTCGTTGGCAATCAAATTGTTAAGCTCATATTTTTTGGCAATAGAAGCAATAATTTTTTTATTAAGTAGCGAGCTATTAATGCAATATGAAAGATGCTTAGTTAATTTGGCAATAGTAATTAATAAAATGTTACGGTCATTGTTGACTTTCATTTTAACATTGTTTAGATTATTTTGCTTTTGCACTAAATTCTTTAGATACATATTAAACCTCAGGAGTAACTAGTTTAGAAACTGTTTCTCTACTAAAAAGTAATTTTAGATGTTCAGTGTTAGGCGAGATGTAAAGAATAATGTTTGGAAAAATTTCAACATAACTTTTTTGATTAAGCAATCGAGCAATTTCATTGTTTAAATCGTATAAAAATTGACTAGCTTTAGTGTCATTAGTTAGCGCTTCGCGGAAATTAATAGCTTCGTTATTACTTGATTCGAAATTAGCAATCATTGGTACTAGCAAATCATTTCCAAAACGACCATTAACGTTAAAAGTGATTACGAAATCACGGAAAAGTAGATCGTAATGCTTATTAATAGCCATTGTCATTTTTTCAACAAATTTTATATAAATCTCAGAGTTAAAACTAATGTTGTTTTTTAACAAAACTGAAGCTATTAACTTATCATATTTAATAAAACTATCTTCCGCTCTTGCATCGTTGTATGCTTGATAGGCGTCAAATAATTGTTGTTCTTGTTCTTTATTTCTTTTCATATTAGCTCCTTGTTAGATTAGTAGTTTTGTCTTTGCTTTTTTTGTGTTGTGAAATCTTAATTGAAGTCATTGCCAAAGCAATAAGCGAACTTGATAGAAATGTAATTCATACTACTACAGTTATGATTAAAGCAATTTCTGTTAAGTATAAATTAGAATCAATTGTTAGAAAAATTAAATTGTTTTGCGAAAGAAGAAGGTGATTACATGCAAAAATTAAAGCACTAAAAGCAATAGTTGCCACTGATAGCGTTGACATAAGCGAAGCTAGAAAACTATAGTGACTATTGCGACGATAATAGAAAATTAACATTATAGTTGAGTAAATCGTAACCACTACTACGTTTATGAAGTTTATGTGGGGGTTTTGTCGACTTAGCAACGTAGTAATGAACAGTGAAATTCACAACATCATTTGCGCAAACGCATAGATAATAGTATTTAGAACAAATGAATTAGTTTTGGTCTTGCGTAGAAAGTAAAATACAACATACAAACCAAAAATTATTGAAGCAAAAAGAATTTCAATTAAGAAAATGCTACGTGAAAGCGAGTATCCTAAGACGCCGGTATTATCAATTTTTATAAGCACAACTCGGAAGATGACTAAAACTATTGTAATCAAGAAACTAACAAGTCAAACTAGTCTATGTTTGAAATATTCTTGCTTATTAGCTTTAAAAGTCATAAAAGCAATCTTGCTTGCGTTAGCACCGATAATTAAAAGTATTAATGAAGCAGTCATTGTAAAAATGATTATTAAACTAGAAAAAGTGCTTGAGCCAAACACATTGTTAGCAAAAAAATCATAAAAACTATTATTTGAGAACAACAACTCTTCTAAATTGGTCGAAGTTGATGCATTAATCCAAATTCCTAACATACTAATAACACTAACTATTAGTATTATTTGTGAGAGTTGCGAAATAATTAAAGAGGTTTTGTATAAAAGTGGATCAGTTTTTCTTTTTAGAAAATATGAATAGATTGATGAACCCAAATTAACTAAAAGTAAGGGAATTAAAATAAAACTAAGCATTAGTAAACTTTGCGGATTTGCATCATGAAAGCCAAATAACAGTCCAAACGAAGCAATTGTTAACGCTAGATAAAGAGTAAATCAAGGTCAATATTTCTTAATTGCTTCTTTTTGATGATAAGTGTTCATGAAATTTCTAGCTAATGAATAGAAAAATACAAAAGCCAAAATAGAAAACCTAATGATAATCATTGTATTACGTTGTTGATTACGCAAGGTTTCAAAATTTAAAAAGTCGGCAATTCCTCAATCACTAAACATTTTTGTAGCGAAAAAAGTTTCATTGAAGAATGCCAGTAAAAAGAATGTTGCAACAATAAAAATTGACAATAAAATGATTTTAAAAATCCGTGAAATTTTATTTTCACGCGATGATTTTAAAGATGAGAAACTATTGTCGAAAAGTTTAATATTGTCGGAACGCGAGTTCTGGTAATCCATAAATTTAGCCTTTCAAACAAATTCTTTAGTTTTGTTTTGTAAATTGTACTATTTTTTATATAAAAAATATACAAATATGGTATTTGCGGCAATAAAAAATTAATTTAATAAACAAAAAGTGTGATTTTATGGTTAATTTTTAATTTATTAAAAATAACATTCCTTAATTTAATAAAAAACCAAGGCTGCTGTTCCTTGATTTAATAAGTAATAATTAGTTCTAACAAACAAGTTAAAACTTTTTAAATTTTTTAATATCAAGCTTTTTTTATTTAGCTTTTTTGATTTCTTTAAGACGAGCGCTTTTTCCTTTAAGATCACGCATATAGTAAAGTTTTGCTCTTCTAACTTTATTAATTCTAGTTACTTCAATGTGAGCTATTAGTGGCGAATTTAGTTTAAAAATTCTTTCTACACCAACGCCATAAGAATCTTTACGAACAGTAATTGATTTATTAATTCCTGTCCCATAAGAAGCGATAACAAGACCTTCAAAAACTTGAATTCTTTCTTTGTTACCTTCTTTGATTCTTACGTGAACTTTAACATTGTAACCTTCACGAATTTCTGGTAGATCAGTTCTAATTTGATCTTTTTCAACTAATTCTAATAATTTAGTTCTCATGGGGTTTTTCCTTTCTTTTTGCTAAGATGTCTTTTCTATTCTTGAGTGTTTTTGAGTAGGAAGCTTCTTTTCTTCATCTGTCAATTAACGCGTGATTGCCGCTTAGAAGCACTTCGGGCACCTTTAGGCCTTTGTAAATAGCTGGTTTTGTGTACTGTGGATAGTCAAGTAAGCCATCGCCTTCAAAACTTTCATTTTCATGACTGCCTTTTTTAAGGACGCCTGGCACAAGTCGGGCAACTGCTTCAGTTATTAGCATTGCTGGAATCTCGCCGCCAGTTAGAATGAAATCACCAACCGAAAGCTCTTCATCAACAAATTCTAAAACCCGTTCATCAAATCCTTCATAGTGGCCACAAACTAAGGTAATTTCTTGGTGCTTTGCTAGTTCGTGTGCCTTCGTTTGATTAAAAACTTGGCCTTGAGGACTTAAGAGGATCTTATAACTATTAGGAACAGATTCTAAGGCAAGATCAATTGGTTCTACTTGTAGTAGCATGCCATCGCCACCACCATAGACAGTGTCGTCAACTTTTTGGTGCTTTTCTTTTGAAAAATCACGAAAGTTAATAACGTTAATTTCAAGATGTCCTAATTTAATTGCTTTAGCAATCATGCTGTTTTCTTGAAAAGCTTTAAAATACTCGGGAAACAAGCTAAGAATGTTAATCTTCATATTTACTATTTTTTGCTTGCAATGTAATTTGAATAGAATTGTTCTTGTTTAAGTAATGTTCTTACAGTGTCAGTTGGTTTTGCACCTTGATCTAGGTATTTAGTTAGAAGTTCTTTATTTAAAGTAAGTTTTTTAGCGTGAGGATCGTAGTGTCCTAGTTCTTCAATAAATTTACCATCACGAGGGCTTCTTGCATCAGCGGCAACAATTTTATATTGTGCGTGAAATTTTTTGCCAACTCTTTTTAGTCTCAATTTAACCATGGTTATTCCTTTCTTCGAAACGATAATTGTTATAAATTTTAACACAAATTTTTAAAGTGTTAAGTAAAAATGCTTGACAGTTTTTTTAAGGCTAAACTACAATTTTATAGTGGTAAAAAATAAAAAAAATTAGGACGATTTTACTGGCCTAATTTTAATAATGATTTAGTAAAATAATTATTGTTGTTTACTTTGAACGTATGCATCTAAACGGCTTGCTTTTCTTGAGCCATTATTTTTATGTAACACGCCTTTTGAAACTGCTTTGTCAATTTCGTGGTGTGCTTTTGATACAAAATCACTTAATTTAGCATCTTGTTGATCAGCAGCTAATTTTGCTTTTTTAATTGCAGTTTTAACAGTTGATTTAACTGCACTATTGTATGCATTTGCTTTTTGATTGTAAAGAATTGCTTTTTGTTTTGATTTAATATTTGCCATAAGTTTTGTCCTTTCATCCAACTAACAATAATTAATAATGTAATACATTCTACCCTAAAACTATATTTTTTTAGCATTTTCATGTAATTTGTTCTTAAAAAAGTTTATCCTCATCCAAGATGTCAATTATTTCTTTTGTAATTTTAAAAGAAAATTTGCTAACTTTCTTAAGTTCTTCTAGACCGAATTTTTTTGCGAATTCTAAACCTTCAGAAATAATTTTTTTACTTGCACCAAGACTAAAATTAAAATTATATTGCTCACGTTGAGCTTTGATTTTTTCTAGCAAAATGCTTCTAGCTATAATTGAAGCAGATGCCACTGCTAGTGATTTACTTTCGGCTTTAGTTGTTAAGTAAATCGTTGCGTTTGGCTTTTGAAAATCAAGTCATTTAATGCTTTGAAGTTTAATAAGATGATTTTCATATACTTGCCGGCTAATTGTATATTGGTCAACTAAAACATCTACTTTTTGATCTAAAACTTTAAGCAAATTATTAATGGTTTTGCTATGAATTAGTGTTTTGATTTCATTATTGTTGATCTTAGCACTAATTAGTTTGTTATAACCGGCTTGACTTAAAGTTAAACTTTTTCACTTTACTAGCGTTTTAAGTTTACTAGCGAGTTCAATAATCTTGTTTTCTTTTAATAATTTACTATCTTTTACCCCAAGTTCTTTAACTAATTCTAAGTTCGTTTTAGGTATAAAACATGATACTGAAATAACGGGCGTGAAGTAATCACCCACACCCGTTTCGTCAACACCAATTAATAGGTCATAATCAATGTTGACATCTCTCATATTATTTGCCGTCCTCACCGTAGAAATTATCAGCTTTTACAATTTGAAGATCTTTACGATGTTCTTCTTGTTTTTTCTTACCCATCTTGATGTATTTTTCTGGATTATTTAGAAAAGCATCAATAAAATGCCCAACCGCACCTTCTTTATTAGTTTGTTTCATAACAACGGTTGCAAGTTGTTTAATATAAGGCTCAGCGTTGGCTGGAGCCACACCGACATTACCAACTTCATACATGCTTGCATCGTTAAATGAATCGCCAATAACAACAGTGTCGTTGATATCGATATTGTAGTATCTCATAATCAATGAAATTACTTTCCCTTTGCCTACACCAATTGCAGTAATATCAAAAATTGGACTAAGGCCATCACCTTTAGATCAAGATGAAAATTCTCCTAAATCGCCATATTTTCTTTTTAAGTAAGTTAGTAAATCAACAACATCGGTAGTAGTTTTACAGTCAAAGATAATTCCGGTTGGTTTAAGTGGCAATTTTTCTAGTGCGATCTCTTCACGGAATTTAGTTGCTTGATTGAAATTAAACACTTTTTCTAAATTGGGGTCACGATGTTTGAGTTGCACTCAATCGGGGCCTTCAATTGCATAGTTGGTGATTTCAGCTGCTACTTTTTTATCTCCTAAAATATAAAGCACTTCATTCAAGTCAAGATATGAAATGGTTGGAATAAAAAATGGGTCATGAGGGTTGTGGATGTGGGCACCATTGTAATTACCAACAATTGCGTTTAGTCCCAGTTTTTCATAAATTGGTTGAGTGCTTCTTCAAGGGCGTCCTGTGATTATTGATACAATATGCCCTTCGGAAACTGCTCTTTTAATTGCCGCTTCGGTTTTAGGATGGATTGTGCCATTTGCTGAGTCAGCTAATAAGGTTCCATCCAAGTCAAGAGCGATTAAGAATCGTCTTTTATCTGAATCTTTATTGTCTGCCATAATTATTATTTTCCTTAATTTTTATTGTATAAGAATGTTTTTGGATAGTAAAATTTTACCACAATTGAAGGGTTTTTTCATAGATAAAATTAAGGAGGTGAGTTAATTATCTATTAATGAAAATAGTACATTCTAAAACAAAAACATGTTTAAAAATATGGGTTACCAAATTAAACTATTGCTTTTTTTACTTTGCTGCGCAGATTTTTAAAAACATGATTTTTTTAAGCAAATTCTATTAGTAAATTGACAATTCTTTTTTGTAAAAGCGGCAAAAGCAAGCTATTGGCGAAACATAATTTTAAATTAAACCCCGAATCTATAAAACCAATTGATAACTTAAATTAATGAGCTAGAACAAAACAAATTTTATGATCTCAAACAATTAAATCAAGTTCAAATAAAAAACACTTAATAAATTATTCACTATAAACAAAAAAAGATACTCTCCACACGATGTGTAAAAAAGCATTCTTTTCTATATTACTAAAGCATAGATAAAATTTGACACTACAAGACACTCATAAATTTTAATCTTTTTTATGAGTTAAACTTTCGTCGTTTGTTGCAAGGAAATTACCAATTTTTTCAACTCATGAATCAATCATTGCAGTGTGACTAAAAAGGAAATCAGAAACATTCATTTTTTTATCTAAAATAAACACTTTTGGAATAGCTTTAACCCGATTTGCTAATTTACCAATTTCTCAATCACCTGTTCTAAACAAATATTTGTCTTTCGACTCATCAAAACCATTAGCTTGTGTAACGGCATTTCAACTAGAGTTTGAGCCTCTGTGATACATTACATAAACAAGTCTATAAGGCAAAGATGATGGATCTTGATTTGAATATTTCCGCATTGCTTTCATACAATGAGAACAATATGTCGCTCCATAGATTAGAGCTATCGGTTTGTCATTATCTTTTAGAAGCTCTTTTAAAGTAATGGTTTCACCATTAGACTTCCTCAAAACCAAATGACCTAAATTTTTGGCATATAACTCTTTAAGATGCCCATCACTATCATATTGATATAAAGTATGAAGTTTTTTTCTTTGCTCATATGTACGATACTCAGTCAAATTTTTTAAATTAGGATCGTCTGGTTCTGGGTTTGGTTTTGGATCGGGTTTAGAAGCATCAGGAGACTCTTGATCTTGTTTTGGTTTTGAGTCTTGATTAGAATTGCCAGGATTACTTGGATCTGGTTGTAATTTTTCTTGAGGATCGTCATTTTGTTTATAATCCACGTCTTCATTAAAAGTATTTTTTATGATTTTCTTTAAACTTTTAATAAAAGCCCCGTCTGAACTTGTATCAATTTCAGAGATATTAACTACATTGCCATATTCATCTAAAAGTGCAAGTTTCGGAGTGGTGCGGAAACGCATACGATCTCTTCAAATAAAATCGTTTGCATCGTAGTATGTACTATCTTTTTGATCTTTTAGATTCTCGCTATCAAAAACTTCTTCAGACTTTTTAATAGAACCATTAATGTCATTTTCGTCAATAGAAGTCATCATTTTCAAATAATTAAACTTATCTAAATCAACATTGTTTAGCTTTTTAAGAGCCTCAAGACAAGGTAAACAAGTTGTTGTCGCAAACAAAGCAAGTGTTTTTTTCTTTTTATCAATTAAATCAGTAAGTTGCTTTTGTTCGCCTTTATTGTTAGTAACTGTGTATTTTAGTAAGTTTTTGCCAAAGTTTTCATTTAAAAACTCATTATTTAACTCATCATATTTACTGTCACTAAAATGATCAAAAGCACCATTTTTTCTATAATCTTCTTTTGTTAGTTGGGTAGCATTATTAGAAATTTTGAACTTGTAAATACCATTAGCAACTACCTTATTGTCAATAACCAAACTAGCTTTGATCGTGTAAATACTTCCGCTTTGATTAATTAAGTTCGAATCGAAAACACTTTCAAAATTAAATTCAGAACCATTTTGTTGGTTAGTCAAAGTTTTTGTTGCTAATACTGAGCCTTTTTCGTCAATAAGCTCTAAGCTTAAATTGTAAGTTTCTAAGGCCTTACCATAGCCTAAATTATTAACTTTTGAAGTTATCTTCAAATCACTAGTTGCCTTAAAAGTATTTTTAGTAGCACTTATTTCTAAATCATAAACATTTTCTTTTTCAACCGGTCTATAAACTTCTCTGCCTTCTTTGCTTCATTTAGTATAACCTTGTTCCATTCAATATACATGTCTAAAGCCTTTTTGGCGCATTAGCTCTACTGCTTTTTGAGCGCGGTTGTCAGTACGACAATAAATCAAATAAGTTTTATTTTTATCTAATTTATCAAGCTCATTAGAAAAATTTTCGTTTCTAAAATCTAGTTTTTGGGCACCTTTTAAATATCCTTCAGCTCATTCACCCGGAGTTCTAATATCCATCAAAACAAAATTGCTATTGTTTTTCTCTTTTAATATCATCTCCGCTGCTTCTTGGGTTGTTAATTTTTTAGGGGAAAATGTTTGTGAAATTTTATTTTCACAACTTAATGCTAAAAGTGAAGTAGATGATAGTAGAGTTAATGATGACAGAATGCTAATAAAAACTAATCTTTTTTTCATGATTTTGATCTTTCCTTAATTTTTAGTAATGTTAATTTTGATTAAATGGTGTGGCTTTATTAGTGACAGTAGCGAAAAAATTACGGGTATTATAAAGTTTTTTTATTTATTTTTCGTTTTTTATTTATTTAATTGATTAATTTGACATTGTAAAACACAATTTGTCTACTATATAAATGTGAAAATATAATTTTATTATCAAAAATTGACAATAATTACATTTGAAGTCTTTAGTCAACCTTGGTTAGGTTAAAATATAAAGTTTTAAAATAATATCTAACAAACATTAATAGATACAAAAAAAGTGAACTTTTTATTTTAAGTTCACCTTATTTTGCTTTAGTACCAAAGATTCTATCACCAGCATCGCCCAAGCCAGGAATAATATAATTGTTCTCATTTAATTTTTCATCTTGGGAAGCTAGATAAATATCAACATTAGGGTGATTTTTTTGAATTAAATCAATTCCTTTTTGCACTCCGACTAAACAAATTAACTTGATATTACTGAATCCTAAATTTACTAATTTATTGATGGCATCGTTGGCGCTAACACCAGTAGCCAGCATTGGATCAACTACCATGATATAGCTATCTTTAGGAACATCAGGAATTTTAAAGAAGTAATCAATAGGCTGAAAAGTTTTTTCATCACGATAGATTCCGATATGTCCAACTCTAGCTTCGGGCACCATTGCTAAAATCCCTTGCATCATGCCTAGCCCTGCTCGTAGGATCGGAATTATGACAACTTCTCTATCAAAAGATTTCCCAATCGTTTCAACGCCAATAGGGGTGATTACTTTTTTAGGTTTAGTTTGGTAATTTCGCATCACTTCATAAACCATGAGTGAGGCGATTTCGTCTAAATTGCTTCTAAAAACTTTGTGGGAAGTTTCAGCCGCACGCATTTCAGTTAATTTAATTTCAATTAAGGGGTGCTTAATTAGTACTAGCATTTTTTTAACCTTAAATTATTTTTTTTCTAGGTCTTCCATGATTTGAATTGATTTAGACATTCCTAAACGGTTTGCTCCTAGTTCAACCATTTTAATTGCATCATCGCCAACTTTAATGCCGCCTGATGCTTTGATAAGTAATTTGTCTTGTGCCACTCTTTTCATAATTTCAACATCTTCAAACGAAGCACCACGGTATGAAAAGCCTGTAGAAGTTTTAATGAATTCAGCACCTGATTGCATAACAATTTCGGTCACCTTAGCAATTTCTTCATTAGTTAAAAGAGCAGTTTCAACAATAACTTTTAAAGTTTTTGAACCACATTCTTCTTTAATTGCTTTAATTTCATTCAAAACAAATTCGTATTCTTTATTTTTGAAACGGCCAATATTAATAACCATATCAATTTCGTCAGCGCCATGAGCGATTGCAATTTTAGTTTCGTAAACCTTCACACTAGTTGCATTTGAACCTAATGGAAAGCCAATAACTGTACACACTAAAACATCACTTTTAGCTAATTTTTCTTTAGCGTGTTTAATTCAAGTTGGAGCAATGCACACTGATTTAAAGTCGTATTTAATTGCTTCATCAATTAATTTATCAATATCATGAACAGTTGCTTGTGGAGCTAGTAAGGTATGATCCACTAGTTTATTGTATTTCATTAATTTCTCCTTATTGTACATATTACAATTAATTTAAATTGTAACAAATTATGATAGTTTTGCAAAGACAAGTTTTACATCGTGCTTTTGTTTACTAAACTCAATAGCATTTAATAAATCTGCTTCAAGCGATTTATTAATTGGTGATGATGAATAAAGTGTAAACATCACTTCGCCTTGTTTTACAAAATCATTTGTTTGTTTGTTTAAATAAATTCCGGCTTCAAAGTCAATGTTATCTTCTTTTTTTGCACGACCTGCACCCAATTTCATTGCAACTAGTCCAAATTCAATAGCTGAATTAATCTTTAGATAGCCTTCGTGTTTACTAATAATTTCGTATTTGTATTTAGGACTAAATCATTTTGGATCATCAAAAACTTTAATATTACCTTTTTGAACTTGAATTCATTCTAAGAATTTTTCATATGCCTTACCATTAGCGATTACTTCATCAACCATTTTCTTAGCTTCAGCTTCAGATTTTGCTTTGTTAGCTAGCATTAATAAGGTTGAAGCAGATGAATAAATAATCTCGGTGAAATCAAGGGGCCCCTTGCCTTTTAGGGTGTCCATTGCTTCTAAAACTTCGATTTTGTTACCAATGCTTTTTCCTAGTGGTTGTTGCATATTAGTAATTTCTACAGCAATATTTCTACCTAATTTTTTACCAATTGCAATCATAAGTTCGCCAAGTTTTTTAGCTTCGTCAATATTTTTCATGAATGCACCGTTTCCGCATTTAACATCCAACAAAATGCAATTAGAACCGGTTGCTAGTTTCTTAGACATAATTGAGCTAGCAATTAGAGGAATTGATTGCACTGTGCTAGTAACATCTCTAAGCGCATAGATTTTTTTATCAGCGGGAACTAACTTTTGGTTTTGCCCAACAACGGCGATGTTGTGTGCTTTAACTGCTTCTTTAAACTCAGAGTCGCTTAAGGAAATGTTATATCCTTCAATTGATTCTAATTTATCAAGTGTACCGCCAGTGTGACCCAGTCCTCTTCCTGACATCTTAGCAACCGTCAATCCTAAGGCGGCCAAGATAGGACAAAGTGCAATACTTACTTTGTCGCCTACTCCACCCGTTGAGTGTTTGTCAACAATGGTTCGATTTAAAAAACTTCAATCAATAGTATCGCCCGAATACATCATCGCTTCGGTTAAGTAAGCAGTTTCAGTGTCACTCATGCCGTTTAGACGGATTGCCATTAGCAATGCTGATGCTTGATAGTCAGGAATTTCGCCATTAGTATATCCGGTAATAAAAAAATTGATTTCTTCTTTGCTTAACTCTTGCTTTTCGACTTTTTTACTAATAATATCAATGATTCTCATTTGAAAACTCATTTCTAATTATTGAAAATCTTTAGCTAAACTAAGTGCTAATTTCATCATTTCTTTGAATGAATTTTGTCTTTGTTCACTAGTAGTATATTCGTGAGTAATTAAATTATCTGAGATAGTCAAAATACAAGCTGCTTTTTTATTTAGGCGTTCAGCAACTGAGAATAAAGAATAAGATTCCATTTCCACACAAACAGCACCGCCAGAAAGCTCAACTCTATCTTGAGCACTTTTAGTAGTATAAAATGCTTCTTCAGTTAGAACTCTTTCTTCTTTAATCGGCATATTAAGTTCTTTAGCATTTTTAAGAATTAAAGCGTTTAGTTTTTTGTCAGGAGTAGCGATATTGCTACGGTCATTTGGTATCATTGATTCTCTAAAAGCGACATTTTCACCATAAGCATCTTTTGCTAAAATCACATCAAAATTTTTAATTTCAGCTTTAAAAGAGCCGGCTGAGCCAATTCTAACAATTGCTTCAACACCATATTCATTAAATAATTCAAACGAATAGATACCAATTGATGCGGTCCCCATGCCTGATGCGCAAACTGAAACTTTATTTCCTTGGTAATATCCTGTATACATTAAAACATTTCTGACATCTGAAACTAATTTAGCATCTTCTAAAAAGTTATCAGCGATAAATTTAGCTCTAAGTGGATCGCCTGGCATTAAAACAAGCTTTGCAAAAGCGCCATCTTTAGCATTAATATGTGGGGTCATTTTTTCTCCTTATTATTCAAGTATTTGGTTAATTAAGTTAATAACACAATAATTTTATAACAAAGGATTTTAAAATCACCTTATGAAGCTGTTTTTTTAACTAGAATTCCTGTTTGCGAAGGTTTTGTTAAATCATTAATCAAAGTTGCGCCTAAATTAATTAATTCTAAGTTACTATTTTCATTATCGTTTGGCTCCGGTGCAAAGCAAAATACTTCTTTGCCACAATCTAGAAAATTATTAACCAAATTATTTAAAAATGGGCCGCTAGTAGCAAGTAAAACCAAATTATTAGCCAGAGCCGCCACTATTCTTCGATATGCAAAAATTGTTTTTCTAGAAATGTGATATTTATTAGGATATTCACTTATTACTAAAACATTTTTGTGTTTTGCAAAATCAATTTTCTCTAAAAAAGGCTCATTTCTAAGTCCGCATTTACTTATAACTAAAATTGGCTGATCATTTGTCAAACATTTTTCTAGTATCTTTTCATTAATGCCTTTTCATGATGGCAAAACTACTAAAACATCTTTAGCTAAACTGTCAATGTGGCACAACAAATCAACGATGTAATCTTTTTCTAAATTTCCCGTTAAACAAAATGATTTTTCAAAATTGATTAGTGAATAATTACCTAAATAATGCAAAGCAAATGGTGGTTTTCTTAGCATATCTAACTTAGCAGGATATTCATCATCTAAAATCGTAATTATTTTTTCTTTTAGATCAATTCTTTCTCTTGCAATTTGTTTGGCTAAGTCATCGTCAACGTTTTCAAAATTTTTAAAAGCATGATAAATTTTATCTCAATCGCCATTGTATTTATAATCAAAGTAAATAATAAAGTTGTTCATTGAGTTTTCTCCTATTCTTGTTGGTTTTCTTTTACTCTAATTGTTGTCGATAAGCATTCGTTTTGTTATGAAGATAGGAAAAATATAGGAAATCTAAGCTTTTAGTATGTCAATTGCTTTTAGGCATAAATGACTTTGTTAACTTAATATAAGGGAATGTTATATATAATGAAAACATCAAAAAAATTAACTAGTTTGTTGCTAACGAGTACTCTAAGCGCTACATTATTTGCTACAAGCGTTATATCTGCTGCTTGCAATGACAAACCTAACACTCTTCCAAAGAAAAAAGAAGCCAACAAAGAACAAGAACAACCTGATATTAAACATGAAAATTCTAATTCTAAAGATAATGATTCTAAAAAAAGACCAAAAGCCACAAGCACCGAATCAACCTCAATCTCAATCACCAAAAAAAGATCAAAATCAAGAATCACCAAATCAATCTCAACCCCAACAGCCAAAGAAAGATGACTCACAAACACATAAACTACCTTTACTAGAAAAACCTCAACAAGATGGTCCAAGCAAAACAAGATCAACACAATCATAAGAATGATCAAAAGCCAAATGAGCCAAATGTTCCATCTCTTCCAATGGAACAAGATGACCAACCTTCAGAACTCACAAAGGAAGCGATATTAGAATATCTTGACAAAGCAACTAAAAAATTAGAAGAATTTCAAAAAGTTATTAATGAAAATTGATTAGTATCAGAATCAAATAAAAAATTTTTAGAAGAAATTTTGATAAATGTTAAAAAAAGAAGCCCTTTTAATAGATGAATTCTATCCAAAAATTGATACCAAAAAACACAGCGATGAAATTCAGAGAAAATGCGATGAACTCATTATAAAACTCGATAATCTAAGAAGTCGATTAGAGGATTTATTAAAAAATTACGAACTAAATAATGATGACTATAAAAGAGACCTACTAAGATGATTTCAAGAGAAACACAAACATTTAAGTGAAACCATAAACAAAAAAAGAACTTGAACAGATTATTGAAACTATTGATAAGGAACTTGAAGCTGCTAAAAATATTTTAAGTGATTTAAAGGCCGCAAACAATGAAGAAAACGTGAATCATTTTCAAAAATTAATTGAAGCATTAGAAAATTTAAAAAAGAAAGCCAAAGAAAAAAATATAAAACAAATTAAATAAATAGAATTGAAAATGTCAATTGAAAGCATTAATTAAGAATTGGCATTTTATTTTTTTCTGTAAAAAACATTTGCTATAAAAATCAATTTGCTTTTGATAATAATTTTTGAAAAAATTTCACAAAAAATGAATTATTTTAAATAACTTTTTTTGCATATTTTTCAAGAATCTGGACAAGCGAAACATTTTTTTTTTTTTTGTAAAATAAATTTGTAACTAGATGTTTTTTACAAAAAGTTGCAGCAAGAAAATCAATAATTTATTCATAAAAAACTAATTAATTAGAAAGAAAAAATTTTATATAATGAAAAGATCAGTTAAATTACTATTAACAAGTGTTTTAGGAACTACTTTATTTTCAGCAAGCATAATAGCAGCAGCTTGCACTGATAAAAGCAAAAAGCCAGAAGAACCTAAGAAACCTGAAAAATTAGATCCTAAACAAGAAAATTCTGATAAAGAGAAACCAAAAACTTCAGAAGATACAAAAAAAGGGCAAGATCATTCTCCAAAACAAGATGATAAGCAAACACCTGAATTAGATAATCCTAATAAAAAAAATAAAGAAGATTCAAAGCAGCAAGAAAACTTTGAAACTAAAAAAATTGAAAATGAATTAATTAATATTGAAACCAATATTACTAATATAGCGTTAAAAATAAATAATATAGAATTTGAAAGAAATACCATCAAAGAAGATACGAAAATAGACGATTTGATTAAAATTTGAGAAAAATTAATCGATCAATATCAAGTCCTATCTAATGAACTTAAAGCACTTACAGATAAAATTAATAAAATAGAAAAATTGCCTTATGTTACAAAAAAATCACAAAATTTAACCCGAATTCAAAATTTAAAACGAAAAATTAACAATTTTAAAGAAAAAATTAGTGAAAGCCTAAATGTTTTGATATTTCTTAAGAAGCAACAAAACAATGATATAAAAATAAAGCAAAGTAAAATTGATGATTATTTATCGCTTTTTGAAGAAGTTTTGCAAGATTTAAAAACTGAAATGTTGGTTCTGGTTGATTATGGTGAATCGAAAAAAGAAATTTTAGAAACAATAAAAAATGATTTGTCCATTTTAAAAGAAAATTATAAAACTTATGTTCTAAAACTTGCGAATGAAATAAATTATGAAGAAGCAATAACAAGAGCCAATGCAAATTTAGGGGAAATTAAAACTTTTGAAAAAGAGATTGATGAAAAAATTAGTTCTTTAAATAAGAGTGATAATAAAACTAATTAAGAAATTATACAAAAATAACCAAGATATAAAAAACATAAAAAAATGGTCTGTTTTAGATTATTTTTTTTGTTATGTTGAGTTTTATGAACCTTATTTTTTTTTTTTTGTATAATGCACTCGCTAACAAATGTTTTTTAAAAGCATTTATAAAAAAACATTTATTTAGCTTTTGAATAATAAGGCATATTAATTGGAAAGAAAAATTTTATATATATGAAAAAACCATTTAAACCACTATTAATAAGTGTTTTGGGAACCGCTTTATTTGCAACAAGTATAATAGCAGCATCTTGTAGTAGTAAAAATAAAAAACAAGAAAGCCCAAAAACTATAGGAACATCAAAAAAAGAAAATGATCAATTGCCAAAGGGATATGAAGATTTACCTTTAGAACAAGACAATTCTAACAAAAAAGAAAAAGACAATAAAGAGTTAGAAATGCAAGCGAATCGAAATGATAAAAAAATTCAAAAAGCGTTAATTGATATTACCAATTCTTTTAATGATCTAAAGTTAAAAATTAAAGCTTCGGATGTTGAAAAAAATATCATTGAACAATATGCACCAACCGATAATTTGGTTAATGTTTGAAAAAAATTAATTAACAATTACCAAGAGGCAATTAATGAGTTAAATAGCTTTGAGGAACAAATTGCTAAAATCGAAAAATTACTTAATGTGGTAAGGGACTTGGATGGATTAAATCAAATTAAAAAATTATCAAAAGAAATTTCCGAACTCAATAGAAAGGTCAATGAAAGTTTAGAGGTCATAACGACAAAAAAACAAGATCAAGAAAACTCTATAAAAAGTGAACAAAGCAAAATCAAAGATTATTTAAAAATTTTTGATGGTGTTTTAGAAACCATAATAGAAAAAGAGATGTTTCCAAAGGACAATCATACCAAAACAGCAATTAAACTTTACTTAGACGATTTAGTAAAATGGTGTAATGAATACATTTTAGAACCTTCAAAAAAAATAAACTATGATATTGCGATAAAACAAGTAGAAGAAAAATTGAAGAAAATTGAAGAATTCAAAAATCAATCAACGAAAAAAATGGCTCTTTAAGTGGTGAATGCCACCAAATAAACATTGATATTAAGCAATTATAATATAAATAAAAAGATGATTCATTTGAATCGTTTTTTATATTTGACTTTCAAAACTTTAAAAATTCTTTCTAAAAGATATCTAAAATAAATATCCAAGAATCTTAATATCATAAGCAAATGAAAAATGCAAATTAAAAATAAAACAATTATTTTTAAGGACATTGGTTCATATTTTTCTAGTCATTTTTTAAAATTAATGATTATTTTTTAAATTTTTATTAAAAATTTCCGATTTTTTAAACTGGTTTTAGTTTTTTGTAAAAAAACAAATTTGTAACTAGGCATTTCTACAAGAGTGACAATTGTAAATATTTTTTATATAAAGAATTAATTAATTAATTAAAAAGACAATTTTTATGCATAAGAACTAGTCGAATTACTAACAGCGGTTCTTTTAAGAGTACTATGAATAGATCAAGTATTTGAATCATTAAGTTAGCAAAAATATGAAGTCAAATTCAATATATAAACTATAAAATAATGAAAACTGTATCGATAGAAACACAAGAATGAAATAATTAAATTTATTTAAGTAATTATTTACTAATATTTTGAAATTTGATTTTAATATTCTTTACAAGTATTGAAAATGCTTATTTTTTTACATAAAAATATTTTGATTTTTTCAATTTTTATTACAAATCTTGTTTTGATTTCGCCGATTTGGGCGTTTTTTTTTTTTTTTGTAAAATGAACTTGTTATTTTAAAAAAGTAACAATTTACATGAATAAATATTTGTTCATAGAACAAACTAATTAATTAGAAAGAAACTTTTTATATAATGAAAAAATCAATTAAATTACTATTAACAAGTGCCTCATGCACAACAATTTTAGCATCCGGCTTGTTAGCTAGCACTTGTGATAGTTCTAAAAAAAATTTAGAATCCCAGTATGAAATATCAAAAGAAAATGAAGCAAAAAAAGATAAAAATAAATCTTTAGAACAAACTGAGGATATTGAAAAACAAAAAAACTTAGACTTTTATGAAATTAATAATAATTTAAACAAAATCAATAATTCTTTTAATGCTTTAAAGTTAAAAATGGATAACTTTAAACTTCAGGAAAATTGGATTCATAACCCGCTTGAAGTAAAAAAATTAATAAAAGATCATAAAGAATGGATTGAAAAATTAGTAGAGCTAGAATCGCAATTAATCAAGGTAGCAAAAAACACCGAGGAATCGGGCGACTTAGTTATTATTGAAAAAGTTGAAAACTTAAAAGATGAGGTTGCAAATATTAATGCCAAGGTTAAAGAAAGCTTAGCAGTTTTAGAACTAACAAAAGAATATCAAAGAAACCTTTTTAAAAATAAAATTGATGAATACTTAAAAGATATTCAAGAAACATGGACATTCCTAAAAGGAATAGTCAATAAAGATAAAAATTCAAAACAAATGTTGTACTATTTGGGAGAGTTAAAATCCGATTATATAAAATTTGTTAAAAATCCTTCAATAGAAATTGATTACGAAAGCGCAATAGAAGAAGTTGAAAAAGATTTAAAAGAAATTGAAAAAATGGAAAAAGAAATTACCGAAAAATTGGCTAATCCAAAAACCGATAATAATCAAAACACCAAAAAAAGTTACCGTAACTAAATAAATTAAAGTTAAAAAAGAAATAGCTCATAGAGGGCTATTTTTTAAATACTAAATTTAGCTGGAAAATTATTCTACAAGTGAATGCTTATCAATATGTTTTTTATATATTAATTTAAAAAACCGAAAATTATTAAAATTTTTAAACATAGTTAAATCTATTAAGGTTTCCTAATTTGTATTCACAAAATTCACCATCGTGGATATTTTTATTGCTAATTTAAACATTGTTTATCTAAATTTGATGTTTTTTTTTTTTTTTGTAAAATGGCTTTGTTACTTGAGATTTGTTGAAACAAGTAACTCCGAAATAAATATTTATTAATAAAAAAACTAATTAATTAGAAAAGGAATTTTTGAATAATAATGAAAAAGTCTAAAAAAGCACTTAGCCTATTATTAGCTAGTGTTGGAAGTCTTTCTTTATTCGCAACTTCAGTCGTAGCTGCGGCTTGCGATAATACTAATAAAAAACCTGAGGAGCCAAAAAAGCCTGAGGAACCTAAAAAAGAAGAGCCTAAGAAGGAAGATCCTAAACAAGATCCAAAAGATAAACCTAAAGAAGAACCCAAAAAGGATGAACCTAAAAAAGAAAAGCCTAAGAAGGAAGATCCTAAACAAGATCCAAAAGATAAACCTAAAGAAGAACCCAAAAAATCTCCTGAAGAAAGATTACTAGAGCTAAACAGTCTAAAAAAAGAGATCACAAAAAAACGAGCAGAATTCGAAAAAACCATAAAAAATGGAATTAGTAAAGAATTGACTAAGAAAATTTTAGAAGATGTTAAAGAAGAGTTTAAAAAAGCTGAAGATGCTCTAAAAGAGATTGGAAACAAATTTCACTTTAGATCGCTTAAAGACGGATTTGAAAAATTGGTTTCTGAACTAAAAAAATTGGAAAACATTCTTCAAGAAAAAAGACTATTAGAACTAAATGATCTTAAAAAAGAGATTGCAAAGAAACAAGAAGAAATTAAAAAAACCATAAAAGCCGATAACAACATTGATAAAGAAGAAGCTAAAAAAGCATTGCCAAAAATTAAAGAGGAATTAAAAAAAGCTGAAGATGCTCTAAAAGAAATTGGAAACAAATTTCACTTTAGATCGCTTAAAGACGGATTTGAAAAATTGGTTTCTGATCTAAAAGAATTAGAAAAGAAAGCCGAAGAAGCTTCAAAATAGTTTAAATCAATTAATTTAAAGTTGCAATTAATAATTCATTTCAAAAGTCGCAATTTTAAGTGCGATGTTGAGATTAATTAACATTAAATAAAGGTTCTCAATTTTTTGAGGGCTTTTATTTTTGCTTATGATTATTTTTTATTACTAAATGCTAATTAAATTTCAGAAAAAAATCACCATTTGGTCAAATTAAAATGGATATTTTTAACTCCTTTAACGAAATTGTGAGTTTTTTTTTTTTTGTAGAATTGCCTACGTTACTTAATTTTTAACAAAGTAACTTTAAGGATAAATATTTATTAATAAAAAACTAATTAATTAGAAAAGGAATTTTACATAATAATGAAAAAGTCTAAAAAAGCACTTAGCTTATTATTAGCTGGTGTTGGAAGCATTTCTTTATTTGCGACTTCAATCGTAGCTGCGGCTTGCGATAATACTGATAAAAAACTAGAAGAACCTAAAAAAGACGGCCAAAAGAAAGAAGATTCAAAGAAACCGAATACTAAGGATTCTAATAAACCTGATGAAGGTACGACTCCTAAAGAAGAAAAACAAAATCCTCACGTTCCAAAAGGTCAACCTGAATGAGAAGATGAATTGCATAAATTCGGTCAGCCTGATGAAAATGCCACTCCTAAAGAAGAAAAACAAAATCCTCACGTTCCAAAAGGTCAACCTGAATGAGAAGATGAATTGCATAAATTCGGTCAGCCTGATGAAAATGCCACTCCTAAAGAAGAAAAACAAAATCCTCACGTTCCAAAAGGTCAACCTGAATGAGAAGATGAATTGCATAAATTCGGTCAGCCTGATGAAAATGCCACTCCTAAAGAAGAAAAACAAAATCCTCACGTTCCAAAAGGTCAACCTGAATGAGAAGATGAATTGCACAGTTCTGGAGAAACAAGCAAAAATAGCAATTAGGAATTTGTAAAATAAAACTTATAAATAATAAAAAGAAATAAAAATTTACATATAAAAGTAAATATTAAAAACTAGGCAATATTAAAAATATTCCCGGTCATTAGACTAAAACTAATAATCGGGAATATTTTTATTTATCATCAAACAAATTTATTAATCGAAAAAATAATTTTTTTAGTAAATAAAAGGCTATTTTTTAAATAAAAAATTTAGCCAGGAAATGATTATATGAGTGAATCCTTATCAATATATTTCTTATATATTCATTTAAAAATCTGAAAATTATTAAAATTTTAAGCATATTTAAATCTATAAAGATTTACTAATTTGTATCCATAAAATTCACCATTGTGGATATTTTTATTGTTAATTTAAACATTGTTTATCTAAATTTGATGTTTTTTTTTTTTTTTGTAGAATAGGCTACGTTACTTAATTTTTAATAAAGTAACTAAAGGATAAATATTTATTAATAAAAAACTAATTAATTAGAAAAGGAAATTCAAATAATAATGAAAAAGTCTAAAAAAGCACTTAGCCTATTATTAGCTAGTCTTGGAAGTCTTTCTTTATTCGCAACTTCAGTCGTAGCTGCGGCTTGCGATAATACTAATAAAAAACTAGAAGAACCTAAAAAAGAGGATCCTAAGAAGGAAGAACCAAAGAAAGACGAGCCCAAAAAAGAAGATCCTAAAAAGGATGAACCTAAAAAAGAGGATCCTAAGAAGGAAGATCCTAAGCAAAATCCAAAAGATGAGCCTAAAGAAGAGCCCAAAAAATCTCCTGAAGAAAGATTACTAGAGCTAAACATCCTAAAAAAAGAGATTGCAAAGAAACAAGTAGAACTTGAAAAAACCATAAAAAGCGATATTAGTAAAGAACTAGCTACAAAAATATTGTCAGAAGTTAAAGAAGAACTAAAAAAAGCTGAAGATGCTTTAAAAGAAATTGAAAGCAAATCTTATCTTAAAACTCTTAAGGATGGATTTAACAAATTAATTTCTAGCCTAAAAGAATTAGAAAAGAAAGTAGAAAGCATTCTTAAAGAAAAAAGACTATTGGAACTAAATGATCTTAAAAAAGAGATTGCAAAGAAACAAAAAGAGTTTGAAAAAACTTTAGACGATAATAGTAGCGATAAAGAAAAAGCCAAAAAAACTTTAAATGAGATTAAAGAAGAATTAAAAAAGGCTGAAGATGCTTTAAAAGAAATCGGAGATAAGTTTTACTTTAAATCACTTAAAGACGGATTTAACGAACTAGTAACTGAGTTAAAAAAATTAGAAAAGAAAGCTGAAGAAGCTTCAAAATAGTTAACATTAAATAAAAGTTCTCATTTTTTTGAGGGCTTTTATTTTTGCTTATAACATTTTTATACTATATTTTATGCTACGTTTAAGGTAGACCAAAAAATTGGTTCTTTTTTAAACAACAAAAATATTTCGAAATTAGACTTTAAAGTTTTAAACTATTGTTTATTTTTAAAAAAGATTCATTAAATTTCAAAAAAAAATCACTATTTAGTCAAATTAAAATGGATATTTTTAACTCCTTTAACGAAATTTCGAGTTTTTTTTTTTTTTTGTAGAATTGCATACGTTACTTGATTTTTAATAAAGTAACTTAAGGATAAATATTTATTAATAAAAAACTAATTAATTAGAAAAGGAATTTTACATAATAATGAAAAAGTCAAAAAAAGCACTTAGCCTATTATTAGCTAGTGTTGGAAGCCTTTCTTTATTCACAACTTCAGTCGTAGCTGCGGCTTGCGATAATACTAATAAAAAACCAGAAGAACCTAAAAAGGATGAACCTAAAAAAGAGGATCCAAAAAAAGAAGAGCCAAAGAAAGACGAGCTCAAAAAAGAAGATCCTAAAAAGGATGAACCTAAAAAAGAGGATCCTAAGAAGGAAGATCCTAAGCAAAATCCAAAAGATGAGCCTAAAGAAGAGCCCAAAAAATCTCCTGAAGAAAGATTATTAGAATTAAATAAACTTAAAAAAGAGATTACAAAAAAACATGAAGATCTTACAAAAATTATAGATGATCCAAAAACAAAAACTGATAAAGCTTTGGCTAAAAAAACTTTATTAGAAGTTCAAGAAGAACTCAAAAAAGTAGAAGATGCTTTAAAAGAAATTGAAGGCAAGTTTTATCTTAAAACCCTTGAAAAAGGATTTAAAGATTTGGAATCTAAATTAAAAGAATTAGAGAAAAAAGCAGAAGAACTTGCTAAACAAACTCCTGAAGAAAGATTATTAGAATTAAATAAACTTAAAAAAGAGATTACAAAAAAACATGAAGATCTTACAAAAATTATAGATGATCCAAAAACAAAAGCTGATAAAGCTTTGGCCAAAAAAACTTTAAATGAGATTAAAGAGGAATTAAAAAAGGCTGAAGATGCTTTAAAAGAAATTGAAGGCAAGTTTTATCTTAAAACCCTTGAAAAAGGATTTAAAGATTTGGAAACTAAATTAAAAGAATTAGAGAAAAAAGTTAAAGAAATTTTAAAACAATAAAAATAAATCTATTAAAGCGGCCATTAAGTCGCTTTTTTAATTATTTAAATTTATTATTTTATACATTTTTTCGCTTAAATAAATGATTAATTATCAAGCAAAATTTTTAAATAAGATTTATTTTTTAGTTGAAAAATAATTTAAAATTAATGCTTATTTGAAAGAATAAATTAAACGAAAGAACATTATATATAAATGAAAAAATCAAAAAATTCTCTTAATCTATTAATAACGGTGGCATTAGGAACGGTAGTATCTACAACAGGAATAGTAACGATTGCTTGCGAAAATTTTATAATACCTAATAAAAAAGACCAACAAGATAGTAAAGAAAAACAAGCTAGTGAAAATAAAATAGATAAAGAATTAATAGATGCCAATGAAACTCTAAATGCTTTAAATCAAAAGTTTGATGATCTTGAAACAACATTTAAAGGAATTAACAAAGATAAAGATATCAAAACATTAATTAAAATATGAATTTCCTTAACTAATGACTATGAAAAACTATTTCAAGATCTAAATGACTTAAAAAGTAAAATTCTACTAATAGAAGAGGCAATCGAAAAAACAAAATACACAAAAGCTTGGAAAAAATTTGATGAATTAGCAGGGAAAGTTACTGTTTTTAAAATTAAAATTAGTGCTAGTTGAGAGATTATAAAAGCCGCCAAAAAAGTTTATGAAGAGCAAAAAGAAAAAGCTAAAAGTCAATTTGAAAAACTTTTAGTAGCTGCCCAAAAAGTTTTAAATGAACTACAAACCGAAGTCCTGGTTGTTGATCTATACAACCAATCGGAAATTGAAAATTTAAAAAGAATCCTTGTAAGTTTAGAAATATTGACAAAACAATATGAAGAACTTGCCAAAGCCGCCGAAGCTATTCAAGATAGTAGCATAGATGAAGAAATAAAAAGCGATCTAAAGAAAATTTCGTATTTGAAAGAAGAAATTTCTAATTTCTTAAAACCACAAAAAGAAATAGACAGTCATAAAATAAACAATATTTCTCAATAAGAATTCAAATCAAATAAATTCTAAAATAAGTTTAAATCTTAATTATTCATATTGCCTTTTGATAAATAAAAATACAGTTTTGAAGCGAACTGTATTTTTTAAAATGAAAAGATATTATTTTTAAAGACTTAGTTATTACTTATTAATTCTTGGAAATACAATGTTATCAACAAATACTTCTTTATAATCAAACTTATTAAAATTAAAAATTAAACCTTTAGACAATTTTGTTTGACATAAAAATTGATTTATTCGGGCGCTTTTGATTGGAAAAGCAACGCTTAGCATGTAATTAACTACGTAAATTCCGTTTAGTAGTGTGTTTAAGACAACATTTAATCTTTCTAGATTATCTTTTAATTTTCATGGCTCGTTACGATCAATGTATTCGTTTAAAAAACTACTTAATTCAACTGCCTTCTTTAAGGCCTTATCAGCATAAAAATTATTAAAATGTTCGCAATAAGATTGATATAGTTGTTCAATTTTTAAGTAAAGTTCTTTATCCAATGCCAAGAGATCTTTTTCTTGATAAGTAGTGCCTTCTTTAAAAGATTGGTTAACCATTTTAATTGTGCGATTAACTAGATTACCGAAGTTATTGGCCAAATCAGCATTTAGAACATTAATAAGTAAACTCTCACTAAAAGCAAAGTCACTATCAATGTTCACTTGCGAGCTAAAGAAATACTTCACTTCTTCAATGCCGTATTTTTTAACAAGAGGAAGAGGATCAATGACATTGCCCTTTGATTTTGACATCTTGCCTTCTGGCGTCACAATTCATGAGTGTACTATTTCTTTTGTTGGTAGCTTAAGATCTAAGGCTTGTAAAAAAATTGGTCAATAAATGCAATGGAAGCGACTAATTTCTTTACCTAAAATGTGCACTCGCTCTGTGCCATTAACTCAGAATTTTTGATAATTTTCATCATCTTCTTCTCAAAAATTGAGCGCTGTTAAATAATTAAATAAAGCATCAAGTCAAACATAAATAACATGGGTTTTTTTGTCTTGATATTGGTCTAGTTTAATGCCTCAGTCAAATGAAACTCTTGTAACAGAAAGATCTTCAAGACCTGGATTAATAAAATTATTAAGCATTTCGTTGATCGTTGCTTTTGAGCTTACAAAATCAGGATTATTTTCAAAATAGTCTTTAATTCAAGGACCAAAACTTGACATTTTGAAAAAATAGCTCTCTTCACTAACTACATTTAGTTTGTGCTTCGAAGTAGGATGATAGTACTCACCGTTTATTAAAAATGCTTGGGATTTAGTTAAAAACTCTTCATCTTCAACAGAATATAGCCCTTCGTATTTTCCTTTATAAATAAAGCCCTTTTTAAGTAAAGCATCAAATACTTTTTTAACAATGACTTCATGTTTAGGAGAAGTTGTCCGCGAAAAAAAGTCATAATCAATTTTTAGATCGTCTCATAATTCAAGAAAAATCTTCGCTTGCTCATCAGCATATGCTTGGTCGCTCAAATTTGCAAGTTTAGCTTTTTGAGCGATTTTTTGGCCGTGTTCATCAATGCCTGTTACAAAAAAAGTATCATAACCTTCATTACGTTTAAAATTACGATAAACCCATGCCAAAGTTGTCGTCAGTAAATGACCAATATGAAGCTTGCCGCTTGGATAGTAAATTGGTGTGCTAATATAAAATGTTTTTTTTGTTTCCATTGCTATTCTCCTTTAATTTTAGACTTAATTGGACTATATAATTCTTTAACTTCGTCACGATAACTATGGTCAGAGCGATCATCATTGTGTAAATAAATATTTTTATGAAAAAATGTGCCTCATCCTGAGTTAAAACGGCTCTCAACTAAACAAAATTTGGGCAAGCTATTCACTCTAGTATAAACAATTTGCACACGTTTAGGCTCAAAATTATATTTTCTTAGTGCACAAATTAAATCAACATATCTTGCCATTGGCATAACCATTGTTAAATAGCCTTTTTGCTCAATGATTTTGCTAGCTGATGAAATCAGTTCTTCTAAAGTTAAATTAATTTCATGAGTTGCTAATTTTTGCGCCATGGTACCGGATGTTTTGGTTTGGTTGTAATTTTCATTATAATATGGCGGGTTAGCAATAATTGATGAATATTTCTTAGCCATTTGATTGCCGCAACGATAAGCGTAATCTTTGGCATATTTTTTAAAATCACCTTCAATGACTCTAATTTGTTTATCAAGACCGTTCATTTTAACATTTTCATTGGCAATTTCGATAGCATCATGTTGAATTTCGACTGCGTCAATGGTGATTTTGGGATTTCTTGAAGCAACAAAGATTGCCAAAGCTCCATTATTTGTACCAACTTCTAAAATATTAGAAACATTGCGATTAATGGCAATAAAATTACCTAACAAAATTGTATCAACCGAATAATTAAACATCTCTTTATCCTGATAAACAAAGAGATTACCGCTAAAACCTAAATTGTTTTTTACAACACTTTTTTTCATGATTAAGTTAATTTAATAAATTATAAATAATTAATCAATAGATAAGACTAAAACCAAAAAAGTATTTTGTAGAGGCACTCTCATTATGAAAGTTACATTAAAATCTAAAAATTAAAAGATTTTACAAAAACTATTTTGAAGTAAGAAAATAACTCAAAACAATTAATGTAAATAAAAATAAGAAATTAAAAAAATGTAGATGAATTTATAAGCGAAATTAAAAAAATAAAGTAAGAATTATCTAAGTAAATTGCAATATTGAATTTTATCTAAAAGAATAAAATATCGCTTTTTTATTAAATTCATTAAAAACTAATTGCTCAAAATGATTTGAATGCAACTAAAATTAATCCTTATTAAAAACGAGCCCACTAGTTGTTTTTTCAATTTTAGTTTTTAACAAAAGCTTTTGCCTTCGTATTCAAATTTATTAAACTATAATAATTAATAACTATTTTAAGGAGCATTTTATGAAAAATTTGAGCGATAATTTCCTTAATTTTAAAAAAGACTTTTTTGAAGTCACTAAAGACATTGATCAAGTGAGCATTTTTTTACTCGCTTCATGCAATACTGGAAAGATCTTTCACCATCCTCTTAATTTAAACACTAAAGAAAGTACCAAAAACATTGCCAAATTACATCATACTTTAAAAGAGTTTCAAGCTGGCGATAGTATGGAAGTGAAAATGTTTTCAAGGCTAACACTTCCTGATGAAAATTTCTGATTCGAGGATGAAATCTACCGGATTTACATCAAAGAAAGCGAAAAATCGAGTCAAAAGGGGGATGTCTTAAAAAGCAATTTGTTTTTTATTTCAATTTTTAATAACGGATCAATTATTTTTAGCATAGAAAACAATTTACTAAGACTTTTCAATGATGATGAGTATTTAAGACATTTATATGAAGATTATTTTATACTTGAAGTGCCCGGTCGGAAGAAAAACATTTTCCATCGCAATGAAGAACACTGGGATAATTTAAATGTTTTTTCCAAGTTTGACACTGCAACAAAAATTAATTTCTTTAAACAAGACTTGCTAGAAAAGCTAAAGTTAGAGAACTCGCAAGATAACGGCTATGGTTATGAATTAATTAAAGTAAAAAAACTAATCCAATCTTTTCTTGATCATTGAAATGACAAAAGAAAAATGTTTAAGAAAAAAATTAGCGAGCAAATTATGCTAAATTACTATTCACTATTTACAATTAATTCCGAAGCTATTAATGACAAGCTTTGTTTATCGCTTTCTAAGAGCAACAAAATTTTTAAAGAAGATATACATACATTTTTAGCTCAATTAAACGATAGTAAAAAATACGAAAATGTTACTAATATTTTAAAATGAGAAGAGTATAGCAAAGTTGATAAGAATAAAAATTCTGCTAGTAATAACAAAATTGTTGATGAAAATAAAAGGTTTATTTTTTACTATGATTTAATGAACGCAACACTTTGTTCTGAACATACAAATGTTGAGCTTTTCACTAATGCTGATGATTTATTTAAAGTAACGCTTTCTTATTTTTATTACATTCACGCAATGGCAACATTTATTGATATTTTTAGCAACGAAAACAATAATCGTTTAATTACTAAAGGTTTTTATGTCATTAAAAATACTAGAAACGCTCTAAACTATTACAGTAGCACTATCAAAAACTATTTAGAAAATGCCGCAAATCTAAACCGCGAGTTAATTAAAGACATTAAACAATACATTTATCGCAACTCACAAATTGAAAATAAAATTGCTAATGCTACAGTTGTGGCTAATACTATTTATAGTTATCTAGAAACAAAAAATGAAAAAGCTAAAGCAATTAATAACGGAATTTTGCGATTTATCATTTTAATCTTTGCTTCTTTAACGGCTTATAATATCATTTTTCATTTTATCAAAGATTCGGTGCATGTTCGCTTATATAACTACATTATTATTCCAATTCTTTGTTTGATTATTATCATTGGCGCTCTTTCGGCGTATCGCTCTAGTCGTTCCTCAAAAGGATAGTAATTTTGATTTCCACCTTAAGTAAAGATAAAAATTAAAAATTTGCAATTAAAAAAATGCTAGTTATTGCTAACCTAGCATTTTTATTATTATTTTTGGAAGTTTCTAATCTTCATTCTCATAGAAGTCATTTTCTTCATCTTCAACACTAATATCTGAATCATCAACTTCAATAATTTGTTGTTGTTCATCTTCTAGTTCTTGGTGATAACTTTCTAAATCAACTGGGATAAATTCACTATCACTAGTTTCTAGTTCTGGTTTTCTAAAGTAATCAATTGATGGACGAATATCATATTTTGAATGTGATTCAAAAGGATATAGCGCGGTTCCAGCAGGAATTTTCTTACCAACAATAATATTTTCTTTTAGCCCTGATAAGCTATCACTTCTTGAAGAAATTGCTGCATGAACCAAAATTTTAGAAGTTTCTTGATAAGAAGCAGCTGCTAAGAATGAATCAGAAAGTAATGGTACTTGTTTTGCTCCTTTAATAACAACTTTCCCAAATGCAGGACGTTTACGTTGTGATAGTAAAGTTGCGTTTTCTTCTTGATAGTCAAAGATGTCAACAATAGCTCCGGCAAAGAATTTTGAATCACCGGGATCATGAATAACGATTTTTGACATCATTTGGCGAATGATAATTTCGATATATTTATCTGAAATGGCAATCCCTTGAATCCGATAGATTTTTTGAATTTCTTTTAGTAAGTAGTTTTGAACGGTGATAGTGTCAGTTAATTCTAGAAGTTCTTTGACAATAACTGGTCCTTCTGATAGTTTTTGACCAACTTTAACATGATCACCAACTTTAACCCTTAGTTTCTTAGTTGTGTAAACATGAACTTTTTTGTTAACGGTTTCTTTTTTCGAGTTAACTACTTTAATAGTTAATAAATGCGAGTTAACATTTTTATCTTCTACTAGATCTTCAACAATTTCTCCTTCATAAGGTGAAATAACCGCTGGACGACCTCAAGGTTGTTCATGGGCATCGATTAATTCAATTAGCCGTGGGAACCCACCGGTAATATCCTCAGCACCAGCAACCCCACCAGTATGGAAGACACGCATGGTAAGTTGTGTACCTGGTTCACCAATTGATTGAGCGGCAATAATTCCGACTGCTTCTCCTATGTTAACAACCCTATTTGTTGCCAAGTCTTTTCCAAAACACATCTTACATACGCCATTTTTAGTGTTGCAGCCTAAGACTGAACGAATCTCAACTTCTTTAACGCCTTCATCAATAATTTTTTGGGCAAGTTTATCAGTAATTAGAGTGTTTCGTTTAGCAAGTTCTTGTTTGGTTTTTTCGCCAATGATTGGTTTATTAGCATAACGACCAATAATTCTTTCTTTTAAAGGAACAATAATTTGACCATTTTTAGTGTCCACAATGTCACGAACAATATGGCCATAGTCTGAACCACAGTTTTCTTTACGTACAACAATATTTTGTGCAACGTCAACTAGTCTTCTAGTTAAATAACCAGATTTAGCAGTGTTAAGTGCCGTATCAGTTGCACCCTTTCTTGTTCCGTGAGTTGATGAATAGAATTCAAAAGCCGTTAGTCCCTCGATAAATGAAGATTTAACTGGGATTTCAACCGTACTTCTAACTACCCGTTCATTTTTAACGTCAGCACGAGTGGACTTTGTGTTGTTTGCCATCAAGCCCCGCATACCAGCAAGTTGAACATAGTTAGAGATATTACCTCTTGCCCCCGAGTTAATCATCGTAATAATTGGGTTACGAGGATTTTCTTTAATAATTTGTTGTAACTCACCTTGAACTTTGGCTTTAATATCAGTTCATTTTTTAATGGTTAATGAATAACGGTCATCGTCTGAGATTAGTCCGTCGTTATAGTATTGTTTTAATTGTGCAATGTAAGCATCACCTTCAGCAATGTATTCTGGTTTTTTATCAGTTTCTAAAATATCTGAAATAGCAAAGGTAATTCCTGAAAGTGAAGAGTATTTAAAGCCAAGATCTTTAATATCATCTAGAATAGAAGCAACCATATTAGTGTATCTAAATCAAACATCATCTAGGATTTCAGCTTTTTCTTCAGCATTTAATGGCACTTCTAAGCCTTCAATATGTCTTTGACTACGAGCTTTAGTTTTTTCAGTAGCACTTCTTGTTAGAGCGGCTAGAATAATGGCATGTTCTTGGTCAACTTTACGATCATCATAAGTTTTTAGGTTCAAATAGTTTAAGACAATATTTGAAAGTGGCACATCATTTAATTGATCAATAACACCAGCAACATCTTGAAGAGTTAAAGCTGCAACATATTTATCAAAAACATAACGAATAATTTTAGCAATGTTTTTCTTGTTAAAAGCATCAAGAACAGGCAATTCCATTTTAATGTGTTCAATGACATTGGTTCCTGCCGGAATAATGTATTTATTAACTTTTTCACTATATTGTTCTAGTGAGGTAGCTTCGGTAACTTTGTTGTCAAAAATAAATGGGAAACTTTTTGGGAAGATATTGTTGAAAATGAATTTCCCTACGGTTGAGATGATATATCTTTGACTTTCGCGTGAAGCAAATGCCTTAATTTTTGAGTTTTTAACTTCTTCGATTGGTAAGGCTACTCTAGCGTGTAATGAAACTTTTTTAGCTTCATAAGCACGAATCATATGCTCGTAATTGTCAAAAATTCTTCCTTCTCCTAAAGCACCTGGTTCTTCAATTGTTAGATAGTAGATTCCTAAAATCATATCTTGTGAAGGGTTGATAATTGGTTCACCATCTTTAGTTCCCAAAATGTTTTTATTAGCAAGCATCAATTCACGGCTTTCTAGTAAAGCACGTTCAGAAATTGGCACGTGAACAGCCATTTGGTCACCATCGAAGTCAGCGTTAAACGGAGTACATACAAGTGGGTGCAAGCGAATAGCCTTTCCTCTTACTAAGACAGGTTCAAAAGCTTGAATTGATAGTCTATGCAAAGTAGGAGCACGGTTAAGAAGAACTAATCTACCTTTAATAACCTCAGCGATATGTGGTCAAATAACAGGATTTTGATCTTCTAGCATTTTCTTAGCATTTTTAATTGTGGTTGCCACTTCTTTTTCAATTAAACGGTGAATGATTCAAGGTTCAAAAAGTTTGGCGGCCATTTCCCGTGGAATACCACATTGGTGCATTTTTAAATTAGGACCAACGACAATAACTGAACGTCCCGAGTAGTCTACCCGTTTACCTAGCAAGTTTTGTCTAAAACGACCTTTTTTACCAGTTAAAGCGTCACTGATTGATTTAAAAGGACGATTATCTTTTGAAAGAACTGGATTAGGCGATCTTCTAGCATTATCAATTAAAGCATCGACTGCTTCTTGAATCATTCTTAGTTCATTTTGAATAACTAAAGTAGGAGCGTCTTTTTCTTGTCATTGTTTTAGACGATTATTTCTAATAATTACCCGGCGGTACAGTTCGTTAATATCAGAAGTTGAGTGACGGCCACCATCTAATTGAATTAGTGGACGAAGATCAGCGGGAATAACTGGTAAGTTATAAATTAACATGCTAGTTGGTTCTTGTTTTGATTCAATAAAAGCATTAATTACTTGAAGACGTTTATATAACTTTTCTCTAGTTTGGCGCGAAGTTGAAGCGATTTTAGCACCGCTCATAATTTCTTCATCATTAATCTTTTTAATTTTGGCACTAACAAGTTCTTTTTCTTTTTGAAGATCAAGATTTTTTAGCAAGTACTCAATTGCTTGAGCGCCAGTACCAATTTTAGCCTCTGAGTAATGTTCGATTACTTCGTTTAGTTCATAGAAGTCAATTCCATAGTCTTGACCAATTTTTGAAGATGCTTTTTCAATTAAGTTATCAAGAGTTTCGCGAATATCTTCATAATCTTCAGTCCCTGGCTCAAAACGAGTGATTAACTCTTCTAGAGCGTCTTTATAAATAACAGCAGCAACATTAATGTCAATAATTAAGTTTTTAGGCAAGGCTTTAATCCCGCCTGATTCTAGAACAATGTGGCTTTTGTAGTAAATTAAGTTTTCAAGATCGATTCTTCTAACTGGCTCTGTATTTGGACGGCCTGCTACAGTTAGACCTAACAATTTAAAAATAATTGAGTGATCCACTTTAAAGAATCAAAAATGTACTACCGGGCTATTTAGCTTAATGTGGCCCATGTGGTTACGACGTGAGATTTTTGGTAGAATTTCAACTTTTTCTTGTTTACATAGTTCAGTCTTAGAGCAAAAACTACCTTCGTTGATTTTCTTGTACTTATGGCCACAAATTGGACAACGATAGTCAATCATTGGACCAAAGATAATTTCATCAAACAAACCGCCACGTTCAGGCTTATAGCTTTTGTAGTTAATAGTTTCCGGTTTCGTAACTTCACCATGTGATCATGATTCAACATCGTCAGGAGTTGCTAAGGCAAGCGAAATTTTAGCAATTTTGTCACTGTCAAGAGTGGCGTATTTACGTGATTTTTTCATTATTCTGCTCCTCCTTCAATTTCTTGATAATACTTGGTATCTACACGATTATCAACTTCATCTAGTTCACCACTTTCATTTTGTTCGTGAACCTCTAGTTTAATACCAAGGCCTCGTAGTTCATATGCTAGTACGTTAAATGATTCTGGCATACCAGCTTTAGGTAAACGTGAATTGGTTGCTAGTGAATTATATAGTTGGTTTCGACCAATAATGTTGTCAGATTTATAAGTTAGTAGTTCTTGTAGCACATTGGTTGCCCCATACGATTCAATAGCTCAGGTTTCCATTTCTCCGAATCTTTGTCCCCCGTTTTGCGATTTACCACCCAATGGTTGTTGGGTAATAAGTGAATAAGGGCCAACCGAACGTGAGTGCATTTTGTCATCAACCATGTGGTAAAGTTTTAGCATATACATAACTCCAACCGAAATTGGGTTATCTAATTTTTCCCCAGTTTGACCACTATATACAACTGTCTTACCGCTAGAATCTAAATTAGCTTCTTCTAAAATTTCTTTAATTTGGTTGTGAGTAATTCCATCAAAAACAGGAGTAACAAATTTTGTATTTAACTTACGAGCCGCAAATCCTAAGTGAAGTTCCAACACTTGACCAATATTCATCCGCGAAGGCACTCCTTGTGGGTTTAGAACCATGTCAAGTGGCGTACCATCTTCTAAATAAGGCATCTCTTCAACCGGAAGAACGATTGAAATAACCCCTTTGTTTCCGTGACGGCCAGCCATTTTATCACCGACTTTAATTTTTCTTTTTTGCGCGATTGATACTTTAACAATTTTTTCAATGCCATCTTCAAGTTGATCGCCTAATTCACGACTTAAAATTTCAACCGCAACAACGGTTCCGTTATGTCCGTGTTTAACTTTCAAAGAAGTATCTTTTCTTGAAGCAGTTTTTTGGCCAAAAATAGCAGCCATCAGTCTTTCTTCTGGGGTTGGGTTTTCTTCACCTTTTGGCGAGGTTCTTCCAACTAAGATATCACCTGCTGAAACTTCTGAGCCAATACGCACAATACCGTCTTCATTTAAGAAACGTTTTGAAAAGTTCGATGCATTAGGAATATCGCTTGTTAATCAATCTTCGCCAGCTTTTGAGTGACGAAATTGGATGACTTGTTCTTCAATATGAATTGATGTATAAACATCGTCTTTTACTAATCTTTCTGAGATAACCACAGCATCTTCATAGTTATATCCTTTTCAAGTTGTAAAACCGACAAGGATATTTTTTCCTAGAGCAAGTTCGCCATTTTTCATCGAAGGGCCATCGACTAATAAATCGCCAGCTTTAATTTCTTGACCAACTTTAACAAGGGGAACTTGGTGAATCAAGGTACCTTGGTTACTACGTTCAAAAGTTCTTAAATGGTATGATTCAACTTTTGATGAACCCGCCGTTTGAACTTTAATAACATTAGCATCAACGTAAGTCACGACTCCGTCTTTACTTGCCCGAGTGTTAGTTGAAGAGTATTTAGCAATGTCAGCTTCTACTCCGGTTGCTACTAGAGGAGCTTCTGGACTAATAATTGGGACTGCTTGACGTTGCATGTTTGATCCCATTAATGCCCGGTAAGCATCGTCGTTTTCTAGGAAAGGAATAGCAGAAGCGGCAATGGAAGTAATTTGCCGGTTATTAACACCAACAAAATCGACTTCTTCAGCATTAACTTCAATGTATTCGTTATCGTAACGAACTAGCACACGGTCATCAACAATATAGTCATCTTTAATATTGATTGTTGATTGCGCAAAGGTATAACCACTTTCTTCAATGGCGGTTAAATAAATTGCTTCTGAGAAATCAATTTTACGATTTTTTACTCTGAAGTATGGACTTTGAATAAAACCGTGTTTATCAATTTGCGCAAATGAAGCCATGTTTAAGATCAGTCCAATGTTTGGTCCTTCAGGAGTTTCGATTGGACAAATTCTACCAAAGTGAGTAGGGTGAACGTCCCGCACCTCAAATTGAGCGGTGTCTCTATTAAGGCCCCGTGGTCCTAGCGAAGTAATTCTTCTTTTATTAGAAATTTCGGCAAGCGGATTACATTGATCCATGAACTGTGAAAGTTTCGAGGTGTTGAAGAATGATTTGAATTGATTGAAAATTGGCCGGTTGTTAGTTACATTTTTCGGTGTAATTTTGTCAATATCTTTAGCTGAGATTCGTTCTTTAGTGTTTTTTTCTAATTTAATTAATCCAACACGGAATTGGTTTTGTAGAAGTTCGCCAATTGTAACAATTCTTTTATTAACTAATGAGTCAGGGTCATCATCAAAACCGACTTTGTCAATTAGATTAAAGTAATATGAAATAGTAGCAATTAAGTCAGGAATTAATAAGAAAGTTTCAGTTGCTGTTGGGTCATTTCCTAGCACTTCCACAGAATGATCATTTAACTTGTCCTTTTCGGTTGGATAAATTCATACTCTTGGGGCATATAAACGTGTTTCTAAACTTTCATTCCCTGGGTTGTCAATTTGACTACCATAAGCTTCTTTATCAATGTCAGGCAGTCTTCACATTGCCAAAATGCCTTCTTCAAAATCGGCGTGAATTTGTTTAGCAATGTCTCAAGTGATAAACGTGTCCTTTTCGTATTTAACTTCGCCAGTTTTTGTTAAAAGATCTTCGGCTAAATATGAATTGGCAATTCTTTCAATAACGTTTAATTTTCGATTTAAAGTGAAACGACCAGTTTCGGAAAGATTGTAACGTTTGGCGTTAAATAAAATTGAAGGAATAAGGTTCCTTGCACTATCAGCGGTCATTCGATCGCCCTTACGAATTAGGCGGTAGATTGTTTCTTGAGCTTCACGAATAGTATCTTCGGCGGTTTCACCTAGAATTTTGTCTTTTTTAAATGTTTCCTCCAGTTCTTTTGATTGGCCAAACATTTCATAAATTCCATTTTTACTAAAACCTAGTGCTTTTAGTAAAACAGTTAAATAAAACGATTTATTTTTATCAATATGAACTTTAATTGGGTCAACTACGTTTGAAGTTACTTTGTGATAGATTTCCAGTCAAGAGCCGATTTGGGGAATGATTTCAACCTTGTTAAATAAGTCGTTTGCTTGTTTATTTCGTACTCCAACACCAAAATAAGCACCAGTTGAACGAATCAACTGTGATACTATTACTTTTTCTGAACCGTTAATGATAAAAGAACCACCGTAAGTCATAATCGGGATTTCCGCAAAAACAACTTCTGCATCTTCAACTTCACCAGTTTCAATGTTGGTTTGACGTAGTTTTGCTTTTAGCTTACCAACGTATGATGAACCTTTTTGTTTTGCTTCTTTAATGCACTCAAATTCTGATTTTTTGGGAATTTCAAAATGAGCGGTGTTAAGTATATATTCAATTCTTACTTTACCGGCGGTTTCAATTGGATAAATTTCGCGTAGTTCTTCTTCAATACCAGTATTAAGAAACTTCACCACTGAAAGACGTTGCATCTCTAAATAGTCAGGGGTTTCAAATTTCTTTTGACTAAGCGAATAATCCCTTCTTTCGGTAATTGGGCCAAATTTTCTTAATTCATATTTTGTTTCCATTGCCATATGCTACCTCTAAATTTAATTATTTTTATGCTCGATACTAAACAATGTAGTATGATTATTGCAAAGCTTGTTAATAAAACACTACTTCTTCAAGGGTGTTTTTTTGTTATAAAAATTCAAAAAACGGCTTGTAAAAGCCTTTTTTTGAAAAAAAGTTATTAGTCTAAAGTAATTTCAGCTTTAGCTTCAGTCAGTTTAGCTTTTAGCTCTTCAGCTTCTTCTTTTTTAACGTTTTCTTTTAGTAGAACTGGTGCTGATTCAACTAATTTTTTAGCGTCCATTAGTCCTAGACCTAATAAGTCTTTAACTGCTTTAATAACAGCTAATTTATTACCACCATCTGATTTTAATGTTACGTTGAAGGTAGTTTTTTCCTCAGCGGCTTCAGCAGCAGGAGCAGCAGCGGCTGCAACAACTGCAGTAGGATCAATTCCAAATTCTTCTTTTAAGCCATCAATAAGTTCCATTACTTCTTTGATGTTCATTTCTTTAAGTGCAGAAACAAATTCTGCTTTTGTTAATTTTGCCATAAGCGTTTTTCTCCTTTGAAAAATTATTTACAATAAAAGTTATAAAAATGTTTTTTAAACTAATTAAGCTAAACATTTTCCTTCATCAATTACCATTTTAAGACCAATTGCTAGGTTTCTTAGTGGGCTAATTAATGAATTTCCTAAGATCATTAGTGATTCTTCGTATGAAGGTAGTTTTGCAATTTCGTCTAACGATTTTGCATCGACAACTTTATTTTCATAAATTCCGGCCACAATTTCCAAGGCAGGAAATTGTTTTTTGAATTTAGTTAAAGCTTTAATTGCAGAAAGATCATCGCCTTTTGCAAAAGCATAAATGTTTTGTCCAACAAGATGTTTTGCCAGTTCATCGTATTTAAGTTCAGCTAAGGCATGTTTTACTAAACGATTTTTGTAAACTTTTAGCATTACATTAAACTTGCTTAACTCTTCTCTAATGGTTTGTAAGCTAACAACATCTAAAGTTTTGTAATTAGCAACAATTAGTGATTTTGAGGAACTTAAATTGTCAGCGATTTCTTTAACAACTAAAGTTTTAGCGTCTCTTAACGCACTCATGCTTGAAATCCTCCTCTAAAATTATTAGCAATAAAAGAAAAAAGTAAACATACTCGGTAACAAATTAAGCGTTTTGCAGTTACTGTCTTCATATATTGCCCCCATATTTTACCATTTTTTTTAGTTTTTTACATTTTTTTAGTTTTTTAATTACTAATTCAAAGAAGAATCAGCTAATAAAAAAAGACCTCTCAAAGGTCTTTTGTGCTTGTTCTCTGAAAACTGAATATGACTTGAATTTAGAATCAACTTGTATCTATAGAATTACTATTAAACCATTCAATTTATTAGTACTGGTCAGCTGAATGTATTACTACACTTACACCTCCAGCCTATCAACCTCATAGTCTATAAGGAATTTAAAGGGAATATTCATCTTTGAGGAGGCTTCCCGCTTAGATGCCTTCAGCGGTTATCCTTGCCGTACTTGGCTACCCAGCTATGCTCTTGGCAGAACAACTGGAACACCATCGGTACGTCCACTCCGGTCCTCTCGTACTAAGAGTAGCTCTCATCAATATTCCAACGCCCACATCAGATAGGAACCAAACTGTCTCACGACGTTTTGAACCCAGCTCGCGTACCGCTTTAATGGGCGAACAGCCCAACCCTTGGAACCGACTCCAGCTCCAGGATGCGATGAGCCGACATCGAGGTGCCAAACCTTCCCGTCGATGTGATCTCTTGGGAAAGATAAGCCTGTTATCCCCGGGGTAGCTTTTATCCGTTGAGCGACGGCCTTTCCACGAAGAACCGCCGGATCACTAAGTCCTGCTTTCGCACCTGCTCGACTTGTAGGTCTCACAGTCAATCACACTTCTACCTTTGCGCTCTAAGATACGGTTTCTGACCGTATTGAGTGTAACTTTGAACGCCTCCGTTACCCTTTAGGAGGCGACCGCCCCAGTCAAACTACCCACCACACACTGTCCTCTTACCAGATCATGGTAACAAGTTAGAAGTCCAACGTAACAAGGGTGGTATTTCAACGGTGACTCCACAAGGACTAGCGTCCTCGCTTCATAGTCTCCCACCTATCCTACACATGTTAAATCAAACTCCAATATGAAGTTATAGTAAAGCTCCACGGGGTCTTTTCGTCTAGATGCGGGTCTCCGGCGTCTTCGCCGGAACCATAATTTCACCGAGTCTATTGTCGAGACAGTTAAGAGATAATTACTCCTTTCGTGCAGGTCAGTATTTAGCCGACAAGGAATTTCGCTACCTTAGGACCGTTATAGTTACGGCCGCCGTTCACCCGGGCTTCACATCAATGCTTCGCATAAGCTAACACCTCTGCTTAACCTTCGGGCACTGGGCAGGAGTCACCCCATATACATCGTCTTACGACTTAGCATAGAGCTGTGTTTTTGATAAACAGTTCCCCCTTACTATTCACTGCGGCCCACTTTTTAGGGTGGGCATCCCTTCTCGCGAACTTACGGGATGATTTTGCAGAGTTCCTTGACAATAGTTTTCTCGCTCGCCTTAGAATACTCATCTTGGGGACGTGTGTCCGTTCTCGGTACGGGTTTCACAGAATTTAAGTTAGAAGCTTTTTTAAGAGGTATGAAATCATCTAATTCGCTACTTGGTCGCCCTTTCACTATGCATCATAACTTCAGGTTATGCGCTGCGGATTTGCCTACAACGCCCCGTCATTATTTACCCCACAATCCAGTAAGTGGTAAAACTATCCTCCCCCGTCACTCCATCACATTCAAGAAAGTACAGGAATATTAACCTGTTGTCCATCGGCTACGCCTTTCGGCCTCGTCTTAGGACCCGACTAACCCTGGGTGGACGAACCTTCCCCAGGAAACCTTCCCCAATAGGCGTCAAAGATTCTCACTTTGAATCGTTACTCATACCGGCATTCTCACTTGTAAGCGCTCCACCAGTCCTCACGGTCTGGCTTCAATGCCCTTACAACGCTCTCCTAACGCATTTTACTGCCCGTAGCTTCGGTATTGTGTTTTAGTCCCGTTGAATTATCGGCACAGAATCTCTCGACTAGTGAGCTATTACGCACTCTTTAAACGATGGCTGCTTCTGAGCCAACATCCTAGCTGTTTAAGAAATTCCACAACCTTTCTCACTTAACACAATTTTGGGACCTTAGCTGACGATCTGGGTTGTTTCCCTCGCGTGCATCGACGTTATCACCGATGTACCGACTGCATAATAGTACACGATAGTATTCGGAGTTTGATTATAGTCAGTACGGCTAGGCGCCGCCATTCCATATTCAGTGCTCTACCCCCATCGCTTAACATTACACGCTAGCCCTAAAGCTATTTCGGAGAGAACCAGCTATCTCCAAGTTCGATTGGAATTTCACCCCTACCCACAAGTCATCCGGGCACTTTTTAGCGTACTACGGTTCGGTCCTCCACTTAGTGTTACCTAAGTTTCAACCTGCTCATGGGTAGATCACCTGGTTTCGGGTCTATATCAACATACTAAAGCGCCCTATTAAGACTCGATTTCTCTACGGCTTCGCTTTAATCCACTTAACCTCGCATGTTGACATAACTCGCCGGTCCATTCTGCAAGATGTACGCCATCACCCATTAACGGGCTCTGACTAACTGTAAGTAATTGGTTTCAGAATCTATTTCACTCCCCTCCCGGGGTTCTTTTCACCTTTCCCTCACGGTACTAGTTCGCTATCGGTGTCTGGTTAGTATTTAGCCTTACCGGGTGGTCCCGGCAGATTCAGACAGGGTTTCACGTGCCCCGCCCTACTCAGGATGCTACTAGAAGATTTACACATTTCGCTTACGGGGATTTCACCCTCTCCGTCCAAGCATTCCAACTTGTTCTGCTATATGTAAATTTTGTAACTTCATGTTAGTAGTCCTACAACCCCAACAACTTGTGTTGGTTTGGGCTCTTCCCCGTTCGCTCGCCACTACTGAGGGAATCATTCTTTATTTTCTTGTCCTGCTGCTACTGAGATGTTTCAATTCACAGCGTGTCTCTTCATTCGACTATGAATTCATCGATATGATAATTAAGGATTAGCTTAATTAGGTTTCCCCATTCGGAAATCCCCGTATAATTGCTTATTTCCAGCTAAACGAGGCTTATCGCAGGTAATCACGTCCTTCATCGACTTCCAGACCCAAGGCATCCACCAAAAACTCTTATCTTGTTTAATAGTATTTTTTGTTATGCAATTGTATAGTATTGACCTATTGTATTGATTTTGTATTCTATAGGTTGATCTAAACTTTGAAATATTAATTTTTTAATTTTCAATGTCTATATTCAGTTTTCAAAGAACAAAAGAGAGAAGTTTAGTTCTCTCAAAACTGGATACGATGTTTTTCCATAACTTTTAGTCTCGAAGCCACCATCGGGCTTCATTGTACTCCGTAGAAAGGAGGTGATCCATCCCCACGTTCTCGTAGGGATACCTTGTTACGACTTCACCCCAGTCACCAGTCCTACCTTAGGCAGTCGCCTCCGAGGTTAGCAAACCGACTTTGGGTATTACCAGCTCCCATGGTGTGACGGGCGGTGTGTACAAGACCCGAGAACGTATTCACCGCAGCATAGCTGATCTGCGATTACTAGCGATTCCGACTTCATGGAGTCGAATTGCAGACTCCAATCCGAACTGAGATCGGCTTTTTGAGATTTGCTCCATGTCGCCATATTGCTTCTCTTTGTACCGACCATTGTAGCACGTGTGTTGCCCCACTCGTAAGAGGCATGATGATTTGACGTCATCCCCACCTTCCTCCCAGTTACCCAGGCAGTATCTCTAGAGTCCTCGACATGACTCGTTAGTAACTAAAGATAGGGGTTGCGCTCGTTGCAGGACTTGACCAAACATCTCACGACACGAGCTGACGACAACCATGCACCATCTGTCACTCCGTTAACCTCCACTATATCTCTATAGCTTTGCGAAGGATGTCAAGAGTGGGTAAGGTTCTCCGCGTATCTTCAAATTAAACCACATGCTCCACCGCTTGTGCGGGTCCCCGTCAATTCCTTTAAGTTTCACTCTTGCGAGCATACTACTCAGGCGGATCATTTAATGCGTTAGCTGCGTCAGTGATTAATCCACCGACTAATGATCATCGTTTACGGCGTGGACTACCAGGGTATCTAATCCTGTTTGCTCCCCACGCTTTCGTCCCTCAGCGTCAGTATAGACCCAGCAAGCTGCCTTCGCCTTTGGTGTTCTTCCATATATCTACGCATTTCACCGCTTCACATGGAATTCCGCTTACCTCTATCTAACTCTAGTTTACCAGTATCCAAAGCGAGCCAGGGTTGAGCCCTGGGATTTAACTCCAGACTTAATAAACAGCCTACGAACGCTTTACGCCCAATAATTCCGGATAACGCTTGCGACCTATGTATTACCGCGGCTGCTGGCACATAGTTAGCCATCGCTTTCTGACAGGGTACCGTCAGCTTAGAAGCATTTCCTCAACTAAGTGTTCTTCCCCTATAACAGCACTTTACAATCCGAAGACCGTCATCGTGCACGCTGTGTCGCTCCATCAAGCTTTCGCTCATTGTGGAATATTCCCTACTGCTGCCTCCCGTAGGAGTTTGGGCCGTATCTCAGTCCCAATGTGGCCGTTCAGTCTCTCGACCCGGCTAAACATCATTGCCTTGGTGGGCCGTTACCTCACCAACAAGCTAATGTTCCGCACCCTCATCCTCTAGTGGAGCTTTGAGGCTCCTTTCACAACGGAATCATGCGATTCCATGCGCATCCGGCATTAGCCAATGTTTCCATTAGTTATTCCAGTCTAAAGGGTAGATTAAGCACGTGTTACTCACCCATTCGCCGCTAAAGTATTGCTACTTCCGCTCGACATGCATGTATTAGGCACACAGCCAGCGTTCATCCTGAGCCAGGATCAAACTCTTAAAAATATTTGATTTGGTTTTTTGTTATTTTGTAATTATTAAAATTGACGTTATGGTATTCGTATCCAGTTTTCAAAGAACTATTTTTTCTATGTCACAACTCTATTTTTTAGAGCGTGCAGTATTCATTATACACACTTTAATTTTATTTTTTTAAAAAAAATATTTTTTTCAAAAAGTGCTTTTTCCTAATGACCCTTGCCGCCGTGCGGCTCGGGAAGATACGTTACTAATTTTACATGCTTTTTTAGAATTTGCGAAAAATTTTTATTTATTTTTTAAAAACTTAGTGATATTAAAAAAATCACCATTATTTAAGGCGATTTTTTATTTTAACCAACATGAACAATTTTAACTTGATATTTGTTAGGGGCTTCTACTTCAACAACTTCGCCAGCTTTTCGACCGATTACTGCTTTAGCTAATGGTGAAGTATTAGAAATTTTGCCATTAAAGGGATCAGTATCAAGGGCGCCGACAATTTGAAAATTAATCACTGTGTCGTCTTTTAAAGAAACTACACTAACATTTGAGCCAATTCTTACTACACTAACTTGACGATTTGTTTGTGTTTTAATAATTTCGTAGTTATCTAAAATATGTTGAATTTCGGTAATTTCATTTTCGATGGTAGCTTGTTTATCCCGAGCGGCGTCATATTCAGCATTTTCAGAAAGGTCCCCTTGGTTTCTAGCTTCTTTAATTTCTTCAATAACTTGTGGCCGTAGAACTTCTTGTAAATATTGTAGTCTTTCTTGATATTGTTTAAAACTATCGGCAGTTAGGTAAATTTTTTCTTCTTTATTAGGCATATAGTAATAGTCTTCCTTATATTTTAATTTTTAGCAATTTCGGTTTTCAAATCTTTTGCAAGTAGTATAGCATTTTTTTGACCAAAATTGATGGTTTCATAACGCAAGGACACTTTTTTTAAATAAGAGTTAAGGGCTTTGATTTCTTTTATTTTATTAAAAAAGAGAATAAGCATGCCTTGCAAGGCTAGATGAGGCAAATAAAATTCAATTAAACTCTCTAAACTTTGATCTTGTTTAAAAGAAATAATAAAGTCATATTTATTTAAAGGAGCGTTAGTGGTTGTAATGGCAAGATCCTTGGTTTGATCTTGAAGACAAGCACGTTTACTTTCAAAATTTTCTAATTCTTTTAGCGCCAGGTTAATTTGTGACGCCATTAAAGCTAAAGAAGTGGCTAAGTAATCAGCATTATCTTCAACAAAAACCGTTTCATAATTATTTAAATAAATAGTATTAGTTAAAAAAGCAACTAGAAAATCGGGAACAGGATAACGATATTGCACTTTTAGATCATTTAAAATAACACCGTAATTAGGATTTTTGATTTTTAGTTTCTCAAGTTCAACTTCTTCATCATAGTTACGATACTTGGCAAGCACTTTTTTCTTATATATTAAAGTAAAGACAAGTCCACCAATGGCAATTACTAGGGAAATTAGGCCAGTAATTGCTAAGATTAGTTTCGTTTGAGGACTAAGAATTGATGAATTTGTCATTAGTTAATGGTTTCTTCTTGATCTTTATTAAGGTAAGTGTCAGACAAATCGTCATCTTCTTCTAATTTAAATTTTGCGAGAAAATCAGTGACGCCATCTCTTGCAAGAACAAGATGCTCTTCATAAAAACTATCTAAGACACCAAAAACAATTTCTAGTTCGTCTGGATCTTCAACAATTTCATAAAAAATTTCATCACTTTGAGCTTGGTTTTGGTTTTGGCGTTCTTTTAAAATAATTAAATCCTCTTCATCGGTTAAAACTATATAACTTTCGCCGGCTTCTGAGAAATTGAAAATAATATAAAGGTCGTTTTCTAGTCCAAGTTCTTTTGCTGAAATTTTGCGTTCATCAGTAAATAAATTAATTACTTTTTTCATGATGTTGCCTTTCTAAGTAATCTTCTAAAATAAGTTGTGCTGCTAAGGAGTCTTTTTTTAGCTTTTTTTGTTTTGCGTTATATCCGCCTTGGCTAAGAATTGCCTCGGCATTTTTAGTGCTTTGCCTTTCATCTTGCAAACGAATTGGCAAAGTGATATTTTTGGCTAAAACCGTTGCAAATTTTTTGACCATTTTCGTCGTCTTACTCTCAGAGAGGTCCATTCTTAAGGGCAAACCTAAGATTATTTCATCAACTTGACCTTGAAATTCGCTTTCTTCAAGATAGTATTTAATGCGATTGATTACTTCATAAAAATGATACTCTTCATAAAAGAAATTTTCAAGTCCAATTGCAATAGTTTGGTTAACATCACTAATAGCAAAACCGCAAGTTTTTTTGCCAAGATCAAGGCAAAGCTTACGCATTAATCACTTCTCCCATTGTACTAATAATTTCTGCTTTTTCACCATCAAAATTAAGCGAGCCCTGACTAACGATGCTATTACCACCACCTTTGCCACCAAGCTTTGTAGTTATTTTTTTAAAAATTGCATGAGCATCATAAGCTTTTGAAGCGACAATAAAGAAATAATTCTTTTCTGCTAGTTTGCTTAGTCCCAGCACAAGAGCATCGGGGTATTTTTCACGTAACTCAACAGAAGCTTTTTTAGTTAAAGTAACATCATCTTCAAAAAAGATATAGGTTTCAATGCCATTAATTTTTGTGCTTTCATATTTACTAATATCAACTACTTCATTTTGTTTAGCCTTAAGAAATTTTTTATAATCTTGACGAATTGTATCTTCAATATTTTCATACGCTAGTAGTAAAGCTTCTTTTTCAATGCTATTTGCAGGAATCTTCGTTTCAAAGGCAATGTTATATGTTGGCAGAAAAGCTTGATTGTTTTTAATTAAAATGCTAAGTAATTTTTGTTTTTCTTTGATTTCATCGGTCAAATATTCATTAACTAGAGCTGATGAAGTGACAACTCTTAGTCGATATGTGTCTGTTCCTTTTGAGTCCACTGAAACAATTTTAAAATCTTCAATCACCGAAGAATTTGGCACGTGGGTACCACCACAAACATCTTTAGTAATATTTTCAAATTCTACTACTCTTACTTTGTTAGCATCGTGATATTCACTTTCTTCAATGGTCATTCACGCACCCATTTCTTGAGCTTTTTTGATAGTAGTGATAATGTAATTTCTTTTAGCACTAAAGGCAATGTATGAGCGCATAATTTTCTCAATTTGGCGACATTCTTGGACCGTTGGGCGATGATCTAGACCAAAATCGAATGTAAAATGATCAAAACTAATGTTAGATCCTAGCTGTTCAATTGGTTCATTAGGATAAGTTTCTCTAAGCGCGTGGTACATTAAGTGAGTTGATGAGTGATTTCTAGCAAAATTTAATCGTTTGGGCTCATCAACATAACACTCAATTGGTTGTGATGCATCAATACTGCCTTTAACTTTATGCACATGATTTCAGTATTTGTCTTTAAAAACATCAAGAACTTCAATTATGTTGTTGCCTTGTTTTAAATAACCATGATCATGATTTTGGCCACCACTTGTTGCATAAAATGGCGTTTTATCCAAAATTAAGTAACTAATTTCATCATCATTGGCATGAGCAATTGCTTTTTGGTCATCTAGTAAATACAAAATCTTTGAAGCACTTTTTAAAAAGTCATAACCAATGAATTCACTAACATAACCCGGAATCGTTGCTAGCGAGTTAATTACTTTATTCATGCCACTTTCTAAACTGCCCCGTGATTTTTCTTGATGCTCTTTTAAATATTGTTTAAATTCTTCTAAATTAATAGCAATATTTTTTTCTTTAAGAATTTCAGAAGTAAGTTCAATAGGAAAGCCGTAGGTATCAAACATTTTGAACACAATTTCGGTAGTAACGGTGCCATGTTTTTTAATTTCATTTTCGAGTAGTTTTTCGCCTTCTTTAATAGTTTTGGCAAAAAGCTCTTCTTCTTGTTTGATTATCTTAGCAACATTTTCTTCATCAATTTCATAGATTAGTGAGTCTTTAACAACCTTAACCAATTTGTATAAAAAACTTGAAGCACTAATGCCTAGCGAAATCCCAGCACGATAAGATCTTCTAATTAGTCTTCTAATAATGTATCCTCTTCCCACATTAGAAGGACTAACGCCATCATTAATTGCATTTACCGAAGCCCGCATATGATCAGCGATAATTTTAAAATAAGTATTAATTTTAGCTTGTTTAGCTTCTTTAGTGAAGTAGTTATTAATATCGTATTTATATGAAGTTAGTTTTTCAATAGCCTTAATAATTGGCAAGAAGAGGTCAGTGTCAAAATTAGTTGGTGCATCTTGCATAATAGAAACAATTCTCTCTAGGCCAGCGCCAGTATCAATATTTTTAGAAATTAGTTCGCTGTAGTTATTTTCACCATCATTATTGTATTGGGAAAAAACAATGTTTCAAATTTCAATAAAACGGTCATTTTCAAGATCTTCTTTAAGAAGTTCAATGCCACGAGAATCATATTTAGGACCACGATCGTAAAAAATTTCAGTATCAGGGCCGCAAGGACCTTGGCCGACATCTCAAAAGTTAGTATCTCTTGTGCCGGCAATTAAATGATCAGGGCTAATGCCACACTTAATTCAAGTTTCATAAGTTTCTTTGTCTTCAGCAAAATAGGTAATATAAATGCGATCTTTTTCTAATTTTAAAACATCAAAAATAAACTCGTAACCAAAGTTAATTGCTTCTTTTTTAAAATAATCACCAATGGAAAAGTTACCTAACATTTCAAAAAAAGTATGGTGACGAGCAGTGACACCAACGTTTTCAATGTCATTAGTACGGATTGATTTTTGTGAGTTCGTTAAACGCTTAGCAGGAGGGATTTTTTTACCACTAAAATAATCTTTTAAAGTAGCAACCCCGGAGTTAATTCATAGAAGTGAAGGGTCGTTAACGGGGATGAGCGATTTTGAAGGAACGACCAAATGCCTCTTCGAGGCAAAAAAATCAAGTCACATTTGTCGAATTTGTTTTGAGCTTAACATATTAATCTCCTTAGCAATATTTTAGATATAAGTCTTTTTTTGATTTTTATAAAATACTTCATTGATTATAGCGCCGCCGACTACTTTATTGCCGTCATAGATAACTATTTCTTGACCCGGTGTCACTGCTTCGGTGTCATTATAGGACACTTCAATTTCAGAATTTGCTAAAAGTTTTAGTTTAATAGGAATATCTTTTTGACGATAACGAAACTTCGCACTTAAATTATTAGTATCAAATTTATAAGCAATTTGATTAAAGCCTATCGCAATTAATTTATCCGAAAGCAAATATTCAGGAAAATCTTCATTAGCAACATAAAGGACTTTTTTTTCTAGATTATGCCCTACTACAAAATAAGGTTTACTAAAACCGCCCAGATTAAGACCCTTACGTTGCCCAATTGTATAGTACATTGTGCCAATGTGCGAACCTACTACTTGTTTAGTTGCGATGTCAATGATCTTTCCTGGTTGAGCAGGAATGTAGTTTTCAAGAAATTTAGTGAATTTACGCTCGCCAATGAAACAAATGCCAGTTGAATCTTTTTTAGTCGCAGTTGCTAAATTAAGGTTTTTAGCAATTTCTCTTACTTCTTGTTTAGTTAAATTAGCTAATGGAAAAATTACTTTTTTAAGCTGTTCATTGCTAAGCTGTGCTAAAAAATATGATTGATCTTTGCTATCATCTTTAGCCTTAAAAAGTTCACCATTTTCACAATAAGCATAATGTCCCATGGCAATAAAATCGGCTTGATATTTACTAAAAGCAACTTGTGCAAAAAAGTTAAATTTAATGTATTTGTTACAAAAAATATCAGGATTAGGAGTTCTTCCAATTTTATACTCTTCAATTAAATAGCTAAAAACATGATCTCAATATTCTTTAATGAAATCAACACGATACAAAGGAATATTTAGTTGTTTAGCTACTTCTTTGGCATCAGCGTAGTCTTGCTCTTGGGGACAAACATCTTGCGAAATCGCTTCATTACCTAAAAAATCATTATTTAAAAAAGAATCTCAATTACGCATAAAAAGCCCAACAACTTCATATCCTTGTTGTTGTAGCAAATAAGCGCAAACACTAGAATCTACGCCGCCAGACATACCAAGCACTACTCGTTTTGCCATTTTTATCCTTAAATTGTTTATGAATAGAAAATAATAATATTATATATTGTTGATAGAAATATTATAAATATAAAAACTAACGCACTTTACGTTTAATTTCATAACATGCATAGTATTTAAGCAAATGCTAACTGCTTTAATTAGAAAATATAGAAATATCGCTTAAAAAATAAAAAACCGATGTACGGTTTTAATTATTTGCAGCTTTATTATTCGTCTTCTAGTTCTCTTATAATTTCATCAATTGAAATCAAAGGTGTTCAAACTTTAGAAAATAAATTATGACAAATAGCTTGTTTTGATGTTAATGATTTTTGTTTCATTGAAAATTTCTTTTTTTTGCTTTGGCAAAAAAACAAAAAGACGACAAATCTTATTCCATCGGCTTTTTATGTATTTTATTTTATTTGAATTGACATTGAATCTAACTTTTTCATGAAATCGCACACATATACTTGTTGTAGTATCTTATAGTTTTTATGTCCACTATAATTAATGCCGTTTATTCCATCAATTGAATCATACTTTAAATTTTCTTCTTCTTTCAACGTTGTCGTAAAAATAATTTGATTTTTAAGTTCAGAAAATTTATCCAAAACTCTTTGTTCTCTTTCGGTAGAAAGATCTTCTGCTCTAAATGAGTCCACCACTATTGGATAATCGTGCATTAGAACTTTTGAAAAAGCATACATTCTTGCCAAATGAAACTGAGTACCTTCACTTCCGGAATAAGTTTTATTTTTTGGAGTGAAAATATCTTTATATTGATTCGTGATTGAAGGATCAATGTATTCATTGAATAAATTCATTTCATCAACAATTCGTTCTAATATTGCCTTTGACTCTTCATTAATAGATTTACTATTTGATGAAGCTAACTCAATCTGTTCTTCAATACTTTTAATTTCTTTCATAATTTCACTTAGTCTTTTGTCGTCATTCTGTGTACCATTTAGACTAATCTTAGCAATTAACAACTCTTCAAGCGAAAAATCTTCCGTTTCCAAAATTTCATTCATTTTCTCTTGTTGAATAGCTACCTCAGCAGATAAACGGTTAATTTCTTCTTCATAATTATCAATTTTTTCTTCAATTGATTTTACAATTTGCGACCTCACTTCTGGCGTTGAAATATCAAAATTAAACTCTGCTCCCGCACTTTCATAAAATATATGATTCGATCCACAATTCATACAAGAAATTTGCCCAACTTTCATGGCCCTATTCAAAGACTTCAATTCTTTTAGAACCAACTCATTTTTTGTTTTATGTTTAATTGCATTATTTGAGTAGCTATTCAAGATAATAATTGACTCTTTAATATCCGCGATCTTTTTGAGTTTTTCATCTAATGCTAGTTTTTTGTTGGTATAACTTAAAGTCTCTAGAGCAATATTGTTTTTCTTTAATATTTTATTCTTTTTTAATAGATTATCTTTCTCTATTTTTAGCTTGTCTTTTGTATTTCTTAATTCTTCAATACTTTGATTTGTATCAAAACCATTGTCTATTCCGACCATTGAATACAACATATTAATAAAGTCACTCTTTTTCAATCAGCCTTTATTAAGAATATCATGAGTAACTTTTTTATCTTGACCAGTAAAAAATACTTGTACTAATAGTTCCAAATCACTAAGTCTCTTTTTGCCGTCTTTTATTATTATTGGTAACCCGTGTATGTTTTTGCTTCAATAGTTTTTAAACTCTGATAAATTATCAAATACGTAAATTTCTTGAGACTTTTTAATGACAAAGTTGTTTCTCCGCCTACATATATCAAAGAATTCCCCATCTGATTCTAATGTTAAAATGAAATAAAATTCCTCGTAATTAAAAGAAGATGGGAAGACCGGATTATTTCCCATGCAATACAATATAGATTGGATAACTATCGTTTTACCTTTGTTGTTGTCGCCACTATATAAAATATTAAATTTTTCGTCAAATTTATCCTCCAGAAAAGCTTCTGTTGAATTTCCAATAAAAATTGATTTTATTACCATTATTCAAGTCCATCCTTTATTTTGGAAATAAAGTACTTAAGGGATAACGCATCAAAATGACGACAACGTTTTTTCAAATCACGATCTAACTTGTTAAAAATTGCATTTATATCATCATTTGGATTCTTTGTAACTAATTTATATACCTCTTCAAACAATTTTCAATAATCATCTTGTGAAGAAGTATCAAATAATGCTTTTGAAAAATCATTTTGGCAATCTTCAAGCAAGCTTATTCGATTTTCTTCAGGATAATTATGATAAATAGATTCAAATGAAATGGGCAATTTACTATTAACAACTTCTTTAGTTAAAATTCTATTTAACACCAATGCCTTGATTTCTGATACAGTTAAATGTCTACCATAACTAATCACATCATTTGGCAATGAAAGCGTAATGCCTTCAACTACTCTATTATTTTTTTTGCTACTTTGCACATGCATAATTTCGTTAAAAATTGCTACCAAAACCTCATCCTTTGGGATAATTGAAGGATTTAATCTAAGTATCTTTTTTACGTACTCGCTTTTTTCTTTATCATCTACAACAAATTGAACCTTCTTCAAAAACTCAATAATTTTATCATTCGTAACTTCTAAATTATTGGTATATGACTTGCTTTTGCATTCTTCTTTTAGCCCTTCTATTATCTTTCCCAACGCAGACTCTTTAACATTGGAAATGCCAAAACTATTAATATCATTATCCAATCTAACCGTATTACTTATTCCGCCCAAAAATAAAATAAAACAAGAAAAATCAAAATCGCTCAAATAATTTTTATAGAGGGTAACAAGCTCTTTTCCTATCATATTCGGCGAAGAATTTTTGGCTCCTTTTGATTGAACATCTCACATCTTATCTGCCATTTTACACATTCCAGTTAAATCGTTAAAAAAATCAACTACAAAATAATGTATTTCATTACTATCTTCTCTAAAACTCATAAGATATAGCAATGCCTTAGTTTCTGTTTCAGAAGCAATAGGACGTAGACGTTCGGTTGACTTTACAATATAAGTCAAGTCTAAAACCCCTTCCTTTTATTTTTCTAATTGTAACATATAGGCAAAAAAATTCTCTTTTATTGCAATTTATATCAAATTTTAACCTTATTAATCACTAAATTGTTCATTAACGTTTTTTTACTTGATACATTCTTGCTTATATATGAAACAAAATTTTTGTTGCATTTTTTTAAGCGCTTTATAATTCCCTTATTTTATAATGCTAAATTTACTAGTAAACGCTTCTAAATTGCAATATAAAGTGCAACACCTAGAATTATTAATTACTCATTTATTAAATGCTTTCTATTTTTTTATTTAAATGTATTTTTGATATATTTCCAAGCTGGATTTACAATTAAATATTTCTCTTTGCATGTTGTTTATTTTATTCTGAACCTCAAGAACTTCGCTATCACTTATAGTGTTAAAATCAGTGCCTTTTTTTCAAAATCTTCGAATCAATCTATTGATATTATTATTATCTCCTTTTTCAATAAAACGCATAAAACCTATAATGATAAATTTAAAATTCTATTAGTTTGCATAATGGCTTCAAGTTATTGAATCCAATCTTATTTTGAAAATTGAATTATTATTCACTATGATTCTTAACAATTTGGAAATCATTATCAGAGAGTTTTTAGTTTCTAATTGCTATAATGCTTCTTTTTTTCATGTTCTTTTCAATCAAAATCAAATCAATTCAATAGCAGTCAAATTAATAAAAAAACCAACATCAAGAATGCAAGTTCCAATGTTAGTTTGATTTTCAATACTATTTTTTAGCTAATGAAGTTTTTGCTTTTTCAACGATTTGTGAGAATGCAGTTGGATAGTTAATTGCAAGCTCAGAAAGCATTTTACGATTAATTTGAATATTGGCTACTTTTAGACCTTCAATTAGTCTTGAATAAGTAATTCCAAGTGGTCTAGCAGCGGCGTTGATTCTAGCAATTCATAGTTTTCTAAATTCACGTTTTAGTTGTTTACGATCTCTAAATGCATAGGTTCATGATTTAACAACAGCTTGCTTTGCGACTTTGAAGCCAATTGATTTGTGTCCTCAATATCCTTTAGCTAGCTTTAGTCATTTGTTACGTCTTCTCTTGGTTACGATTCCGCCTCTTGTACGCATAATTTAACCTTTCTATAATCTAGAAAACTAGATTAATTCCTTATATCTTTTAAAATCTGAATGTGATAGTTGTGAAGATTTACGAGATTGACGTTTTTGTTTAGTTGTTTTATTTTGAGCCAAGTGTGAACGGTATGCATTGCCCCGTTTTACTTTGCCAGTAGCGGTGATCTTAATTCGTTTTTTAAGACCGCTTTTAGTTTTCATTTTTGGCATTTTTATTCTCCTTTGTTTTCAGAGGGTTCGTTATTTTTTTGTAAGGCCTCAACTTTACGTTTGTCTTTTTCTAAATACATATCTAGAAAACGACCACCTGATAAAGTTGCTTCTTTTGAAATCTTGGCAACATCTTCTAATAAGGCAAAAAACTTCGCAAGAATATCATCACCTAGATCTTGTCTAGTGCGTTCTCTTCCTCTAAATTTAACCGAAACTTTAACACGATTCCCTTCAAGTAAAAACTCTTTAGCTTTTTTAGCCTTGGTTGCAAGATCGTGATCACCAATCATCGGTGTTAGACGAATTTCTCGATTGATGGTTACCGATTGATTTTCTTTCAAGGATTTTTGTTTTTTCTTTTTGTCGTATTTGAATTTACCATAGTCAATAATTCTAGTAATTGGCTTGTTATTTTCAATAGCAATTAAAACTAAATCCATGTTATATTCGTAAGCTTTTTCTAAGGCTTCTTCTTTGGTTAGAACTCCAATTTTTTCACCATCTGGTCCAAGCACAAAAACTTTTTTGTAGGGAATTTTGCCATTAACAATGTGTTCTGATTTCGGACGTTTTGAGTTGTTTTCGGCGAATTTGCCTTCAGTACTGTTAGCTGTAATAACTGCTCTCCTTAAAATTTAAAATAAAAAGTGGGTTAATAATCCACTTCCCAAAAACTACAAAATATATTTAAAAATGTTTGTAGCAACCCAGCAAGAAATCACTAAGGTGAGAAATGAATCTTCTTTTTGCTATTCTTAAGCGAACACATTATACCAAAATATTTTTAATTAATTATTTTATTGTCTAAGCATTATTTTTGTAGTTAATGAAAAATTAATAAGCCCAAAGCCTAAATAACTTTAAAAATAGTGTTTTTAGCCAATAAAAATGTTTCAATAGAAATTATTTAACTTGGCTATAAAGCAACAAAATTAGATGTAAAAACTTAAAAACAAGTAGTTTTTTTGATTTGTACTTAAGTTTTTAATATTAAGCAAAACTTCCAAATAATTGTTTTATTAATGAACCACTTTTAAGTAAAAATGACCTTATATCAAGAATAATTTGCATTTTTTATTAAAAAAAATTAAAAATGTTTTTAGAATTTATTGTTTTTTAATTTTACATAGAAAGGAGATAGTAATCATGAGTAAGTGAAAAAGAAAAACCATTGCGACTGTAATAATTTATATTCTAAGTGCATTTTTAGTTGCCGGAATTTTTACATGAGCGTCATTTCATATTAAAAAGAATTCTTTTGATAAAAATAAGGTTACTAACGGACCGCTGCTAATTGAAGATGAAATTACTGATAGTAGACAAATAAACTCGATTGATGAAAAAATTCCTGTTAATGAAAATTTAAATTTGTTCGATGAAAAAATTAAAATTATTATTGAGAATTTAAAAGACTTAATCGCTAGAGGCGAACAACAAATTTCTGATGAACAAACTAGTGCCATTGATTTGTCTAAAACAATTAATGAGATTGACATTCAAATAGAAATAGTGATACAAACAAAAGATGAAATCAAACTAGCAAATCAAGAAGCTATATATTTAAATAAATTGCAACTAATTCAAACCTCAACTGACCAAGTACTAGAAGTTAAACAAAAATTAATTGACAAGATTGAAGTTTTAGAATCTAAAATTGGCGAAGCAATCCTTGAAATTGAAAATCAACTAAACCAAATTAATAGTAGCATAGATACTTTAGATGATTTGGATAAATTAAAAGAATTAATTAGTCAAATAGAAAACTTAGGAACTTCCGTTACCGAAGTTATGATCTTAATTAATAAAAATAAATCACCTCATATAACTAAAGCAAAAGAACTAAATGAAAAAATCGCTAGCACATTAGAAAAGTTAAAAGAAAAGATTGCACGCAAAGAAAAAGAGGCCGTCTTTGAAGATATGCTAAAAGAGATTGATGATTTGAAGAGCTCTTTGCATACAATAAAAACTAGAATAGATAACAGCTTAAATAAAAAAGTTGAAGATCAAGAAATTAAAAACTGACAAAAAGTGCTTGACGGGAGCAAAAATAAACTATTACCAATTAAATTCAGAACTTCGAAATTAACAATTGAAAATAGTCAAGACGAAATAAATAAAGAAATTAAAGATGTAGAAGGTTTAATTAATGATCTTCAAAGCAAAATAGAAAAAATTAAAGCAATAAATAAAGAGGTAGTTGATTTAGAAAACAAGTTAAAGGATCACAAAAACTCAGTAGAAAACGCTTTTAATAGCTTTTCAAACTCAAACACTATGGAACTTGCTTTAGAAAACTTAAATAAACTAAACGAACTTGTTAATAGTGCAAAAACGCAAGTTACTGAAATAAAGACAAGAAAACAAGAAGCCAATTTACCACTAAATGATGACTTTACAAACGATCTTGAAGGCGCTTTAAAAACAACTCAAGATCAAATTGACAGCACTAAAGAGTTGCGTGGCTACTATGAAGAGATTAAAGAATGAGAGAAAAGCTACAACGAAACTTATGCAAAACTCCTTTCTTTTAAAGACTCTACTAAAAAATTGGACATAAATGAAATTGGTCCTCACTACTCTAAATTATCAAACTTGCTTGCATGACAATTTAGAACAAAAGTCGGCAATTTGAGAATTAGGGATTTAAAACCCCTAATTGAAGGTAAATTATTAGCAATCCCTTTTCTAGCATATTGTGAAATCTTTAGTCAAAAATCTAAGACACCACCGGAAGTAGAAGACATTCGAGCAAAAGCATTGAATACTTACAACGAGCTTGATAGCATAAAAAAGAAAGTTACATTTTATGAAAACAAACTGGAAAATATTAAAAAGCTTAGTTTAGAAACATGATTTAACTATCCTTTTCAAGCAACTCTTAACGATCTTAAAAAAGAAATTCAAAACTTTAAAAGCATAGTTGAAGCTAAAGTTCAAAGTGGCGAATTGGATAAAAGTTATCAAGATAAAATCAATAGCACCTTAGAAAAATTAGAAATTGTTAAAAAAATTAGATAACCAAGTTTTTATTAATCGAATTATGAAAGCTGATTCTAAAGCCAGGAGCTTGGAATCAGTTTTTTTAAAATGAAGGATTTATCGGTGACTTTAATTGTTAATTTAAAAAGCAAAGCAACCATTAAAAAATGATTGCTTCACCAAGATTGTAATATATTATTTTGTTTGTTTTGCTAAGCCTTTGAAGCGACTTGTAATAATTTAGCCGCTTTAAGAATTTCTAAGATTTCTTTAGTATTATCAGTCTTAATTGATTTTGCTTCTGATATCGCATTGTTTAATTTATCAATTGCTTCAGCTGTTTTTAAAAACTGAATCGACGCTTCAGCAAGAAGAATTTTTAGTTCCAATAACATCATTGCTTTTGAACGTTCTAACGATGATTTAGCATAATTCATAGCATCATCTAAATCATTGACAGCTTCTTGAATAACTAATTTAGGTTTCTTACCAGTAACTTCTTTTGCTTTTTTAAGTTGTTCATGAAGTTCATCTTTTGCTCAAGGCAATACATTACTAAGATCAAGTTTTTCAACTTCTCGGATTAATATATCAAGTCTATGAATATATGCTTCTCAATGATTAACTTCTTTAGTTAAATAGTCACTTACTTCATTAGATAATTTTTCAACAAATTCGCTGTCGTTGCGATTTGCTTCGTATTGATTTGTAAATTTAGTCTTTTTTTCATTTAGTTCACTAAGCAACAAATCAAATTTGTGATCGTCGTTCATCCTGCTAAAATTTTCAATTTTGGCATTTAGTAAACTCATTTGTATATCAAATTTATTTGGCAGAACAATAGAAGATGTTCTTTTCTTTTGATTGCTTTTAAATGAGATCATAGTCATAGGTAGTGTCGCAAGAGCACTTAGTCCTAAAAAGATCCCAAAAGATAATGTCATTTTTTTATTCTTTGTTTTCATGTTAAATCTCCATCTCTCTCAAGGTGAGATTTTCATTTTACTAATTAATTTTGCCTTTTGAAAAAAAGAAAATAAGAATTTTCTGTCATAAAAAATGTTGAAAACAAAAAGAAAGAAAAACAAAAAAAATCTTAAATTACACTTAATTTTTATGTTATATTTTAAATTTGTGCACATTAAAAATAATTATTAAAATAAACAAATTCACTTATTTGAAATATTTAATCAACCCATTTTTTTCTATCAAAATTAGATTTTATTATTGTTAATAGCAAATGAATTCCTTTAATTTAATAAAAAAGTGATAATAAAAATGAAGAAGTTATATTTACTTCGTTCATTTGTCATAAATTTTTATTTGGTCTTTTGTTAAAGAATTATTTTTTTGTTTAATAAATTCTAAATTGACTTTAACGACTTCTCTAAAGCCTTCATCAAAACTATTCAAACATAGTTGCCTTAGTTTTTGGATGCCATTTCATTGTCTACCTTCACAAATCTTATCGGCAACAAAAATGATCTTATCAAGTAAATTTAATTCTAACTCTAAGGAAGTATGCACTTTAATAGCATGCAGCACTTCTTCATTTGGATATTTATAAACATCACGCAAAAAATAGTACCCTGTTGTTTGGTGCAACATATATTGCGGCAAGTTATTTGAATTTAGTCCATATTTAGCTAAAAAATCATAAGCTTGTTGTTGCTCTCAACGTTTGGTAATGTCATGCATAAATCCAGCACGATAAGCTTCTTTAACATCATAATTAGTAGCTTTGGCTAATTTAACAGCAAACTCAGCAGTAAACCTAAGATGCTTAAAGCGTTCAATATCCATAGTATTTTTAGCAATGTCAGCAATATAAAGTCAATGTTTGCCAATGTACTCTTGCACTATTGCCTCAACTTGATTCAAATTGCCTTGTTTATAGGCAGTTGAACTAAAAGGATAGAGGTGATTTTTTAACTCCAAACAATGATATTTTTTAATGTTTATTTTCGAATATTTATTACCACGATTGAAAATTACTATTTTAGCCTTTTTAGCAATGTCGTCAATATCTTTTCATTTATTTAATTTATTTACATTATCCGATCCAACTATTAAATAAAGCTCAGCATCCTTAAACTTAGAAAGAAAGTAATTTATTGTATCAATTGTATAAGATTTGTATTGACGTTTGATTTCAAAATCGCAAACTTGCATTTTATTTTCTAAGACCATTTTTATCATGTTAATGCGATGTTCGCCACTGACATATTCATCTTTTTTTCTAAAAGGATTTTGATAAGCGGGCACAAAATAAAGGCAATCTAAATTAAGAAGTTCTATTGCCTCTTTAGCAACTAAAATATGGCCCTTATGAATAGGATTGAAACTACCACCAAATATTCCAATTTTCATCCTCACTCCTTTTCAATTTATTCTTTATCTTTATTGGCCTTACGAAGATTCTCTTCTTTGACCATTTTGTATTTACGAATTGTATTTTGCTTTTCTTTTTGTAGTTGCGTTCCAGTTTTTAGAATGCCCTTTTGAAACTCTTGATTTATTGAATTAATTATATTGTTAATTTTGTTTCCTTTAAAATCACAAAACAGATCAAAAGCATTGTCTCTGTTAAAAATTGACCTTAAATTAGAAATAGCAATACCGATTCCTCTTATAGCGCTTTGATCTCATAATGATTCTAATAAATCTTTACCAAAATTGTAAATATCATTAACTTCATTGGTATAAAAATGAATCCTTTTTTGTTTCGAAGATCAGTTTTTGTTTGCCCATCTAATCATAACTGTAATAGTCGAACCTTCAACATTAGTAATTTTGGCACGTTCGCTAACGTTTTCAGCTAACTCATATAAACAATTTGAAATTTCGTTAAAATCGGCGATATTGTTTTCAATAAAAGACATTGAGTTACTAATGCCCTTGGCTTCTTCATTTTGTACATGATCATGTAAATTGTCGCCTTTTAGTTCCAAAATAAGCGAATAAAATCTCTTGCCAAAAACACTTCTTAGAAATTGCGTGTTCTTTTCGTTAACTAAGTCGCGATAAGTGTTGATACCATATTCTTTTAACTTTGCAGTTGAAGCTTTGCCAACGCCAAAAATTTCTTGAATATCTAAGTCATAGAAATGCTTTTCAATATCTTGTTTTTTTGTTTCTAAAATGCCAAAAGGTTTTGCTTTATTAGTTGACATTTTAGCTAAGAATTTAGTAAATGAAATACCAATCGAACAAGGCAGTTGAAACTTATCTAAAATATTTTTTTGGATCTCAAATGCTAAAGCTTGTGCTGAGATTTTGCGATTATTTAGGATCGTAGTAACTTCTAAATAACATTCATCTATTGAATAAATTTCAATGGTATGAGTATAATGAGTTTCTAAATAATCGAAAATTCTTTTTGAATATGATGAATATAGCTGATAGTGTGGTTCGACAAAAATTACATTTGGACATAAATGCTTAACTTTAAGACTAGGATCTCCTGGTCTTAAGCCAAGTTTTTTTAGTTCATATGATACTGATGTGGCAATTGATCGTTTATGAACTTTACCTATTGCTACAGGTTGATTATCAAGTCTAGGATCAATTGCTCTTTCACAATTAATAAAAAAAGCATCCATATCAATATGGAAAATTGTCCTATTTTGTTCTAGCATCTACCAAACCTTTTTTAATTACTCTATAAATAATTGAGGCACATTCAAGACGATTCAAATGTACTTTAACATTTTCAAAAATAATTAATTTGCCTAGCTTTTCTTGTTCTTCTTCAACAAGTTTTTTACCGTTTAGCATAGCAAGGTAAAGATCTAAAATTGTTTCAATTTCATTAAGAGTTCGATCTTTAATTTGCGCTAGCATAATCTCGATTGAAGATAAAAAGATTGCACATCCCTTGCCTAGATATTTAGCATCTTTTAAAATGCTGTTCTCTCATGTTAAAGCGATTTGAATTTCATCAACGCAAACAAGGGAATTTTCTTTAATTATGTTGCTATCCTTTAAATCTTCTACACGATAACGAGGATTAAGATAGGCTTCCATAATTAATTCTTGGCGTTGTTTAGGGCTATATGAATTCAAGGAAATTGCCTCCATTCTTTAATAGTTCTACGATGGTATCAATATCTTTTTTATCATTATAAAATGATAATGAAATTCTCACATAAGTTTTATTATATTCAGGAAGTTGCTGAACCATGTGTGCACAAAAACCGCCAGCACGAACATAAACATTTTTATGTCCTAAATAAGAAGCGACATCTTGCGATGAATATGACCCAATATTAAATAGGACAATTTTTGCGCCCTTTTTACTTTCAATTTTTATATTAGGAACACTTTGAAGCTTCTTATATAAATAATTAGCAAGTTTAGTTTCAATTCTATCAATTTCATCATAGTCAATTTTGTTTAGAAATTCAATAGCTTTTTTTAGCTGAAAAATTCCCGCAAAATTAGGTGTGCCAACTTCAAGAATTAAATTATTAGTTTTAGCGGTCCATACGCAGCCGTTAATTGTTTGCGCTTGTCCGCCACCTCATCTCGTTGGCATTAGAATTTTTAAAAGATCATCTTTTATAACTAAAGCACCAGAGCCTGTAGGACCATAGATTTTATTCGCTGAAAAAGCAATAACATCACAATTATTGAGTGAGACTTTTTCATGAGCAATTGCCTGAGCGGCGTCATTGACAACGATTGCGCCATTTTCTTTAGCTTTTTGGTAAATTTCATCAAGATTGTAGTCCATTGTGAAGTTATTAGTAGCTTGTGAAAGAGCGATTATTTTCGTATTTTTATTAATTTTGCTTAGAAGATCTTTGTTGTCAGTTGCAAATACAAATTTAATATTTTCCTTGCCTTTGAAGTTTTCAAAAAAGGGAATGGAATTAGAATCGTGATTTAAATAAGATAATAGAATTTCACCATCGTCAATAATTTTAGCAAGCATGCTAATAATAATATTTAGGCTTTCAGTAGTTCCACTAGTAAAAGTAACATTGTGTGGTTTGGAATCAACTAAAGATGCGACTACTTGACGGGCCTCTTGGAGTTTTTTGGCAATGGCAATTCCTAAAACAGAATCAGCTGTCCTTGTAGAAATTGAATATTTTGCATAAAAATCATTACCTTCATCAATCACTTCGTATGGCTTAAAAGTTAAAGCGGCATTATCAAGATAAACAATTTCTTTATTGAATTTAAACATAGGAAATAATTTTTTATAATTCATTTTCTTTAATCCTTTTCAAAAAGTGAAAGATATTCAATATTCTTGGCTTTTTCGCCTAAAATTGGGCTTTTTTGAATTTTAATTAATGTAAAGTTGTGTTCCTTAGCATAATTAATCACTTTATTAATAATATATTCGTGATGTTTTTCTTCAACAAAGCCACCTTCTAAAACATATTTGCTGCTCGCTTCAAATTGTGGTTTAATTAAAGCCATAATTTGCGTTTTTGATGACAGTAGTTGCTCGCAAACTTTGAAAACGTGTTTGAGACTAATAAAAGATACATCACAACTAACAAATTCAAGGGGCTCATTGAACATTTCTAATGTCAAATGTTTCAAGTTGGTTTTTTCATAAACAACCACTTGAGGATTAATCCTTAGCTGATAGTTAAGTTGATTAGTGCCAGAGTCAACGGCATAAACTTTCTTCGCACCATGCTCTAAAAGCACTTGAACAAAACCTCCAGTTGAAGAACCAATATCTAAACAAACTTTATTAGAAACTGTCGAGTCAAAATTGTTAATCGCTGCAAGTAGTTTGTTAGCAGCCCTTGAGACATATTCATTTTTTCTAATAAGTTCGATTTTAGAGGTATGTTCATCAAATTTAAGAGTTGGTAAAAAAACTTTTTCACCGTTAATGATGACTCTACCTTCGCGAATATACGCCTCAGCAATTTTTAAGGATAGTTTAGTTTCTTTGGATACTATTTCTAATAATGTCTTCTTCATTAACTATGCTTCTTTTGCAAATTGAGGTGATTTTGCAATCATGTCCAATGTTCGATTGACAAATTTATAAGTACTATCATCAGGAATAAAAGACTTGGCAATATTAACCATTTCATTGATAACCACTTTAGGTGAATTAAAAAATAATTCAAAAATCCCATAAATAATAATTGCTCTTGCCAATGGTTGAATCCGCTGTCATGTTCATTGTTCTAATATGGATCTCTTAGCAATAGATTGAAAAAGATCGTATTTTTCAGAAATAATAGTCAACGAATCAAGTTCTCTTTTTGATAAATCGAAATGTTCAAAAAGGTAGTTAACATCAATTTTTTCTTCAAAAAGTTCAGATTGATAGATAAAAGTGATAAGTTTCACTCTTTCATTGTATTTTTTTAAAAGAAAAACCGATTTTTTTTGTGTTTGATCTTTTTGCTTATTTGATTCCATAATTATTCCCAAATATTAATTAATTTGATTTGCTTGTTTGCAGAGTTTTGAGTAAGTGTGAAAAGTACGCCATTTAATTGACATTGATTTTTTGATACTTTAAAAGATTTATGAGCATCAAAACGCATCTTTTCATATACTTCTTGAAAATTAGCACCAATTGCACAGTCACGAGGACCACACATTCCGGCATCAGTTAAAAAGTAAGTACCTTTTGGTAGCAATCGAGCGTCATTAGTTTGCACATGAGTGTGAGTTCCAAAAAAAGCTGAGGCCTTGCCATCAACATATAGAGAAAAAATTGCTTTTTCTGCTGTTGTTTCAGCATGAAAATCAATAATGTAATAATCAGCTTTAACCTCGGCATAAATTCTATCAAACTCATCAAAAAAGTTATTAGCTTGCTCTTCTTCTCAAGGGGCAAATAGCGGATTAAAAGTGATGCCCATGAACGCCATAACTGCAATTTTTTTACCGCAAACTTCAAAAAGACGAACACCACTACCAGGATATTTCTTTTCTACATTAGCCGGTCTAATTAAATCATTATTTCCAATAATGTCATATATGCCTTTTTTGAATCAAACATGGTTTCCTAATGTAAAAGCATCAACACCAGCTGCTTTAAGTCGCAAGTATTCACGCGGTTCAAAACCTTTGCGACCCGAAACATTCTCGGCTTGAGCAATTACAAAATCAATGTTGTAATCTTTTTTTAATTGGGGTAGCATCTTTTCGACAAATGTAATGCCAGAGTCACCAAAAATGTCGCCTAAAAATAATACGTTTATATCTTCTTTATACACAATATTTGAAATTATAAGCATTTTAATGAATTATTGCTCTATGTTATTCATTTTATCTTCAACTTGGGTTTTTATTTTCTTAAATAAATCATGATTTGTCTCTAGCAATAATTGTAAATTGGCAACTCCTTGCGCAATATTTTCATTTTCATAGCTATATCAAGATCCCTTTTTAGTAAGAATGCCAAATTCTTCAGCAAAATTAATTATTTCTGATGTAAGAGAAATTCCTTGTGAAAAAATGATTTCAATTTGGGCATTTTTATATGGGGCTGCTAGTTTATTTTTTACTACTTTGCATTTTACTTGATTGCCCAAAATGTCACCATTACTAGTTAAATTTTGTTGTTTTCTTACCTCTAAACGAATTGATGAATAAAACTTAAGTGCTCTACCACCCGAAGTGGTTTCGGGATTACCGAAAATGACACCAATTTTTTCTCTAATTTGATTAATAAAAATAATTGTTGTTTTATTTTTCGCAAGTGAGCCTGTAATTTTTCTTAATGCTTTTGACATTAGTCTTGCTTGGGCACCTACTACTTGATCACGCATTTCGCCTTGAAGTTCTACTTCAGGTACAAGAGCCGCCACTGAGTCAACTACTATTAAATCAATAGCTCCAGTTTTAGCAAGTGAGTCGACAATTTCTAGTGCTTGCTCACCAGAATCAGGTTGCGATAGAATTAAATTATCAATGTCCACTCCGACATTTTTAGCATAATTAGGATCAATTGAATGTTCGGCATCGATAAAAGCGGCGATGCCTCCTAGTTTTTGAATTTCGGCAATTGCATGCAAGGCAATGGTGGTTTTGCCACTGCTTTCTGGGCCATAAACTTCAATAATTCTCCCTTTTGGTCAACCTCCAATTCCCAAAGCACGATTAATTGAAATAGAGCCCGAACTAAAAACTTCAGGGGTTATTTCAGGTTTTTGACCAAGAATCATAATTGATTCTTTACCGAATTTTTTTTCAATTTCTTTTAATGTTGCTTCTAATAATTGGTTTTCGTCTTTTATGTTTTTTGCCATTTTTCCTCCATGCTTTTACTTTAACTAATTAGCCATTCAAAATTTAAAAAGATAGGAAAAAAATAGGAAAATCTAAAAGTTTATTCTAGAATTCCCATATCTTTAAGTTTTTTAATTGCAAAAGTGACCGCTTCTTGACGAACACTATTACGACCGCCAATTAAATTAAGTTCATAAACTTCGTCGTTAATAGCGATATAAACTAATCCCGCTGGTTTGTCGTCCATTACGCCAGGTCCAGCATTACCAGTAAAAGAAACACAAATATCACTACCAAAAAATTCATTACCAGCTTTTGCCATGGCCAAAGCCACTTCTTTATTTATTACTCCATTATGAGTGCTAATGCCTAGTTTTTGTTTAATAGCATTACTATAGCTTACAAGAGCACCTAGAAAATATTGGCTTGCCCCTGGCACTGAGACTATTTCAGAAGCAAACAAACCGCCAGTGAAAGATTCGACTGCTGAAAGGCTTTTATTGTTTTTCATTAAAATCCTTGTCAAATTTTTTCGTTGCCCATTCTTCTAAAAGGATTGATAGAGTAACATTTTTTGTTTTATCTTCTTTTAAAAATGTTCCCATTACTCTAATTTGGAAAATTCCTTTAATTTGGTTTAGTTTATCAATAGTAGCTTCAATGCTTTCATTTGGTTGTAAGTTAATAGTAATATCACGGCTTTTTAGAGGAAGTTTATTAAATGTTTTAAAACTTGGTGCATTAGGACTAAGATCTTCTAGCAATATTTCAGAATAAATTGCTTCATCTTTTAATAAATTAGGATGAATCTTAGCAATGTAACCGATCATTTTATTTTCTAAGTAAATCTCGCAATTAACATTAGGATGGAAGGTGCTGTTGATTGATTTTTTAAAAGTTAAATTTTTATTGGTTAATGAAATAAGATCTCTTTTAATTTCATCGAAGGTTTTTTGGTTTGAGACAATTCCTAAAACGTTATGGTGATCAACACTAATGGAACCAATTTCAAAGTAAGAGCCAACTTTCATACCTTGTTTTTGATTATGCAGCATAACATTAGATAGTGAATAAATCATTGATTTACGAATTGCCGAGTGCTCATAATTTTTAGAAGCTGGAATTAAATAATCATTTGCAAAGTTAAATGGGTTAAAAATATTTTTCTCTGGGCTGATTAAACTAAAAGTACGTACATTAATGTAGTTTTTAGCCGCAAGTTTTTTTAAATAAGCATCTTCTAGTAGGGGCGCTTCAAGGGCTTCATGGTACTTGGCTGGTTTTTTAGGAAAATTGTCATAGCCATAAAATCTAAAAAACTCTTCTACAAAATCTTGAGCAGTTAAAAGATCATAACGATAAGTAGGACAAGTAATATTAAGATTGTTGTTACTAAAACTAAAACCTAAAATTTTTAATTTTTCAATGACAGCAAGGTAGTTTTTGGATTTTGAGATTGCAAAGCCTGCATATTTATTAAGATATGAATTAGTGATTTTAATTTGCACTTGTTTGGGGATTGCTTTGTATAAAGAAACATTAGGGCGAAGGTTGAAGTTTTTAGTCATGTAGTTGTAGGCCAGTACAAGTTGTGCACTGTTAATTTCTTTACAATTTCTAATTGTTTGTTGAGTTTCAATATGTGATTGTTTTAAATTTTTTCTTACACTTTGAATGTCGTATGAAGAAATTTCAATTAATACTCTTTGCGTATCAGCTGCTACTTGATAGCCATCAAATGGGGCAATTCCAGCTAAACCAATAATTTGGCTGCCATCTTTAAGCACAAGTGCTTTATTGAGCACAATTTTTTGTTCTTTAATTGTAAGTTCGCCACTATATAATTCAGTTGAAAAAGCCCGGTTTTTAAGTTTATCAGCATCATAAACTTGTGGTTTAATTCCAGTCATTAAAAAAGTTAAGTTCGCAATATTTTCAACTCAATTATTTACACTAATGTTGTGTTTTCATAAAAAAGCTTGCTCTTGCAAAGAAAAATCCGTAGATTCCAGGTTAACTTCAAATAACAAAATATTATTAGTAGACACTAGTTTTTTTGAAAAACCTAGTTCATGGTTTGTTGTAGGCAAGAGCAGATTTTCTGTTTTAAAATCTACATAACTATTAAAATAAGCGGCCAGTTCTTTTGCCATAATAAAATATGAATTTGCATCAGCACGATTTGATATTATTGTGACATCAATCATGTAATCATCTAAATCGAAGTATTTAATTGGATCTAGGTTTAAATCAATTTCATTAAAAATAAAAATTTGATCATCAAACTCTGCAGGAGTAACTTGTTCGTTAAAACCAACTTCGCTTAATGAAGCTAGCATGCCATCAGAAACGATTCCTTGCATTTTTTTTGGAGCAAAAGTAATACCTTTGCTACGCGAACCAGGTACAAAAGCCATTAAATAGCAGTCATCTACTACATTAGTAGCAGTTGTTTGAATAGTGCGCATACCATCAGCAAATTGAATTTCACAAACCGTTAAACGATCGGCGTTAGGGTTTTTATAGGTTTTTAGAACATGACCGAATTTAATGCCCTCAACATCGCTAAAACGATGATAATCTTCAACTTCAAAGCCGAGTGAATTAATTGCTGCTACAATCTCTTCAATTGTTTTTTGCTCAATATGTGCTAAAGAAACTAATTTTTTATATGAAAAAATCATGTTGTTACTCCTCTATTTAAATTGTTTTAGAAAACGTTTGTCGTTAGTGTAAAAATGGCGAATGTCATCGATGCCGTATTTAATCATGGCAATTCTTTCAATGCCAATTCCGGCGGCAAAACCAATCATTTTGTTAGTGTAACCCGCATCACGCAGCACTTTTTCATTAATCATACCAGCCCCAAAAACTTCAATTCAACGATTGTTAAAGAAAATATCAACTTCAACGCTAGGTTCAGTGAAAGGGAAATAAGAAGGGCGCATTCTTAATTTAATTGGTTTTTCTAAAACATATGAAATCATGCTTTGAAGAGTAGTTATTAGTGAAGAAAATGATTGTGATCCGACGCTAACTAAGTCAAGTTGAGTAAATTGGTGACTGTGAGTTGCATCTTCTTCGTCATTCCGGTAAACTTTACCAATCGCAAACTGTGAAAACGCTTTATTTTTATATTTTTCTAAGGCTCTTGCACTAATCCCAGTGTTGTGCGTTCTTAGTAAAAGATCTTGACTTTTGACGTCTAAATATAGGCTATCCTGCATATCGCGAGCTGGGTGATTTTTAGGAATATTTAGCCGTTCAAAGTTATAAAGTTCACTTTCCACTTCACCATAGTTTAATTCAAAATAGCCATGATTTAGCAATCAAGTTCTAAATCTTTCGCTAATCAAATTAATAGGATGAATTGAGCCTTCAAAAATAACCGGCGTAGCGTGATCTTGGTATTCTGATGCTAAACTTTTTTCAACTGCCATCGCTTCTAATTTGGCTTTGGCTTTTGAAAAAAAATCTTCAGCTTGAGTTTTTAGTTCTTGAATTTGTCGACCTATTTTAGCTTTTTCAGCAGCTGGCGATTCTTTTAAAAGTTTCATCAAAGTTAAAAGTTCTACTGAATTATTAAATTCATTTTTACTTTGTTTTAAGTCTTCAAAATTGTTAATTTTTTCTAAATCAAATGTCATAAGTTTTTTACTCTCCTTTTAATTTCCTTCAATATTCGTTGATTTTTTCTTCAAAACCTTCTTTTTGTGAGCAGTAGTATTGTTTATTTTTTAGTTCGCTTGGTAAATAATCTTGTTTAACATAATGGCGATCAAAGTTGTGAGGATACAAATACTCAACGCCTCTTTTTAATTTTTTAGCCGATGAATAAGATGAGTCTTTTAGGTGATTAGGTACTTCAAATAATTGCCCCGATCGTAGATCCTCGAGAACACTATGGTAAGCTAGGTATGCTGAATTAGACTTTGGACTAAGGGCGATTTCTAAAATCGCATTGGCAATTGGCAAATATCCTTCAGGAAGTCCCAAGCGTTCAAAAGCATCAATTGCATTCATAACTTGCACTGGTAGATTAGGATTAGCAAGACCTACATCTTCATAAGCGGCACAAATCATTCTTCTAAATAGCCCATCAAAATCACCTGATTCAACTAAAATAAATCCATAGTATAAAGCGGCATTCGGATCAGATCCTCTTAAAGATTTATGAAAAGCACTTAAATGATCAAAATGAGCATCACCATTAGAATCGCCCGTAAACTGAATAGCGGGAAGAATTTTTTTAATCTCATCAAGAGTAAGTTTCTTAGTCTTTGAGAGTGTACTAATTAAGTCAAGACTGTTAATGGCGCTACGATAATCACCGTTAGATTGTGAGGCAATAAAATGGTATATTTCATCACTTAAATTGCTATCTAATTGATTGTTTAAAGCAATCTTTTTAAGTTGCTTACTTAAATCATCAATTGAAGGATTCTTAATTTCGACAATGGCGCAACGCGATCTAAGCGCAGGATTAACCTTAAAATAAGGATTCTCAGTAGTGGTTGCATAAATTGTGATTAAATCATTTTCAATGTAAGGTAGTAAGATATCTTGTTTATCTTTGTTTAAGCGATGGATTTCGTCAATGATTAAAATTTTATTTAATTTTAATTTAGCAACTAAATCCTCTTTTTTTTCAATGGCTGCGTTAAAGTAATCAAATGAAACTTTTAACGACGAAGCTAGAATATAAGAAATTGTTGTTTTGCCAGTTCCGGGCTTGCCATAGAAAATAAATGAACGAAAATCATCATTAGCAATAATTTTTTCAAAAAGAAATCTTTGACTATCATTGCAAACAAAGTCATCAAGCGCAATCGGGCGAGTTTTTTGGGCTAAGTTCTTATTCATATAGTTAATAAATTATAGTAAAAATGGAGCACTTGGCTCCATTAATTAATTGATTATTTAACTAAACTGCGATAACTTTTGTTGCTAGTAAAATAATAAAAATTATGTTAACAACAACGGCGATTGAAAGAAAAATAATTCAACCAAGAAGTGTTGTATCTCTTTTTTTAGCTGGTTTGCTAGCTTCTTGGGTTTCTGTTGGTGCTTCGGTAATTTCTTCAGGGATAATAACCGGCTCGACTGAGCGTTTAAAACCTGAAAGTGTTCTTACAACTGTCGATGACTTTTGATCATCTTTTTTTAGTCTAAAGTAAATGTCTAAATTGTCATTATTTGGCAACATTTGTTCAATTTCGACATCATATGCCGATGAAATTACTAAATCTTGTAAACTAACTTCACTTGCTTTCATTGTTTCACGATTAGCAACATCAAATTCAACGTATTTTGATTCTTCTTCTAAGTCAACAGTTTTTTGGATTGCCAAGATTTCAGTAGTCTTTGAAGTTGGTTTATCAACTAAGTTTTCATGTTCGATAAATTCAATTACTTCTTCGTTTGCAACTTTGGTTTCAGCAAGTCTAATTAACATTTTTCTAGCTTTTTCTAGATCTACAGAACCACGGTAAGCACCTTCGCGATGGAATCAAACTCTAGTGTTGTTAGCAGTAGTTTCACTTATTCTTATAAATTCACTAACTGCATCATTAAATTCTTCGTATTCACGGTGTGTTTTTTGGTTTGCTTTTTTAAATCTGAAAATGATTTTTTTAGTTTTTTTATCAGTTACTTCAGAAATGTAGAAACGTTCTAAAGTATTTTTACGGGTTGGGCTTTTTGTAGCGTTTTTTGCCATAATTTCTCCTGCGTCTATTCTCTATTTAATTACATTATAACATTGATTTTTTTATTAGTATTATACTGAATGATATTGCAATGAAATTATAATGTTTTGCAATAAAAAAATGCTTAAAATCAATGATTCTTATAGATATATCAATGATTTACAATAATATGTGCTAATTCAAACAATGAAAAGTGAATAAAAATCGCCTTAAGTTTTTATTTAATAAAATGCTATTTTTGTTGGAATTTTTTAAGTGTATCACTAATTTTAATAATCGCTTCATTATCTAAAACAGCTTCTAGTTCATTTTTTGCATCATTTAATGAATCAAATAACTCATCTTCTTTACATAAAAGTAGATAATCAGGGAGATTGTAGATGTCATATTTTGCATTATTTTCAATTAAAAGCATTAGCGAAATAATCGGCACTTGTTGGGGTATTAAATTTAGGATGTGTTTTATTACCAAATCGTTTTTTAGTACAGGATTAGGAAAAATTTTCTTTTTATTGTCAAATTGATGACTTCATTCACGTTCAAGGCAATTGCCATCAACTTCGCCTTCGGCAAAAAATGGATAAATAACAAATAAGGCAAATGGACTTATTAGAATAGGACCGGAACTAAAAATTTTATTTTTATCATATTTGTAAGTGGCTTTTTTTAGTAATAAACTATTATTTGACTTAGCATACGTGCTCAAAGTGTCTTGCAAGGCTTGAAGATTTTCTTTTTCTTGCAGCTCGCGTTGTTTGCTATTTTTTCTAACAAAGAAAAAAACTAAACCAAAAGTTAAAATTAAGGCAAACATCAGTGCTAACCCAAGCGAAATTCCTAAAATATATTTACCATCCATAGACATAATATGCTTAATTCTTCTCTAAAGTAATTGTAATTTAATATTAATTTTTTATTAGTTTTTTGAAGTTATTCTTTGAATTTAAAAATATGGTCGTTTAATTGTTGTTTCTTTTTCTTGTAATCAGGATCTAAGCTGCGAACAATATTTCAAAATTTTTTTGAATGGTTTGCTTCAAAAAAATGGCTTAACTCATGAGCAAGCACATAAGAAATTATTTCAATTGAAAAGCACACTAAATACTTAGAAAAAATAATAAGTTTTTTTTCAACATAATTAGTTGCCCAAGCACTCTTTTTTTGTCTAATTTGAATTTTGAGTGGGCTAAATTTTTCTACAATTCCTTTAAATTTAAATCAAGTACACAAATCGACTAATACTGAATAAAGTCGTTTCGACAAATACTTTCATAGCGTACTTTCAATTAAATCAGTATTAGAACATTTAAGTTTGATTTCAAAATTTTGATGATTAAAAATAATTTGTTTTCCATCATATTCAAAGTGACAAAGCTCGCCAAAAAAATTAAAACTACGATTTTCAAGATCAATTTCATATGATGGACGGTCTTGTTTTTTTAACAGCGAAGGAAGGCTCTTTAAAATAAAGTTTTCTAGCAAAGGTGTTTTAAATAAATGCACTGGCGTTTTTAGAATAATAGTTTCGTTTTTTCTTTCTAAATAAGCATTTTTATTATTAGTAAAAATAACGGCAATTTGATATTCATCGCCGTTAAGAAAAACTTTATGAATCATGTTTATTTTTGGCATAGTGTTTAAAAGTAATTTTAGCAAGTGCTTAAATAAAAAAATGTTATTTGACAATTAAATTAAGAATTTTATTTTCAACATAAATCACTTTGAAGATCTTTTTATTCTCAAGTCATTTTGCAATCTGCGACTGAGCTGAAGCATTTTTGACAATTGCTTCTTGATCTCATGAAGGCATAATTTCTATTTGCCCTCTAACTTTTCCATTAATTTGTACACCGATTATCGGGTTTTGCGCAATAATTTTGCTTTCTTCACAAAATGGTCAACTTTGCATTTCCACTGGCGCTTCATTAATCATAGCTAGCAACTCTTCTGCCAAATGAGGGGCAAAAACACTAAAAATAATTGCAAAGTTTTTAAGGGGTAAAGTGGATGGTAAAACTTTTAATGTTCCTAAATAATTACTAAATACCATTAGTTTACTTATCGCAATATTAAATTTGTACTTTTCAATTGCATCTGTCGCTTCTTTGATAAGAATATTTAAATTGCTTTCAAGTTGATCGTTTTTTTCACTCAAACTAAATTTTTGATTTTTAACAAAATAATTGAAATTTGAATAAAGGCGGTCTAATCATTTACGAATTCCATCAAGAGAAGATGTATTTCACGGTTTTGAATCAGTTAGTGGACCCATAAACATCTCAAAAATTCTAAGGGCATCAGCGCCATGCGTTTGAATTAAATCATCAGGATTAATAACATTACCTAATGATTTAGACATTTTCTGGCCATCGGGACCTAAAATTAAACCTTGATTAATCAATTTAGTGAATGGTTCTTTTGTTGGTACGATGCCAATGTCAAATAAAAATCTATGTCAAAAACGAGCATAAAGTAAATGTAGTACCGCATGTTCTTGACCACCAATGTACAAATCAACCGGCAATCAATTTTCAAACCGTTTTTTTGCTTCTGAGCTATCTAATGGAGCATAAGTGCCATCACTATTTTTTAGAATGTAAGCCAAATAGTATCAACTTGACCCTGCTCACTGTGGCATAACATTACTGTCACGCCGAAAGTTTTTGCCATTTACTTTAACATTCATTCACTCTTTAATATTTGCTAAAGGTCCTTCAGTTGACCCTGATGGTTTGATGTTATTTGTTTCCGGTAAACTAACTAGTTCTTTAACTAAATAAATATCATTATTTTCGTCAAATAAAATTGGAAATGGTTCTCCTCAGTAACGTTGACGTGAAAAGATTCAATCACGCAGCTTATAACTAACGTGTTCTTTAGCTGAGTTTAAACTACTTAGCTTTGTAAAAATAGCTTTTGTTGCGTTAGCATTGTCTTTTTTATTAGCAATGTCGCTATTAAAATGAACGCCATTACCAGTATAAGGCAGCACATTGTCATCACTTTTAATGACTGGAATAATTTCTAAATTATATCTTGTTGCAAATTGAAAATCACGCTCGTCATGAGCAGGAACACTCATAACTGCACCTGTTCCGTGCGACATTAAAACATAATCAGAAATTCAAATAGGAATTTTTTTGTTTGTTAGTGGATGCAATGCATAAGAGCCAGTAAAAACTCCACTTTTTTCTTTTTGCAGTTGCGTTCTTTCTAATTCACTTTTTTGTTTAGAAGCACATAAATATTTATCAACTAAGAATTTTTGACTAGAGGTTGTAATAAGATCAACAAGCGGATGTTCTGGACTAAGCACAAGAGCACTAACACCGTAAATTGTGTCAAGCCTTGTTGTAAAGGTTTTTATGATTCGGTTCTTTTCTAATTTTCAACTAACAATGTGGCCATTACTTTTTCCAATTCAATTGCGTTGCAAGGCCTTAAGACTTTCGGGTCAATCTAGAGAATCAAGTCCTTCTAGTAATTTATCGGCATAATTGGAAATTTTTAAAACTCATTGCCGCATTGGTTTTTTTACAACTGGAAATGAACCTCTTTCACTAACTTTAATTCCATTCTTTTCTACAATCTCTTCGTTAGCTAGAACTGTACCCAAGCCCTCGCATCAATTAACATCAACTTCTTCAATTGAAGCTAAACCATTTTTATAAAGTTCTTTAAAGATTCATTGTGTTCAATAATAGAACTTAGGGTCAGTGGTGTTTATTTCTTTGTCGTAATCATATGAAAAACCCATTGCCTTTAGTTGACGACGGAAGTTATCAATATTTTTAATAGTAAAAGGAGCAGGATGGTTGCCGGTATTAAGCGCATATTGTTCTGCTGGCAAACCAAAAGCGTCCCAACCAATAGGGTGCAATACATCAAAACCATTCAATCTTTTAAAACGACTAACAATATCAGTGGCCGTATAGCCTTCAAGATGCCCAACGTGCATCCCCATACCAGAAGGATAAGGAAACATGTCTAGAATGTAAGCTTTTTTATTATGTTTTTCAGTTGTTTTAAACGAATGATTTTGCTCTCAAAATTTTTGTCATTTTTTTTCAATTTCGCGATGATTATACATGCATAAAATTTTACTCTAAAAACTACAATTTCGCGTCTAAGAGCACTATAAAATAAAAACTAGACTAGATATGTCTAGTTATGTGGCATTGTTAATATATGGCAGGGGATGCAGGATTAGAACCCGCACTAAAGGGTTTGGAGTCCTTGGTTCTACCATTAAACTAATCCCCTGAATGTGCTTAGTCATTTTAACATATTTAACAAATTTTAGATTTTTACTTTGCAATTTTAAAATAACAAACATCGCCATCTTGCATTAAATAGTTGCGTCCTTCAAGGGCGATTTTGCCAGCTTTTCTACATTCTTTTTCACCGCCGTAAGAAACATAGTCATCATACTTAATGACTTCGGCTTTAACAAATTTCTTTTCAAAATCAGTGTGAATAATGCCAGCACATTCGGCGGCGTTTTGGCCTTTTTTAAAAACTCAAGCACGTGCTTCAATTTCGCCAGCAGTAAAGTAAGTAGCTTGATTAAGCAAATAAAAACTTTTTCTAATAATTTGATCTAAGCCCGATTCTTCAATATTATATTCTGCTAAAAAAGTAGCTTTTTCGTCTTTATCAAATTGACTTAGTTCGTATTCGACTTTAACATTAACTGGAATAAGAATTTCAGAATTTTGATCCAAGTGGGTTTTCAAATTCTGATAGTGGTGAGCATTATTCAAATTTTTAAAACTATCATAGTCTAAATTAGCAACATAGATTGTAGGTTTAAGACTAAGTAGTTGATAAGACTTAATTATTTCTTTTTCGTCATCACTAAGTTCAAGATCTTTAATCATTTTTTCATTAGCGAGTGCTTCGCGAATTTTTAGCGCCACAGCGTATTCTTTTTTTAGATCTTTATCAGCACTATTTTGCGCCTTTTTACCAATTCGATTAATGACATTTTCAATCGTTTGCAAATCAGCTAAAATTAATTCCAAATTTATGATTTTTAAGTCTGCTAAAGGGTTAATTTGATTTTTAACATGAACAATATCATTGTTTTCAAAACAACGCACAACATGAATAATTGCATCAACTTCTCTGATGTTGGCTAAAAATTTGTTTCCCAATCCTTCACCTTTAGAAGCGCCTTCAACTAGCCCTGCAATATCAACAAATTGAAAGGTAGCGGGTACGATTTTATTAGTATTTACAATTTTGGCTAATTTTTCTAGGCGCGTGTCGTTTAAGTTAACAATAGCAACATTTGGCTCAATGGTAGTAAAAGCATAATTAGCTGATTCGGCTTCGTTTAGGGTTAGAGCAGAAAAAAGTGTGCTTTTGCCCACATTGGGTAAGCCAACGATTCCAGCTTTTAGTGACATAACTTTCTCCTTTTTTTAATTAATTGATTTAGAAATATAAACATGACCAAGCGTTTTTTTCGTATCGTAAATTGAAATAAAAGCATCAGGGTCTTCTTTGGTCGTGATTTCTACAACAGTGGCAGCATCGACATAAAAACAATTAGCTACTAACACGGTTTGTTCTTTTTTACTATATCCACCTCGAACAATTGCCGTAGAAGTTGTAAACCTTTTATCCTTAAGTGAATAAATTGCTTTTTGAATTTCTTCAATTTTAGAAGTATAAATTTCTAGTTTGACAAGCTTATATTTTGGAAATAGAACATCAACTATTAGGCCATTAATTAGGATCATCAAAAATGATGAAGCAAAACTAGGATTAAATAGTAATTCTGTGCTTCAAGGCGCCACTTCTCAGCCACTTGGAAGCGACGCTAAGTTCTTTTGAATTGTTAAAGAAGCTGGTAAATATGTACCTATGAAATTAGAAATTATCAAACTAATAATATGAAAGATAATATAAACAATTCCTAAGTTCTTGAATTTTTCCCTTGAATATCAAACTACTAGAATATCAAATCCGGCAGTAGATGAATTAAGAATTAATAAGGCTGCAGCAATTGCTCCTTGGATTATTGCTCATAATAGGCCGTATAAAACAATTGCAACATGTTTGTTAGCATCGCCTAGAAAAGATCAAATTGCCGTTTGTACAATACCATCTGTGTTGCGATAAATAAAATCATTTAAAGGACGACCAAATAAATTAAGTTTTTCACTACCGGGAATTAATCCAAAAACAATCCCGAATGCCGTAGAAAAAAGCATAAAGATGAAAGTTAATAAAGCAAAATTACGATTGATTTTTTTAGCAGCGAAAATAAAGAGTGGAATATTAATAGCAAAGTTAATGAATCAAAAGAGTACAACAAAGACAATTCTTGCAGCCTCTTTACTGCCATTATTATATTGGATTAGGAAACTAATAAATCTTGCTCCACCATGGCTAATAGCATCAACACCAAAGCCATAGAGGCCGGTGTTTTGAATAAAAATGATGCCAAAAAAAGCAAATAGAATTGAAATGATGATGGTTCAAATAATTTGTAGCGATTTTTTCTTCACCCGATGAAGCATTGAAAAAGGCAAAAGTTGGTCAGAAACTTTGACTCTACCAATTTCATACTGCTGGTCCGTTGGCTTTTGGGGTTCTTTATTATGTTTTTTCAATATTAATACCTCGTGAACTCTTTAAAAAAATTTTAACTTTTTTTTGATTTCATTCAATAGTAATTTAAAAAATAGTTATTATATTTCTAACATAGTTAAGCTAATTTGCAAATTAAGGAGAAATGACATGTATAAAAATTTTAACGAAGGTATGATTGAAGTAATTACCGGACCAATGTTTTCAGGAAAAAGCGAGGAGCTGCTAAAAAGAATAAGGACCTTAGAATATGCTAAATTGAAACCGCTTGTAATTAAGCCCGAATTTGATACTAGATTTTCGGAAAATGAAATTGTTAGTAGAGCCGGTGTTAAACATAAAACTCATATTCTAAAAAATATTAATGATGTTTATTTTTTGCTTCAAGAAGATAAGTATAAAGCTGTTGTCATTGATGAGGCACATTGATTCAATGAAGAGCTCGTTAAAGTCGCAGATGACCTTGCTAATAAGGGATATTTAGTAATTGTTGCCGGGCTTGATCAAAACTATTTAAGAGAACCATTTGGACCAATTCCTAATTTACTTGCCATTGCTGAAAGAGTAACTAAGCTACAAGCTATTTGTGTAAAATGCCAACATGCCGCTTCGACTAGTTTTCGTAAAGTAGCAGCTAGTGAAATAAATTTATTAGGTGATTTTCAAGAATATGAAGCGCGGTGCCGTAAATGTCATAACGCTGGTCAAAAAGAAAAATTACAAAAAAAGGTATAAAAAAATGGGGCGTGCGATGGGAATCGAACCCACGTATGTCGGAGCCACAACCCGATGCGTTAACCACTTCGCCACGCACGCCAATTAAATGCTCTAGTTATTTTATCACAAACTATTAAAAATAAACTATTTTGCGTATTTGTTGATTTTTGGTAACTTTTTTGCTTGAATTAAAAAAACCAGCGTAAATTCTCCTTTAATGTTACCAGGTAATTTAGCTAAAATTTCACTAGGGCTACCTTCGTAACTAGTTTCATGCAATTTAGTCATTTCTTTTATTAAATAAAGTTTAACTCCATCACCAAAAACGACTAAAAAATCATTAATAGTACTAATAAGTTTGTGTGGCGATAAATAACACACATAAGTTCCTGGCATTAATTTTTTTAGCTCATTTTGACGCGCCAAAGATTTATCTTTTAAAAATCCTAGAAAAGTAAATTGCGAAGCAAAGTTTGCTTTAATAATGGCACAAATTAAAGCACTAGGACCGCCAATTACGTCAATAAAAATTTCATTAGCCTTAGCGGCTTGAACAATAGCAAAACCAGGATCAGAAATACAAGGCATTCCCGCGTCGCTAATTAAGGCGACTTTTTTGTTTTCTTCTTTAATTAATTTAATAATTTTTGGGCACATCGCTTTTTCATTAAAGTTATGATAACTTAACAAACTTTTATTAAAAATTTCAAAATGATTAAGAAGTTTTAAACTAGTGCGCGTGTCCTCGCATAAAATAACATCAGCAGCTTGCAAAGTTTTAAGTGCTCTTAGTGAAATGTCTTCTAAGTTGCCAATGGGAGTGCCGACTATTGAAAGTTTATACTCCATAAGCTTCTCCTAATTTGGCAATAAAATTGGCTTTGGCTAGTACATAATTAGCATTTGAAGCAAGGGATTTTTTAAATTCGTGAATAATCATTAACACTGAAATAGTGGTCTCAAAGTCTTGATAGTTAAAAGCCGTTTTTTTATCAAGTAAAACAAAAGATGACTTAGCATAATTTTGATATGAAAAAATTTCATGAAAAATAAAATCAAGCAATAAAGCAAGCATATAAGCATTTTTTTCATCGATTGTAGCATCTAAATAACTTAAAAAGGCATGAGGATCTTTTCTTGCATTACTTAATTTAGCAATAAGCTCATCATAAAGTGCAAAATTTTCTTCGGTCATTTGTGATGTTAAAAACTCATCGTTTTCACTAATTCTAGCAAAGAAATTATCATATTTCGATCCGCTAAGCTGCAGGTCAAATTCTCTTTTAATGTCAATAATAAAGGCACGAGATTTTATTGTTTTTAGTACTTTATTTTGGGCATTAGTAGTAATAAAAATAATGCAATCTTTTGGCGGATTTTCTAAAAACTTTAATAAAGCATTAAGAGTCTTTTGTGAACCATTTTCAATATTTTTAATAATTAAAATTTTCTTTAAATTGTTAACGTTTAGTTGCGAAGTAGAAACATTTTTAACTGCTTCAAGAATTTCATCTTTAGCAATCGCTTCATTATAACCGTCAACTAAAAAATAAAGTTCCCCCATGGGGATATCTCTAAATTTTTCAAATGATTCTTTATTAATTTTGTTAATAAAATGAGTTAAATATTTATCAAAGTTAACTTTTGGCAAAGCCACAAACAAGTAAACTTGACTTAATTTATTATGCGCAATAGCGTGATCAACTATCTTAAAATAGTTTTCGTTATGCATTTCTTAAAGCACTCCTTCATTTTTTAAAATGATAAGCAGTTGTTCAAAAACTTTAACGATTGATTGAGATGCGTCAATAATTCTAAATTTTGTTGGATCACTATTGATTACTTCAAAATAAGCTTTGCGTAAGGCTTGGTAATATTCAACTTGGTCAGTTTCCAAACGATCGGTTTTTTCTCTTAATTTTGTTAATCTTTCAACAGATACTTCTGGTTGCAAATCAAAGAAAATTACAAAGTCTGGTTGAGTATCTTCAATAACCATTTCGTTAATTTGTCTAACTTTATCTAACCCAACTTTACCAAGGATTCCTTGGTAAACAAATGAGGAATGTCAAAAACGATCAGAAATAACATTTTTTTTCGCTTTCAAAGCTGGTCAAATTGCTTTTTCTAGATTTATTCGACGTGAAGTCACAAATAAAAGTGCATCAACCATAGGGCTAAATTTATTGCCTGAATCAAGCACAATTTTTCTAATATTCTCCGCTTCAGCTGAATAAGCCGATCCTGGTTCTCTAGTAAAAACAAAATCATCAATTTTGCCAATGTTAAATAAATAGTCTTTTAGCATTTCAATAATTGTTGTTTTTCCTGAACCATCCATTCCTTCAATGGTAATAAATTTAGCTTTTTTATTCATAACATGTTTCCTTAAATTATTGTGAGATTAAAATTTAGTTTTTTTAAGAAATGATTGTTTTAACGTTTCACTATCAATATACTCAACATTTACTCCAAGTGGAATGCCAGTGGCTAGTTGATAGACATTGTGCATATTATTGGCGTCACGTAAAGATTTTTTTAAATAATCCATCGTAATAGCGCCTTCAATAGTGGGGCTAAGAGCCAAAACTACTTCATTTGCTTTTGTTGCTATTAGTAGCAATTTTTCTAGGTTTTTATTAAATAGCAAATTTGGTTTTTTGGGATTGTAAAGGGCTTCTAGGATAAAGTATTTACCACGATAGATTTGGGCCACTTCAAATTGTTTGATAGTTTTAGCATTTTCTACTACCATCAATTTATTTTCGCGAGTTGAATCTGAACAAATTTCACATTTTTCTTGGCTACTAAAATTATTGCAAAACAAACATTTTTTATAAGTTGTTTTAATAGTTTTAATTAACATTGCAATATCATCTAACTCGCCACTTTCGGCGTTAAGAATATATTCAACAATTGCTGTAATTTGTTTTTTATTCAAACCTTGTATTGCTTTAAGCTTAATAGTTAGTTTATTTAATAATTCATCATACATTTTAGATGCTTGTATTTGAGTATTTATCCCCAAGTTCGTCATATTCTTCGTCAATAATGTCAATAGCTTCATTAATAGCCAGCATCACTAAGTCTTGTACCAATTCAGGATCTTCGGGATCAATTAAAGCTGGCGAGATTTCAATTGTTTTTATTTTTCTTGTTCCTAGCATTACTACCTTGATGCCTTGTTTTTTTACAACAAATTCCTTTTTAGCAATTTCTTTTTCTTCGACTTCCATTTCAGCTTGAAGTCTTTTTGCTTTTTTTAACATTTCATTAATATTCATTTTAATTACCTTCTTCTATACTAAATTTATCGCCAAAAATTTCTTTGCCAAGATTTTCGGCACTTTTTGAGGCAAGATCATATTTATCTGCCAGTTTTTCAAATTGACGAGGCACGCGTTTCATAATGGTCGCACTGTGTGCTTTTCAATAAGCCTTAATTTCGGCATTTTGTTTACTAGTTACTGCAAATAAATGCACATATCTTCCAAATAGCAATTTAGCATCATTTACTAGTGAAAATTTATAAGCATTACGATTTAGAGCAAACACTTTTTCGTCAATAGGAGAGCTAAAGAGAATAAAATCATCAGCCGAAGCTAAAATTTCTAAATCTTTTAAAATTTCTTTACTTTCAGTTTGTTCTGGTTTGCTTAATTTAGTTTCAAGCATTGCATATGAAATTTTGTCAATAGTACGACGGTGAGTCATATTATTTTCTTTTTCATGAATTTTTAGTTTTTGCGTAATTGCAAGGCAATCTAAAATTAAATCAAAATCAAGTTCCGGCGGGTTAGTAGTTTCTTCAAAATTTTCATTAATTTCAAAATCACTTGTTTGTGAGCTATCAAGGCTAAGAATATCATTTTCAACATCAGCCATTTCAAATTCTTGAGTTTTTTCTTTTAGAACTAGTTCTGAGGTTTTTTCTAGAACTTCATCAACCGAAATTTCTTTGACTTCAATGTCTTTATTTGCAATTGATGAAAGATCAAAAATTGAGTTAATTTTTTCAACGTTTTGCGACATACGTTTTTTAGGGGTTGGGGAATTAGGCTCAACATCAATTTCGAAATCTTTCATTGGCGTAGTTTGTGGACTAATTTCTTTAGCCTTAGGCATAACAATTTCATTAACAAAATTTTCGTCATGCGTTTTTAAAGTTGCCATTTTTATAAAACCAAGTTCTAAAGTTTGCAGCGGCAAATCGCTATATTTTAGCTCTTTTAGCAAATTGACTAGCTCGCTAATAAATTCATAGGTTTTGTCGATTGAAATTTTAAGTGTTTGTAAATCTGTCACGTCGCTTATTTCAAGAAGTGCAGCATCTTCGGTGCGACTATATACTAAAAAATCTTTTAAGACATTAATCATTTGCGTTACTAGGCGTTCAATATCAGCACCAGCATCAATTAATTTGCCAAGTTTTTGAAGCACTTCTTTAATGTTGTGTGATGCCATTAAATTAATTAAATCAATCACATTTTTAAGATTAATTAGGCCAAAAAGGCTTTCAACTTCGACCAAAGTAATTTTGCTATTTGTTGCAAAAATTGAAACTTGATCAGCAAGTGAAAGGGCATCACGGAAACTTCCGTTGGCCAATGAAGCAATTAATTTAAGAGCATTTTTTTCATAATCGATATGTTCCTGATCATAAACATGCATCAAATGCATGACAATAACATTTTCATCAATTCGCTTGAAATTAAATCTTTGTACCCGACTCAAAATAGTAAGCGGAATTTTTTGAGGATCAGTAGTGGCTAGAATAAAAATTGCATGCTTAGGTGGTTCTTCTAAAGTTTTTAGCAATGCATTAAAAGCTGATTTTGAAAGCATATGCACTTCATCAATGATATAAATTTTGTACTTTGAGTGAGTTGGTAAGTGCTTGATTTTTTCACGCAACTCTCTTATATCATCAATTCCGGTATTTGAAGCAGCATCAATTTCAATAATGTCTAAATTGCGGTCAATATTTTCAATGCATTCTTGACAAGGTTCAAGCAGATCACTAGAATGTGAACAATTTAAGGTATTAGCAAAAATTTTTGCAACTGATGTTTTACCAGTTCCATGGGGACCGCAAAATAAATATGCGTGGCTAATTTTTTGCATCTTAATAATGTTAGTCAAAGTGCGAATAATATTTTCTTGGCCTTTAACTTCGTCAAATTTATTAGGCCGATATTGGCGATAGAGTGCTAAGTATTTACTTTCCATTATTTTTGCCTTTATTTATCTTTTAGTAATATTTAACATTTTACCAAGGTTAATGTAATTAATGCGCTAAATCACCGCTAATAAATTATTATTTAAAAAAATCAAGGAAACTAGTCACAAAACCAATTTATCAAATAAAAACGTAGCAATTTGTTTTCGAAGAAAAAAGTTTATAATGTAATTAAAAAGTGAGTTTATATAATGAAAAATGAACTAATTAATCCCAAAATTAAAAGAGATCTTTGACACACAATCATGCTAAGCTCATTGATTTTTGTAATCAGTATAGTAATCTTAGCAACGACAATTCTATTTGATCCCATTAATTTAGCAAAGTTAAATATTTATGCCCAGGCCACACCTTTATTCTTAGGTTTTATTTTCATTTTAATCTTATTGATTAAATTTTTTGAACTTAATAAAAGCCATAACGAAATGAAAAAATGATTTTGAAAAATTATTTTAATTTCAATTATTCTTTTAGTTTTAATTGCAATTTTCTTTATGATTAGTACTTTTATTTTTCCTTCAATTTCGACTTATCTTTCTTCAAAACCAAGTGAAGATCAAATTAGAAATCTTCAACAAAAGCTTAAGGTCTTAAAACTAGCAATTATTGTACTTGATAGCATTGTAGCTTTACAAATTTCATCATTATTGATTTCATCAATTTTAGTTCTTAAAAAACCACAATTAGGATTGAAATAAAAACTCGATTTTTATCATTCATAAAGTTGTTTTTTCAAACTCTTATAATTTAGTTTTTTAGTTTGACTTTAATAAAAATGTTTTATTTTTCTATAAATTATTAATAATTATTGGCTTGATTTTCGATATAAAAATGCCGTAACAAAGTCGATTACGGCATTAAACTAATTGGTTTGATTTATTATTATTTTTCAGTTTCACTATCACTTATTTGACTATTTAAAACTTCATCAGTTCTAATTTTAAACTCATTGATTATTGTTTGCTTACGCGCCTCAATAGCAGCGTCTACTTCAGCTTCATTTTTTCCTTCGGCAAGCATCTTACGACGCTCACTTTCAAGTAAATAACTAACAAAGTCAACAAGTTGTTGATTTTGATTGATTTCTTTGCCTAAGTCACTGTCTGGGCCAGAGATTCAAGGTAAATCGCCAAATCCTGCGTTTGATGATTTAATAGCATCATAGTTATTCATTAAGTTAACAACAGATTCTAAGGCAATTCTTTGTGTTAATTCTTTGAAACGCTTTGAGCCCAATTGTGTATAAACTTGATAAGGATTTTTTTGTGAGTATTGCACCAAATGTGAACTTCTTCTTAGTTTATCCATAGTGTTAATGTGATCTTGTCAAGCACTATCAAAAACATTTAAAATGATTGTTCGTTCAGAATTGGTTAGCGCACTAACACCGTATTTTTCAACAATATTTTGCCGTAAAATGTCATATTCACGATTGAAGATACCAATTAAATAATCAACCAACTCATCACGGTCATATTTTTGTAGTTCTGCTTCAGTGAATTTGTATTCAGTTAAATCCATTCAATTTTTGTTTAAATATTCACAAAATCTTGGAACATCTAGAGTACTTTCATTGATGAAATAAGGATTGTCTACTGTTTGCGTTACGCAAACGCTAATCATTTTTCGAATAATTGACCCTAAATCATCACGATCCAAAATTAAATCACGTTGTTCATAAATTAGATCCCGTTGTTGGCGAATAACGTCATCGTAGTTAAGAACACTCTTACGATTATCAAAGTTAAAACCTTCGATTTTCTTTTGAGCATTAAGAAATGCTTTTCTAATCGCTTCACCTTCAATTGGATCATCACCATAAGCTTTAAAAATTTCTTTTCAACGATCTTGGACTGAGAAACGTAAAATCAATTGGTCATCAAGCGACAAATAGAATTTAGAATAACCAACATCACCTTGTCGACCCGAACGACCCTTTAATTGATTGTCAATTCTTCTTGATTCAGCTTTTTCAGTGCCTAGTACATAAAGCCCGCCTAATTCAATTGCTTCTTTAGAAGGCTTGATGTCAGTACCCCGACCAGCCATATTAGTAGCAATAGTAACAGCCCCAACTTGTCCAGCTTTAGCAATGATTTCAGCTTCGGAAGCATCTTGTTTAGCATTCAAAACCGTGTGAGGAATTCTTTCTTCAATTAAGTATTCGTGCAAAATCTCAGAATCTTCAACTTGCGCCGTTCCAATTAAAATTGGTTGGCGTTTTTCATACACTCTTTTAACTTCTTTAACAACCGCTTGTCATTTTGCATGCATTGTGACATAAATTTCGTCTTTATCGTCTAGTCTTGCTAGGGGGCGGTTAGTAGGAACGACATTAACACGCATATTGTAAATTTCAATAAATTCTTTTTCTTCAGTTTTGGCAGTTCCGGTCATACCGCTAATTTTTTTGAAAAGCCTAAAGAAGTTTTGATAAGTGATGGTTGCTAAAGTTTTGGTTTCGCCTTCAATTTCAACACGTTCTTTGGCTTGAATAGCTTGTTGCAATCCTTCAGAATAAGCTCGGCCTTCCATTACCCGACCAGTAAAAGAATCTACTAGTTCAATTTTATCGTTACGTACAATGTACTCGACATCCAACTTCATAACTTTATGAGCTCGCAAGGCGTTTTGAATCCGGTGCACAAGTTCTGAATTTTGAATATCGTATAAATTACTAAAGTTAAAGTATTTATTTGCTTTTTCAATACCTTTTTCGGTTAGATACACCGATTTTGTTTCTTCATCAATAAAGTAATCATCGTTTGAAAGAGTTCTAACAAATAAATCAGCAACATTGTAAAGTGGACTATTAGCTTCGTCACCACCAGAAATAATTAACGGCGTTTTTGCTTCGTCAATAAGAATGGAATCTACTTCGTCAAGTAAAATGAAATCTAGGCCTCGTTGCACCTTTTCTTCTTTACTCATAACCATGTTGTCACGCAAATAATCAAAACCAAGTTCAGAGTGCACTGAGTAAGTAATATCACAAGCGTAAGCTTCACGTTTTTCGTTTGTCGGCATTTGGGCTTTATTAATACCAACAGTTAAACCAAGAAACTTGAAAACTTGGCCCATTTCCTCGGCATCTCTTTCTGCTAGGTATTCATTAACGGTAGACACAATAACGCTCTTGCCAGTTAAAGCATTTAAATAAACCGGCGCAATTGAAGTAATGGTCTTACCTTCTCCGGTTTTCATTTCGGCAACTGAACCTAAATCTAAAATAATGCCCCCGATCATTTGCACATCAAAAGGACGTTTCCCAAGAATTCGCTTAGTTGCTTCACGCGAAACCGCAAAAACTTCAGCACGAATGCTTTCAGGTGATTCACCCAAGTTGATTCTTTGACGAAATTCAGAGGTTTTGTTTTGTAGTTCCTTATCACTTAGGATTTGAATATCTTCTTCGAAGTCATTAATTTTACGAAGCGTAGCTTCAGCGATACGCATTTCTGTTGATTTAAAGTTAATCTTCATAGTAATATTAATTTTATACTAAAAGTATTTTTATCAAAGTCAATTAGAAAATTAACCGCTTTATAGTTAAAAATAAAAATGCGAAATGTTAAATATTAAAAAAGTAAATGTCTTAAATATTTTTCAACACAACACTAAAATAAAACCTAAATCTAGGATTTGCTAATTATTTTGAATATAGTGTTGAAAAAAGCAACAAAATTTAAATTACCATAATCGTAATAAAAAATGTCAAATTGGAGAAATCCAGTGGCAAAAAGACTTTTTTTTTTTTTGTAGAATGACTTTTGTTACTTGAAATTTTTTAAAAAAGTAGCTGTATAGAAATCGTTTTATAAAAAATTAACAAGGAAAATAATATGAAAAAATCTAAAAAACTTAGTTTAGCATTAGCAAGCATTGTGGGTACTACTCTAGTGGGGAGCGGTTTAATTGCCGTGTCTTGTAAATCTAAAGAAGAAAGATTAGCTGAAGATTTATGAAAAAAACAAAAAGAATTGCTTGATAAACTAAAAATTTAGTCTTCAGGATTACTAAATACTAAAAAATTAAATGTAGTTACTAGCATAAATTTATTGACCAACATCAAAATAAAATAATTTTGGGTCAATAGTGAACTGCATTTTTTTCTTAACAATTTTCATTAATAATAAAAAAACAATACAAATTATTGGTCAAGTTTTTTAGTCTAAAAAAATAATAAAAAATGGTGGAGATGCGGGGAATCGAACCCCGGTCCACACACTTTCATTAATAAATGTCTACAAGTTTAGTTAATTAAGTGAAAGACCCATTTATTTATCTAATTAACAAATGTCAATAAATTTGAGTAGCAATTATTTAACACTTAACTTAGCTACTTTAGTTAAGGCATAGTTCCTAAGCGACAAAGCAAATATTTGAAACTAATATATTCGCCTGACTACGATTTATTAAGCAAATAGTAGATTTTGTTGTGTTTGTGAGTTCATCACAAATTGAAGATCAAGTTTCTTGTCTTCAGAAGTTTCTAAGTTTCCGTTTAAAAAAGCCTAGATGGTTTTAGGTTACCAACCACTGCAATTTATTAAATCCAGTGCCTGTCGAAGCCATTACACCCCCATAAGCATTTTAGATTTTAATACAATACGGCTTTAATAAATTTTTTTGCTTCGTCTTTTTTAATTTTTTCTCTTTTATCATGTTTATTTAAGTGTTTTGCCAAAGCAATTTCTACTTTGATCTTATTACCCCTTCAATAAAAACTCAAGGGAATGAAAATCAAATTAAGACGTTGCTGCAAACTTCTTAATTTTTTTATTTCATGACGATGCATAAGTAGTTTTCTTGAGCGAAGTGGATCGCCTTTTACTAACATATATTGGGCAATATAAGCATTATTTAATCAGAGCTCATCACTCTGGCTAATTGAGCAAAACGATGATTCTAATTTGGCGTTTTTTGCTCTCAAACTTTTCGCTTCTCATCCTAATAGCGAAATACCACATTCATAAGTACTATGAATTTCATATTCTAATTTAGGAAATTTGTTTTTAACAATTAAAGCCATAACTTAAATTATACTGATAAATAAACCCGTAAGTTGATCTTTGTTTATTAGTCAAAATTCATAAATTAAAACACTCGCTTAATGATCAAACCATAACTAATTAGACTTCAAAAATAACATAAGCATAATAATCCAAAAAACGGCCATTAAATGTGCACTAACATGATGAAGCACACCCACTTTGTGCGTTTTTTTTTTTTTTGTAAAATGATTCACATTACTTTGCTTAAAAAGCACTTTTCGCTACACATGCTTTTTGCGAAGTTTTCAGTATTCAAACATTAATTAATTTTTAAGTTATTAAAAATAGGAGAAATAAAAATTATTAATCATGAGTCATGCTAAGAAAAAGAAAATTGCTATTATTGTGCTCGCTAGCACCGCAGCTCTGTTAGCAGCCGGGACGGTCTCAGGAGTGCTTTATGCTCATCAAAGTGCTACTAAGAGATCCAAAGGTAATGATAAAAAGCCCGAAATTCAAGATATTAGTGAGCTTGAAAAAAAGATTGAAACCATTCGTGATAGCCACAAGCAAAATCTTAAAAATGAAGCTTGAAAGATTCTTGAAGCCCTTAAAATTACCATTAGAAATGCCAAAAAAGCTAATAATGTACGCGATTTAAGCCAAGTTATTAGTGATTTTGAGCGACTAATCCCTTTAGGTGAGGCTTATTTAGCCGAGCTTAAAAAGCTACCTGAACTTGAAGCGCTAGCTAACGATCTAAAAAATGTGATTGATTTAGCTAAAGAAGCCTTAAAAGAAGCTAAAGAAAAACTACTAGATTTGCAACAAAAAGAAAAAATTCTAAAAGACAAGTTGCAAACTTTACTTAATAAAATTGCGCAAGCAATTGCCAAAGAGCCTAATGCTAATGATGTGGCAACAATCGAAGCTTTAATAGCCGAGCTTAAGACACTCCAAATTGAAAGTGACGACCTATCTCAATCACTTAAAGCAGCAAAATTGCTTGAGGAACTTAAACTACTAAACGATGCTAATTTAAAAATCAAAGAAACAATTAGCGTTTTACAAAAACGTTTAATTGCTATCAATCCCGAAAAGCAAAAAGAAATTACTAAGCAAGCAAATCAAAAAATTCTTGATCTAGAAAAATCGCAAAAAGATGTTGAAAATGCTAATGATATTTCAACATTACCTAACGCCATTAAAAAACTTGAAAAAGATCTAGAAGATGCTAAATCTTTAGAAAAAGATGCGAAAGATAACGGCCTAAATGACGTTGCTAAGAAACTACAAGATGCCATTAACAAGGGCGAAGAAGCATTGAAAAAAGGTAAAGAAAAAGAACAAAAAATCATTGAAGCCAACAATGCTTTAATTAAAAAAGTTAATGAACTAGTTGCTAAAATTACAAAAGATGTTAACGACGCTAATAGGCTATCAACTCAAAGTGAAGACAGTCTCATAAATAACACAAAAGCAGCTTTAGAAGAAGACGTAAAACAATCAGAAAAATTGGCAAAACAAGCCGAAGATGCCACTTTATTAGCCGAAGTTAACAAAATTAAAGACGCTAAAGATAAAGCCGAAGAAGCGTTAAAAAAAATTAATGAGATCATTGCCCAAAAACAAGCTATTGAACTTGCAAAACTGGAACTACAAAAATCATTAAGTGAACTAGATAAAGCAACTAAAAATGCGAACTTAGCGGACGATGAAAGCACTTTACCAACCGCAATCGCTTCTTTAGCATCAGCAATCGCCAATAGCAACACAACTCTTGCTAAATATGAAGATTTAAAAGAAAATGAAGTTATTAAACCGCATTACGATGCACTAAAGAATTACTTAACTAACGAAGCAAAAAGTGCCTTAGAGCAAGCCAAAAATCGTCAAGAAGCTAAAAAACAAGCTAAAGCCCAAATTGATAAAGATCTAGCAAAGGCAAAAGCCGATTATGAAGGCATCAAAAATACCATTGATGCGCTTGAATCAACTGATAAAATTGCCGAACTACAAAACATTATTAATAACAATTTACCCACTTTAAAAGATCGCGTTAAAGGAATTGAGCAATCAGCTGAAAACACTAAATATCCTGAAGCTAAAGAAAAAGCCAAGGAACTTTTAAAACAAATTGATAAATTAACACTAGAAGCCCAAGCAAAACTAGAAAAACTTAAAAAAGATAAAGAAACGCAAGAGCTAGAAAATAAAAAACTGCAAGATTTACGGCAAGAACTTGAAGCAGTTATTAAAAACTTAGGCATTGTTAGTGACAGAGCAAAATCGCACCTAGTGCCAGGAGCAAGTGCTAACAACATTGAACTTGCCAAAGCAATTAAAGAAATTGAAGAGCAACTGGCTAATGCCGATGATACAAGAGCCAAAGTTGCCCAAGCTAATAAACAAGCAGAACTGACAAACGAGCTTAACAAGTTAACTGATGTTGAAAACATAGCAAAAGACCTAAAAGCTCAATTGCTGGCTAAAATTGAAGCTTCAAATCAAGACATTGCCAATAAAATTACAGAAGCTAGAGCAAAACTAAGTCAATACATACAAAATGCTAATGAAGCTAACGATCAAAAGAACTTAGCCAATTTATTAGCGGCGATGAACAATCTTGAAAAACTACTAAAAGAGGCTCAAGACATCCAAACTTTAGCCACCAAAGTTGGTTCAAATAAACTAGCTGAAGCTCAAACATTAACTAATGATGTAAATAAGGCCTTGTCAGATGCTGAAGCAAAATATAAAAAGCTAAAAAAATCCTTAGAAGATGAACAAAGCTTGTTAGATAGTCTTAATAAAGCAATTGAAAAGCAAAGCAAAACGCTTAACGACGCTAAACAAGGGGCTGATAAAGCAACCACTATTGACGGTAAAGACAGCAAATATAGCCTTTTAGATAAAGCGTTGCAAGATGCCAAAACTGAGCTTGACAAAATGAAGGAAGAAGCGAAAGATCTAAAAGATCAAGCTAACAAAGATAGTATTAACAACAAAATTGAGAACTTAGAAAAACAAATTAGTGACGGCGAAGAAGATCTAAAGAAAAAACAAGAAGCACTTGCTAAAGATAAAGAAAAAAATGACAAACTAATAAAAGATTTAACTGACGAAGCCAACGACGCTATTAGCAAGGCTAATGATGCCATTCAAAATCCTTTTGACAAAAATAAAACTAAAGAAGCAGAAGATGCCTTAAAAGATGCTCATAAAAAACTTAATGAAGAAAAAGACAAACTAAAAGGCGATGCTCAAAATCTTGAAAAAATTACTAAAAAATTAGAAGAAATTGACCAAAAACAACAAGATTTAGCAGATGCTAAAAAACAACAAGAACAATCAGAAGAAACAAGAGCAAAAGAACTAGCAGAGCAAGCAAAAAAACTACAAACCGAACTTGAAAATTTAGTTAAAGAGCTTAAAGAAAAAATCAAATTTACTGAAATTACAGCTAAAGCAAACGAAATTGAAAATAAGATCAATAATATTAACGAAAACTTTTTAAAAGCTGGCGGCGAGGCTAATAAACTAAAGGATCACGATCACTTAAAAGATGCTTATAAAAAATTAAAAAAGGCCGTTGATGATGCTACCAAAGAAGCAAGCGATGCCAAAAATAAAATAACCACCGATCGACAAGCATTAAACGATCGCTTTAAGTCATTAGAAGCATCAACTACCACTGTTAAAAATGATCTAAATTCGGCTGGCAACGACCAACAAAAATTAAATGAAGTGATAGGCAAATTAGAAGGACAAAACAAACTCCTTGAGCAAGTTCAAAAATTAATTGAAGATATCACTAAAGTTGATCCTGACTCAGAACTTCTTGCCAAGGCTAAAGGACTGCAAACCGAGCTAAATTCAGCTTTAAAAGCGGCTCAAGCCAAACTTAAAACTAAAGCTGAAGAAATTGCCAAATTAAATGAAAGTCTTGAGAGAAAAGCGCAAGAATTAACGGCACAAACTAACAGTACAAATGCTATTTCTAAAGAAAATGTTGATACTCTTGACACAGCAATTAAGAAGTTAGAAGAACTAAAAAATCAAGCTAATACCTTAAAAACTGAAATTAATACAAAAAGAGTTGACAACGATATCAAAAATGAGACTGAGCAAAAATACCAAGCTTTAGTAAAAGCAATTAAAGATGCTCAAGACACAATTGACAACAAAAAAACGGAATTAGCAGCGCAAAAAGCTCAAAACAAAACTAATATCGTTGATCCCGCTATTGAAAAAGCTAAAGATACAATCAATGCTTTAAACAACGCTAATGATGTTCCTTCATTAAAAGACGCGCTTGAAAACAAACAGGCTGAAGCTAAACAATCATTAGAACAAGCAATTCAACAACTTGAAAAAGATAAAGACAACAAAAAGCTAGTTGAAGATAAACTAAAAGAGCTTGAAGACGCTGCTAAAAAAGCTAAAGAAAAATTAGACAAATTAAATCAAAGTGAAGATAAAGAACTTCAAAAAATTCTTAGTGAGCTAAATAAAATTGAAAAATCATTAAAAGACGCTAAAGATGCTTTTGGCGACAGTGACACTATTGATCAAAAAACTACTAAAAAAGATGCACTACAAATAGCAATTGATCAAGCCAAAAATGATCTTCAAACGCAAAGTGAAAAAGCTAATAAACTTCAAGACCCTGCTAAGAAAAAACAAGCAACTGACAGAATTGATCAAATTAATCAAGCCATTAAAGATACTTATCAACCGTTAGTTGAAACCAAAGAAAATGAAATTCAACAAGCTAAAACCGAAAATAGTCAAAAAGTTGATAGTGCTTTAACTGAGTCAAAAAAATCTTTAGAACAAGCCGACCAAGCAATTGGTGATGATAATAGTAATTTTGATAAAAGTCAAAAACTAGATGACGCCAAAACTAAACTAAATGAAACTCAACAAAAATTAAATGATCTTAAAAATGAATTAGCCGGTGATTCCGAAAATCAAGCAAAAGTTCAAGATGAATTAACCAAAATTACTAAAAAACTCCAAGACCTTGAGCGAGCTAAACAAGATCTAAAACAGTCGCAAGATCAAAAAGCTAAAGAATTAGCAAAGCAAGCCAAAGAACTAGCTAACAATCTTAATACTTTGGCACACGACTTAGATTCATTATGAAAAAAATCTGAAGTCAATGCCAAAAAAACTGAAATTACTACTATAGTCAATAAAGCTAATACACTAATTAACGATCCAAAGACTAAAGATTTACAAGATCATCCTACACTTGCTCCACACCTAAAAGCACTAAAAGATGCCATTACAAATGCTCAATCAACAATTAATAAAAAAGATAGTGATATACAAACTAAAAAGCAAGCAATTGATAGTTTAATTGCCTCACTTAAAACTGATTTGAATGCATATCAACAAGAACTAACTACTGCCGGGTACGATAAATCTAAACTACAAGCGCTAATTGCAAAAATTGAAAAATTAGATGACTCGAATGCGGCTCTTAATAAAATACAAAAACTACTTGAACAAATTGAAGAAATAAGCTACACAGAAAAGCAAACTGAAATTACCAATTTAAAAAATGCTTTTGAAGACATTATAAAAGAAGCTAAAAGAAGAGTTGCTAATATTGCTCACAAAATCAATGATTACAATCAAGAAATTAATACATTAATAAGCGATATTAACAATGCTAAAACTTTAGTAGAAACAACTGAGAAAATCAAAGTTGATGATTTAGACGCTGCTCTTCGAGCCTTAGAACAACAACTTAATAAAATTACAGGGTTAGAAACTAGAATTAAAAACGAAAAAAGTAGTGATATTAATGCGGGTGTCAAGACTAATCTAGATAAGCTAAAAGCTTTAGAAGCTTTAGCTAAAAGCCTAAAACAAACTAAGGAAGCTGAATTAGAAGAACAACGTCAAGCTAATCAAAAAGCAATTAAAGATTTCGAAGACTTCATGAAACAAAAAAGCAAAGAAATTAATGAAATAATTGCCAAAAACTATGATTTTATCGTTGATAAATACGATAGCGGAAAAGCTGCGGTTGCTAAAGTAAGCGAAATTAGAGGAAAATTAGTTGCTCTTGAAAACCAAGTAAAAGGTGAATCAAAGTGAAATCAAACAATACAAGCTTTTGAAAAAGAATTAACTACAATGTCAACGAGTGCATCTCAACATTGAATTAACTCAGAAGCATCACTTGGTGCGGAACTAGAAAGGTTAGTCAACATTTTAACCATTGATGGTATTAACAATATTGAATCAATCAAAAAACTAGAAGAATTTTTGATTGATGACAAGTTTGATAAAGAATTTGACCTTGCTAAAAGAATAGTCAATGTCTTAAGAGGTTACTTTGAATTTAATTACTCAATGACTCCTTCGTTATATAAGTCTTTATTTGACACTTTAAGTAATACTGTTAGCCGATGAAACCGCGACACTTACAAAACAAATGTTCAAAACCGGATCAATTTAATTAAAAAACAAATTGTACAAAATAGTGATGAAGCTAATGAACTTTTAAATAAAGGTTTTAGTCAAACTGAAATTGACACGCTAAAAACAAACATTATAAGCTCAGACTCAATTAAAGAAGCGCAAAGCAAATTAAATGAAGCTAAAACTAAAAGTCAAAAGATTGCTAATGAATTGAATAGTTTAATTAAAGCTAAGCTTGCTGAAATTAATCAAATAAAAACTAATTTTAAAAGCTTGTGAGAGAATAAAATTGGCCATGATGGCAATCCATCTAATTTCGTTGAAGACTTCACTAAAGAAGCACAGCACAAAATGCAAATAATTGACGAAATAATCAAAAGTATAAAACAGAGTTTTAAAAATAAAAACTATGAATTGAATAACGCATTTAATGAACTTGATCAATTAGCTACTGAGGTAAAAAATTACCTAAAGGAAATGTTTGATAAGTCTACCGAGGTTGCTAAAACGATTGCAAAATGGAAAAATGGCGATTTGCCCGAATTTGAACAAACCGAAGGAATTAAAGAATTAACAAAGAGCTGGAATTTTGAAGCTAGTTTAGCTAATTTAAAAAAGATAGAAGCTGAATTTGCTAATATAAAAAGTTATTGACCAGCAGTTCAAGAATACGCAACTATTTTGAAACGTTCATCAAAATATTTAAATTTACTTGGACCAGTTGAAAAGCTGTTTGCCCATTATCCGGACGCTAAAACGCTTTGAGATGAAATTCAAAAGTGAAATTCTAATGTATACGCTAAAGTTTTAGCATTGGACATTAAAAAATTGAAAATGTCTGAATTAGAGCAAATTTTACAATATATGAAAACTTCAGCAATGATTGATAGAGATATTTTTTCAACGCAAAGAAAGCTTGAATTAAGTTATGAGTTATATCCTAAATATACATCGCACTTTGCAGTTTTCGATGATTGAATAAGTATTGATCACAAATGGAGCGGATACATAATACTAAGTAATATAACAAACAAAAACTTACGCACTAAAGTGAGAGAAATATTAAGAAAAACTTTTGAAAGTCTTAATTGGGATAGATATCCTTTGGACGCGCTTAAAATACGAATGGACCGGCTTGATGAATATATTAAATTCGTTAAAGATAATAATTTAGTTGCTTAAGATTAACCATATGGGTTTAAAACAAAATATTCCGGTTATTAAGTCAATTTAAAATTATTGAACGCTTTGCTCATTGAAAGTAATATTTGAATAATAAAACATAAAAACTCTATAAATTTTAAAAATAAAAATGGTTTCCTTTGATTTCAAAGGCCATTTTTTTAAAAATAACCGCAAATACAAACGAAAATTGGTCACCTCTAAAATTAATTAAATAAAATCCGTTTGAAAAATTCTCAACATTATATAGATGTCAAAACCGAATTTGGCAAAAAATAAATGATTTAAAAAGCGCTCTAACTATTTGATTTGAAATAAAAAAGCAAATCAATTAAAAAAAACTTCAAAAAATTAAGTTGCAAAAAATGAATTTTTAAAACTTTTTAATAATACTGATAGAACTTTAAAATACCAAAGCAACTTTTTTAAAGAATTTATGTTTAGTTAATTTACATAGTAAAATTGTTAGTTTTTGTTATAATTACCATGCAATTTATTACATTGCCTCTAGCGCGTGGGAGAACTTAGGATCACTTAAGTTCATTAACACCACAGAGATCGAAAGGAACTTATTATGGCTAAAGAAATTGTAAGAAAAGCTAAACTACAATTCCCAGCTGGACAAGCTAAGCCAGGACCAGCGCTTGCTGGTGTGGGAATTAATATGCCTGAATTTACCAAAGCATTTAATGATCAAACTAGAGATCGTGGACAAGAACCTGTTCCCGTTCTAATTACTGTTTATAAAGACAAATCGTTTGAGTTTAAATTATTTACTTCGCCTACCGCTTATAAATTAACTCAAATTGCGAAAATTAAAAAAGGAAGTAGCAAAGCTAACAAAGAAAAAGTTGCCACTATTACCTTAGACCAACTTAAAGAAATTGCTGAATACAAGCTACCTGACCTAAATACTAACAACATTGACTCAGCTATGCGTCAAATTGCAGGTACCGCTAAACAAATGGGAATTGAAATCGAAGGATACGCTGAATGACTAAAGAAAGGAACTAACTAATGGCTAGAAAACTTTCAAAAAATGTAAAAAATGCAAAAGCACAAGTTAATAAAACCGATGTTTTTTCATTACTTGAAGCAATCGAACTTGCAAAGAAAATTTCATTCGCAAAATTCGACGAATCTCTTGACATTGCAATTAATCTAAACTTAGACACAAGAAAATCAGACCAACAATTAAGAGGAGCCGTAGCGCTACCTCACGGCACTGGTAAAAATGTCAAAGTTTTAGTAGCAACCGACGAAGTTAGTGCTCAAAAAGCTGCTAAAGATGCTGGCGCCGATTATGTTTATACTGCCGCTGAACTTCCTGAAGTTTTAAACCAAGACAAATATGACTTTGATGTGATTGTTGCTGATCCTAAAATGATGTTAGTATTAGGAAAATACGGTAAAAAACTAGGTCCTAAAGGCCTAATGCCTAACCCTAAAACTGGCACAGTAACAACCAACCCTGCCAAAGCTGTTGAAGAACTTAAAAAAGGTAAGGCTAACTACCGTGCTGACAAAGGTGGAATCATTCACGCATCAGTTGGTAAAAAGTCAATGGACTCACAAAAACTAGTAGAAAATGCTGAAACTTTAATTCAAACTATTAAAAGACTAAAACCTACTACAGTTAAAGGAACATATGTTCTAAACATTACCGTTTCAACTTCAATGGGCCCAAGTATCAAAGTTAAAATTGACTAAAATAATAAAAAATGGCAAAATATCGCACTTAATAAAGCTGCGGTATTTTTTATTAAATTCTCAAAAATTGAAACTTAAACAATTTGCATTTTATAAGCCAAATAAGATTGTCATGTTAGAAATTTTTCATTAGTGAGATAATATTAAGTTAATAAGTATGTAAATCGAGGGTAATGATGAAACAATATTTCCGCTTAAAAATGAAAATAGTTAATAAAAGTTTGGGCTCTTATTTGATGCCAGGGATTATCCTATTGTTTGTATTAATTTTGGGCATTGGGCTTTCTGTTATATTTTCAAGTTTAGCAAGCAACAGTAAAGTTGAACTTTCGCTATTAAACATTTTAGTTACGATAATTTCTTCAATTGGCATAATGGCTTTATTGGCGGTCGTTATCTACTTTATTCACCTAGTCTACTACAATGACCGCAGCGATGGCATTGAAATGATTAGTTATAGCAAACCACTATCTCGCGGTCAAATATTTTTTGGCAACTTTTTTGCTATCTTAATTCCTTCACTAGCAACAACAGTAGTGTATTGAATAATTGGAACAACAATTCTTTTTATTTTCTTTAACAAAGCCGATGTAAGCAACATTAATTTACTATTTAAAGGTAGTGGGATTATTCTTTTTATTAATCTTCTTGGCACAATGTTGCTGATTTCAATGGGTCTATTTATTGCACCAAAAATTAACCATAAAGCTTTTGGCATCACCATGTCTATTCCACTAGCTTACGGCGGGTTGATTGTGGCTGCCAACGCTCAAGAAGCTTCATCGATTCAAAGACATTTTGCTAAAAACTATGTTGAAAACAATGCTCGAAAAAATCACATTTTAAACACTTCTAATAAATCTCCTTTGGATTTTAATGGTGAACAAATTGATTCATTTCTTAAAAAAAGAAGTAAAAATAGTGCGTCTTTAACGTTTGATGCTTATGATCTTGAAAAAATGGAATCATTTATTGAAAGCCAAAAAAAGATTATTACTTCATTTTTCCGTTGAACATCACTTTTAGCCAATAATAACGATATGATTAGCCACATGTTAGGACTACAATATGGAGCCAATACCCGTGTTGCTTGAGCCAAAGAAAAGCTAAATAAAAACAACTACTTAAACTTAAAATCAAATGATGGCCGTGATTATTCATTAATCCAAACCGGTGCCAATTCACAAGCAACTTTTAAGGCCATGATCGCTAGCTATCAAAGTAAAGTTAAAGATGGGTTAATCAATTTGCAAAGAGCAATTAATTCAGCTACTGACGCCAACGAAAAAGCAGCACTTCTAAAACAAAAAGAACAGCATCAAAAACTACTAAATATTCTCGAAAAAACCACAAAATACTCAGATATTTTTAACTTAGAAGAATTTAAAAATCTAGTAAGCAATAGTTACTCACAAATTGAAAGCAAACTAAGTGCAAGTGAACGCGACGGTAATTTCTTAATAACTCATGAAGCAATCATTAAAAAGATTTTAGTGGACATGTATAAAGACAAGGAAGCATTCTTTTCAACACTAATTTCTAAGAACAGCTTAGCAACTTATCTAACAGCACATTACTATCGTGAAAAAGGTTTGGTAATTAAAGATTTAAAATCGCTTTCAGATAAGAATGTTAATCAAGAACAAAACATTCAAAATTTACGTAAATTAGCACAAATTTATGGATCGATAGTTCAAGATAATAATTCAATTATCAAATACGAATTCCTTGAAAGTGATTTCGCTGGCATTAAAAGTCTAAGATTTGCAAATTACACACCTACTTTTATTGCTTTTGCTTTACCAATTGTAGCAACCATTCTTTTATTAATCGGAGCTTACTTTATTCACAAAAGAAAGGCCTTTAAATAATGACTGAATCTCTAGAAACAAAAATAGCAAACACGACTAACCAAGAAAATGAAATCGCTATCGGTTTTTATAACGTTACCAAAACTTTTAAAAAGTTTGTTGCACTTGATAATGTAAGCTTTGAGATTAAAAAGGGTCAATTTCATGGTTTTGTAGGTTCAAATGGCGCCGGTAAAAGTACCTCCATTCGTTGTCTTTTAGGCTTCTACCCTGACACTAAAGGCAAAATGATTATCAACGGCATTGCTTCAACTGATCCAAAATCAAAACTAAAAATTGGTTATATTCCCGAAGAGGCCAATTTTCCTAAAGTCCTAAAAATGCGAGACTATTTGTATCACTTTGCTTGTCTTTCACAAATTGATCCTAAAGAAGCTAAAGAAAAAATTGAAAAATATCTAATAAAATACAATATGACTGGTAAAGAGTTTGAAAAATCTCCTTATAAAATGTCAAGTGGGCAAAAGAAAAAAGTAATGCTTATTCAAGCGCTAATTAACGATCCTGATCTACTAATTTTAGATGAACCAGCTGCTAATTTGGATCCAATTGCTCGTAATGAACTATTTAGTTTTTTAAAAGAACAAAACGACTTGGGAAAAACAATTTTTATATCTTCGCATATTCTTTCGGAACTAGAAGAATATGTTGATAGCTTCACTGTGATGGAAAAAGGTAAAGTTATTGAATCAACTACCATTTCTAATGTTGAAAAGAAACTTGAATTTAATTGACTAATAGTTTTAAGCAATCAAAAAAATCAAGAAAGATTTTTAGAACTTTTAAGCAAAAATAAAATTGCTTATCAAATCAATGAAAAAGCGATTTTAGTTGCTATTCATAATGACGAAGTCAAAAATAATCTAATCACTCAAATGGCGCAAAATAACATTTCATTTAAGAGTTTTGCTGAGTATAAAGCAAGTTTAAAAGAGATATATTTTAGTAATAAAAATATTGAAAAAAAATAAAAACTTAAAAATTCAAAAAATGAGAGATAGATAAAACAATGAAATGAAAGAATTTTGAAAAAGAATGTATAGATTTTTTAAACAATAATATGGAATGATGTTTAAATTGAAGGGTGATTGCGATTCAACAACTAGCGATATATTGTTTGAAAATTCAATAAATGAGTTTTACATTGAAGCAAAAATGCCGAATGCACAAAGCGGACAATTTGTTTTATTCCCGGATGTAGATAAAAAAGTGTTTAAATATTCATCTAAAAATAAATCTAGTTTGAATGAGTACACTAGATCAATTATCAATTTTATGGATAATTCATTTGATAATTTTTATAATTCCAAGCCTTCAGGAAATAATATTGAAATGACGAAATCCGTATTTTATAATTGAATAATTAATCATTATAAAAATAAAGGGGTTCGATTTTTTATTACCAAGGGATACGATGATGATTTTATAATTTTTCCAATTGAAAAATTTCCGAAATATTTTGATGTAAGTGCCAAATATAGAGTTAAAAAAAGCGGTTCTTCTAATTTGAACAATTCAAACAAACCAGATTTAGAAAATGCTTTGAAATCGGAAGGAATAAATTATCATTTTGATGGTTTAGATATCGTTACTGCAACGGAATTGGATGGAAAAAAAATTAACAGTAAAAGTTATAATTATTTGTTTAGAAAAGATAAAAATAAATATAAAGTAAAAAAATTATCAAACACCAAAAATGCCAATGTAATATTTTCAATAAGATTACTTGTTTATGATGCAGAAGAACAAAAATATGATATTCTGGAGTTCGAAAAAATTATAAAAGGTAACAAATCTTAAGAAAAATTACACTTCAATATTATTTAAAGATTTCCCAATATTTATTGCGATGTGCTGCAAAACATTGATAACAACTGAATTTCCAAATTGTTTATAAGCTTGATTTCAAGATGGATGAATTAGATAAAAATCAGGATAACCCATTATGCGTGCACATTCTCTGGGATGTAATTTTCTTGTTTTGCCATTTATCAAATATCCGCCGGTCTTGGAAAAAACTCCCCCTCCATAAGCCGATAGTGTAACCGCAATTCCCTTTGGGCTATAAATTCGCTCTCCTTGACCGCCTTTGCCAACAGTTCCTATTCTAATTGGTTTAATCATATTATTTTTAATTTCTATATCTTTTAAAACTAAGTCAGGTCTATTTATTATCAAATTGGACGTTTCTTCCTCTGACAATAATAAATCTTCTAAAAAAGTGGAAAGTTTGAACGGTTTAGGAAAACTAAAATTTTTTATATTCAAGTCTCTTCTAAAACACACCATATAAATACGCTCTCTTTTTTGGGGCACTCCAAAATTCAATGAGTTCAATACCTCTGAATAAAAATCATATCCTAAATCAATCATAGTGTTTCTAACTACTTTTAGGGTATTACCATTATCGTGGGATGCGAAGTTTTTAACATTTTCCATAAATACAACTTTTGGTTTTTTTGCTCTTACGATTCTGGCTACATCAAAAAACAAAGTCCCTCGGCTATCTTGAAAGCCTCTTTGTTTGCCGCTTATTGAAAATGCTTGGCAAGGAAAACCCGCACATAATACATCGTGGTCTGGAATATCGTTTTCGTTAATAAGAGTGATATCACCATCTGGAATTTCATTAAAATTCATTTTATACACTTCTTGAGCATGCTTGTCTCATTCATTAGAATAAACACATTTAGCACCGCAGGATTCTAGAGCGATTCTAAAACCGCCTAAGCCTGCGAATAAATCTATGAATTTTAAATTATTTAATTCTTTGTTTTTGACTTCTATCATATTGTGGCCCCTTATATAATTATTTTACTAGATCTAAAGTGCATTATTAAGTCGTATTTTTATAAACATAATCTTATTTAAAAACTTTAATAACTCATAACAGAATCATGTGTCGATGCAAAAAATATTTTTATGAAGTCATTTAACTCTTTTTCGTATTTATTAATGGTGGCAATAATTTGATCAAACGGTATTTTTACACCGAATAGCATATTTTGCATGTTTTTATAGTCTTCTGAAAATGCCTCCAATGCTTTTGAGGGTGGCGTTAGCCTTATATTTCCACTCATAATATCGTCATATTTTGCAAAGTTACATGCGTAAAATTTTTTCTTAAAATCAACAACGTCTTTTAACAATTCCATATTAGCGAAACTTTTTGTTCTAATATCTATAATTATCATTTTATAAACATCGTAGTAGTGTCTTGAATATCTTTTGGGATATTTATCATTAGTTCGATTTGCCTCTTTATGCAATATGGTTAATTTTTCATAAAAAGTTCGCAAACTATCTAAAGCTACAACTTCAATTTTTTCATTAAATATTTGGGGATAAGCATCTTGAATATAAGTTTGTATAGAGTGACGTTGGTTGGGAATAGGTTCAGCTAAACAACCTATCTCTAATCTTATTACTTGTAATATTGAAGAATCTTGATGATTTTTAGGATAGTCGAAGCATATTGTTTGCTCGTCCGAGCTATCAATATAAAAACTAAATGTTTTATTACCTAATATCTTTTTAAAGTCGTTTTCAAAAATGGGTAGTAGTTTGTCACGAATAAACAATTTAGTGTCATTATTTAACTCTTCATTTAATTTTGTTTGTTTGTTTTTACTTCTGGTTTGATAAAGGCTATTCTTATCGTGCCCCAAAACTTTTAGATCTAATGCAAGATCTATATCTTCTGAAAATCGTTCAATTAATTTATAAACCTTTGATAAACTTGTTCCACCTTTAAAAACAATATCATCCTTATATTTAAATTGACCAAATAGGTATTCTAAAATTACACAAACCCAGAAGTCCTTTTCAACAATTGCTTTTGACATATTTAGTTTATTGGCCGTGTTTTTTATAACCAACTCTAGTTCTTCGTCTGACACTCCAAGTAGTTTATTCATAATTCATTTCTCAAATTTTTCTTAAAACTTTTTGTATTCAAAAGGGTAATTTTAAAGTATCAATTTTGAGATTTTCTTTAATGTGTGAAGCAAACAAAGCAAGTTTTTTAATATCTTTGTTTGAAATGTTATTTTCGCCAATTGTTTTAATTGCTTGGATTAAAATTGCTAGTTCTTTTGAATAGAGCGTTATATTTCTATTCGCTGTATGTTTAAATATAATTTTTTTATCCCCATATCAATATTCACGATACGCACCGTTAGAAATATAGATATACTCGTTAGAAATTTGATTAGACAAACCAATGTAATTTAGTGCAGTTTCTCCATACGGAGCAATTGTTCAAGAAAATTTATCAGCAAGCTTCTCGGCAATTTCAGCAGCGTCAGGATAGGAATATTCATTTAAAATTTTGCTATATTTTGGCTTCATATATAATCCATCAATTAGTCTTATAACTATTTCGTCTTGGCTTAATCTATGCAAAATAGATTTGATAGTGTTTTTTGTTCCAATGTCATAAAAATCATTAATGGAAAAGATTTTTCCTGAATTTTTTGACATAATGTCTTCTATTTGTCTTTTTAGTGAATTCATATCATATCCTCCTCTTGCACCTAAAATTGTATACTTTTGGGTGCAAAAGTAATAGTTTATTTATTAAATAAAATTTAAATAAGTAAAAAAATAATTATTTTAAGTACTAAAACTTTGCAAAAGTATTATTCATAAGTTAATTTTAAAAAAATAACATTTGAAGTTAATTTAAAAATATTGCAAGCAGTATAAAAATATGAGATAAGCCAATGGCATGTAAACGGCTAGCGAGCAAAAATAATATTTATTTATGTAAAGTTTGGTTTTGATGATTTAAAAGATATAGAGCAATTGTTTAGCTATATTGATTATCGAAATAAATAATGAAACGAGTTAAGAAAAAATAGAGAAAAAAGATGCCTTGCGAAACTGCAAGAACATCTTTTTTTATAATTTTAGTCTAAAAAATGGTTTTAGAATTCGCTAGCTTTTTTAATAATTTCTTGTTCAAATTCTAAATAAAGTTCTTCTTTAGGTTTAGGATCTACTTTAGTCCCAGTGATTTCAATGGAAGGTGCAATTTCAATACCTAGGAAATTAAACAATCCTTCAAGATATTTAGTGTGACTACTGAATGAATATCATCCGCTAGGAGCACCTTGGCTTGTAATAATTTGTACTTTAAGATGGTCAAGCAGCCCAATTGAAGCTCCTTTAGCTTTGTATTTATAACTAAAAGTTTTGTTAGCTACACAAATATGATCTAAATAATTCTTAAGAGTAGCGGGTACATTGAAATTGATCATTGGCGAAGCTACTATTAATTTGTCCACACTCTTTAGTTCGTTAATTAAAGCATCGCTGTCATTTTCATTAAAGAAAGTGGCAAAGTTGCCGCTAGTAAGCGTTTTTTGCGAAACATCAAAAGAATTTAAATCAATAATTTTAATTTCATCTTCTTGATTAATCTTTTGATACTCTTCTACAAATTTAGTAGCAAAGTAAGTTGAATAAGAATTTTCTTTAGCTACTGGTGAGCTAAGTAAAACTAAAACTTTTTTCATAAATATATATCTCCTAAAATGTTTTTAAAAGTTTAAATTACATTTTATTAGGAATGTCTAAATCCATTAACTTCATCGCATTAGCTAAAACGATTTTAGTTGCTTTAACTAATGCTAAGTAACTTTGTTCATTAGGATCGCCTAATATTCTAACATTTGAATAAAATGAGTTAAAGGCACCGGCTAATTTTAATAAATAAGGTGGTAGCAAGTTAACTTTATAAGTTTTTGCCATAGTATCAATTAAATTAGGGTACTCTTTTAATTCGTTTGTTAGCTTTTGCGCAAAATCATTTTCAAGATTTGAAGCAATTGGGTTTTTTATTTGCGCTTTTTCTAATAATTGGTAGCAACGAGCATGTGCATACTTAATTAAAAATAATGGGTTAGTTTCATCAGATTTTTGAACCTTGTTAATATCAAAGTCGATCTTTGAATTGTATGATCTTTCAATTAAAAAGTATCTAACGGCATCTTTGCCAACTAAATCTAGCAATTCACGTAAAGTAAGCGAAGTGCCCAATCTTTTTGACATTTTAATTTCCTTACCATTTTTAACAACTCTTAATAATTGGAATAGCAAGATTTCAATTTGGTCACGTCTTCACCCTAAATCTTCAAATGAGAATTTGATTCTTTCAACATATCCAGAGTGATCAGCGCCTCAAATGTCAATGATTTTACCTTTTTCGGGATCATGAAGTTCTACGAATTTTTGTTCATGATAAGCAATATCGGCACACATGTAAGTAGATTCGCCATTACCCTTGATAATTACCCGGTCCTTGTCGTCATTACCACCTTTAGTAGTATTAAGTCAAGTTGCACCATCTTTTTCATAAGTCGATTTCAGTCTTCTAATAACTGGTCATACACGATCTTTTTCATATTGCTGGGTTTCAGAAGTGTATAAATCAAATCAAACACCAAAACGACCTAAATCAATTTTAATATTTTCAAGCGCAATCTCTCTTCCAAAATCACGGAATAGTTTTTTAACTTCTTCAGTGTAAGCTACATTACGGTATTTATCGCCATATTTTTTAAAAAAGGCATCGGCAAAAATTGTCATATCATGGCCTTTATAAGCATCATCTGGCATGGGAAAGTCTTTATTAAAAATTTGTTGATAACGACTAAAAACAGAAGCTGCCAAATTATTCATTTGGTTTCCATAATCATTAACATAATATTCACGTACAACTCGGTGTCCGGCTTTTTCTAAAACGTTGCATAAGGTGGCACCAATAGCAGCGTTTCTAGCGTGTCCAATGTGTAAAAATCCTGTCGGGTTTGCTGAAACGAACTCAATGTTTACCGCTCCTTTTCCTTCTTTACTCATATCACCGTAGTGATCTTCTAATGAGTTAATTGAGTTTACTAAGTCAGACAGCACAGAATTTGAGACTCAAAAATTAATAAAACCTGGATTTGCTACTTCAACTTTTACAATTTCTTTATGTTTTTTTAAGTCAATAGCATTAACAATTTCTTTAGCAATTTCAATTGCTGGTTTACCTAATTCTTTTTGCAAAGTAAGTGCCAAATTAGTTGAATAATCGCCATAGCTTTTTGGCTCAGTTAAAGTAATTGGTTTCTTAATTTCGAGTTTTTCTAAAGCTTCATTTAGTGAAGCAATAATAATTTCCTTTGTTGTAATCATGCTAATAATTATATTATAATTAAGCACATTTTTTTGACCTTTCTACGATAACAAAAACCTTAATTTAATTAATTAAAATAATGTAATTTCGCATTTATTAAAAACGGCATTTTTTATAAATATGCGCAATTTACGTCTTTTTGTCAATCTAAAAAGTAAATAAAAACTTATAAATCTAGCATTTTTTTGTCAAAAACTGGCGGATGGGCGCTCAATTTGTTTTTTTTTTTTTTGTATTAACATGGTACTAATTTCAACTTATTTTAAATATTAAAAATCAAGAAAATAATCACCAAAAATAAACTAAGGAGTAATTTCCGTGAACAAAACACATAAAAGAAGAATTGCTTTATTAAGCGTTTTGGCAATTTCAACACTTGGCCTTACTACTACAAATGCATATTTAGTTGTTAGAAATTCAAAACCAAAGGATTTATCAAAAGCTAAAAATGACTATGATCAAAAAATAAAACTTTTAGAAGCAAAGAAACAAGCCTTAATGAAGGCAAACGAACGTAATAAATTCGATCAATTATTAAGCGATATCGATACTAAAAAACAAGTTTTTGATACTGAAGCTAAAAAAGCAAAGGAAGCTAAGGAATTAAATAAGGTAATTGAAAAAATTGTCAAATATTTAGCAAATGAAGTTGAACCCTGAGAACAATCTGCATCAACACTTTTAAAATTAATTAAAGAAGGAGAAGAAATAGTCAAAAAGCCATTTGATTCAGAACTTGGATGGCTAAAAGACGAATTCGCTTCGGCATTAACAAGTGCCAAAACAACCAACGGCAAAAAAAATAAAAATTATGTCGATCAAGAAATTGCTAACTTGCAAAGTCTTCTTACATATACTAAGGCTATTAATGATCCCTCTAAAGCTCGCGAAATTCTAAAAAAACAAATAGATGAGGCGAAGTTAATCAATGAAAATTTAAAAAAATATCCAGATCTATTTGGTCATATCCAACCGCAACTTGAGCAACACCTTAACCATGCACAAGAAATTTTCAACGATCAAAATAAAAAAGCCAAAGACTATTTATTAGAAGCAAGAACATTGCAAAATCAAGCAAAAGTTGCTACCAATCAAGCTTTTAACTTTGTAAAAGCAAAATTATTTGAAAAAATTACGACTGTTGAAGCTTATTTACCTACGGTAAAAAACGGGCATTTTGAAAGCCTTAAAATAACCTTGCAAGAAAAATTAGACATTGCTAAATTAAAACATGAATCTAGCAATGATTTTGTGGATTTAGCTAAGGCTTATAAGGAATTAAGCGATGGTTATGACAAATTAAAAAACGAAACTAATAATTTAGATCTAGACGCTATCAAAGCAAGAATTAAAGCACATGTTCAAAGCCTAAAACAACTGGCTGAAAAACCGGAAAATCTTTGACAAAAAGATGCCATTTTAGAAACAATTAATACCGAAATTGGCAACTACGAAGCCCTTAATACGTTAGAAGAACTAAAAAATATTGAAAAGACATCATCAACTAAATTGCAAAAGCATATTGAGAATGAAAATGAAAAGAGCACTATTTGAAACGAACTAAAACAATTGTTTCAAATTGAAAATACTATTCCAAATTTCATACGTGATTTAGGTGTAGCAAGGTTGCTTGATCAAAAAGAAAAACTTGAAAAAGCCATTATTCCTGAGTTTACACAAGAAAATGAATACCATCAAAAAGACTTAGAGTTTATAAAACAAAAATATGAGGCATTCAAAACAATTTATCAAGAGATTTACAACATACATTATTTGCCTGTCTTAGAAACCTTAAAAACGAAATTAGCTAGCCAAGTAGTTGAGGCAAAGAAATTTTTAGATGATCATAAACCAGATAAAAGTCCTATTGACGCACTTGAAGAATTACAAAATATATGTAATAGTATTAATTCCGCTTTACAAAACTATGAAAAACACCAAAAAGGCAATAGCTACTATGAGTTAAATAACATCTCAAGAACGCTAGAATCATCCCTAACAAATGCTAAGAGCAATTATATCAGTCTAAAAAGCCAATACGAAAGCCATGTTGCAGCTTTTAAAAGTAGAATAAAAACTATTGAAAAACAAATTAGTATTTTAGAGGCTAACAAAGACAATTTTGATTTGGAAGATGAAATTAAACAATTTAAAGACTTTATTGAGCAAATTAAAAATACAATGAATGCTAAGAGCATAGCCCAAATAAAAGAAGATGCTAAAAAAATACAAAAGCTGCATGAAAAATTAATAGTTGAAACCAAAAATAATAAAATTAAACCAAAAATGACTCAAATTAAAGATGAAGCAACACAATGATTGGAAACCGCTGATCTTGCTAACGAGCAATGGCTAAATGGTAATAGCAATCCTTATGAACAAATTTCAAGACCTGCATATGCTAAAAATCTATATCAACTAGTATTAGAATGAATAAATGCTTATAGTTCTTATATAAAAAGTTATGATTTTGAACAATTATTTAGATACTACAAAGAACTAAGCAAAGAATTTAAAAACTCTAAAGATAGCTATACCACCTTGATGGGCCAAGCAAAACAATGACTCGAAGATTTCTTTAAATATGATAAAAACAATGAATATGGTTACAACGAATATATTAGTACTTATCGTAAATATCAAACCTATTATTTCGTAGCTACCGTTGATTCTTCATATGATGATTATTTAGCAGAACATTTTTTTAAAAAGATTAAAAAAGCTATCGAAATTAAAAATCAAGCGAAACCCAAATATGTTGAAATGGCTTGAATTCATGAAATGCAATCGAACTTACAACATATCAAACAAGTTCTAGAAGAAAGATTAGAAAAATTTAAAAAATCTAAGATTAAAAATCTACAAACTTCTGAACAAGTAAGCTTTGAATCAGAACCTGACAAAGCTTATCGCCAATTTGGTTTTGTGGCCAAGACTTATAGCAGCTTAGAAGATACTGAATCAATTATCTCTCATTACATTAGAGCAACAAAATCAGTATTAGAATATGATCCTTCATTTAAGACAAATGATAAATATACAACAATAGAGCAAAAATTAGAAGACCTAAAAAATCTAACAAATGTCACAAGTCAAGATGACATCTTAGAAAAATTTGCAGAGATTGCTAAACTAAAATATCAAATCATTGATGAAAGCAATCTTGATATAAGTAAAAAACTACTACTTCATTCACAACTTTCTTCATCATCTGAAAATGGCCAATACGATGAGGTATCTAAATACATAAACGATCAAGCTAAAACCAAATGGTGATCTATGTATTAACTTAAAAACAAAAAGCAAGTGTCAAGTTCTAATGCTTGCTTTTTTTATTGATTAGCAATTAACTGAATTCATTATTTTTAAATTTCGATAAGATAGTTTGAAAATTAAGCCATACTTATCGCCATTAATAACTAGCAAAATAGTGGCTTTCTAATATAATAAGTGAATATGAAAAAATACTATTACTTGTGTGGACCGACAGTCTATAATTACCCGCACATTGGCAACATGAGGCCAATTGTTACTTTTGATTTAATGATTCGAGCTCAACGCTATTTGGGCGACGAAATTTTTTATTTACATAATATAACCGATATTGACGACAAAATTATTAATAAATCTTTAGAAGAAAATAAAAGCGAAAAAGAAATTACCTCGTTTTACGAAAAATACTATTTAAATTTGTTTACACTTTTCAATCTAGAAATGCCAACTAAAGTGATTAGAGTGACCGATTCGCTTGATGATATGTATAACTACATTCAAAGACTAATTGATATTAAAGCAGCTTATCAAGTTGGTAAAAATGTTTTCTTTGATATTGAAAAATACCAAAATACATATGGCTCAATTAGCAATCAAAAAATTGCTAATTTAAACTATGATGAAGACAAATTTCAAAAAAACAATCCTTTTGATTTTGCGCTTTGAAAAGAGACTAGCAAGGGAATAAAGTTTGCGAGCCCCTTTGGCGAAGGTCGCCCAGGATGACACACTGAATGTAGTTGTTTTATTGACAAATACTTCGAAGGAAAAACTATCGATATTCACGCTGGTGGCATTGATCTAATTTTTCCCCATCATGAAAATGAAAATATTCAACACTTTGCTTTACACCACCAACCTATTGCAAAAAATTGAATGCATTTTGGAACACTTAACTACAAAAATCAAAAAATGTCAAAATCAATTGGTAACTTAATTTATCCTCATGATTTTCTAGAAAAATACGAAGCTGATACATACAAACTTTTAATGCTTACTACTAACTATGCTAAGCCAATTAACTTAACTGATGAAATGCTAGTTTTGAATCAAAACCAAATTAACAAATTTAAAGTCATTGCTAGCAAATGCTTGTTAGAAAAAATGCATGATAGCATTGATCAAGAAAAAGTAAACCACATTATTGCTTTGATTGCATCTTTAAACTTTGCCAAAGCTAATGAAGAGTTAATTAAATTAACTAAAAGCAAAGAAAAATACACTACTTTTATTGCAATAATGAAAATTTTAGGCTTTAATTTCGCTTCAAAAACCATTACTAAAGAGGATGAAGAGTTATACCAACAATGAAAAAACGAAGTAGCTAATAAAAACTTTGAACAAGCCGACACTTTAAGAGCAAAGTTAATTAAAAAAGGATTAATTTAAGTGTAAATATGAAAAACTTAATTTATGGTAAAAACTCCGTTCTAGATGCTCTAAAAGCAAATTTCCCTATTGCTAAAATCTACTTGCAAAAAGGATTAGTAAATAAAGCAATAACTTTCAAAAATATTGAATACTTATCAATCCAAGAAATGAATCAATTAGTTAAAAATGGTAATCACCAAGGTTATATTGCAGAAATTTATAACTATCAATATTATGATTTGGGCACTATTTTTAAAGATAAGCCTAATCTTGTATTAATGCTAGATCACATTCAAGATCCACACAATTTTGGGGCTATTATTAGAAATGCTAATGGTTTTGGAATTAAACATATTATCATTCCCAAAAATCGAGCATGTGAAGTTACACCTACTGTACTAAAAATTTCTTCAGGCGCTTTCACTGAAATTAAAATTATTAGAGTAGGCAGCCTTTTTGATACATTAAAAGAATTGCAAAAAAATGGATTTTGAATCTATAGCTCTACGCTTGATGACAAAGCAACGAAACTTCATAAGACTAAATTTGCTACACCAACTTGTCTGATTGTTGGTAATGAAGAAAGCGGCGTTTCTCATACCCTTATTAAACACTCCGATGCTCTTGTTTATATAGAACAAAAAGGCACTGTACAATCGCTTAATGTGGCAAGCGCCACGGCGGTGTTGTTATATGAAGCAACCAAGGAAAATTAAAAAATGCCCCTGTGCGAGGCATTTTTTATATATAGTAGATGTTACTTAGTTTAGAGTAACTTTAGTTCCGGTTTTGCCATTGATAATGTTTTCTAGGTCTTTTAGATCACCAATGAAAGCCGCTTTTCCACCTTCTTCAACAAATTTAATAGCAGCTTGTACTTTTGGAAGCATGCTACCTGGAGCAAATTGATTTTGTTTAATGTATTCTTCAAGTTCTGCCTTGGTTGCATGTGTAAGAGCTTTTTGGTTTGGTTGTTTGTAGTTAACCATAACATTGTCAACTGCAGTTAGGACAACAAAGTAATCAGCATTGGTTAATGATGCTAATTTAGCAAGTGCAAAGTCTTTGTCAATAACACCATCAACACCTGAGATGTGACCTTTTTTAGGGCAAGTAACAGTAGGAATACCACCACCACCACCTACGATAACAGTTGCACCAGCTTCGATTGATTTTTTGATTTGGTTAATTCCAACAAAGTTGATTGGTTTTGGTGAAGCAACAACTTTACGGTAACCACGGCCAGCGTCTTCTTTAATTACGCTATTAGGGTTCATTGCTTCGGCTTCTTCTTTAGTAGTATAGAAAGGACCAATTGGTTTAGTTGGGTTTTGGAAAGCAGGATCTGCTCCATCAACTAAAGTTTGGGTCAAAATATACATTACTTCTTGTTCAGCTAAGCCTTCATCAATGAAAGCATTGGTAATAGCGTTAACCATGTGATAACCAATGTAACCTTGTGACATTGCACCAGCTTCTGGTAAAGGAACAAGTGGGCTTTTTTCGTTTACTTCATGCGCTGAAGCAAAACCATTGAAAATCATACCAACTTGTGGACCATTACCATGGCCAACTACAACTTGGTGGCCAGCTTTAACAAGCTCAGCAATTTTTTTAGCAGGAACTTTAACAAGTTCCTTTTGTTCTTCAGGATTGTTTCCTAAAGCATTTCCTCCTAGGGCAATAACAATACGACTCATTGTTAGTATCCTAATGTAGCTAGAATAACAGCTTTAATTGAGTGCATTCTGTTTCCAGCTTGTTCAATTGATTTGTTGTATTTTGATTGGAAAACTTCGTCAGTAACTTCCATAGCACCGGTTGCTACAACTGGATATTTTGCACCGAATTTTTCTTTAATTTCAGCAGAGAATTGGGTGTGGTCATCGTGGAATGCTGGTAAGCAGTGTAGGAAAATAACATCTTCTTTAGCTGCTTTAAGCATAGGCATGTCAACTTGGAATGCACCTAATTCTTTGATACGTGGTTCAAATAGTGAGAAATCTTCGCCTAATGAAACTCACACGTCAGTGTAGATTACATCAGCATCTTTAGCTGCTTTAATCTTGTCATCTGAAAATGATACTGATCCACCATTACGTTTGAATAGTTCTTGAACAGCTTTGTAAACTTCTTTGTGTTCTGGACCATTTTTAACGATTTCGTGTTGTTCTTTAGGTCCGCATAATACAACGTGCATTCCCACAAAAGCAGCACCAATCATAATTGAACGAGCAACATTGTTTTTAATGTCACCAGCAAAAACAATTTTTTTGCCTTTTAAGTCGCCTTTGAATTCTTTAATAGTCATATAGTCAGCTAACATTTGGGTTGGGTGTTCAGCGTCGGTTAGACCATTTCAAACAGGAACGCCTGAGTATTTAACTAGAGCATCAACATCTGTTTGTTTGAATCCTCTAAATTCAATTCCATCATAGAATTGTCCAAGTACCATAGCGGTGTCTTCGATTGATTCTTTTTTACCGAAGTTTGATCCGGCTGGGCCAATGTAAGTACAACTTGCACCTAAATCAGCAGCCGCTACTTCAAAAGCACAACGAGTTCTTGTTGAGTCTTTTTGGAACATAATAGCAATGTTTTTACCAACAAGTGGACGGTTGTTTGTGTGTAGACCTTGTAATTTTGATCTTTTTAGATCAAGTGATAAGTCAAGAAGGTAGTTAACTTGATCAGTAGTAAAGTTAAGTGCACTATCTAGACTACGACCTTTTAAATTAATTGGCATTAAAGCTCTCCTTATATAAGTATAATAAAATTAGTTTTAAGACTAACACATACCAAAATTATACTTAAAATAAAAAACATGATGATCGTAAATGAATTTTTTTATTAAAACCCAAACTTTGTTCAATAATTTACCATTTTATTGGCTAATAATGGAAGACTTTTTAGCACTAGTTTAAAAGCAAGCAATTCTCGTGCTTAGTTTTTCTAAATTCTTAAGTGAATTGAAATTACAAAAATTAGCCTGTTTTGGTGTAAAATGAGTCTAACTAATGCTTATAATACATTAATTTCACATTAATAATGGAGGCTAGTATATAGATGAAACCAACAAAAATTTTTGGTTTAGGTGGTTTTCAAGAAATCGGAAAAAGCACACTTGTAATTGAATATGACCAAATATTCATCATTGATACCGGTATTAAGTTTAGCGACACTTATGTTACTGGAATCAGTGGTTGCATTCCTGATTACACTTATTTAAAAGAAAACAAGGATCGCATTGCCGGACTTTTTATAACACACGGCCATGAAGATCATATTGGTGGGGTACCGCATTTAGTTAGACAAGTTGATATTCAAAGAATTTATGCCCCAAGAATTGCAATACAATATTTAAAATTAAAATTTGAAGATTTACGGATTAAAAAACGTGTTGAATTTATTGAAATTAACAAAGATGACGTGTTTGAATTTGGTGAATGTTCAGTTGATTTTTGAACAGCACAACACTCAATTCCTGATGCTTTTGGGATTAGAGTAAAAACACCTAACGGCTCTTTAATGATGACAGGTGATTTCCGTTTTGATTATCATCCAATTGGTAATTTAACTGACTTTTCTAAACTAGAAAAGATTGGCAAAGAAGGCCTAGATGTTTTATTTTCAGATTCAACTAACGCCATGCGTCCTAATCACTCGCCTTCAGAAAGCGATATTTTAAAAGATATTGGCAAATACATGCAAGAAGCTAAGGGAAAAATTATTGTTACTGCTTTTGCATCAAACTTAACAAGAATAAAAGCAATCATTGAATTAGCTGCTAAAATGAACAAGAAAGTTGTTGCATTTGGCCGTTCAATGGTTGATGGTGTTGACATCGGAAAACGGCTAGGATATATTGACGCTCCTAAAGAAGTTTTTATTGATAAAAAAACAATTTCTAAATACGACGAAAGTGAACTTTTAATTTTAACAACTGGCTCGCAAGGTGAAGAGCTCGCTGGGCTTGCTAAAATGTCATTTGAAAAGCATCCACATGTTAAAATCAAACCTGGCGATACGATTATTTTCTCATCAAGCCCAATTCCGGGAAACCGTTCTAAAATTGAACTTTTAGTTAATCGTTTATATAAGCTTGGGGCAATTATTCGTGAAAACGGGGTTGATGGTTACTTGCATACCTCAGGACACGCTTATAAAGAAGAGCACCGCAAGATTTTTAACTTGACCAAACCTAAATATTTCATGCCATATCACGGTGAATATCGAATGAGTGTTGTTCATGGTTATACCGCAACCGAATGTGGTGTAGCTCCTGAGAATGTTATTATTCATAAATTGGGGGAAGTTTATCATTTAGTTAATCATAAAATTACTCTCTCAGATGAAAAAATGGACTTTGGTCCAATCTTCATTGATGGCAATATTCTTTCTGAAACTAATTCGCAAATTTTAAACGAACGAATGGAACTAGCACAAAACGGATTTTTACATGTAATAGTTGCAATTAATAAAGAAAAGAATCTAATTCTTGGTAAGCCTCGCATTGTTTCACGTGGAGCTTTCTATGTAAGAAATTCCCTACATTTAATAGAAGAAGCCAAGCGAATAGTTCACGGAGCAATGCTATACACAATTAAAAATATTGAAAACTGAAATGTTCCGCAACTAAAACAACTAATGATTGATCGTTTAGCACCATTTTTCTACCGTCACAAAAGACGTAATGTGGTAATTATTCCTACGATTTTATTTACCGATCATGTTAAAGCCAATATTGAAGAAAATCCTGAACTAGATGAGTTCGTAGAAGAAAATAATGGCAAAAAAGGTCATAAACGTTATAGTTCAAATAAAGTGCACAAAGAAAACGAATATGTCTAAAAAACAAAAACCAGAGCTAGAGCTAATTAGCCTGGTTTTTTAATATAAAACTTCTGATAAATATTGAATAATCATTCTTTTAATTAAATGAGCTTCCTCAAAGCCACAATGTAAGTCAAAATCACTAAAGGATTGGGATAAATAAAACAAAGCTTCTAAGTTGCTCTTGCCGAGAAGCTTGTCAGAATGATCTGAGCACAAAAATCCGCCTTTATGAAATTGAAAATCGACTAGTCGATCTAATCTTCCACATTCAACGCAGCCATCGGTTTTAGGATCAATCCCTTCAATCATAAGCAAGCGAAATAAAATAAAGTCAAGTACTTTCGTATCTTTATTTTTATCTAGGTTGTCAAGTTGCTCTTCGTAGCAATCTAAGAGAATAAGACTATCAGTATCCTTAATTTTGCTAAAAAAATAAAGCAAATCATTGGCCATGTTAATTAAGTTGCTTTTCACTAGAAATGCTTTAATTGTAGTAGCCCGTTTTAGCCTTGGTTTAAGGGTGGCATATTTGGACTTAATTAGCTCAAGTGATACTAAATTAAGAGGTAGTAAACTTAGTTTATTTTTTGAAGTTGGTTTTCTTGTGCTTGGACAAAAAACTTGAAGATGGCCTTGCTCCGAAAGCACTTCTAAAATTTCATCATATTCGTTAATATTAGTTTTCTTTAAAATGATTGCTTTTAGTTGAAATTCCATTTTCTTAAATTTTACTAGAGTAAATTTAAAAGGCGAAAAATCGCCTTTTAAAATCTTCTTAATTAATGGAAATTAATCATAATAAGGAATGATATGGATGTGAGTTCTAAAAATCACTTGGCCAGCGCTTTCATTATTATTGACGATGAATCTAAACCCAGTTGCCCCTAGTTTTTTCATTTGACTTACGGCAAGCTCACGTGCTTTTTTAGTAAGTTCTAGTAAATCATCTTCTTCAATATCAATTAAATTTCGCGAAAATTCTTTTGAAACTACTAGAAAATGGCCTTTATTAACTGGTTTAATATCCATAAAAGCAATTACTTTATCGTCTTCGTAAATAATTGTGGCGGGAATTTCGCGATCGATTATTCTCTGAAATGTATCTTTTTCCATAAATTAAATTAAACCTTCTTTTTTAAGTATGTCTCTGACGTCATTGTCTAATTGTCTTTCTTGAATTTTAAAGCCAATTTCGGCAAAATACTTAACTGCTTTTTTAAATAAGTTACTAGTGTCTAGAAAAGCGATAGCATTAGCAATCTTTTTAATTTCACTTCCCGATTCTCATGGTGTTTCACGAAAACTTAAAGTTTTGCGTTTTAGCTTTGTATCTTCGGTTCATGAAGGCACTAGTTTAACAATATAACGAGCATCAAAACTATCATTTTTGAATAAATCAACGTCGGTTGGGTATTGACTTTGGTTATATTTGTTACTTTCTTTTTCGTCTTCAAAGTTTTTAAGCAATGAATCAAATTTCAATTCTGCTCTTTTTTCAAGTTCTTTTACGGTTAAAGCAAACTTAATAGTAACATCATTGCTTTTTGTTAAATCATAAGTAATGCTTTCAACTTTGAATAAGAAAGTGTAAGTTTTTGAATCTAGTGTAACAGTTTTTTGAAAGCCTATTACTTTGCCATCTTCTACAAGCTGGGTTGTTCCTTCAAGTTCAATATCTTCATTTGAAATTGAAGTTTTTGATTTATTTTTTAGTTGGTCTGCTACACCAGCTTTAAATTTAGCCTTAGGAGCTTTATCTTCTTGTCTTAGAAGCTTACCAAAAGTGAAAAGATCTTGTGAATATACTTTACTTGTAGTAGGGTCTACAAAGCCAAAGATTGATGATTTTTGACGTTTAATTGCGTATAAGGTTGTTGATAGATCCGCTGAGCCTGAGCTAGCTTTCACAAGTCCTTTATATGCTCTTAGTTTAGCTAAGTCAATGTTTTCGTTTTTACCAGTAGAAATTAATTGTTCTGGATGCTTAGCTTTTGGGTTAACTTCATAAAGCGGACTATTTAAAGGATTGTATTCAGCAATTTTGTTAAATTCATCAGCAGAGTGAATACGACTTTGGTATCTACGTAGTTGCATATCACGCTTGTCGGTGAAAGCTCAAGTTTGTAGCAATGGATTGTTAACTAAATGTTCAATTAAATTAACATTATTATCTTTAAAATCAAGAGCTTCGTGAAGTTCATGTTCCGTAGTTTTTTTATCTTTGTCTTTACCTTTGTGATCTTTAATTAATTTATTTAGTCTTTCTCTTTTAACTTTGTCTTCGCCATCTTTGTTATTAGCATATTTGCGGATCTCTTCACGATCTTTTAACATGTGCAATCTTATTAAAATAAGCTTTTGTAGTTGCAATCTAATATCAGAGACAATGTATTTTGAATTCTTCATTAAATATTTGAAGTCATCTTCAGTTGGGGTGGCAAATGGAGCAATTTTATATGATGATGTATCAATTTCGGCATTAATTAACTCACTTCTAATGGCTGAAAAGAATTGTGGATCTTTGTCAAGTTGAGCATTTGCATAAATTTTAAATAGCTCATACATATCTTTGTAGAATTGTGAACTTGGTTTTTGTAGCAAAGCTGCAAGTGGATCTTTTTTCTCTTCTTCAGTTAAATTAGCTGCGGCGATATCGTTAGCATAGAAATAGTCTAAATAGAAATTAGTTAAGGTAGTAATGATTCTATTTTGCGATGTCGCTTGTTTAATGATGTTCGATTGAGTACCCCGAGTTTTGCTAGTAGCACAAGCGGCTGAAATAGTAGCAAGTGGCAATGCAACTGAAGGTATTAATAAACTTGATAATAATTTTTTATTAAATGGTTTCATGTAAATTAACTCTTTTCTAAAGCTCGTTGATCATTTTTGAAATTGTATCAAAGAGATGGCTTAGGATATCTTTACCAGTATGTGGCTCTAGGCTAAAAGTGCCTTTAGTAGAATCATATTTGTAATCTGCTCAAAGGTTGCTATTAATTTGATCCTTGATATATTTTTGCAATTCATTTACTTTGCCCTTTAGTAGCCGATTGGTTCTATCGGTTTTCAAAAGATTTTCAAAAGCAATTGCTTGATTAATTTGAGCATCAGTGATAGCTATGTCTTTTTTACCTTCTTGATCGGTGTATTTTTTAGTCTTTAGATAACTTCTAAAGTCATCTTTTTTTAGTAAATCATTAATACGGTAATTTTGATCGCCAATGAAACTATCAAACATAGTACTTAAATTAAGAAGAGCTTTTTTAATACCAGTGTTGTCGTAGTTAATTTTTGATTCAATTTCAAGGTTACGAATTATTAATCTTTTAAGAATGGCTTCGCTTGCGATTTGATAAACATTTTGAACTTTAATGCCATTTTTGTTTACAAATACGTAACTGTCACCTGATTTAATAATAGTTGAAATTTTATGTTGATCATCGCCTGAACCAGATTTGCCAAAAACATCACGGAAGGCTTCACCTGCAATTTTGTTGAATTTCGCATTATCCATATCATTAATGAATTTTTCAATTTTAGCGTTATTTTTTGAATACTCATCAATATATGAATCAGTTTTACTTTTTTCAATTGGGTTATTACTATATAGATTCTTTAAAGTTGTATCGTCTTCAAAAAGAGCCAAAAGTTTAGTTTTTAGTTCACTTCACAAGGTATCTTTTTGTTCGTATTTAAAAATGCCCTTGCCTGAAGAGTCGGCGTCGCCAGATAAAATCGAAGTAAGTGGTAGATAATCAGCGGCGTCTTTTTTAGCAATTAAAGATTGAAAGTTGGTAATACCATCTGAGCCATAATCAGCGGCATTTTTGTTTGATGAAGAAACGTTTTCAATTGCATAACGATCATTTTGTGCGGTTCTAATGTCTTCTTCGGTTGGTGTAGTATCTTTTAAAAGCGTGCTAATACCCTTGAAGCTTTTTAGCCGATCAATTCCTGGTTCCAAAGTTACCTTGTCTTTTGATTTTTCATAAACTGCAAATTTTAGTAGCTTAATAACTTCGGCCTTTGTAACTGTCCAAGCTTTATCTTTATCACTGCCAGGTTTTGCTGATAGACTTAAAGTTGAAGTTATTATTTGCTTTTGTTTAGTTCAATCACTAAAGAATTTGCCTGGTTTCTTTTCTTCAAAAATAAACGATTTAGTTGTGTATAAAGGCACTTTGAATTCGTCAGGTTTATTGATTTGCAATTGTGGAGAATCATCAGGTGGTAGCACAAAGTTTTCATCTTTCACAGCAAAAGGCAACATAATCTTTTCACCTTTTTTAGCAATTTGGATTTTCTTACCTTTGTAAATATAAGAAACGTCCGAATTAGCGGTTACATAACCATTTTTAAGTTCGGTGTAAGTTCAATCTTTATTAACTTCCATTTTGTAGCGACGGAATGCTTCTTCTTTTAACTTTTCAGAAACTTTGTATTCAATTGCTTCTTTTTTATTGTTGGCTTTTCCATAATTAGCTTTGGCAATTTCTTCTTTAAATTTTGCTTGTCAATCCCCGGTTAACCCATATTGTTCTTGGAATCTTTTTTCAAGATCAGAAATTTCTTTGTCTTTTTCTTTTCTAACGGTGTCAACTGATTTAAGTGCGAATGATTTTGTTTTAGAAGAAACTTTGTTAGCGTTATAAATAGCTTCATATTTTAAAGAAGCTTCGTATTCTTTTTCGTACAAGTATTCAACTAAATGTTTTTCAACTTCCTTGGTAATGTGTGAGTTTAAAGCTAAGTTTTTAGTGATCGCACTAACATCCCCATAGTTTAAGTTTTGTTTTTTGCCATCAGGTCCAGTAACTCCAAAAATAACATCGCTTTGGCTTAGATCAGGCGATGGACTTGGAATCCGTTTTTGAGCTTGTGCTACGGGAATGGTAATTCCAGAAGTTACGGCTCCAGCTAAAACAACACCTCAAATTGAGCCTCATAAAATTTTTTTAGTTTTGGCTTTTTGTTCAGTCGTTTTAATTTTCTTTTGTTTTGCTGACATTTAAGCAAGTCTCCTTAAAAAATTAAGATAAATTAATAATTAATATTGTAGCATAAATTACCCCATTTGGTTTTTGGCGGGTTTTCCACACTTTTTAATCCCAAAAAATGTAAAAAGTAGGATTTTTTTTGCACTTGGCACCCCTTAGTGCTAATTTTTTAAAAAACAAAGACTTTTACGTGATTTTTTAGGTTTTTAAAGTAATTTGTAAAAAATCCAATTAACATTTAATTAATATGAACTTAGTTAAAGAAAATAAACTTAAAATCTTAAAAGATTTTGTAAAAATTTGTGATGAAAACCACTTGTGATATAGCCTAGATGGTAACACTTTGCTCCTAACAATTAGCACTAAAAACTTTGATGATAATTTAGACCATTACGAAGTAATGATGACTTATGAATCTTATGAAAAACTTAAAGCAAAATTTCCTCAACACATTCTAGACAACACCAAACACTCAGAGTACTATTCACTCCAAAACAAGTTCGTTTATGATGCTATTAACATTTTTGATTCGCAACCATTTTTAAATATAAATTTAATTATGCCGACGCAAATTAAGAAAATTAAGAAATACTTAAATTGTTCAAACCGCGTGAGAAGTTTTGTTGAACATTATGCTACTTATAACAATACAAATGCCAAAGTAAAGCATAAAGTAAACATTGCTAAACTGTTATGATATTTTATTAAAAAAATTACTTATAAAGATCTAATTAATGCCTTGCATGAAGAGGAATTTGAGGGCTATATTGTCACTTCGCCATTTATTAAAAAACAAATTTATCTATCAAGATGATTAAGCAATATTAGCTTTAAAACTAAGGATGTTATTTTCTTAGGTAATTTAACTACCAAAGTCATTAGCGAATATGAAAGCTATCTCATTAATCAATACGGACAAAACTACTTAGATCATGAAATCAAAGCGACTGATTGTGGATATAAAAATCCAGTGGAAATTTGAAATTTAAAAACATTAGAAAATAGAATAAGCGATCAAATTGAAGTTTCTGAAGTAGATGACAGCAATCAAGAAGATGCAATAAATTAATAGTTTTTTAAAATTATTTCTATACCAAGAACTAAAAAAAGTGCAACTTTTAAGGAAAGTGGTTTTTTAAGTCGCAATAGAAAAACACCCATAATTATTAATATTGAATAAAGAGCTATTTGTTTATTATTAATAACTTCTTTTTAAAAAATAAGTTCAACTACTTGCTTTTACTTTTTCATAAAATTTTGTTAAACGCTGTTTTAAAGAAAATTAAAATGATTCAACTCATTCGAAATTCTTTGTTTCTGCACCGATTTCAAAAAAATATTTTCCTATACCTGTTTCAATTTTTCCAAAACTCTTACTTTCAGAATGAAGTGCTACTTTATTTTTATTTCCCCTAACAACAAAATTTTGTTTGTTATGTGCTGTCGGAGCATAAAGTAGAAACTTCACACCTTCAAGAAATCATTGCGGAGCAGTTCCATCGTATGTTGCGATTTTTTTTATTTTTTCACAACTATGTGGAACCCCTTGCGTTTCTCCATATCCAACAACGATAATTCCTTTGACAATTATTTCATCTGACTCAAAATGTTTTAATACATTTTTAGCATTATACGTTCCGCCGACTCAACATGTATTTAAGCCAAGAGTTTGAGAATATAACATAAGTTCTGCGCCATAATATCCTAATTTCTCATCAAGATCAGGAGATTCTTTGCCTGCAAGAACAAAATAGTTATTAACTCCTTTGAATAAAATAAGTTTTGCAATGTTAGAAAGCCCATCTGCACTGCCTTGAACTAAAAGAAGATCTAAGTTTGCCGCTTGATTAATTCGCATTATTTTGTCATTTAACAATGAAATGATATCTGTCGGAATGGCTTTGCTAGTAAATTTTTTAACGGCATGTCTTTCAATTGCCGCTTCTTTAATAGTCATTTGTTAAGTTCCTCTCAAATGTTATTTTTATAAAATTCTACTTGACATGCCTTCTTTTGATATTAAGAGCACAGATTATTAGTGACTAAGTTGTAAAAAAAGTTTAAATTTGGAAAATTCATGTTACATTGAATAAAATGTCAGAATTTAAATAGATTAGCTTTTAAAAAAAGCAATTCTTTTAATCCTTATCTATAAATTGCATTTATTGTTTTCTTTTTTCGTAATAGAAAAAACACAACTCCAAAAAGTCGTGTTTTTTTGATGTTATTTATTATTTTAGTAAAGAGGTTTTTTGATAAAAACAAGGCGAATAAAATGCATAATACCAACGGCAATTAATCCCACTAAAAAGATTACTCAAAAGATAAGTAAAGTAATAGCAGCAGCATTTTTAGAGCCATTAACAGCTAAGGCATGAGCTGAGATGGCAAAGATAGCAAAGATGCATAAAGCGAATAAAAATCCTGTTACTAAAGTTGAAAGAATCACCGTAACTTTAGGCATAGCTTTTTTAAAAGACATGCCAATGACTGCACCATTAAAAGCTAAAAAAAGTACGCCTAGCACAAGAAAAGTAATGCTTAGTTTAAGATCCATTATTTTGACCTCCTTAACATAAATTGGCAATAGCTATTGCTAAATAGTAAACTAATTACAATAACTAATCAATTAAAGATTTACGTGTTTGTTTAATTATATTTTTAATTTTACCATTTTCTAAATAAATAACTTTATCAGCAAGTTCTGCAACATCGGGATCGTGTGAAACAATAATAACAGTTGATTTATGGTCACGATTAATTTGTTGCAAGATTTTTAGAACGATTTTACTAGTTTTTTCATCAAGAGCACCGGTTGGTTCATCGGCAATAATAATTTCACTATTTTTAGCAATGGCGCGTAGAATCGAAACCCGTTGTTGCTGTCCCCCAGACATTTGTGATGGATATTTATACATACACTCTTTTAGTTCAAAATCTTCAAAGAGTTTTTTAATATTCATTCTTTTTGATTTATCAGCTTGTAAATAAGCGCCTGTTTCAACATTATCATAGCTGTTTAGGTTTTGCAGTAGATTATAGTTTTGGAAAATGAATGAAGTGTTTTCTCTTCGAAAAAGTGTTTGTTTACGATCGCTTAGATAGGGAAGGCTGACATTATTAACGACAACTTTACCACTAGTTGCCCGATCAAGACAGCTAATAATGTTAAGCAATGTACTTTTACCTGAACCACTTTTGCCATATAAAATCGCGATTTCGCCTCGCTCAATTTGGAAAGTTATCCCTTTTAGCACTTCAGTAGCGATGTTACCCGAAAGGTAAGTTTTTTGCACATTTTCGACTTCAACTATAAAGTTGCCAGTATTTTTGGCATTAGCTTCGTCATCTTTGGGACGTGGTTTGTCGTTAGCTTTTTTAATTTTCTTTAAAGTTGCTTTGTCAAGCACTTTAATTTCAATGCCTTCGTCTTCTACTACAAATGGCTCTTTGGCTTTAGCAATTTGCAGCGGGCCGATCTTAATAGCCGTAGTTTTTTCTTTAGGATTTTTTTCTTTCATTATTTTCCTTTCAAGGCATATGCTGCTTTAGTGCGGTTTAAACTTAGTCAAGTAATTACGGAAGTTAGCGTAAATACCACTAAACATGTCACAACACTAATAATTACAGTGGAAATGTTTAGGGTGAGTGGTAAGACTATTTGCGAAGTACTTAGAACGAAATTATTGAAAATCGCAATTAGTCCGAGGGTAGCAGGAATCATTAGTCCACAAGCTAATAAAATTGATGGTATGAAGCTAAAGAAGAATAAGAAAATCTTTTCAAAGTTATTGTAACCTAAGACTGAGAAGGTCGCAATTGAGATTCGATTAGAAGCAATCATAATGTTGGTAATAATAACCAGGATTACGATTGAAATAATAAATGAAACAATGATAACTACGGTAAGAATAACATTAATCGTTTTACTAATGCTACTAATAAAGCCGGCTTCAATATCTTTAGAATTAACATCAAACGAAGCACCGTACATGATGTTTTTTCCATAAATAGACTCTTGTGGCGCATAGAATTTGTTAATAGCATCCGAGGCGATTTTTTGGAATTTTGATATGTCAGTAGTTTCTTTAATTTCTTCAAAAACTGCTGGATCGTCAATACCTAAGAATTTTCGCATTTCTTCTTCATATTTCTTATTTGTGCCATGTGCTTCATTATAAGCATTAATAGCATGTTCAAAGAGGGAAGTGAATTTTAATTTTGGATTAGAGATAAAGACATTTTTAAAGAATGCTCATTTGGCTTCAGCTGAGGCACCTTCGGTGTCAAAAGTTGCTGTTGCACCTCAATATCCACTTGCAGAATAAGTAGTTAATGTGTCAATAGTTTGAACAGGGGTTTTATCTACTGAAAGAATTCCGTTGAAAGCTTCATATTTTTTATTAAATTTTCTAATGTTTTCTTCTTTTTTCTCTGGATACAAAGCGTTAAGTTGGTCTAACTCAGAACGTCTTGCATCTCTTAGTCGTTTGGTTAATGTGTCCATTCCCAAAATGCGATCAAGAATTTTCTTCGATGCAACAAATTCGTCATTAATATAAGTATCAGAAATACCTACAACTCTAAAACGATATCTTGTTTGTGGCGCTGCGGTTTGCACTAATTTGTGAACAAACCGATCTACGTGGTTTAGAAGATCTCCTTCAATAATATCACCAACCGATAGTCCTAACCGTTTTGCTGAAACGTTGTTAACTACTAGAGGGATTGGTTCCGAAGGACCTGATCATTGGTCTAATTTTTTAGAAAGATCATTGCCATTTTTATCAAGCACTTTGATGTATTTGCTATCTTCTTGATAACCATAAATACGAGTTTCTTGCCCATTTGTTAGTCCTAATTTGGCATAAGTGTAACGTTCATTAGTTGCTTCATTTCAATAAACGCCACCAAAAGCGACATAGAAATCAGGAACATCAATTTTCTTATAAGCATCTACTAAAAATTCACGGTATTTTTCACGATGTGCTGAAGTAGTTACTTTAACAGAACTTTCATAAGAACTAGATTGCGGATTTCATGCTACATATCTAAATGATTTAGAAGCAACATCATCGTCGCCAGAAAGACGATTATTTGAGAATAAGAAATATCCTTTACGGTTTGAAAGATCTTCAGGACGACCAGCAGCTTTATCACGTTTGTATTTTTCTAAGTCTTTTACGGCGATATATCCGCCTTCGCCTGAGTTAACTTCGCCAGTAATTAGATTTTGAGTAGCTTGCATTTTCATTGATACTCTTTCAAAGATTTGCAATACTCTTGCCCGTTGGGTTTCTGGCATATTGGCATAAGTAATATCTCAAGGGCTTAGTTCGACTGATAAGTCAAGTTTTAGATCTAGCGATGATTTAGTTAATACCACGGGATCAAACTTACGTGGAATAACATCAGAGTTAAAGCCACCACCAGGACGTAAGAAGTTAGGGTTTTCATAATCTAGTTGACTGCCGTTTGATGATGCTTTGCCAGCTAAATCACTTGGCACATAAAGTAGTCTTGAAAGGTCGTTGTGGTTATAAGTCACATAAGGACCACCCTCAGTCGTTGGACTTTCTAAGTCAAGTTTGTATCGGTAATTTCGATTTTTATAGGTTTGGCTAATGGAACGGTCAAACACATTTCCCGACGATAGAAAGAACATCATAATTAATGAAGTTGATGAAAATCCTAAGAACAGTGAAAATAGTTTTCAGAAGTTATTTAGAATCATCGAAATAACAAATTTCATCTTGATATTTCATCTACGGAAGATCATATAAATCTTTTGCGAAACATTATTAATCGAAAGTTCAACTAAGCCATTCATCATTTCGACTGGTTTTCTTCTAACTGCATAATAAGTAATTGCAAAAATTAAAGCACTAATTCCTAAGACGGGAAGAATCATCGCAATCAATAATGAAAGCACATTGAAGGGTATGGTGTTATTCTCGAGCGTTCAATAACTTGAAAATATCCGCATCGCACCAAGTTGTAAGCTAAGTCCTGTAATGTAACCGGCAATGCCACCAATCGCTGCTGGAAGCCAACCAAAGGCCGCAAATGAAAGGGCAATTTCGCTAGTTTTATATCCTTGGGCGCAGAGAATTCCAATAACTTTGTGTCGATTTTCAATATACCTTTTAATTACAAAGTAAACAATGAAGATCACGATTACGATTAGCATGATAATTGAGATAACTTGCGCTTTTTGAATAATATTCACTACGCTCATTACGGCAGTAATTCGAATGGATCTTTCAGGGTTTAAATAATCTGACTCAGTGGTTTTATAAACTTTTTTATTAGCACTAGAAGTAATGTTAGAAATTACACCATTTAACTCGTCACGCATTTTGTTAATTTCTTTGTCACTAGCCTTAGGCATTTTAATTAACACATATTCTTTTATTGCAAAAGTTGGATAAGCCGATCTAATGCGATCAAATCCTCTTTGGTTAACATAAACTAACGCTTGAGTTTTGGTATCGACTTGAATATTTTCTTCATTAACAACAGGATATAAATAGTCAGCTGTCGTTTCTTTACCAATGATTAGATATTCAATGGTATTAACTTTAATTTTATATTTGCTTGGCAAGCTTGCAATGAATTCTTTCATTGCTAAGGGGTTGTTCAAGTATTTACTAATATCGCCAGTGTAAATTTCTTTATTATTTTTATCTAAGTAGGCTTGGTTTACTTTTGCTAAATACGAACCCGCATCTGAATAAGAAATTAAGTTGTAGACATTAACTGCTTGAATAATCTTTCTAATGGCATCACTGAGAGTTTTAGTTATATTTAGACCAAATAAGTTGAGATCTTTTTTATCCTTATTGGTTAATTTGTTTTTAATAAGATAACTAAGTTGCGATAAATCTAGCACTGCATTTGTGTCATCACGTGAGCTAATTCGTTCATCGTCATTAACATATTGATCATATAGCGGTGCCACCATTTTCTTAATGTCTTTGACGCTAGCATTATGTAGGTTATTAAATAATTTTTTAACCATGTAAGCTAGGTTTCCTTCAGTGCCATTACTTAAAGCATAGTACATAAGAATTTGAGGGAAATTAATTAAGTTATAACCGCTAAAAACATTTCTTGGAATATTAATAACTGAGAATTTTTCAGATAGGTTTTGGCTATCTAAAGTCATCTTGTATAGCAAGCTAAATTCGGCACGGTTGTTTACTAAATGTCCTCACGATGGAGAACTGCCATTACCTTTAATAAATGAAGTAATAAATTTTTCAATGGAATCTTTGTAATGAATTGGTAACGTTGAAGCTGAGGCAATGTATCCAAAATTGTAGGTTAGCTCATATTGATGTTTCTTTAGAATATTTTTTATTTCTTCAATTAAGTTGTCATTAATTCCATGCGATTTTATTTTATTAAAGAAGTTTTTAAATGTTTGCGAAGAATCAATAGCATTTTCAAAGGCTTTTGCCGCAGTAGTAGTATCAGCATGGGCGTGAGCAATTTTATCATAACCAGTGTTTGATAGAATACCACCAAAATTAGGTACAGAGCCATTAACTGCTTGATAGTTAGTAATTAAATTATTAATTTCACTATCACTTGAAAGGTTAAACAATTCTTTTAAAATATAAGATATTTGATCGAAAGTTAGTTTGTAGTCCTTAATTTTGCTAATAATGTTATCCCCAGTATTAGGATCACGAGTAATTTTTTCGGTAACATTAGCCAATTCACTCATTTCGTAAGCTAACTTAATTCAAATTGCATAAAATTGCAAGGCATTTTGCACAGCAGTAGATTGGCCACTTCCTAACATTGACGAAACAAATTGCTGTGCTAAAATTGAGCGAATAGCAGGAATAATACCACCATTATTTTGATCGCTTTTTAAAAGAGCTGAGCGATAAGCAAGGTCGCCATAACTTTTTACTTCTTTGTTAGCATTATCATTAAAACTTCAATTTCATTTGCTTTGACTACGATCAGGCCCATAGTTGTCAAGCGATAATTTACCGTATAGTCTCAAGTAAGACTCGAATTTCTCTTTAACTTTGTTTAAATCAGCTAGATCACGATCAGTGACTAAGGCTTTTTCTCTTAAGAATTTAAGTTCTTGGGTAGTTGGAATAAAATCGGTTTTAGACGCAATGGCATCGTTGATTTTGTCTCTTAGGCGGTCAAAGTCAATGCCACCTTGGGAATCAGAAGTAGAAGTACCTTTGTTTTGTGGCGAATTAGTTGAACTAAAGATATTAGCTAAAGCTTGCAAATCAGTCAATGAAATTTTTTTGTTATCTACACCTGGAACGATGAAATTCTTACCTAAAACTTCATAACTTTGTGTTTTGCTTGATAAGTTAAATAGTTTTATAAGCGCATTTTGAATATTCTGAATCTTGCCGCTAATCTCTGAATCACCACCAGTAACAATTGAATTAATAAAAGCCGATAGATAATCAGATTTGTCAAGTTTTTCGGTATTAAAGTTTTTAAACACTTTGCCATTAACCGTAACTGGATAGGTTACGCGGGTAATTAACTCATCTAAGGCACTAGCCAAACGATCAACGCTTAGATTATCAATTAGTTCATTTAAACCTTGATTGACATTGCTGTATTTCTTTTCACTACCTTCAACGCCATTTAGTTTTTTGAATAATTCCTTTAGATCATTCTTTTCTTCTTCGCTTAATGGATTTCCTGAATTTTCTCTTACTGATAGGATTTTTTGGAAAATGCTAGTTTCAAGTTCAGGATTGAAAATGCAGTTAAAATCTACTTGATTAATTAGTTTTTTGACTGCCCCTTTAAATTTACTACCATCAATTGATTGGAATAGTGAAGTAACAATTCTAGCTGATGAAAGTTGTCAATATGTTTGGTTAACATCAGTAAATGGCAGTAAAGGATGTTGCCTATACCAATCTTGAATTAAAGCTGATCATCTTTCGAAATCAATGGCATCAATCATCTCCTTTAAAACATCAAAGACATTTTCAAAGTTGTTTATAGAATTTAGAAGATCGCCAATGTTTATGTCCAAACTTGGGATAAGTGTCGCTTTATCAAAACCAAGTAAGCTTAGTAAATTAGAAATTTGTTTAACCAAAAACTCTTTTCTAGTTCCGTCGTCATTTCCAGACTTAATGTATTCTTTTTTAAAGTAATCAAAAATGTTGTAGAAGATGCTTTTTATAAAGCCATTACCATTACTATTGTTGTACTCGGGATCATTATACTGTTTAGTGTCAATGATATTTTTAAGAGCATCAAATAATACTTTGGTAAGAATTGCATTATTAATTTTACCGGTTGCTAGTAAAGTGTGAAGACCGTTATTTTCAGTAGCACTGATTAAACTATTCGTAATACGGTAAACATCATCACGTTTGAAAATCTTGTTAAAATCAGACTCTAAAATAATTCTTTTTACGGCTTCTGCTAATGATTTAATACTTTTGTTTTGAATAATATCATTAACAAATTCGTTGCTAATTGAACCAAACGCAACTGGCAAGCTAATACGGTTTTTGTAATTTGGATCAACATACGCTCACCCATTAGCACCAATTTCACCCCGAATTGTTAAGTTATTGTCAACTAAATATTGATATAACTCATCAATGCCCATTGTGTCCTTGCCGTTAACATTAATTCGCTTTCACACAACCTCTGAGTTTTCGTTAGTTTCACGAGTAAGTAAAACATATTGACTAGGGCCTTTCATGGCAATAGCACCAACAATTGAAGCACCGGCACTTTTATCCTCGCGTTCGGCCGTAGTTAAAACAACCATTTTTTTATTATTTATTAGTACCGGGATTTTTGTATTCTGTATTAAATCATAATAATCTTCAAAACGCACATCTGGAGCAAAATAATCAGGGTTAGGCGTATATCCTTTAAAGATATATTCAATAATTTCTTTTGTATAAATTGAAGGAATTTTTCTAATAAAAGTTTCCCCTAGTTGTGGTTTTTGGATAAATTCATCAATGTTACTATCATTGATTGATTTGTTAATTCAAGTTGGATTATTTTGTTCTTCATAAAGCTTGCCAACATTTTGTTTTAAGCCACGGATATTATTGTTTTTATCACCAGTGTTAATGAAATGATAGGCTTTCTTTGTTCCGGTTTTTTCATCAACAGTTTCGGCAGTTAAAGTTTGTCTAATTCCTAAGTTGCTCTCAGGAATTCTTTTCTTAATTTCTTCTAAAATAGCTTGCTTGGCGAAATTTAAAGCGCTTTCACGAATACTATTTTGAAATTTAACTAATTTTTTATTATCGGCTAAATTCTCTAAGGTTTCAGGATTAATTGGATCACCTGCAGAACTATCTTTTAGATCTTTAAATTGATCGCCTTCAATTTGTCGAATAGTATTTTTGCCGGCGCCAAGTGGTTTTTCAAATGGAACATCAAAATCTGAGGCAGTCACTTTAACAACTTCTCTTGTTTCTTTAATAGCTCCATTACCTACTTGATAAGTCGAAACTTTGACTTTTTCTCAGAAAGTGAAATAGCGTAATCTTTCATAAAGTTTTGGATTTTCAGCACGATATTTTAAAATGAATTTTAAGTAGGTACGTGTTCAGTTTGAAGCAAGCTCTTTTCGTTTGGCTTCCAGTCTTTGTTCAAGTAGCTTAATTAAATTTGCATTCGCTTCTTTATTTTTTTTGTTAGCTCTTAATTCAGCAATACGACTTTCTAAAGCAGAAATTTCGTTTAAAATCGCGCTATCATCTTTTTCGTTTCAATTAAGTCTATAACGATATCAGTTATATTCATATCTAACTGTAGCGCTTCTAATTCAATTTTCGGGCATTTTGTAAGTTTTAGCCTTAAATTCTTGAGTAACAAAACCATTGGCTGCAACGCCGCCTTTTTGATCAATGTATTTATTTAAATTAAAAGTTTGTTCAACTTTATCATTCTCGGTAATTTTGCTCTCATTTGTTGAAGAGCCAGTTGAAAGATTAATGTCTTTATTAGAAGAATTATTGTCGTAGTATCATTTGCCATTTTCTTCTCTAAAGCCAAGGGCTTTCATAAAGTCGGCGCCACTCATGTGATAGCCAACGCCTTCTTTTTTTCAATTTTCGTAATCACCATAATTAAGCGAAACTTTTTTCTCTTTTAAATTAAGATATAGCGATCTTGGGTTGATAATGTAATCTTTTTTTGATGAATCATTAGATTTAACAATTTGACCGATTTGACTTAAAGTTGGTTGGTCAGTAAAAATCAAATTACTATCTTTTTCTAATGAAAGTTTAGTGGTGATACGTTCAAATTTATCGCCTTTTTTTTGATAGATAGCAAATTCTTTTGCTTTACCATCAATCGTAAACTCGTTAATCTTTGAAGGATCAGGATTTTCTTTGTTTAGCTCGAATTTAGTACCGCTAGCGGCTTGTTTTGAGGCATAAAAAAATTTCATAAAATCTTCGGCTTTAATGTAATAATCGTCATTTGTTACATCAAGGCCACCGATTTTTTTCAGTTGAATGTAGTTTTTGTCTTCTGGACCTAAGTTAAATGAATATGCTTTTTTAGCACTATTAGCTGAGGCACTAAAAGTAATTGGTTTTTTATCCTTACTTGGATTTCCGTCGCGATCTAATTGATCAAAACCCCCATTAGGGATGTTACCAGAGAGATTAACATCAAGATCAGCAGTTAAGTCATGAAGTCTTGAAACTTGGTCATATGAATTAATTGTTGATGAATAACTTTTCTTAATGTCATAAAGTAATGTAAAAATGCCAGATGTTAAAAAAATTAAAATCGTTAGGCAAATTAAAGCAATTTTGTTTCGCGAAAGTGATTTAAAAACCTCTTTAAAAAGTCTATGCATCCGCTTCTCCTCTGGTAAGTTGATAAGTAAAATATTCTAAATATAAAGCAAAAGACCAACGAAGTGGTCAAAAAGCAAAATAAAGGTCACAAAAATAAACCAATATGGGGCTAAAAAAGTAATTATCTTTGTTCTTTAATTATAGTTTGTCATTTCCTTGGATAGCCTTTGGGAGTCTTTTTATTTTTTTGATAGTAAACTAAAACATTTGAAATTGTAAAGAATTGCCCAAGTGAAAACGTACTGATTCTTTCGATGCCTAATGTTTCTTTAATGGATTTGGCATTCTCTATCTCTTGCAAATAATTAAGCGATTTTAGAAAGCAACAAATGCCGTTTTGCTTTAGCAAATGATGTGAAATTTCCATTAAATTTTTAAGTTCGCTAACTGCTCTAGCACTAATAAAATCGAATTTTTCGGTTTCTTTACTATCTTCAGCTCGGATTTTTTTAATAGTGATATTTTGAAGATTTAGTTTAGCAATAACCATTTCTAAAAAATTAACGCGTTTATTAATTGGTTCATATATGGTTAGATTAAAAGTTGGATTGATAATAAAATAAGGCAAAATTGGAAAGCCTACGCCGCTGCCAATATCTAAGACTACTTTACTATCTAAATTAAGAATACTACTTGTAATTGCTTGGAAAATCAAAATCGATTCAATAAGACCCTCACAAATTAGTTTTTCATCACTAAAGCCAGTCAAATTATATTTTTGGTTTTCAGTTTCAATTAAATAGTAATAGTCGTAAAGATCTTGTTTTTGTTTATTGTTTAAAAAGGGAAGATATTGCTCAAATAACTTAAACGATTCCTTTGCTAAAAGCATCGTAAACTTCAGTTATTGATGTTTTATTAATATTAGCACCAATTACCAAAGAAAGAAAATGCGCCATTGAAATGACTTTTAGTTTAGAAAAATGAGCAATATCATCATGGTTTGTTGAATCGCTTACGATAACTTCGTCAATAATTGCTTCATCTTCAAACATTTGAAAGCCACGTGAAAATAAGCCATGTGTAGCGGCGATAATAATTTTTTTAGCACCTCTTTGTTTTAAGATACGAGCTGCGTTAATGATGGTTCCGCCTGTATCAATGATGTCGTCATAAACAATAACATTTTTACCTTCAACATTACCTAAAACACCCATGATTTCGCTTTTGTTAGGAGCAGTACGGCGTTTGTCAATAATAGCAATTTCTTCGTCATGCATTAGTAGCTCAGAAAGTTGTCTTGCGCGGACAGCGCCACCGTGGTCTGGCGATACTATGACATAATTCTCTTTACGTTTTCTAAGTTCATTTGAAAAAATAAATTGTCCACCTAAATCATCAACTGGAATATTGAAAAATCCTTGAATTGATGGGTTATGTAAGTCGGTTGTAATAATTTTAGTTGCCCCAGCGACGGTCAATAAGTCAGCAACAAGTTTAGCAGTAATTGGTTGACGACCACTTGCTTTTCGATCTTGGCGCGCGTAGCCATAATATGTCATAACTACAATAATAGCTTTGGCACTTGCTCTTTTAAGTGAGTCAATAAAAATTAATAAGCCCATTAAATTATCATTGACCGGTTTACCGGTGTTACAAATAACAAATACTGTTTTGTTTCTTACCACTTCGTTTGAATAAAGTAGTTCTTCGCCATCGGCAAATTTAATTTTTTGAACTGGCACAATTGGCATGTTTAAATGTTCACCAATTTTGTTAGCTAAGTCTTGGGAATTTTCCATTCCAAAAATTACAATTTCATTGTTTTGCTTTGCTTTCATTTAAAAAATCAATCCTTATATATTTCTATAAATTGTATTATAAAATAGGGTTTTTAGCCATATTAAAGCGTTTTATCACAACAATCGCTAGAAAAAAGTCAATCTAGTTAACTATCATCTAAATTAAGTTATTCTTACGTTTATAAAACAAGTATTTTGATCCTCATTTTGAACTTTATAGTAGCAAAAAATTAAAAATTAATTTTCATCAAAGAAGATCAATAAAAAAGCAAGGCAAAACCTTGCTTCTTGTTTAACTGGCCTCAAATTATAAAAATTCGTGATGCACTCGCTTGTAAATGATTTTGGTAATTTCAACTAGAGTAATATAAGTTCCCATAAATAAAGCGAGCCAAGCAAAGAAAACGGGTTTTAACGGCTCTAGCTTTAGCCATTCATTAATGTTTGGAATATATGGTAATGCCGTAATGACAACTACACCTGCTAAAGTGGTAAGAATAATTGGTGTTGAAGCGTTTGATTTAACAAATGGTATTTTATCTGTTCTTAAGAAATGAATAATGATTGCTTGTGTTCACATTGAAGTGACTAATCAGCCAGTTCAAAAGATTCTTTGGAATGTTTCTTGTAAATTCGGATCGGTTATAGCACTATATCTAGCACCAACAACACTTGGGGCAACGACATAGAACAAAATAAGGAAAGACATAATGTCAACAATGGTACTTATTGGTCCGAACCAAAGCATGAATTTCAAAATGGACTTATATTCTCATTTCTTTGGCTTCCTAATAAATTCCTTATCAACGTTATCTCACGGAATTGCTCCACAACATAGATCATAAATTAAATTAAGAACAATGATTTGCACTGGATGCATCGGTAGAAATGGCAAAATGATTGATGCAAGAACAATGCTAATAATGTTTCCGAAGTTTGAGGAAACTGTCATTTTAACATATTTATTGATATTGGCGTGCGTGCGTCTACCTTCAATTATTCCAGTCGCTAAAACATTAAGGTCTTTTTCTAGCAAAATAATATTGGCTGTTTCTTTAGCAATATCGACTGCGGTATCAACTGAGATAGAAACATCAGCCACTTTCATCGCAGGAGCGTCGTTAATACCATCGCCCATATAACCAACGACATGACCGTTTTTACGAAGAATATTAATGATTCTTGCTTTTTGGTCTGGACTTAATTTGGCAAAGATTTGTGTCGTTTCTACTTCACGAGCCAAAATCTCGTCATCCATCTCAGCAATTTCTTTACCTAAAAGAATCTTTTCATAAGGAATATTAACTTTTGAACACACTGCTTTAGTAACAAGGGGATTGTCACCGGTAAGAATTTTTAGTTCAACTCCTAAATTATGCAACTCTTTAATTGCATCTTCTACTGAGTCTTTTGGTGGATCTAAAAAAGTCAAATAGCCAATTAAGGTCATGCTTTTTTCATCACTAACTGAAAATTCACCTACGGCTGAAGCATCATTTTTAGAAGCGATTGCGATAACGCGCATTCCTTCTTCGGAAAATTCTTCAACTTTTCTTAGAACTTTTTTCACAATTTTTTTATCAAGTTCAATTACTTTACCATCTAAATAAATTTTGTCGCAAACGCTAATCACTTCTTCTACTGCGCCTTTAGTAATCATTTTGATGCGATTATTTTTGAGAGACTTAACCAAAACAGACATTCTCTTACGATTGAAATCGAAAGGAATTTCATCAATTTTTTCAAAGTGCAACTCAAGATTATCCAATTCTTTAATATCATCAGCTAACTCAAGTGTTCTCTTAATTATTGACTTATCTAATAAATTTTTTAGGCCAGTTTGATAATATGAGTTTAAAAAAGCATACTTAAGGACATATGAATCTTCTTTTCCCGTTACATCTAAATGTCTTTCTAAAATAACTTCATCTTGTGTGATTGTTCCGGTTTTGTCGGTACACAAAATGTCCATAGCCCCAAAATTTTGAATTGAATTTAAATTTTTGATAATTGTCTTTTTCTTCGCCATAGTAATAGCACCTTTTGAAAGACAACTTGTGACAATCATTGGCAGCATTTCTGGTGTCAAGCCTACTGCAATAGAAATTCCGAATAATAAAGCATTAATTCACGGATCTTTTTCTGAAGAAGTAAGACCAACTATTAAAAAGACAATCGGAATAACTACAGCCATGATAATAGTTAACATAATAGAAATCTTACGCATCCCTTTTTGGAAGGAAGTTACTACCGGTTTTTCATTAAGCTTTGAAGCGATTTGACCGATATAAGTGTCGTTGCCAGTAACCACTACAATAGCTTTAGCTGATCCTGAAATAATATTAGAACCCATAAAAGCTAGATTGGCATGATCAGTCGGATTCTCATTAGCACTTTTAGCATCATAAATGCTATATTTTTCAATCGGTTCGCTTTCGCCAGTTAAAGATGATTGCGACACAAAAAGGTCCTTGGCTTGCAAAATTCTAACATCAGCAGGAATAATATCACCCGCTGCTAAGTGAACAATATCGCCAACAACAATGTCTTCTAGAGGAATTTCTCTAAGCACACCATCACGTTCAATTAATGAGGTAGTTTGAATGATTTGAATTAATTTGTCAGCACTTGAAGAACTTTTTTGCTCTTGAATAAAATGAATGATGCTGCTAATAAAAACAAGCAGCAAGATAATAACTGAAGTGATATACTCGGGTTTATTGCCTTGTTTTAATGGCAAAATAACGTTTACTACAAGCGAGACCATCGCTAGTACAAATAAAATAATGTTGAAGGTGTTAAAAAAAGAACGAAACAGTCTTTTTCAAACGTTATCTGCGCCTTTTTTTGAGATTTTATTACGGCCATAATCATCGCGATTGCTTTCTACAACATCTTCGTCTTGAATACCTTTAATTGAACTTTTGTATTTGTCAAAAAGTTCATTAGCGCTTGACTTTGAAGATTCGATAAGGCGATTTTTAATTTCTTCTCGTTTTAGTTCGGCAAGAGACTTTGTTTTAACTGTCATTGCATTTTTCATAATACACCCCATTTTCACTTTAATTTGTAAATTTATTACATATATTTTAACAAAATACAAAAATTTAGGGCTTCTAAGGGCCAACTAGAATGGTAAGGGCGAGGGGAAAAATACGGCTTTTAATAAAAAAAGGCCATTTTAATTTGAATGGTACTGCGAGTCTATTTGCAAATTAAATTTATTGCTCTAGTTGAGTGCTTTCATAATAGTAAGATTCTAATTCTGCAATTGATATTTTATCAAGACTGCCGCTAGCAATTACGCCGCCATTTTTAATCGCAATAAATTTAGAGAAATTATTTTTAAGCAAAGAAAGATCATGAATATTGACGAGAATGGTCACTTGTTTTTCTTGGTTCAATCTTTTTAAAATATTAAGAATTTCCATGGCGTTTTTACGATCAAGGTTTGAAGTTGGCTCATCAGCCAAAATTAGAGATGCATCTTTTAAAAATAGTTTAGCTAGTTCCACACGCTTTTTCTGCCCGCCACTTAAATCACTGACCCTACTAAAAGTTTTATCGAAAATATTTAATGAGTTTAAAGTTTCATAAATCTCATTTCTCTGATTTTGATTCAAAATGCCAAATCACTCATAAAAAGCATTTTTATATCTTGTATAAGAACGTTTGAGATTGACATAAACATTCTCAATATCAATTAGATTGGGATCTTGTCCTAAAAAACCAATTAATTTTAGAAGTTTTTTTCATTCTCTTTTTGAATAAGATTTAAGTGATTTGCCTGCAATCAAAATTTCGCCTGATTCAATTTGAAGTTGATTTAAAATGGCATTAAAAATTGTGGATTTTCCCGAACCGGATTCACCAATAATTGCTACCATTTCTCCTTTGTTAATCGAAAAAGTAACGTCCTTTAAAATTAAAGAGGAATTGTTTTTGTACTTGGCACTTAGATTGTTAAACTCAATGTATTTCTGCATAATTAATTAAAATTATATTAAAAATACACTACCAATGTAGTGTATTGAGTTAGGATTTTATAATTATTTAATGGTGGCTTTAATTTCGTTTTCTTTTAATAGCATTAAGACGGTTTCTTTGATTTCTTTAGAGTAATCATCGAACATTTTTTGCTCTACTTTAGAAAGCATAATTTTTGGTAAATGACTGTAGCCATTCTTACCTAAAATGACAGGAAGACCAAAGTAAGAGCCGGCGTGTTTATATTCGCTAGGAAGTTGTACGCCTAAAGAAAAAACAGCATTTTTATCCCCAATAATTGCACTAGTTATTTGGCAAAGTGATTCACCAATACCAAAATTAGTAATTCCTTTACCGGCAATAATTTCAAATGCTTCGTTTTTTACCTTCTCGCAAACGCTGTTTTGATAGTTTTCATCTAGATCGTTTGACATTGATAGAAAACTGCTCATACCAAGACGGATTTGTGAAAAAGGAATAATGCAACGAGCGCCGTGTTCACCAATAACATACCCTGAAATAGCAGAAGCTTTTATGTTTAGCTTTTCAGCAATGAATTTTTTCAATCGAGCGGTTTCTAAAATTGTTCCCGAGCTAATTACTTTTGAAGCATCAAATTGCGTTGCTTGTTGATAAACGCTAGCCATAATATCAACCGGATTGCTTGCAATAACTGTAATGCCTTTAAAACCAGCTGCAACAACTTTATTAGCAATATCTTTCATTAGTTTAGCATTATCATTTAATAGTTCCAAGCGATCAGCTAGTTTATCGTTCTTAGGACGAACTGAAGCGGTAATTACCAAAATTTCAGCGTCGCTTAAATCATTGTATGTACCTGATCTGAAATAAGAGCCATTTGATGGCATTGCGCAAGCAGCATCATTTAAGTCTTTAGCCTGAGCAATTGCACAAGGTTCAAAATTATCAATTAGTACATAATTTGCTTCGATATTTTGGTTAAGGCAAGCATACAAATACGAGCTCCCAACTGCTCCAACGCCAATAATCCCAATTTTAATCATTATTATTTCCTCCAGAAATATCTTTAATACTTTTTAGCAGAGTCATATTTAAATTTGCCTGACCAGTATTAACAAAAGGATTAAGCCCAAGCAAATAAGCTGACACGATTGAGGCACGATGTAAAAAGACCATCATTCAGCCAAGTGTTATGTCACTATCATCTGCAATAAAAATACGTAAGTTCGGTATCTTATAAATAATAACATGATTTTCAATAATTGTGTCTGCAATCGCTTTGCCAATTTTGTTATAAGTTACTGTCTGATTTAGGTAGTTATAATTATTAGCTTCATCCGCACTTGGCGAGACAGGTTTATAGTCAAGGCCATTATTAACATATAAAGAGGTTTCAAAAATCTTAAGACCACTCTGAGTAATCGATTGGCCAAAAACTTTGGCGTCATCTTGCATAAAATTAACAAGAGGTAAAATGCCTTTATGGTTTTTTACTGACGCTTCTGAGAAATACATCTTTCAAAGTTCGCCTAGTTTATAGTCACTTTTTGAAAAGACATTGATAAATTCTAAGTTGTGTTCGTTTTTGAACAAAATAGTGCGGGCAACTGCATAACGATACGCAACATTGACTTCAAGGTCATCTTTAGAATAAATTGCGGCCGCTTTATTGGCTCCATCTAAAAATTTATCAATATTAATAGCAGCACAAGCAAGCACGAATAAAACGCCTGCCGAAAAAGAAAAGTATCTTTCAATAGTATTATCGTAAATTACAAAGTGTTCGTAGTTGCCATTTCTTACTTCTTCAAATAAAGTTCCGTAATTGTTATTTGTTGAAACATAAATATATTTATTGGCATTAACTTTGCCGAGTTTTTTTTCTAAAATTGAACGAAATTCACGGAATAGCAATAATGTTTCAATCGAGTCCCCGCGTTGTGAAATGACATTGATGGCAAAATTCTTTTTCGATAGATAAATGCATAGTTGAGCAATATCACGACCGTTAATATTATCATTTACAAAAATAATTTCTAATGAACTACTTTGTGGTCTAAGGCCTTTAGAAAATTCAATTAAAGCTTGGGATTGTAAAGTAATTTCTTTTGAAGCAATGACTACTAGAACCTCTACTTCACCAGATGCTATTAGTTCTTTAGATTTTTGTTTAATCGCATTGTAATCATGTTTAGTAACGCCCTTAAAAACATCAAAGAAACCAAATTTTTCTTTGCCTTCAATATTTCCGGTTTTGATTTTTTTATTAATGTCCCCAATGATGTCTTGGTACTTAGCGATTGCTTGATCTTTAATTGCGTAAGATACATCTAAACTAATTGGACCATTATTTGCCATATCTAAGTCCTTTATTAGTAAATTCAAGCAGCGCTTCAAAGTTGGTATTTTCTTTGTCTAGACGAAATTGAAATGGATTTTTTAAGTGTTTGGGATGAATTCTTTTAAATGAAACTAGCAATTCTCTTGTTGGCAACACTTCTAAGACAACAACTTGTTTGATTGAGCCTACTTTAAAAGAATGCGTAGGATTTTTAATATAAAAGTCACTAATTTCATTAACGTTTAGAAAGCATCTTCTTTTATCAATGGTTTCTAAATAAATTAGTTTGTTTCAAATTTTTGTTACTTTAACTTTGATGATTTTACCAGGCTGGTAAGTAATTGGGAATTCGGCCATTAGATAATCTCCTTAATTTGCGAAAAATATTTCGTTATTTTAGTAATTTCACTAACAATGGGAAGCAAGTTAGAAATTCCAAAAGTGTTATTAATAATGTCGTGAATCTTAGTAAACTCAGTAGAAACTTTAGCAAGTTCGTCATTAGTTAAGTTAGGGACCTTGGATGCTAAAAATTCTATTCTTCTTTTATTATATTCTTTTAGAAGATTTTTAAAAATGGTCATAACTAAAAGTGGATTTTTTGCAATTGGATCATTATCAATTTTTAGATCTTTAAAAATGGTTTTAAAATTTGCAAAATAATTTGAGTTATATTGCAATAATGCTTTTCAAATTCCCGCTTTATTAGAGATATTTTTCAAAGAATCTTGTTTTAGTGCGTTTAAAGAAATTTCATTTAACATCGGAAGCAAATAATAATCAAGAATTTCGTGTTCGCTAGTTTCATTTTGATTCATAATTTCGGGTGTTAAAAATGAAGTAAGACTTTTAATTAATTCATTAGTTTTTACTTCGTCATTATTTTGTTTGCTTTTAACAACATCTAATAATGAAACAGCAGTCATATTAAAACTGGTTTTAGCGAGCAAATCAAGGACATTGAATACTCTTGAACTAACAAAATCACTTAATTTCAAATCATCAATAAATTTTTTAATAAAAGCACCAAACTTATCTCACAAACCTTCAAAATCTTTATAAAATTTGTCATTAGAAAAAATATTACTTGTTTTTATTTTGGCAATATTTTCTAAGCTAATTTTTTTATACCCAGCAGCTTTTTCTCAACTTTGATCAAATCTTTGAATAGTGCCCTTTAAATTATTTTTTAATGAAGCAAGCGTATTTTTGGTATTGAATATTTCATCGATTATATTGTTTTTGATAGCAAAAAGTTCGGCAAATGGAGCTGCTAATTTTAAAAAGTTTGCAATTAAATTTGTTTGTAAATCACCGATGATGTCTCTAAAGGTTTTTGCTTCTTGAGGATCAAGAAAAATTTCCTTAATCACATTCTCTTTGTCAAAGTTTAGTTCTTTTATTGAAACGCTTAAAATTTCTTGGATAAGAATGTTCTTATATTCCGATGCCAGGTCTTTTGAAGAGTTTAGATTTGTGATTTTAGCTTTTATTGAACGAATAAATTTGCGATAGATAGAGGTAAATTTTCTAATTTTTTCATCAGGGTTTTCAAGGTTTTTTAAACTATCATTAGTTCTAATTTTATTTGTAATTACTTCGTTAAAAATTGCGATTAATTCGTTTTCTAGTATCAAGAATAACGATTGTAAAGAAACGCTATTATCGTTGTTAGCAATCTTTTCTAAAAGTTCTTCTTTAGAAAGACTAGGATTGGTTTGTTTTAGCTCAAGAATCTTAACAATTTTATTGATTTCTTCAGAAGTCCATGAGATTAAAAAACTATTAATTGAACGAAAAATATATGATTTTCTTTCAATTGAAAGATCACTTTTAGATAGCAACTTTTCTAAAGAATCATACAAATTATCTAAACGCGATCCAACACTATGATAGAAGCCATTTTTTAATGTTTCATTGGTCGATGAAATTCAGGCATTAAGCTTGTGAAATGCACTTTCACCAAACGCATCGCCAAATTTGTAATTGGAAGATTGTAATAACCTATTTTTTGTATTAGCATCTAAAGAAGATTTATTTAAATAATTAGTTAACGAATCTAAAATACTATTATTTTTTCAATCTTCTTTAGCCTCGGCAATTCCGTAACGAACACTCGGATCCTTTTTAGGAACATCTTTATTATCATTGCCACAAGACAAAGAAACTAATGGCAAACTCAAAACAGATATACCGGATAACAATAGAAATAGCTTATTTTTTTTAAGTTTATTTTTTCTATTCATATCAATAATTTTAGTACATATAAAATAAAAGTCTAATTAAAAGAAAAATTAGCAAGTTTTGATTAAAATTTTTAAATTAAGGTGGTAAATAATGAAAAAAATATTTAAATTACTTTCACTTCCATTTACATTAATTGCACCTACAATTGCAATAAGTTGTTCAACAACGAATATTAGTTTTGCTGTGGTAGTGCCATGAGACAAAAATTTAGACAAAAGTTTTTTTGATGAAATAATCAAAGAATATAATCGACTAAATAAATTATCAAATGCCAACGCTAAAGAGGTTGGCAACGAAGTTGCTTTTGTAGAAAGTGGAAATGATTTAGCTAATAATTTAGTTAAAGGGGCAAGTAATGTTGCCATTTTGACACCGACTGTTTTTTATAACAACAAGGATCGTGACTCAGTAGTTCCTTTTATTCAAACACTGACAAAAGCCTTTAATTTTGAAAAAGAAAACTCATATTATAAAAACGGCAAGGAAAATGAAGATGATCTTCGCAAACTTGCTGCCACTGCACAAAAAGCTTTTGAAGCAAAAAAATATTTAGAATGAGATGACCAATCATATGGTTGAGACGGCACTAAATATACTCGCTTTTACGACTTGAACAAAACAATTGAATATTATCGTGGCGTAGTAATGATTTGAGGCAACGAGGACACAAAGACCAAAATTAAAAAAGCTTGAGATGAAAAAGATTGAAATACTTTTCGCAACTTCGGGATTGTAACTGGTAAAAAAACTAGTGCCTCAAAGTATAAGTTGCAAGAAGCCCTATTTAAAAAACATTTCACTAAAAAAGGTAACGAGTTTACTTCTTTCGGTGAAGACATGCTAAAAAACGCTGATAAATATCAACAAGGTGATGGACACAACATATCTAAAGGCTCTCTTTCTAAATATCATATTGTTTTTGATGAATTTGGTGCATTTGCTTACAAACACAACTCTTATAAAGGCAAAAAATTAGATTACTATTCAACTAATAATGAAGATGAGAAAATAGAATTTTTAACCACAACCGAAGCAATGAAATATAACATGTATGTTGCCAAAAAATCATTAGATCAAAAAACCATAGACTTACTAGCCAAGGCAATAATTAATGTTCATAAAAATGGCAAAGATAACTACGGACCTAGAATAGGTTTTAATGGTTACAAACAAATCAAAGACATCAAGCAAGAAGTAATTGATCCTTTTGAAAAACTCTTTAACAATGAATAATAACATAACAATTAAAAAGAACATTTTTCGCTATCAAATTAGTAATGGCGAAATAGTACTAAAATCACGACTTAGACCTTGAGTGAAGGTGATTTTTGGATTTTTTATTCTAAGTATTATTGTTTCTTTTTTTCTTAATGTTAATTTCTCTTTTTCAAGTAATGGCCTAGGATTATTTTTCAATAACATAAAAGACTTTTTTAAAGCTTCTTCAATTAGCAAAGAATATGGTAATCAAAACCTTTGACTTCTATCATTTAAATTTTTGTTTGAAAGTATCAAAATTATCTTTTTTGGCACTATTGTTGGGGTTACTTTAGCTTTAATAACTGCTTATTTTTCAAACTATAAAACGAATTCTAAATGAATCGCATTTCCATTTAGATCAATTACGATTTTTCTAAGAATATGCCCTGAATTGTTATTTGTTTACTTGTTTAGTGCGACATTTGACAAAATTTTAGCAATTAATTTAATTCTTTCATGAAGTAGCTGACTTTGATTACATGAATACTTTTCACAATCAATTGAAAACGCTAATTACACTATTTATTGACATTTGACCAAAAGTTCACACTCAAAGTTTAAAGCTTTTATGACTGAAATTTGGCCACAAATCAAACAAAAAGTTTTTGGATACATTTTCTATGCTTTTGAATCTAATTTAAGATGAAGTACCATTCTTTCTAGATTGGGGTTTTTAGGAATCGGGCTGTTAATTGTTGATCCTGAAAAAAATACTTTTAGTGAACTTTTAATCCCATTATTTGTTTTGGTCACTTTTACTTTTTTGTTAGAACTTTTCCATCTTGGTTGAAATAAATATATTATCGCGAGTAAAAGCCATAGTTCTAATCATAAGTCATATCAAAAAGAAAAAACATTGCAAACACTAGTTAAAGTATTTGTTGCGATTTTTTGCTTAATTATGGTTGTTCTATCTATTCAAAGTTTAATAGGTCAAAGATTTTATCCGGACCAAGGAAAAGATTATCTTAGATCATTGTTTTTGCCCAACTGAAACGAACTTAGTTTGAGTGGACCTGAGAACATTTTTAAAATAGTGTACGAACTAATTAGCTTAGTAGCAATTACTATTCTTGTGGTATTTGTAATTAGTAAACTAAAATTGTTTTTTCTTAATAGCAAAACAAATAGCAAACCAAAATCTATTATTTTTAAGTTATGCAATTCATTTGCCAGGACCATTCCGACGATTGTGCTATTCTTTCTAATAGAACCAATTTTTAAACTGTATCCTGCCGCATTTGTCTTTGCTTTTGCTATACATAGTGCTTCCACTTTAACTAAAAATTTAGAAAATTCCATCCAAAAAATCAATCAAAATCAAATTGTCGAATTAAAAAAACAAGGATATAGCTCGCTAAAAATTTATCGAAATTTTATTCTCCCAACCATCAAAAAAGACACCGTTACAATGTTTAGCTTTGAAATCGAAAAAATCATTCGAAATTTCATTACATATGGCATTTTTTCTTCTAGTTTAATTGGAATAAAATCAACGCTATCAGTTTCAAGAACCGTAGCTGACATTGCTCCTTATTTATGAATCGGTGCCTTATTAATTGCCCTTGTTAATTTGCTTTCTATTTTTATCCGTCTAAAAGCTGGCGAAATTAATTTGCTAGGAATCTTTAGTAAAAAAAGAAAAATTATTTTTGGCTCTTAAGAATTTTCATAGGCAAAAGCATTTTAAAAATGCCGCGGTAATAAACGGCATTTTTAATTAAATAGTTTATAAGGTGCTAATTGTTTTAATAGTTACATTTTCAACAGCTAATTTTTCTAGCTCTGGTAGTTTATCTAATTCTTTTTCTAGCTCGCTTGCTTCTTCGGGCGTTGGTTTAATAATTGGATTTTTAGGAGCAAAAAGTTCGCAAGTTTCACAAGCTTTTAAAATTGAAATTGGCATAGTTCCTATTTTTTCGGCAATCTTAATCGTTTCGTTTTTATCAAAACTAAGAAGTGGTCTAAAAATCGGAAGTGTAATCGGAGCACTAACTGTGTGAATTGCTTCTAATGTTTGTGATGCCACTTGTGCCAAATTTTCACCGTTAGATAAAGCTTTAATGTGCAATTTTTTTGCAAGCATTTGAGCGATCCGATAAAAAGAACGTCGCATTAAGATAATTTTATATTTTTGATTACTTACGAGGCCAATATAATTCATGATATCTGTAAAATTAACTTGATATAGTTTGGCGCTCCCTTGGTATTTAGCGATAACTTTAATTAATTCATCAACTTTTTGTGTGGTTTTTTCATCAGTATGAGGTGGCGTGATGAAATTTAAAAAATTAATTCTTAGACCTCGTTTTTGTAGTAAATAAGCCGCTACTGGTGAATCAATGCCACCACTCATTAGATGCAAAACTTGACCAGCAGAATTTAAAGGCATGCCACCAAGGCCGGCAATATAATCAATAAAAATATAAGTTGAAGCATCCCTAACCTCAACATATATTTTTAAATCAGGCTCTTCTAAATTTACTTTTACTTCGAAATTACTTAGAATAGCACAGCCTAAATGTCTATTTAAATCATTGGAATTCATTTCAAAATTTTTATTATGTCTTCTTGCTGCAATAGCAAAAGTTTTAAAAGGATATTTTTGTTTAGCAATATCTAGTACTTTTGAAGTAATTGCTGCCAAAGAGCTTTCTACTTCATAAACGCATGAATAAGAAGAAATACCAAAAACATACTTAAGAGCATCTAAATTAGTCAAACTAAAATCCAAAAAAGCACGATCGTATTCCATTTTAATTTGCTCTTTTGGTATATGGAACATTAAATTACGTTTTAAATCATTAATAAAATCCCGTTTATTTTGGCCTTTGAGCGTAAGTTCGCCATATCTTATTAGAATTTTTTGATACATGTTTTTCTCCTTAATTCCCCACAACAAAACTATGGGTGATTTTTAGTATTTCATCATATTTGCCTTCGTTATATAAGCCCATAGTTTTTAAATAAATATTTTTAACATCTTCTGAAGAAGAAACTTCAGCAGCAAGATATTTAATAATTTTTTTAGCAAGCTCAAAAGTATTAATTTTGATTTCAAACATTGCAATAACATCAATATATTTATCCAATAAACTATCGAATTGATTGCTTAAGGTTAATAGCGAATTTTGACTATCTAATAGCATATTTTGAAAATTTTCAAATTCAATGTCAATATTTTTGGTTGCTTTTTTTTCAGCCTCATCCATTACAATTTTGTTATCAGCACATTTTGCTAATATTTCATATATTTTTGATTGCATTAGGTGGCTATTTTCTGATAAAAAATCTTTGCTTAGTTGATACTCATTAATTTCATTTATTAAGTCAAGTTCAAAGTGACAGTATTGTTTAATTTTAACAATTAATGATTTAATTTCATCAACAATATCTGTATAAGAAATATTTTGTTTTAACCACTTTTCTTTATTATTGTAATAATCAAAAGTCTTAAGTTCTTGGTTCATAAAATTTTCAATTTCTACAATTGTTATTTTAGATTGCTTATTATAACGATAGTTAGTTTTTTTAAGCTCGTGTAATAGCCAAGTAGTTTGCTTAACAAAATGATTTTTAATTTCAATGATTTTTTGTTCGTTTAAATTAAGCAAATAAGCACATTTAGTTTCAATAGTCAATTTATTATTTCAACTAATGATTATTTTGTTAATTGACAGGAGCTCATTTCTTATTTTGGTTTCGGTTTCTAGTAAATTGCCATTTATTATTTCATCACGAACTTCTTTGATTCTTTCTAAAATTTTAGGCAAATTAATTAACTTCTCTAAATTCAAAAAAGCATATGAAATAACATTTTTTTGGCGTTCTTTATTTTGCAATAAGATTCTAATTTTATTGGGGAGTGTTTCATTAACAAAAATAAAGTATTTAATTGCTCGGCTAATAATTAAGCCATATTCATAAACTAAATTTTGGGTTTCTTGTAATTTTATTTCACTATTTTTAGCCTCAAAAGTCATATTGAATAAGATATCAAAAGATTCTTTAATTTCATTATTTAAAGCATTAAGACGACTTTCAAAAAAGTCTAAATAATTTTGTTTATATAATGATTTACCTTGATTAATAAGTTTTTTTCAAACAACCTGCAAATTAGACACTCGAGCAAAAAAGTTATTTAAAATAAGAGAATTCGCTTCACTAAATTCAACAACTGCCAAAAATAGTTTTTGAAGTTTCTGAAATTCTAATGTTAGAAGCTTGCTTTGTTTCTTGACTTTTTTGTAACATTTTAAACAAAGATAATGTTTTTTTAAATGACCATTAATTATACCGTTAATTTTATTAGTAGAAATTCGTAGTTGCTTGGCACTAACTTCAAAAGCGCTTACTTTTGCAGTTAGCTGATTTTCTAGTTCCATTGCTTGTTTAGAATTTTTGGCAAATGATTCAAATTGATCCATGATTTTTTCTAAGCTCTCTTCTCATGACTGAATTTTTTCAATCATCTTTTTACTCTTTTCGCGAGTAGCACTAAAAAATATTTTGCCAAAATAAACAAAGATTGCAGTGAATGTTAAGATCACCACAATAACAAGCAACATAATTAGAAAAATCGTAGTTTTACTCATGTTCTTTAATATTATATTTATCTTATTCAAAGATTAAATAGAGAAAAAACAAAATTAAACTATAATTACTAGCATGAAAAACACCAAAAAGATTACTTTAGCCTGTCAAGTCTGTCTTGCTAAGAACTATAGTACTAATAAAAGTGTTACTAATCGTTTAGAAATTAAAAAGTTTTGCAAACATTGCAACATGCAAACCCTACATAAGGAGGAAAAGTAATGAATAACGATAAAGAAAATGGATTCAAAGAATCGCCTGAAATTGATCAAAGCACCGTCAAAGAATCAACAACTAAAAATTTTGTAAAAGAAATTAAAAGAATTAGATGATCACGTCCAGCTAAAAGTTGAAGATGATTTGGGATCACCATCGCTTTTACGGCTGCCTTTGCAATTTTTGCGTTTTTAATTACGTTTATATTTACTTCACTCTGAAATTTAGTAGGTATCAAATCTTAAACTAGCTAGGAGCGTGGATGAACATGAACAACCAAGATAAAGCTTTTAAGTGATATATGATTTCAACTGTTTCTGGCAAAGAAGACAATGTCGTTGAATCACTTAAAAATAAAATTTCAACTCAAGATATGGATGAATGTTTTAAAGAAATAAAAATCTTTAAAATGCCTCACTTATCTAATAAAGAACTTGAAAAAAAATCAAAAGGCGAAGAATATAAAGTTAAATATTTAAATATTTACAAAGGTTACATTTTTATTAATATGATTATGACCGATGAAGCTTGATACTTAGTCAGAAACACCCAATATGTAACCGGGCTAATTGGTTCAAGTGGTAAGGGAGCAAAACCAACTCCAATTAGTACTCGTAACTTTGAAAAAATGGTACAAAAAGAAATTGCTCTTGCTGAAAAATTTGCCGCAGGCGATATTGAAACAGTTTTCAAAGAAGGCGTTATTGTTAAAATCACTAGCGGAATTTTCAAAGGAGAAATGGGCGAAATCGTTAAAAATAATGACATCACCCAAAAAGCTTTTGTCAATATTGAGCAATATGGTAGAAAAGTGCCTACCGAAATTGATCACGCCGATTTAGAAATTTGCGGTTAAAACTTATCCAATATTCTTTCAAAAAACCAAAAGAGGTTTGTTGCAATCTCTTTTGGTTTTTTATTGTTGAAATAAAGGCTTTTGATAATGCCAAATATTATTAATAGTTTGCAAAATGAACTAAATATCACCGGATTCACGTAGCATCTTAGCAAGGCCATCTACTAATTTGCTTGAAAAAACCCCGTTTTTATTTTTAAATTGTTCATAGAGATAGTCTAATTCATCATAAATGCGATAAATTAGTTCTAGAGGATAGTTTAGTTTTTTAATTGACTCTTTAAAATCATTTCAATCAATAACATTAAATTCTTGCGCGGCGTAGCTTTTAACATCAACATCAAAATCAATATATTTAACTGTACCATTATCAATATAAAAAGGGCTCGCCAAATTAACATAGATGTAATTTTCTTTATTACGATTTAGGGTAATATTTGCATTATAAAACTTATTTTTGGCAAAGAAAAATAGCGTTGGATCCGAAACAATTCAATTCATATTTTCTTCTGATACTTTGGTTTTAATTAGTAATAGCACCACGAAGTCGTTCAAGTTAGCAATAACTTTGGCACCCTCATATTGACGATACAAAGTGCCATCATATTTAAAAGCTTGAATATTAATAATTTCGCCAATATCAAATAAGTGGCGGCCGGTTCTTGGGGTATTAACTGGTTGTTTTTCTTTTTCTTCGTCATTTAGAAGATCATAAAAGCTCTTAATAATTGGCTCTTCGTTTTTGTTGTTCGTCATGGTTGTTTATTACTCACCTCATGTAATGTATGAAATTTTTGAATTATTTTTCTAGGCAAAATCAGTAAAGTACAACTATTGTTGAATACTTGCTATTAATTATATAAAGTTAAAAATTGCTTTTTTAGTTTTTATAGAATAAAATACTTACTATGCGCTTACGATATAACAAGAATGCTTTAGATTTTATAAAAAATAGTCCTTATTCTCTTAAAAAATTGCCTCATATCTTAACTAAAGACACTGTATTAGAAATTGGCATGGGAAAAGGCAAAATGATCTGTGAGCTTGCCAAGGCTAATCCCACTAAACAATACATTGGAATTGAAAAATATTCAACACCGGCTTATTCGGCAATTAAAAAATTTGAAACTAGCGAATTAAAAAACATTTTAGTAGTGGTAGCAGATGCTTCGGAACTTAGCACTATTTTTAATGGTAAATGTCAAACTATTTGACTAACTTTTAGCGATCCTTGACCTAAAAAACGTCATTTTAAAAGAAGATTAGTTTATCGAAAATTTTTAGAAATATATCAAAAACTTTTATTAGATGATGGCATTATTTATTTTAAAAGTGACAACGACGGACTATACCAATTTGCTTTAGAAGAACTAGCGGCATTTGGAGCTAATATCATCTATCAAACTAATGATTTACACAATTGTGATTACCAAATTGAAAACTATTTTACTGATTATGAAAAGAAGTTTTATGAACTGGGTAAAAACATTAATTTTATTGCTTTTAATTTTAAAAAAAATTAATCCTAGAATTAATCATTTTGTTTATCGACAATAAAATTATATCTTAAAATCGCGATTTCTATGCTTGCCATCATCCTTTATAAGGCGAATAATCTTTAGCCATTTTTTTCTTATTAATAAAGTTTAAAAATAATAAAAAAAAGGAGTACCTTAAAGGTACGGTATAAATTTTTTTGTATCTAAAAAATAAGATGAAAAGGTGTGATAAAAAAATGGAAAATTTAAAAAATAAGTTCAAAAACACGATTGTTAAAATTCCAGCCGCTTCAATGGTAAATGGAATCACTTCGGCTCCTGAACTAGGAAAACCCAACTATGAACTAGCCTTAAAACAACACGAAGCTTACATTGAAGCTTTAAAAAATGTGGAACCAATGTAACAATTGCTCCTAAAAATGAAGCTTACCCTGACTCGTGTTTTGTTGAAGACACAGCAGTAATTGTGCCTGGTGAAATCGCTATTCTAACTAATCCAGGTGCAGCATCAAGAAATGGCGAAAAAGATGAGATGCTACCTTATCTAAAACGCTTTTTTGATGATAGTAAAATCTTTAAAATTATTGCTCCTGGTACCTTAGACGGTGGAGACGTTATGATGGTTGGTGACATTTATTTTGTTGGTATGTCAGATCGTACTAATAGTGAAGGAATTAGACAATTCTTTAATATTCTAGCTAAAGTTAATAAAAAATGCATTCCAGTTCCAATGACAGAAATGCTACATCTGAAAACCGGTGTTAACTATCTAGAACATAATAACTTACTAATTTCTGGTGAATTTATTGACTACCCAATCTTTAATGATTTTAACAAAATCGTCGTTACTAAAGACGAGGGTTACGCTGCAAATTGCATTTGAGTTAATGAAAATGTAATCGTACCCGAAGGCTATCCAAAGCTTTTAGCAAAAATTAAAGCATTAGGTATCTACAATGTAATTACTTGTGATACCTCAGAATTTAAAAAACTTGATGGTGGTCTAAGTTGTTTATCATTAAGATTTTAAAAAAAATTAAAACTATTCTTACTAAAAAGTTTTTCATTATTCAATAAATGAAAAGCCAAAAATAACAAAATTAATTGCGGGATAAAAAATCTTTAATACCTAATTGCTAGTGAAATTCACAATCAAACCATTATTTCTAAGTTTTTTTAGATTCAATATATAATTGTTTCAAAATTTAGTCAAAGTAAAAGGAATAGAGATATGAAACTCAAAAAATTATTATTTATGATTATACCTTCAATTACAATTTTGCCAATCACAACTATTGCGGCTTCATGTACAAATAACACGAATCCCAATACTCCCGACTTGATGCCTAGAGATCAAAACCTACAAGAAATTGCTAATAAAATTGAACTTGATGTGAGTGACAAAACGGATAGAATTTCTAAAAATGTGAAAAAAGAAGACATCCAAATTGATGGAAATTATGATAAAGAAAAATATGAGGTTGAAATTATCGAACTTAAAGCTAGATCAACTTCCTTACTAGTTACGCTAATTATTAAAAATAAAGAAACAAACAAAACAATAAAAGTAACTAAAACAATTGAAAATTTTAAAGAAGATGAGCTGCTTAAATTAACAGAGAATGGTCAAGAGATTATTGATGAATATAAAGAAATTTTAAAAGAATTTGAAACTAGCGAACTTAAAGAACATTACAAAGAAGATTCTGATTATTTAGAAAAAGCTATTAATGAAATTTTAACCAACAACGAACTTTCCTTAGATGAAAAAAGCGCGCAACTTAAAATTTACAAAGCACAACTTGAATTATTTAAAAAACATAAACAACCCGTTAGTGAAAACGCTAAAAATGAATACGAAAAATTAATAGAGGAAATAAAAGAAAAAATTTCAAAAACTGATGATGCATCAAAGAAAAAAGAACTTGAAACTATTGTTGTAAATTCACAAAATAGCATTAAAAATGATATTGAAACCGCAAAGGAAGAAAGATCGATTCAATCAATTTATGCTTTTGCTTTAACGCTTTTAAGAATTAGCGTTGAACGCCAAGGAATTGATTTAGACAAAAAAGAATAAAAAATCATTTTAATAAAATAATTAACATGCAAAAAATAGGCACATCAGAAAACGCCTATTTTTTTAAATCTACTTTTTAACTATTTATGTAAAAAATCAAAGATGAGTTATAAATGATACTTATAAGATTAATTTTATTTTTTGCTTTTATAAATTAGAAAAGAATAGACATTATAAGTGGCAAAGAAACAAACCGCAGGTCGTGATTTGCTTGACGGATTTGCACCAAAATTTGCAGAACTTAATGATGATGTTTTATTTGGTCAAGTTTGATCACGCAAAAAAGAACTTATCCCAAAAGATCGGAGCATGATTACTATTTCTGCTTTAATATCCGTAGGCAATTTTGAACAACTAGTTGCACATTTAAAGATCGGACAAGAAAATGGTATAACTAAAGAAGAAATTAGTGAAATTATTACGCATTTGGCTTTTTATGTTGGCTGACCTAAAGCTTGCTCAGCATTTAAGATTACAAAAGAAGTTTTTGAAAAAGAAAATTAATGTAGAAGGATTTATGAAATATCAAAATAAAAGAGACTTTGATGCCGCCAATATGTTTGGATTGAGATTACCTAACAATGATTTTGCTCAGTATTTCAATGGTAGTAGTTTTTTAAAACCGCCAATAGACAGTCAAAGTACTAATCTATCCATGTTTAATGTGACTTTTGCAACGGGTTGTCGTAATAATTGACATATTCACCACGCCAAAAAAGGTGGCGGGCAAATCCTTATTTGTACCGCTGACGAATGATGACATCAAGTCGAAGGCAAAGAAGTTCAAGAGCTAAAATAAGGAAGTGTTATTGTTGTTCCCGCCGGAACAAAGCATTGACATGGCGCTAAAAAAGATAGTTGATTTTCTCATATTGCAATTGCGGTTACTAGCATCGACACATATAACGAATGATGTGAAAAAGTTTCTGATGAATTTTACAATCACTTAAAAGATTAACAACACTGCTAACAATAGTTTGCTCAAAATTTAAATTAAAGCTTGTATAAAAAATAAAAATGCTAATTATCTTTTAAACTTTTGCTAAGTCTGCGATAAGTGTTTATTTGAATTTATGTGTTATAATTCATAAGTTAAATACTTTGATTTTCTAATAAATAATCAATATAAAACGAGGTAAAACAGATGTATGGACTAGTTTTTTATCTTAGCAAAGAAGTTTTAAAAAAAGAATATGGAATGGAGAAAAATCATCATGATGCTTATGAAGAAATCCGTGACATCTTGCGTCATTATGGCTTCCATTGACTTTCTAACAGTTTTTATTTCTCAAGATCGATTAATAATTTAGTGCAAATCTTTCAAGCAGTAAAGCACTTAAAAGAAATCCCTTGATTTGTCAAATCGCTTGGTAGTTTTCATGTCTTTAAAATGGAGGATATGTCTAATTTTACTGAGTATATTAAATCAAGTCGTGTCATGACCCAAATTGAAGAAGAGGAAGAAGAAGACGATATTGAACTTGGTAAAACCAAAAATAGTAAGGGTAAAAACTGAATGTTTTAATAAGCAAATTTATCTTATAATGATATAAATTAAAAAAGTGAGCATCCTTCAATCTTGGGGGACTCACTTTTTTAATTTATTTGGGCTTTATTAATTAATAGTAATGTTATGTTTAGGATCAGCTTTTAATTTTTCAATAAGTTCTTTTTTCAAAGTTTCGTTTAATACTGTTACTGAAACTTTATTGGCTTTTTCAGGATCAATTAAATCATCAATAAAATCAATTGGAGCCTTGCTTAAGGTAGCGGGCAAAGTGATGGCATTAAATTTATTGCCAGCCAAAGCGCCATGCCCCAGAGTTGTTACTTTTTTAAGGTCAATGCTACTTAAAGAATTGTCAGAAAGGGCGCCATCAGCAATTTCTTTTAACTCATCATTCAAACTAATATTGCTTATTCTATTAGCAGCAAATGCTTGTTTTTTAAGATTGGTGGTATTTTTAGGTAAAGTAAGTGAAGTTAGCATATTATCATAAAATGCTCTTTCATCAATCACTAGTGGTTGGCTTGCAGCAGCAAACGTTACTTCTTTTATTCCCAAACTTTCAAAAGCGCCTTTACCAATATATTCAAGAGACGAAGGTAAAATAATTTTTTCAAGATCAGCGATTTTTTCTAAATCTGTTTTAAAAGCTCCGTTAGATTTTTTAGCACCAGCAATAATGCCAGAAATGGCTAGTTTTGAAAATGAACCAGCTGGAATATGGGTTAAATGAAGTTTTGAAAGATCTAAAGTTTTAGTCGCTTTATTGTATAGGTTAGCTTCTTTTCTAAAAAAATCAGCAGCAAAGGAATTTGCTTGTTCGCCTTGGCAAGCACATGAATAAGTGGTGGCTGCCAAACCGATTGGCACTGAAAATAAAGCGGCTCCTAGTAATAATTTATTTTTGATTTTTTTCATAAGTACAATTTTAACATAAGAAGGGCATTTTTTAATTTGGGAAGCTTTTTGATAGCTATTTTATTTTCAAGGTTTTTAAATAGGCTTTTGTTTCTAGAGACACTCTAAAACTTTCAATAGCTTTTTGAATTGTTTTATTATGAACTCATTTACTAAAGCGTTTTTCTTTTAACAAACAAATCGCTAAATCGTATTGTTTAACCAGAGCGACGGAAAAATATCAAGCAATCATCATGTTCAAGTAATATTCCTCGCTTTTAATTGCTGCCACTAAATCCAACATTTCAGGCAAAAATAATTCAGCATCTAAAAAATATCTTAGTAAAATCCCTATGGCAAATCTTTGTGTGTAAATATGTGATGAATGAATTCAATTTTTAACATTATCATAGGTTTTTTTCGGAAATTTCTTTATTATCGGAAATGAATAAATATCGCATACAGCTCAATTATCAATGTAAGGCAAAAATTTATCAACATTTAAGAAGAATAAATCAACATCATCATCCAAATCTAACAAATATGCATGCAAAATATTAAATTCGAAATATTGATGCGGCAAGTTATTCATAAAAGTCTTAGAATAGTGATTTTTAGAAAAAACTTTCGCAATTTTTTTAAGGAGTGGAAAGCGAATTCCAATAATAGTATTCTTGTCAATATTTGGTACTAGCTTTGCGGTGAAATTTTGATAATTTAGATCTTGAAATTTGCTTAATAACTTATAAAGATCATCGTCCGAAGACACACTTAAAAATGGCTCAAGATCAAAATTATTTATTTTATTTGTGCTCATTTAACGAAACTCCATCAGACTTTTTTTTAGTAAATTTTAAAGAATATTAAATCGCTAATAACTTTTTGAATAACTAAGTTGATTAATAGTAAAATTAAGGAAGTTATGGAAGAAAAATTTGTATTACATAGTCCATTTGCTCCTTCGGGCGATCAACCAGAAGCAATCAAAGCACTAGTAGATGGCATTGATGAAAAAAAAGAACATCAAGTCCTTTTGGGAGTAACCGGTTCGGGTAAAACATTTACTATTGCTAATGTTATTGCACAACTAAATCGTCCTTCTTTAATCATTAGCCACAACAAAACTTTGGCAAGTCAACTATATAGTGAGCTAAAAGCGCTATTTCCAGATAACCGTGTTGAATACTTTGTTTCGTATTTTGATTTTTATAAACCTGAAGCCTACATTCCTAAGAGCGATCTTTATATTGAAAAAACTAGTAAAAACAATAAGGAATTAGAAGCGATGCGAATGTCAGCTATCAATGCCTTAAGTATTAGAAAAGACACTATTGTTGTTGCCTCAGTTGCAGCTATTTATGGTGAAAGCAATCCTAAGCACTATCGCCAAAACTTTTTTCCCATTGAAGTGGGTATGCAAATCGATCGAAAGAGTTTGCTACTAAAACTTTCGCAAATTGGATACGAAAGAAACCGCATGGAACTAAATAAAGGACAATTTGATGTTAAAGGTGACAGCATTGAAATTTGTCCCGGATATGTTAGTGATACTAATATTCGAATTGATATGTTTGGTAATGAAATTGAAGCTATTACTTTAATTGATCCTCTTTCGAAAAATGTTGAAGGGTCAAGAAAAAATATGACGCTTTTCCCGGCCACTACTTATACCGTGCATGAGAATACCATTCAAAATACTGTAGATCTAATTAAACAAGAGCTTTCTGAGCGGATTGAATACTTTAAATCGCACGATAAGCTTCTTGAAGCGCAAAGAATTAAGGATCGTACTTTGAACGATCTTGATTCACTACTAGAGTTTGGTTACACTTCGGGAATTGAAAACTACTCTAGATATCTAGATGGCAGAGCTCCAGGACAACGCCCTTATACTTTGTTTGACTACTTACCAGATGATAGTGTTATTTTTATTGATGAAAGTCACTTAATGATTCCCCAATTGCATGGTATGCATAATGGTGATCGTGCCAGAAAACTTAGTTTAGTTGAATATGGTTTTAGACTACCATCTGCCCTTGATAATCGTCCATTACGTTTTGAAGAGTTTGCCGAATTCAAATTTCCTAAAATCTACATTTCCGCCACTCCTGGCGACTATGAACTTGATTTAACCCATGGCGAGATTGTTACTCAGTATATTCGGCCAACTGGTTTGCTAGATCCTATTATTGAAATCCACAGTCGCGACAATCAAATTGAAGATATTTATGACCATCTTAAAGAGCAAATAGCAAAAAAAGAACGAACCTTGATTCTAACTACTACCAAGAAAAATGCTGAAGAGCTGTCTTTATTCTTGCAAGAAAAGAAAATCAAAAGTGCTTATATTCACGATCGTTTTAAGATTTTTGAACGTAACGAAATTCTAAAAGGGCTTAGAATGGGCAAGTTCGATGTCGTTGTTGGAATTAATTTGCTTAAAGAAGGAATTGACTTACCAGAAGTTAGTTTGATTTGCGTTTTAAACGCCGATAGCACTGGACTAATGCGTGACACTAGAAGCTTAATCCAAATTGTTGGTAGAGCGGCGCGAAATGACCATGGTAAAGTTATTTTTTATGCCAATGAAATAACAAGTAGCATGCGTGAATGCATTGAAGATAATTTATTTAAAAGGAAAATTCAAAGCGAATATAACGAAAAACATAATATCATTCCAAAAACAATTGTAAAACCGATTGCTCCGCCAATTCAAAATGGCATTCTTAGTGAAGATCATTCAAAATACTATGGTGAAAAAGACCTTAGCCAAATGAAACATAATAAAAAATTCATTGATCAAATGGTTCGCAAGATGACTCAATTAGCTAAAGCCAACAAATTTGAAGAAGCAATTGAGATTCGTGATTATCTAATAGAAATTGGCATAGAATTGGATAAATAATTGTTAAAACGCCTTTTAACGCTTTGAAAAAGGCGTTTTTTAATTAAGCAATAATAAAATTATTGATATGAAAAATAAGATGAAATCGTTAAAAGTTAGTTTATTAGTAGCTACACCAATAATTACACTCCCATTATTTACAATTAGTTGCATTCCAAATAATGAATCTAAATCTTATCAAGATTTAAATGCCAAGGCTAATCAAGCGGCCATTTTGCTTAAACAAAAACAAATTAATAGCAATAAATTAGAAGAGCTAATTGACAGCATTCTACCCGAAGGAACTGAGTTAGAAATTTTAGATCTTTGAGTGGATCGTGAAAATAAAGAAATTAATGTTAAATTCCGTCTTAGATATAAAGACAGAAGATATCCTTATAGTTCGGATGTCAAAATAATTAAGTTAAAGTATGAGTCTATCTTGGAAAACTTGAAACCGCAAGAAAAACCAAAGGAAAAACCCGGACGTAAGTCTAAAGAAAAGAACCCAAAAACCCAAAATGATGAAAAGTCTAAAGATGGCCTTAATAAAAAGTCAAATGGAAAACAAAAAATGAAATGAGGACATTGGAATGTTCTTAAATTAAGCGACAAAAATGATAAAAAAATTGCTGCCATTGCCGCTTTAATTAAAAAAATTGACTATGATGTCGTTGGCCTAACGGAAGTATTTAGCGAAGAAGCCGTTAAAGAAGTCGTTGCTCAATTGAATAAACTAGCCGGCAGTGGCACATATTCTTATGTTGCATCAAAAAAACTTAAAGGCTCATATGCTGGCAATTTGCAAGCTGAACATGTCGGAGTAATTTATAATAGCCAAAAAATTAAAACTATTCCATTTGAAAAGACTAAGAATAATAAAAAAGAAATAGGCTATAGTTATATAGAAAAATTCAATTCAGAATTTATTAAAAAACATAACAAAGCCGAGTATGTACGACCACCATATGGTGTTAAATTCCAATGATTAAAAGGGAAAAAAGAAGATTTTACATTTGTTTTCGACCATTTTGATAGCCCTGGCGGAAGCAAAGGTGAAGGAACAACTAGTGGAGTCGGCAATCAAGAGCTAGCAGAAGCTAGACAACTTGCAAATGTACTTGATCATTTTGACGAAATTGATGGCGAAAACGAAGATATCTTCTTTAGCGGAGACACCAACATCAAAGCGGGCAAAGAAAAATTTGCTTTTGGTGAAGAATTATTCAAAAAATATCAATCCGCTTTTAAAGATAACCTTGAGTTTGCAACATCATTAGGAATAAAGGCCGGCAACTACTCACAACCATATGATAAAATGTTCACAAAAACCAAATTTAAGACTTCAAATCATGGCATCTATAAACTATGAGACTTGAGTAAAGATGATGAATTTACAAATCTTTTCAAAGAATTACATAATGGAAAAATTGAAACTAGTGAAATAAGAAAACTAGTATCTGATCACGCGCCTATATATAGTGAAGTTGAATTTGAATAATTAAAAAAATATAAAAAAATCGATGCCTAACTTTGGTATCGATTTTAACTTTTGTCTAATCAAAAATCCTCATCTAATTCTCTAGGCTCAGTGTCGCAGCCTATTAGTACTCTAAATTTGATGCTGTCGGTGGCTGGATCATATTCAGGATCGAAGATTTTCATAGTGTGGCCGTCAGCAATGCTATTTACATCGACAAAGTCTAAAATAATATATTTTCTAAGTTCTTTGTTATTTTTAAATTCAATAGGATTTTCGCTTGCTTGACGAGCTTTTTTCATAATTTGGTGTAGTTCTTTGATTGAAAGTTTTTTGCCTTCTTCTGTCCTTTTAAAAACAAAACTTTCACGAATAGTTTGAAGTTGTGATGAATTTAAAATTTCTGGTTTAAATTCAGGAATTAGCTTCACGCATGAAACTGATAGCAATGATAAAGTTACTGCGGCAGTTGACATGGAACTAATTAAAAGTAATCTTTTTTTCATTATCTTTCCTTTCTATTTTTCATCAACTAAGATGTCTTGTAAATATTCAAGTCCATCATAGGAAATTGGTTTTATTAAAAACTTTTGATATAACATTTTACTAAAATTAGCTAGTGAAATAGCATTTTGAAATGAGATTGTATAAGCAGTGAAATTATTAATTTCGTTAATTAGATTAACAATTTCAGTAATACTTAATTTATTAAGTTGTAAGTTAATACGATCGTTTAATTTTTTTTGATCAAGATGATTTTTTAGGGTGTTGTTATAAAAGTCATTTAATGTAATATCACTAAGAATTTGGCTATTAATGTCAGGCTGAGTAAAAATGTCGTTAGCTAGTTTGTTAAGCTCTGGAAAAGCGTTTGTCAAAAGATTTTGCGTATGCAACTTCTTAATAATTAGTAGTAGCTCAAAATTATTAGCGACTAAAGATTTGCGTACAAAGTCCGAACTATTAGAATTTTCTAAAATGAAGGATTTGTCTTGGTAGATGCTTTTATTTCTTAGAAAATACTCTTGATATTTGTCGTAATTATCCACCACTACAACATCGGGGTCTAGTTTGCTATGAATGCTTTTGAAAGTTTGCTTAATCTTATTTACGATTTCATTTTGCCTTTTAGTTAGTGTAAAGCCTACAATTGGAATCGTTCATTTGATTAATGGCGCATTAGAATTAGCTTGATAGAAATCGTCAATCATTTTGCCCAAGGTTTTTTTAATATATTCAAAATCAATAGAGCGCATTTGCAAATCCAGCGAAGTTAAAGCTTGAGGATCAAGATTATGTTTTTTATTATCATGTTGAGTTGTCACATTGGCTTTATTTAGTGAATTTTCATTTTCTAACAAAATCTGTTTATTAATGTTGGCATGAGCATCTTTTAAAGTTCTATAGTTGCTTGTTTCACTATTTGTGGCATTAATAGTAGCATCACTAGGAGCTTGCGACATTCAAACATCAGAATCATTGACGCTTTGACTTAACGCATATGGGTTAATGACATTGTTTAAAAGACTTTTGAAAATTAAACTTTTTGCACTAATTAAACTTGAAGCTTTTAAGCTTTCTTGCGAAAGCTCTTCTAATGAAACCCCATAATATAGTTTGCTAAAAGAATCATTAAAATATGGCGATGCTGATTTGGGAAAATGATTTAACGAAACGCTGTTATGTGGACGGTATTTTTCAAAGGTTTGATTGTAACTCAAATTGTATTTTTGATAGTTTTTAAAAATTTCATCTTTAGCATCGCTCGAAAGTTGGTCAACATTCAACTCTGAGACAATGTTTTGTCTAAAGGCATTGTACATTTGTTGTTGAAAAGTTTCGTTGCCAATTGGAATTGGATTATAGCGATAAACAATTTCATTTAGATGTTTGCTGCTATGTCAATTACCACTAGGACTTTGATATTGAACGTTGCGATAAAGTTTTGTTTCATTGGCATCATTTTTAGTCACATAGTAATAAGAAGAGTACAAACGAGTTTCATGATTTCTACCATAATCATAAAATCAACTTAAAGCATTTTTGCCACTAAAAACATCTGGTCCGTACTTGTCTTTAATATATTCAAGTGGCAAGGCATTAAAATAATTAGAATAAATAAAAAGGTTGTGGAAAAATTCTTCAAAATTAATATCTTGATTACTTAATGAGTGAAAGTCAATTGAGTCATAAGCATCATCTTTTAGACTAAAATCTAACAAACGATTAGCGTCAACTCCAAAGTTTTCTAATCAAGCGAAAAAATCGATGCCATTAAAATAAGGATTATCTTTAGAATAATGTTTTCTTTCTAATTCTTTTGCCACATCTAAGTTGTGTGTTTCAATATATTTATCGCGAAATTCCTTGTTTTGCATAGCAACTTTTAAAAGTCCAAAAAGAAAATCTTTGTAAGTAACTTCGTATTTTTTATCAAAATCATAGCCTTTGCTATTGATTCAGTAGTTTTTATATGGATAGTTACTTGATTTAAAAGAAAGGCTTAATCTTCTTGCTCCTTCTTTTAGTTGTTTTTTAAACTCGGGGCTATTAATTGAATTGCTTTTTCCTGAAGGAACGAATAAATACGGTTTATTAAAACCATTTCCTTTATCTTTTTTAGGGTAAAAATACTCTGAATCTTGTTGGGATTCTGGTGTATCTTGATAAATGGTTTTTTTAATCGTGTCGGTAGTAAACTGATGATTTCCGGAATCTGATAACAAACTTATAGCTTTGGCATATTCAAATTTATAATAAAGTTCCGTTGGCTGCAACGCAATGCTATCACGGAAATCAATTTTAGGTTGTTTTTGTGAGCCAATGCGCAAAGCTTTTGAGCCGGTTAATAAATCAATATTTTTAACAGTTTCATCATAACCATTAGGATATGAATATGAAAAATCAACATTTTTATTTGCTGCATTTTTTCACGATATGTAGTTATCGTGCGCGGCATTAAAATCATTTTTTACGCATGCCAATGAAATAAGAGGCAAGCTTAAAAGACTACTTAATGAAAGAAAAAAGATAGCTTTTTTTAATTTCAAATTCTTTTTCATTTTAGCTCCTTAATTTTTTTGTTTTAACCAAATTCAATTTTAGGTGGACTAGTATGAGTATGAAAGCTTAGTAGGACTAGGGTAAAAACCATAGCTAAGGCAATAGTTGCCAAAGTACCATAAATTGTTTTAACCTTTTCATTCCGGTAGTGAATGAATTCGGGAACCAGTTCAATTATTGACATAAAAATCACAATTGTACCACCCATTATTTCTAATGAAGGAATTAATCAACCAATGCGATCAAGAAATTTCCCTAAAAAAGCTCCAAAAAACATAATCGGAATAATTAAAAGTAAAGTAATAAAGTTAAACAAGATTGCTTTGGTACGTTTTTCGCCATATTGCATTTGGCGATAATAAACAATAATGATTTCTAGAAGAATGTGGATATTGAAAGTAACAATCAAAGGAATATTGGCTTTATTTACGCCATTGATAGTTACTTGATAAATAGTAATCCCGAGCACAAGCCCATCAATAATTCGATGGCTTAGGAGCATTAAAATTGCCGATCAAGCAGCCTTGGGGTTGTCAATATCCCTAAAAGAAGTAATATGTTCTGAGTGACCATGATCACTATGTTTTTTGTGAAAATCTACTTTAGCAGTTCTAATAAAAACATACCTTCCAATAATAACAATCGCAAGACCAATCATCGCGCTATATCCCACTATCATAGCAATAAAGCTTTGCTCAAGGGCAACAATACCTTTAGTTAAAAGTAGTCCGCCATCTTTTTTGTGGAATCATTGCTCTAGCAAAACTCAACCTTCTTTAATAAAGCCCGCAGCTCCGATCATTAAAAACATTCCAGTTGAAAACGCATACAAATAAATGGTTTTTTTATTAGTAGGATGCAATTTAAAAAGTGAAAGAAAACTTAAAAATAGCATAGGAATGCCTAACAAGATAGCAATGTAAATTAACAAATTAACCAAAATTGTTAATTCAACATTATTGTTGAAAGTTGAGGTGTTAAAAAACATAATTAACCTTTACTACTATTTCTTTTGTCAAAATATTCGGATAAATTGCAATAAATATATAGTTCAATTATAATAAAAATTGCAAAAAGGCCATAATTTCATAAAAAAAAATAACCTTTTGTCTAGTTTTATACCAAATCGGTTATTTTCTTTACCATTGTCTTTTGGTTAGATAATAGGATTTTTTATTAAAGTCCTTAATAATATAAAGAGTTAATAAAATTAAACGAAAAATGGTGCGGAATTGTTTATTTCCTTAAATAAGTAAATACGCAAGTATGAAAGTTCTTTAAGTGTAATTTTTTCGCCATTTAAACCTAAAAATTTTGGATCAGCAAACAATAAGTAATTTAATTTTTTTGAGTTAAATTTTTGTTTTCTTAGACAATATGATTTTATTTTTTCGAAATTGTAACTTTTGACCACTTTATTTTTTTGATCAAAATAATCTAATAAAAATCCATTTGCAAGCTTTTTGACAAAATCATCATATTCTTCTTGATTTTCAATGTCGTTTTTAAAAAAGTCAACTTTACCATTTTCTACACTTTTCATAATTCGATACGAACTGAAATGTCTTGATACTTTTGTAAAAGGCGTCGTAATTAGCAACATGATTGGTAAGAAAAATAGTCCTAATAAGCCTAATGGGAAAAATCTACTCTTATTAGTATCTTCAATGAATAACAAAGTGATAAAAAACGCTAAGCCAAATAAAACTCACGGCACTGCTATTGTCATATATTTTGCGGCGTTTTGATTAAACACCCATTTATAGAATTTGCGATTAATTCTTAGCTCATCTTCTTCTATCAGTTTCATAGCAGCCAAAGAAATAAAAATAGTTTTTTTAAATATTACATGCTGTAGAACTATTGCTTGAATGATGCAAAAAATTACCATGGCTATTAGAATGCCGATGAGTATGTAAATTTTTGTCATGGATAAAACCTCCTTATTAATTTTACTTTACACTATTGCACATTAAATGATATAAGTAACTTATTTGTTCCCTAGTAAATAAGCTATCTCTTTTAGGGCCGATCATTCTTGGCATAGAAAATAATAAATTACTTATGAATTCTTCTTTTTCTAATTCTTTAATAGTGCTTATTTTATTCTTAAGCTTAGTTAGACTTGGAAGTTTTTCGGGTCATATTTTTGGCGATCACCACTTATAAATCTTCAATTCATTATTAGTATATTTGCAAACTAGTTGATTATCTTCGCTTTCAGAGTTTATTTCATTAAGAGGCAAAAAATAATTTTCTCAATCTTCTTTAGTTGTAGAAATATATTTTTTGTACTGTTTGTATGTTGATTTATTTTTGATAAATGACACTAATAATATTAGTGTGTTTGGATAGATAAGCAAAAGAGAAAAAACTATCACCGCAATCATGCCTCCAGTGTCATACCCTAATTTTGGTGCAGAAATAGCCCCTCACGTGGATAATGCAATTTGCAAAATCAAAATTGTCAAACATATTATGAAAATATTTCTATTATTAGAAAACATTTTTTTGAAATTAATGTTAATTTTCATTTTTTTATCTTGAAGAAATTGCAACGTTTCTTGCGTAAATTTAAGATAATGAAGTCTTTTATAAAAGATGATAAGAAATGCAATGTAAGAAATGGCTCCAAAGGGTGTTGCTAAGAAAAATATAATCATAATTTATCCTGTAATTAGTAAGAGATTTCAATTTTGTAAATGAATTAGCATATGCTTTTAAAAATGTTAAGAGAAAAATGGTGCGGAATTATTGATCTTTTGGAATAAATAAATTCTTAGATATGAAAGCAATTTAAAATCTAATTTTTGGTTATTTAAAAGCACAAATTCGGGGTCAATAAATAGCAAATAATTTAAATTGTTCGCGCTGAAGTTTTGCTTTGTCATACAATACAATTTTATTTTTTCAAAGTTGTAATTTTTAATTACTGCATTTTTGTGATCAATAAAATCTAAAGATAAGCTACTTGTAAGCTTACTAGTGAATTCTTCGTATTTTGCTTGATCGTCTACTTCATTTTCAAAAAAACTACTTTTATTATTTTTTCAAGATCTTTTAACTGTTTCAACTGAATTTACATGTTGGTCAATTTTTAACAATTTAAAAAAACTAAATGTTGTTACAAAACCAAAAACAATGATTAATAATACTGCTATTCAAAACAGAGGATTTCTTAAATCTAATGAAATAACCATAGTGATAATTGTTGGAGTTAAACATAAAAATCACGATATCGCGATAGGTAAATAAATAATAAGAGTTTTTTTATAAACTCAGCTATAGAACTTGACATCTATTTTAAGTTTTTGTTCTTCTAGTTTTTTTACTGCATCAAGGGTAACAAAAAGCGTTTTCTTAAAAAAGACATTTCTTAAAATTATTGCTAGAATAAAAAGCAAAAATAAAATTCCTGAAAAAGTAATAATTAAAATGTGTATCGTTTTCATCTAAGAACCCTAACAATTATATTTTATCATCACGCATTATAAATTTCCTCTTAACTAAAAGTGATATTTGAAATTGGAAAAACAATTTTCGAGCTTACTAATTAATACTATTCTTAATTAAGATAATACGAAGATATGACATCATATGTCTAGTCAAAGGGATTTTATTTAAAGTAGAAAATTCCTCATTTAAAAAACAAATATCTTCAATGTATTTTTTAATCTCATTGGCGTCTTTTAATTCCGCAACGCGCTTATTAATATTGTTAATGCTTAGCTTTTTAAAAGGAGAAATAACTATTTTAACCTTGCCTTCTAAAAACAAGGATGCTGCCTCACAAAATTCTCTTGATAATTCAATCGCTGAAATATCGTCAATATAAAATTGCTCAGTTAAGTTAGGGTACATATCTAAATACTTTTTAAAATTTTTGTTCATTTTCACTATGCGAATGTAGTGTCCTATTAATCCACCATTAATACGATGATTGCGTGGAATAACTAAAACAATAGGTATAGTTAAAATGTAAATAACAGCACTAGTATTAGCAAGCGGAAAGATAAGAATGGATAAGAATATTATTCATAATATAAGTATGGGAATTAATGAAAATTCGAGAAGATTATAAATTAAAAGAATTTTACGTCTAGCTTTTATTAAATGTTTTGGTATCCTTAATTTCTCATCTTTAAAATTTCAATTTCATATTACTTTTCCGCTTGTAAAAATTATTTCCAAAACATTGATGATTAATGTATGTAGAAAAAAATTACCAAGAAAAATGATAGTTACTAGTAAAATTCTATTCATTTTATATTCTTATTATCCTAAATTATCGTGTTTATCTTTATTTTTTCAAGTTCGAATATATCATTCTTTAGTTCTCGGGTTATAGACCTTAGCAAGGCGCATTAGGCGTAACTCGGTTTTGGTTTTTTGAAGCAACTCATCTAATTTGTAAATTTTATTTGTTATTCTATTTTTGAAAACAAGATTTTTTCCTCCAACACCACCTTCGTTATAAGGTTTATCTAGCCCCGTTTCGTCTAGAACAACTCAATCAACTTGATTTCATTTTTGATATGAAATACCTAGCGAGTTTAATCTACCATGTGACTCAGCCAGTTCTTTATGCACTTTGTTAATTTTTTGAATACCCTGTATTGTAGAATCAATATCAAATCCGGCTCCAACTAAAGAATCTATTCCATTAACTATTGAGGCGCCTAAGGACTTGGTTTTTTTTAAGAATTCTTTATATCCGTCTTTCACTATTGATGATAAACTGCCAATAAAACTAATAGTTCCCCTTATAGAATTAAATAGTTCCAAGTAATCAATCTTATTGATATCACTGGTATCTACTTTATTTATTTGTTTAAATAATTTCCCCAATTTCTCCTGCTGAATATTCGAAATATCTTTCAATATTCCGGCTACAATACCAACCGTTCCTGCCGCAATACTTGTTAAAGTCGCAACGGGAGCTAGAGCAGGAACTCAAATACTTGAAAATCAAAGTCCCGCTGCCGCTAAGCCCAAACCAGCGGCCACCCCATATAATGTCGTTGATGAAATAGCTAAATTTTTAACTTTTTGTTGTAACGGTATGATATCATCCTTAATCAATTTAAAAATTACATTAATTCTTTTTAATTCTTGTTCCACAAATTTGGAATTAACTTCATCTTTTATGAAATTTACTTTTCCGGCCTCTGTCCTAACTTGTTCAAAATATTTTTTGTCTTCGGCCTTGGATTCTTTAACTTTTATGTCAATCTCTTTTTTTATTTTTATTTCTGCTTTATGCTTCAATCTATACGCTTTACGTATATTTTCTTCCGTCAAAAAATTTTTAAGAAGATTTATTTTATTCGGATAACGAACCGTAATTATTTTTTTTAGCGACGAAATAAAAGTTGCCACCTCAAATTTAAAATTTTGTTTAGTTTTTTCATCTAATCTATTGAATTTTATACTACTCATTTCAAGAAAATTTGTAAGTTTCTTGTTCTTATCTAATTCATCTGAAATTAACTTTGATATTTCAATTTCTTCTTTATTTTGTTGTTGAAGTATTCTTATTTCTTCTTCATTAACTGAGTTGTTTAAGTTAAATGTCGTTGCAAATTGAGCAACTGTTCTAATTGTTGATAATGAAAATTTCATTGCTTTTTTTCCTATTTCATGTTTTATATATCACATATAGTTAAAAAAACTATATACTAATAATAATTTTACATATTGTCTAAAATAAAATGATTAATAGCAAAATTGAGTTAGTATAAAACACAAAATTTTTACTACTAAAATTCTTTTTTATAAGTAGCTCAATAAAACAAATAGTTTTTTAAATAGTCGATTTGTTAATAAATAAAAATTTACTTAACCAAAACTATTATTTCTTTTGTTAAAAACTTTCAGAAAATTGCAATAAATATGTAATTCAAATATAATAAAAAATGATAAAAGGCATTTTATATGAAGAAAAATAAAATCTTACTTAGTTTAATTACAATAAGCTCACTTACTATTCCATTAGTTACACTAAGTTGTAGTAAAAATGAATCGTATCTTGATATTAATAAGATTTCAAGGCGTTATTTAACAAGACTTTCTGGTTCGCAAATTGCTACTTTGCATAACTACCAAAAGATTTTTTATTTTTATAAAAGTGGTAAAAAAACTTATTATGATTATGCCAAATTTAATGGTAAGGAACTCGAACTTTATTATGAAGGAAATATCGCTAAGTACAGTTTTGATTTTAAAACAAAATCTAATTGAGAGCAATTTATTAATTCGGTTTCTGATTTTGCTGTAAGAGATAGTCAAAAAGATATAGATATTAACGAATTAATAAAAGAATATAACTTTGATGACGTGGATCTATCTAATGGTTATAGCGATATTTGATTTAACACTTTAACTCAAAAGAATGGACACGATTACCATCGTGTTGGCAATGACGATGAACCTTATTTCCCTGACTTACAAAGTTTAATTTTTAGAGCAGTTCGTGACAGTGAAACTAACTTTAGTTTATTAAATAAAAGAGCAATGGTCAACAAAAATAATAAAAACATTATCGCAAACAATCATTTTAAAAACGAATATATTCAAGGTAGTAGCTGGCTTAAAAAAGACGACCAAATTAAGTTGTTTGAATATTTTTTAATGCTTTATATTAGTAAGTTTACTAAGAGTGTTAAAGAAATAAAAATTAATTGAAAAGCCGCTACCGTGAGACAATCATATTCGGGACAAAGTGAATATGTTGAATTTACAATCGAAGATATTATTGATTTTCAAAATAAATCTTTACTAAAACCCGAAAACAAAAATAAAAAATTCTATATTAATAACTTTCGCACCTATAAAACTAACCAAAAATTTGGTGTTGGGAATGAAGGTTTAAAAGAAGAACTCCCTCTTTTTAATGAATACATTCAAAACCCGCTACTTAGAATCAATGGTGGACAATATTTAAACATTGTTGATAATATTAATCACTTTATTAAAGGCGCAACCAGCTTCGAATTTTGAAATGCAAAAGGACTAATGTATTTATTCCAAAATTTTAAAGATGAGATGTTAAGTGTGGATATTCCTGAAGATAAAAAGCAAGAAGATGCTCAATATAAAATTATTGATTTTAAATATACAAACTACTTAAAAACGAATCAACTATTTAAAGCAATTGTTCGCGTATTTAAAAAAGATGGCACTTACAAAGACTATGTTTGAATTAGTTCTAATTTTGATGACCATGGCCACCGACTAAAAGGACTGATTTTAAGCAATAAATACGAAGATGAACTAAAACCAAGCGACTTTTATAACTTCAACGAAAATCTCAATCCTATTCCAAAAGGGATTTCGTTAGAAGAATTTTTAAAAGCAAGCGACAAATATCCAAGTACTCCTTTTGAAAAATTACTAGAAAGAGCAGGTGCTAACTTAGAGCAAGCTTACTCTTATTGAAACAATGATATTCGCGCTAATTATGAAGCCAATTTTATAAGAGATGATTCATTTCAAATTAAATTGCTAGCATCATTTTTAAATAATTACTTATTGTCATATGCACTTGAAAATGAAGCTGGCAAAATCAACTCTGGTGTAAAGAGAATCGATGTAAAAGTGTTGCCAACTCCTTATGAAGTAGGGCGAGTTAAGTTGCAATTAAGTTTTATGTCATATGCTAATGAAAATGATGTTGACTTTAAGAGTCCTGGAGAAAAAGTACTTAAAACTATTACTTTATATTGAAATGGTTTTAAAGGCTATGACAATAGTTTAGGTAATAATGCCTTTACTGTAATTGAAAAATAAAATAAGGAGGTGTGTAATGAAAAAAATAGTCAAATTAATAACATTAAGTGCAACAAGTGTAACCACTTTCTTAATGCCAATTGTTTTAACAAGTTGTACTAGAGAAGACTATGAGGATCAAAGCAAAATTGGGACCTTACCTGAAACTAAGAAAAAAACTTACGAAATTAGTTCGCCATTAGCCAAAGAAATTCAAGCATTATACGAAGGTGATATTACTAAGCTATTTATTGATGGTAAAGAAAACTTTCGGCGTTATAGTGCTGATTGAGCTCCCCTAGTAAGAAATTTGTCACTTCTAAGAGCACGTCTAAATGAACTAGCAGCACAACAAACCATTGTAGAAAATAGACAAGCATTAGAAGAATTCATTAAAAACTGGTTTTCAACTAAAGTAAGCGACTTGAGTAAGTATAAATTAGCTTACTATTTATACAAATACGCCTTAATTTTTAATGATGCTAATGCTGTGCTTAAAGGAATAAATTTACAATTTGAAAGCAACCAATTTCTTGAGAATCTTGCCATTGTTGATGATCGTTTGAATGGTAAAGATATAAATATTGCTAGACTGCAAAATGCTTTGAAAAGCTTATGAGAATTTGTTAAGCATCACATCATCGACTTACAAAGAATTACTAAAAAAGAAGATTTACCTAATATTAATTTAGAAGATGATAGTAACGCTCATAATCACTCCCACGCTGTTGTTAATCTAACTAATGAATTGGGGCTATGACATAACGAAATGTTAGCTTGAAAAAACGAGCTTGATCATTTAAAAACCGATTTTGAAGCGGCCCAACCACACATTGTTGAAAATATTAACCACATCACTTTAAAAGATGCGTTTGAACAACTTATAAAAACTTTTCAAAAAGCAACCAGTCCCAGTTCTGATTACAACTTATTAGACGCTTCTTTTCAAACTAGAGGTAAGGCCATTTTAGAAAAACTAAAAGGTTTTTTGATTCAAATTGCAAAAGATAACGGTATTGCTGATGCGATTGATTTTGAAATTTAATAAAATAAAAACCCCACATATGTAGGGCGCATGCTGCTGCTTAGTAAATTAATACTAAGCGCATTATTTTTGGGCAACGTACAATTTTTATATAGAGTAAAATCTTTTTTGTTGCATAATCATTATACTACTAGCCTTGAAAATTTAAAAAAATTATTAATAATTTTTCATATTGCAATTTAAAAACCCACAAATGTTGGTGGGTTTTTAAATTATGATTTGAATTCTATTGTTTCATTTGTTCAGCAACTTCAGCGGCAAAGTCAACAACTTTTTTCTCAATACCTTCACCAACTTCGTAACGAGTTGCATCAAGTAAAGTTAATTGGTTTTCTTCTAAGTATTTAGCCACAGTTTTTGAATCTTCCATAACAAATGGTTGGAACATTAGAACACCAAGTTCGTTAAATTCTTTCTTAAGCATTCCGGCTTTCATTGATTCTTGAATTTTTTCTGGCTTGTTAGCTAGTTTAGGATCGCTATTAATTCTATTAACAATTTCATCATGTTGTGCTTTTGGTAAGCAAGATTCAAACAAATGTGATGGGTTTAAAGCGGCGATGTGCATTGTTACATGTCTTAGGGCTTCTTGATTAGCACCTTTGGCAATCGCAATATCGGCAACTCTACTGTTAGCGTGAGTATACCCGGCAACTACTTCACCTGGTTTTGCTACAAATTTTTCAGCTCTTCTTAAAGTAATTTTTTCACCAATTTTAGCGGTTAAATCTTGGCAGCTTTCTTCAATGGTCATGCCATCAATTTTAACTTTGTTAGCTGCTTCGATGTCACTAAAATCGTTCGCTGCCAAAGCATCTTGAATTTTATTAGCAAGGTCAATAAACAATTGGTTTCTTGCCACAAAGTCAGTTTCAGCGTTAAGTTCAAATAAAACAGCAACATTGTCTTTGATGTAAGCTTTAGTAATACCTTCGGCAGCAATTCTGGCTGACTTTTTAGCAGCTTTAATAATGCCATTTTCTTGTAATCATTTAATAGCTTTTTCAATATCGTTATCAGTTGCTTCAAGAGCATTTTTGCAATCTAATAAACCTGAGTTTGTTCTTTCTCTAAGTTCTTTAAGTTTTTTTAAATCAGGGCTCATAAAATTATCTCCTTGTTGTGTTATTTGCTTTCAGCAGTAGTCTCTTTTACTTCGGTAGTTGTTGTGGTTTGTTCTTGTCCTGATTGTGGACGACGTTGGAATTTTCTTTGGGTGTATTCTCTTTTAGGCTCTTCTGGTAGCACAATTTCATCATTACTTTTGTAAGCAAATAATTGCGCTTCACCACGTGCTGCACAAATTGCATCAGCTAGAATGGTTGTTACAACGGTAATTGATTTAACTGAGTCATCATTAGCAGGAATTGCAAAATCAACTAAATCAGGGTTTGAGTTGGTATCTTGAATAGCAAAAATTTTGATACCTTTTTTCTTAGCTTCAGCGATTGCAATTTCGTCTTCTAAAGGTGAAGCACAAATCATTACTTGTGGGAAAGTTGCTTTACCAGCTAGTTTTCTAATTCCGCCCAAGTTTTTTTGTAATTTAGCGATTTTTTTATCAAATAGTAGGCCTTCTTTTTTGGTGTAGCCTTGGTATCCATTGGCTTGAAGTTCTTCTAATCTTTCTAACTCTTTTACACTTCTGAAAATTGTTTGTGAGTTAGTTAGTGTTCCTCCCAATCAACGTTCTGAAACATAAACTGAATTAGTTCTTAGAGCAGCTGCTTCAATTGCTTTTTTAGCTTGTTTTTTGGTTCCAACTCAAATAAACGAAATTGGTTTTTGAGCCATTTTATTTAGTAATTTGTAAGCATATTCTAAAGTTTTTTGAGTTTTTGAAATGTCAATGATGTGAATGCCCATTCTTTTTCCTCAAATATATTGTTTCATTTTAGGGTTTCATTGACTTACCCGGTGACCAAAGTAAGTTCCGGCTTCTAGTAGTTTTTCACGTGAAATGATTTCAACTTCAGAAGCAACCGGTTGACCTTCGGCAGTTTGCGCAACTTGAGCAGGTTTTGTAGTTTTTTCAATTTGATCTGACATATTTTTGATTTCCTTTTTAGTGTTTAATTGATTTGATGAGATTTGTTATACTTCCTATTATTTCTAACAATTAGCATTAATTTAAATTAACACACGCAATTGAATCCATAATAGTGTTTGATTGATTAAGTAGTTTTTAATAAATCACAGTACTCTTTTTAAGTACAATGCAATTGTAGCATAAAATGACTATGTTATTCATGGCATTATAAACTTTTCATATCAAAAGATGCAAGCACTTTGTGAGCAGCTAGTTATAGCGTTTAAGAATTCATGCTTTCATGGCCGAAAAATTAAATGGTTAGTTTTAATAATTTATAATTTAACAATAAGACTTGCATAAAGAGGTAAATATGGGATTTTGAAGTAGATTAAAAGAAAAAATTTTCGGCACTAAAGAAGAAAGAATCGCCAAAAAACAAGCTAAATTAGAAGAAAAAGAAAAACGCAAATTAGAAAAAGAATTGGATAAAAAAAATAAGCTTGATAACTACATTGCCGGGCTTTCAAAATCAAATAATTCTTTTACCGAAAGCATTAAAGCATTGCAAAATAAATACAATAAAATTAATAAAGAATTCTTCGAAGATTTAGAAGAAATTTTAATTATGGCCGACATCTCGGCTAGACTAGTAACAATTATTGTCAATGAATGTAAAAAAGAAGTGCGAAACGAAAATATTGAGGATCCTAAACTAATCAGTGAAATCATCGCTGACAAACTTTTCACTATTTATGCCTCAAATTCGGTAGTTGACACTAGTTTAAATATCGAAAACAATCGCATTAATGTTATTTTAGTAGTTGGCGTAAACGGATCGGGCAAAACCACTTCTATTTCAAAACTAGCTAAAAAACTTTCAAGTGAAGGTAAAAAAGTTTTAATAGCAGCGGCCGATACCTTTAGAGCAGCCGCAGTAGAACAGCTTGAAATATGAGCAAAACGAGTAGGTGTAGACATCATCAAACCTACGCAAAATGAAACTGACCCCGCAGCTGTTGTTTATAAGGCAATTGATAAAGCTAAAGAAGAAAAATACGACGTTTTGCTAATTGACACTGCAGGCAGACTACAAAATAAGGTTAATTTGATGCAAGAGCTGGCAAAAATCAACAAAGTTTTAGAAAGCAAAATTGAAGGTGCTCCTCACGAAAGTTTATTAGTCTTAGATGCTACTACTGGTCAAAACGGCATTGTACAAGCCAAAGTTTTCACGCAAGCAACGCCATTAACAGGAATTGTGTTAACAAAAATGGATGGCACTTCACGAGGTGGAATCATTTTAACTATTAAAGATGAAATTGGACTAAACGTTAAATATGTAGGTTTAGGTGAAAAAGTAGATGATTTAATGGAATTTGATTTAGATTCTTATATTTATGGACTAATGAGAGGACTTAATGATTAATGGAAAGTATTGAAGAGCGTAGCAAATTTATTGAACTATACGAAAAATTTGGGGCGTTGTTAGCTCAGTCACAAAAACAAGCTTTATATCTACATTTATTTGAAGATCTAAGCCTCGCTGAAATTTCACAAGAGTTAGCCATGACTCGAAGTGGCGTTTATGATGCTATTAAAAAAGGCAAGGTTAAGTTACTTTTAATATCTATGGAACTTACAAAAGAAGATTAATGAAAATTACGAATTTAATCTTACTAAAATAATTTAGTTTAAGTAATTAGTAGTAATTCTCCAAAAAATTGTGCCTTGAATTTTCAAGATATTTTTTATTTATTTATTAAAAAATTAGTTTAATAATCTCAAAATAATAAAGTTCAAAAAAGTCAAAAGCATCCATAGTTGTTAAAAAGCGGTTTCTAAAAAATCCATTTAATCACTATTAAATATGTCATTTGATATAGAGACGCCACCACTTTGGGCGTTTTTTTTTTTTTTTTGTAAAATGACTCGCATTACTTTTCTTAAAAAGCATTTTTTCGCTACACATACTTTTTAAGAATTTTTAAGTATTCAAACATTAATTAATTTTTAAGTTATTAAAAATAGGAGAAATAAAAATTATTAATCATGAGTCATGCTAAGAAAAAGAAAATTGCTATTATTGTGCTTGCTAGCACCGCAACGTTGTTAGCGGCCGGAACCGTTTCAGGAGTAATTTATAATCATCAAAGTGCTACTAAGCGATCAAAAAGCAATGATAAAAAGCCCGAAATTCAAGATATTAGTGAGCTTGAAAAAAAGATTGATGCTATTCGTGATAGTCACAAGCAAAATCTTAAAAATGAAGCTTGAAAGATTATTGAAGCGCTTAAGATCACCATTAGAAATGCCAAAAAAGCTAATAACGTACGCGATTTAAGCCAAGTTATTAGCGATTTTGAAAGGCTAATTCCTCTAGGTGAATCTTATTTAGCAGAGCTTAAAAAACTACCTGAGTTAAAAGCCTTAACCAGCGAATTGGAAACTACTGTCAATCTTGCCAAAGAAAGCTTAAAAGAAGCTAAAGCCAAACTAAAAGAATTGCAAGAAAAAGAAGCCAAACTTAAAGAAGATACCCAAAAGTTACTGGCAGAAATTAGCCAAGCACTAAGTGAAGTGCCCGCTGCTAAGTTGCCACTAGCAATTCAAAGTTTAATTAACAAACTAAAAAATCTTGCAAATGCTAGTGAAGCCATGCAAGAAGAGCTAAATAACTCGCGGTTAATTGAAGAAACCAAAAAGTTAAGTGATGCTAATTTGCAAATTAAAGATGCTATTAACGAACTACAAAAACGCTTGTTAGATAAAAGCCCAGAAGAGTTAGAAAAACTAGCAAAAGAAAAAATTAAGGACTTAGAAAAAGCCAAAAAAGCCGTCGAAGACGCTAAAAATATTAGCACTCTTCCTAACGCCATTGAGTCACTTAAAAAAGATCTAGGTCAGACTAAAGAACTAAAAGATCACGCCAACGCTAAAGGACTTAATGATCTTGTCAAAGAACTGGATAAAGCTATTAAAGATGCAGAAAATAGCCTAAAACAAGGAGAAGAAAAATTAGAAAAAATTAAGCAAGAAAATCAAAAACTTCAAAACGATATTAATACACTAGTTAACAAAATTACTAAAGATATAAGTGATGCTAATAAACTAACTTTACAAAGTGAAGATAGTGAATTTAAACATATAAAAGACGAACTAGAAAAAGATATTCAAGAAGCAGAAAAACTTGCAAAACAGGCCGCCGATGCCACACTTCTAGTTGACGAGCAAAAAGCTTTAGATGCTAAAAAGCAAGCCGAAGCAGCGCTAGATAAATTAAATGATTTATTTAGTCAAAAGAAAGCACAAGAACTTGCTAAAACTGAGCTTGAAAAAGCATATAGTGCCTTAGTCAAAGCCACAGAAGAAGCTAATAAAGCCGATGATGAAAATACCTTACCTTTAGCAATTTCGCAACTAGAAGACGCTATTGCAAAAGCAGAGTTAGCTCTAGGTAAACATGAAAATTTGAAAGAAAAAGCGCTAATAAAACCAATTTATGATGTTCTAAAAGCTTATAAAGAAAAAGAAGCAGTCGAAGCACTTGCTAACGCTAAAAAACGATTCGAAGCTAAAAAACAAGCCAAAGTTAAAATTGACGTTGATTTAGATGCTAAGCAAAATGAATTTAATAAAATTAAAAATACCATTGAAAGCTTAAATTCAATCAATGATATTCCTGCCTTGCAAAGCGCCATTAAACAACTAGAAGATCTCAAGCCACAAGTTAAAGCCATCGAAGAGTCTGCTAAAAATATTAGTTATCCTGAAGGTGAGCAAAAAGCAAAAAAACTGCTTGAAGAAATTTCTAAATTAGACCTTGAAGCAAAAGCAAAATTAGAAAAACTGCAAGAAGAAAAAGAAACCCAAGAGCAAGAAAAGAAACTAATCGAATCACTGCGAGAAAAAATTACTAAAATCACAAACAATCTTGAAACATTAGACTCAAGAGGTAAAAGTCAACTAAGTGAAGCAACGCCTAAGCAATCCCAGATCGCTAAAACTTTAAAAGAACTAGAAGAGCAACTAAAAAATGCTCAAGAAGCTCAAAAAGAAGTTCAAGACGCACACAAAGAAAATGCCCTAAAAACTGAGCTCGAAAAGCTTGAAGAAGCCAAAAATAAAGCCACGACAACAAAACAAAAACTAGAAACTAAAATTTCAGACTCAAATAAAAATATTAAAGAGCAACTTGACAACGCTAAAAGTGAATTAGAAGATCTTAAGAAAAAAATTAGCGATGCCTACAACGCCAAAAACCTTGAAGAGTTAACAAAAGAACTTAACAAGCTAGAAAAGCTAAAAGAAAAAATAGAAGATCTTGAAACTCTAGCAACAACAATTGAATCAAAGCGCAAGCAAGAAGTTACTAACCTTTTATCTGAAGTGCAAGACGCAATTTTAGATGCCAAGAAAAAACATGACGAACTTGATCAAGAACTTAAAACAGAAAAATCACTAGTAGATAAACTTGAAAAGACATTAAAAGAACATGAAAGTAATTTAGATAAAGCAAAAGACGAAGCCAACAATGCCAATACAATTGATGAAAAAAAGGATAAATATCCTAAGTTAGATAAGGCTATTAAAGATATTGAAAAGGATCTTAAAGAACTAGAAGAAAAAGCTAAGGGCTTAAAAGATCAAACTAATAAAGACAGTATTGACAGCAAAATTAAAGACTTAACAAAAAAACTAAGCGAAACCAAAACCGATCTTGCTAATAAAAACAAAGCATTAACAGAAGAACAAAATAATAACAACACTAGCACACAACAAAGTTTAAAGAGCGCTGATGAAGCTATTAAAAAAGCTGATGATGCCATTAAAAATCCTTCTAACAAGGATAAAACTAACGAAGCAGAAGATGCCTTAAACAAGGCTAAAAATGATCTTGAAAATAAGAAAAATTCTCTAGTTGGTGACAAAGAAAACCAAAATAAAATTGATAAAAAATTAGAAGAAATTAACAATAAACAAAAAGAGCTTCAAAACGAAAAAGAAAAACAACAAAAATCAGAAGACGATCTAGCAAAACAATTAACTAATGAAGCTAAAACTTTAAAAGATGAATTAGATGATTTGGTTAATAAACTTAATCCATATGACGCTTCAAGCGATTATGAAAAGAAAATTAAAGATGTTGAAGACAAGATTAAAAATCTTGATGAAAACTTCTTTAAAGTTGATGGCGATGCAACAAGATTAAAAGATAACATTCATCTAAAGCCAAACTACCAAGCACTTGAAAATGCCAAAATAGATGCTGATACTAAAGCAAAAGATGCTCGCCAAAAAATTAAAGCATCAAAAGATAAGCTTGAAGTTGACTACAAACAACATGAAAATGAACTAAAAGATCTTCAAAAAGAACTTAAAAATGCAACTACTGACGCTGATTTTCAGGCAATTTTAAATAAAATTGGTGACAAAAATGACAAAACTAAGTTGCTTGGCAAAGTAAAAGATTTACATACCAAAAGTACTAAATTTAATGGCAAAGAAGAACTAAGCAAGAAAGTTAAAGGACTAGAAACTCAGATTCTTGACATTAAAGAAGAAGCCAATAATAAATTAAAATCAATTCAAAGCAAAATTGATGAGCTAAACAGGGAACTTGAAACAACAAATACAAATCTAAACGCACAAAATAATACAACTAACAATGTTGCAAATGATGATGTTGACACGCTAAAAAAAGAGATCCAAAAACTTGAAGCTCTTACTGAAGAAGCCAAAAGGCTCCAACAAAAAGTTGAAAAAGAAACTGATCAAAAAATCAAAGATGGTATTAAAAATAAACTAGAAACTCTTAAACAAAGCATTGACACCGCTACAACAACTATTACTAATAAACGTCAGCAATTAGATAATCAAAAAGCAATTAATAACACATTGCGGGAAAATGCTATTGCAAAATCTACTGAAGCCAAGAAAAAACTAGCAAATACCAATGCTTTAGACGATGCTAACACCGATAAAATTAATGAGCTAGAAAAAGCTCTTGATGAAGCAAATAAAGCCAAAGAAGCACTAGATGATGCCGAGAGTAAATTAGATAAAGACAATGAAAATAAAAAATTAGTTGAAGGTGAACTAAAAACCTTAGAAATGCAAATAAAAAGTTCTCAAGACAAATTAGATTTTCTAAAAGAAGGCGACAAGAAAAAACTTGAAAATATTGAAAAAGAACTTGAGAAAATTAAGAAATCATTAACAGATGCTAATAATGATTTCAAAAGCAAAACCGATCTAAAAGCCAAAGAAGAAGCTAATAACGAATTAGGTAATACTCTTACTAAAGCAGAAGGCGATTTGGCAGCCCAAAAAACTGAAGTTAACAAATTGCAAGATGAAACTAACAAAAATAGTGCTAATGAAAAAGTTAACCAACTTGAAGAGTTAATTAAAAGTTTAAGAAAAGAACAAGAAAAAAATACTCAATCTATCAGCGCAGAAAAAACTAAAAATGAAAAGCTAATTAAAAAACCTCTAGAAGAAAGTCAAAAAGCTTTAGATAAAGCTAACGATGCTATTCAAAAATCTAATGATGATAGTCAAAAAGAAAAAGCGTTAACTGATGCTGAAAGCGAACTTAAGAAACAAAAGAAAAGCCTTGATGATTTAATTAAAGGCGAACTAAAAGATGATAGCGAAAATAAGACTAAACTAGTAGATGAAATCAACGACATTAATAAAAAACTCCAAGAAATTGACAAAGCAAAAAAAGAGCTAAAACAATCCCAAGATCAAAAAGCTGAATCATTAGCAGAACAAGCAAAAGAGCTAAAAAAAGAACTTGATGATTTGGTCGCTCTATTAGACGTCGCAAATAATAAATGATCACAAAGTCAAACTGCAATTGCAAACATTAGAGCCAAAATAACTAACATAGATGAATTTTTGACATCTAATAATAATTTAAAAAATAATACTAAGCTTAGTCAAGCATACAATAATTTAGAAGATGCTAAAAAATCAGCAAATGGCGCTATAGCAAGTGCAGAAAAAACTATAAATGATTCTAGAGAAGAATTTTTAAGACAAATAGATACTCTTAAATCAAAAGAAAGTCAGGCGAAATCAGAGTTATCTAGCACAAATACTATAGAAAAATTAGATTCACTGATACAAAAAATTGGTGACAATAGCAACGGGCTATTAAAAGAAGTAAATGATTTATTAAACCAAATTTCTAAATTTGAAGAGTCAAGCGATGAACTTTCGGCAAGTTTAAGTGAGCTTCGTTCAAATCTTGAAAACATAATAAAAGAAGCTAGAGAAAAAAAGAAAACTAAAGAGCAACGCATTTCAAACTTAAATAAGGAAATTATCGAGGCAAAAACTAGCCTTAACAATCAAAACGCCAAAACAAGTGCTATTATTGCAAGCAAGGTTGATGAGCTTCAAACTGAATTGGATAAACTGCAAGAAAAGATAACTTCAGCTAACCAAGAAAAGCAAAAAATAGATGATGAAATCGATGATGAAATAAAAGCAAAAACTAAACAGAAATATGACGAATTAGTGCAAAGTATTGAATCTGCCAAAACAACAATTCAAAATAAAAAAGCAGAATTGGACGCCAAAAAAGAGGATAATGAACAAAAGGCAACTCAAGCAACGAACAATGCCCAAACAGCTATTAGCAACGCTAATAGTGCCATGCAAAAAAATGAAACCGATGAAAATAAAATGCAAACTCTTGAAATAGCTAAACAAGCACTAGAAGAACAAAAACTTAATTTGGAAAAAATCAAAAATGAACTTAATGGCGATAGCAGGAATCAAAGCACAATTCAACGAAAAATTTCAGAGTTAGTAAATAAACTGCAAAGCGTTAATAATGCAATAGAAAAGCAAAAAACTCTTGAAGTGCAAGTTAATGCTTTTGTAGAGCAAGCCAATGGTCTCTTGAGTTCTCTTGAACAAAAACTTACTGAACTAAAAAATAATGACGATATCAATAAATATCAACAAATATGCGATGAGATTCAACAAAGAATCAATGATATAAATAATTTTGAAAATAGTGAAGATGTGCAGAAATTGAAAAAATTTGCTAAATTAAGTAAAACATTAGAAAATTTAAGTGCTAAAAAAACTAAAGCAGTTGAAGCAAATAGTTTAACTAGAACCATGGTTAATCATATTAAAGAATTAGACAAGCAAGGAGAACAATTAGTTGAAGGTGCCAAAAAATTCAGAGATGCAAGCAATGGATGATTTACCAAAACAACAGCAATGTGACTTTATCAAAACACAATTAAAGATTTCAAAGATATTGAAGATTTAATTAATTTGGCTAGAGCCAAATCAGAAGAAGTAATGACTTTTATCAATAATAGTAATAATAATGAATATATTGCACATAAAAGCGTTTTGAATGCTAAATTAAATAGTTCAAAATTAAATGATATTGTTAAAGAAACAAATTTATTGATTCGAAAAATAACTGATGACATGATTGTGAAAATGCGCAGTTTTGAGTCTTGAATTAATAAAGTTAAAAATCCAAAAGATTATATCGAGTCTGAAAATAAAGAATTTTCTGAACTTAGTGCAGAATATCATAAGTATCTCGTTCTTATAATAATCTCTAATGCCTTAAATAAAGCTATTAAAGAATCAACGGTAAATGAATATAAATCAAACATCAGCAACATAGATACTTTACAATACCTCTTAAACAATATGAGCAATCCCGATAGAGAAACTCTAGGTATTAGACTAGATTTATGAAAGTATAAATTTGTTAAAGATGCTATTTATGAGCAATACATTGCTAAATTAGAAGAAAATATTAAAAAATATCTTAAAAACGGTTCCCCACTTTCTCTTTTAAAACACTATATAACTTATATGGGGGACGAACTTAAATTTGTTGACAAAAATAGAAGGCATAAAATAAGTAATGAAATCATTCCCTATTTTATGAAATATATAATTGACATTTATAATAATTGATGAAAAGATGAGTACAAGAATAATGCTGAATACTTATTAGTTGGCAAAATTATAGAAACTTTCAAACTTTTAAATTTTTATAGTAAAGAATAGATAATATTTTGTGACACAAAAATTAAATAAAAAATGGGGAACATTATTCCTTAAATTATTTAAATGATAAGTGAAATTACACTCTATGGTCATGGTAAAAACTTAATAACCTAAGAGTGTAGTTTTTTATTTATTTTCTTGTTGTTTACAAGATTTTGTTTACAAAAATTAAAAATAAAACTATTTTTAATAACTAGTAATTAGAAAGTTCAAAATGAAAGAGTAAAATTTTTAACTAATTATGTTTGTATAAAAGTATTTTTTATTTTTATTATTAATACTAATGAAATAATATGTACAATTTTAGTAACCTAAAAAAGAAGGTATTAATGAATTATAAAAGAATCTTAATTAAACTTTCGGGCGAGGGTTTAGCTAACAAAGAAAAAAGTTTGGCAATTGATTATGAACTTGTTCAAAAATTTGCCAAACAACTAAAAGCAATTATTGCCAAAAATGTTCAAGTTGCTATTGTCGTAGGCGGCGGTAATTTCTGAAGAGGAACTAGCGCAGAAAAGAATGGCATTCAAAGAGTTAGAGCTGACTACATTGGCATGTTAGCAACAACAATGAATGCTTTGGCTTTACAATCAGGATTTGAAAATAACAATCTAAGTTGTAGAGTGCTTTCTAGTTTAACAATGGATCCTAAAGTATGCGAAGTGTATATTAATGAAAAGGCCATTAAATATTTAAACGATAACGAAGTAATTATTTTCGCCGGTGGCACTGGTCGACCATTCTTCACCACTGATACCGCAGCGACCTTGTTTGCATCAGAAATCAAAGCCGATGCAATCTTGATGGGAAAAAATAATGTTGATGGTGTTTATGATAGCGATCCGAAGATCAACAAAAATGCCAAAAAATTTCAACGTGTTAGTTACGATGAGATCTTAGCAAGAAATTTAAAAATTCTTGACCAAACAGCAGCCTCAATGGCAAAAGAAAACAAAATTGATATTATTATCTTTGATATCAATGAACAGAACGCTCTAATTAGGGCACTTGAAAATGACATCCCAAACACAGTGATCACAAATAAGGAGTAATTTATGGAACTTAATGCTTATCTTATGGAACTACAAGAACTAGTTAATAAAGCGATTTTAGGATATGAAGCGCAATTAACTAAAGTAGTAATCGGAAGAGCAAATCCAAATTTAATTAACAAAATTAAAATTAATTATTATGATTCTATTTTAAGTCTAGATGAAATTGCTAGCATTTCAGTAGCTTCACCATTACAACTATTAGTAAAACCTTACGATATGAGTGTAACCAAAACAATTGAAAAAGCTATCATGGACTACAAACTAAATGTTACAATCGCAAATGAAGGACACCAAATTAGAATCACCTATCCTCAAATGACCACTGAAAAACGTGGTGAAATGGTAAAACAACTTAACTTAATCACCGAACAAGCAAGAGTAACGGTTCGTCAGGCTCGTCAAGAAATTAACAAAAAAATTAAAGCTAATAAAGAGCTTTCAGAAGATTTACAAAAACATTATTTAGATGCAATTCAAGAAGAAATTGATAAGTCTATCAAGAAAATTCAAGAAATTGCCGACGAAAAAGAAAAAGACTTACTAACAATTTAATATAAAACCCCAAAGCCAAATACTTGGCTTTTTTTGTGTTAAAATTCCAAAATAAGTTCCTTAAAATTTATTTCAATCAAGGTTAAGGAGAACTAATGAGACTATTTAAAAAGATTCGCGAAATTTGTATTATTGGACTTGGAAGATTTGGTTCAGCAATTGCTGAACAATTACTTTGCGACCGTGATAATAACATTCGCATCGCCTTAATTGATAAAGACGAAAAACACTTGTTACCATTCAAGAATGAAGTGGACTCAATTTATATTGCTGACTCGGCGGAACGCAAAGCTTTAGAATCGCTTAATATTGATCAATTTGACGCCGTTATTGTAGCAACTAGTGACAACATTGAAGTGGTCGCTGCACTTGTCGAAATTGGAGTCAAAAAAATCATTGCTAGAGCAACTTCAAAAAGACATGCTAATGTATTAAAACAAATTGGAGTAAATAGCATTATTAGCCCCGAAGAAGAAGCAGGCAAACGTGTGGCTTTAATCGTGGCTAACCCAAGTTTCACCGCAAACTCTGAGATGATTGCCGAAATTCAAGATGGCTATGTAACAGGAACGGTGGTAGTTACCAATCCTAGCATCATTGATAAAAAAATTCGTGATATTGGTTTTCGAAACAAGCATTTCGTTTCAGTTGAATTAGTAAAACGAGGTTCAGAATCGTTCTTACCCGATGGTGAGTTTATTATTAAAAGCGGTGATTTATTAACCTTTGTTGGTATGACCGAAAATGTTACTAAAGTCTTTGAATTCTGTACCAAAAAATAATTGTTAAAAAGCAATAAAAAAAATAAGACACATCAACTTGCATGGTGTCTTATTTTTAATGAATTATTTATTTTCCAAAATTTTTCTTTTAATTAGAATCTCTTCAATCATTGAGTATTTATTAAATTCGGCAGTTTTAGCAATTTCATTAATTTCTAGTGGTTTTTTATCAATTTGATTAACAATTAGTGAAAGCTTATCATCTTTAAAATGTAATATGCCTTTATCAACATAATAAACTTGGCGATTTTCGCTATTTTCATGATTAATAAATAATTGCGAAGGTACAATGGCGCACATAAATTCAGTAGCGCCAGCCATAATTCCCATTTGTCCTTCGGTGCTTTGAAAAGTTACAATCTCAGCTTGCGAATCTAGAAAATTCCCATTAGGAGTGCTAATTAATAAATTAATCAACTTCATCTAATTTCACCCCAAGCTCTTGGGCTTTGGCAATTACATCATCAATTGTTCCTACATATAAAAATGCTTCTTCTGGTAAGTTATCATATTTTCCTGAAAGAATCGCCGCAAATGAACGAATCGTATCTGCTAATTTAATATAACGACCAGCATATCCAGAGAATTTTTCAGCAACAAAGAATGGTTGTGATAAAAAGTTTCTAATTCTTCTTGCTCGAGCAACAATTTTTTTATCTTCTTCGGAAAGTTCATGCATTCCTAGAATGGCAATAATATCTTGAAGTTCTTTGAAACGTTGCAAAATGTTTTGTACTTTTCTAGCGATATTGTAATGTTCCAAACCAATAACGTTAGGATCCATCATCCGTGAATTTGAAGCAAGTGGATCAATTGCTGGGTAAATACCAAGCGCGGCAATATCACGATCAAGAACCGTTTTAGCATCTAAGTGAGTAAAAGTAGTAGCTGGAGCGGGATCGGTTAAATCATCAGCAGGAACATAAATCGCTTGAACCGAAGTAACTGAACCTTTGTTAGTTGAAGTGATTCGCTCTTGCAACTGACCCATTTCAGTCGCTAAGGTTGGTTGGTATCCAACTGCAGAGGGCATTCTCCCTAGTAAAGCCGAAACCTCAGATCCTGCTTGAGTAAATCTAAAGATATTGTCAATAAATAGAAGTACATCTTGACCCATTGTATCTCTAAAATATTCAGCCATTGTTAGCGCTGTAAAAGGGGCACGCATTCTTGCTCCAGGAGGTTCGTTCATTTGTCCAAATACCAAAGCAGTTTTATCAAGCACACCACTGGCTTTCATTTCGTGATATAGGTCGTTTCCTTCACGCGTTCTCTCACCAACGCCGGCGAAAACAGAAAGGCCGCCGTGTTCTTTAGCAATATTATTAATCAATTCTTGAATTAGAACAGTTTTACCAACACCTGCACCGCCAAATAGACCAATCTTCCCTCCCTTAACATAAGGCATGAGCAAGTCAATCACTTTAATACCGGTTTCAAAAATTTCTAAAGTTGACTTTTGCTCTTCATAGCTAGGAGGAGTGCGATGGATTGGCATTTTAACATTAAACTCAATTGCACCAGTATCAATGGGTTCACCTAAAACATTAAACATTCTTGAAAGGACTTTTTTCCCAACCGGCACACTAATAGGAGCACCTAAATCCTTAACTTTCATTCCTCTTTTTAATCCAATAGTTAGATTCATAGCAATGGTTCTAACTGTATCATTACCAATATGTTGAGCGACTTCTAGCACTTGTCTAGGTGCGTTGGGATCGTCTAAAACAACTTCTAAGGCATTTAGAATTCGTGGAGCTTTATTTTCTTCAAATCTAACATCAATTACTGCACCTAAAATTTGACTAATATAGCCCATATTCGTTGGCATTTCGTTAGTTTCACTTATTGCAGTCTCATTGATGGCATTATTTTTGATTTTTGGCTTTGTAGAGGTCTTTTTTTGTTTTTTATCTTCCATTTTCTAATGTTAATTTCTCCTCTTAAAATTTATTTGTCATTACCACTTACTATTTCGGTAATTTCTTGAGTAATTTTGGCTTGGCGAGAACTATTATATTGAATTGTTAAATCTTCAATAATATCTTGGGCATTATCGCTTGCTTGTTCCATTGCAGTTCGGCGGGAGCTAGTTTCTGCTAATTTCGATGAAAAGATGGCATGATATATTGCCGCTTCAAAAAAAATTGGAAATGAGTTTTTCAAAATCACATCAGGGTTTGGTTCAAACGCGTTTTTATCTACTTCAATTCTGGCCTTTGACTCTTTATTTTCTAATGAATCTCGTTTTGGTGTAATTGGGAAAATCTCTTGTACAACGACATCAAATTTAATGGGATTTAAATAATTAGTGTAAATTAAATTAACTGAACTCAATAAAGAAATTTGAAGGACATCGTATAACTTATTGGCTATCACTCTAGCAATGTCGTAAGTTGGAGTGTCACCAATTTGAGTAATGGTTTGAATAATATGTAACGATTTATCTTTTTTAAGTAAAGTTAAGAGTTTAGAACCTATTACGATCAAAATATCATCAGGAGTGATTACTTCATAAATCTTTTTAGTAACTTCTGAATTATAAGAACCACAAAGACCAATATCAGAACCAAAAACAATATATAGTTTTCGTTTGGCGGTAAATGTTCACGCATTAACATTTAAAAGTGCGTCAATGTCAATGGTAGTTTGTAACATAAGATCATTGAAAATTTGCTCAACACTTTTGTAATATTCTTTAACATTTTCGAAATTATTTTTTATTCTTCCGAATTTAGCGGTTGCAACCAACTGCATTGCTTTAGTTATTTTTTTAGTTGAATTAACCGAGTAAATGCGGTGTTTTATTTTTTGTAAGCTTTCCATGGAAGTGGTGGAATTTCTTGTCCTTGATACTTATTCAAATTAGGAATAGTAGGAATAAATGACTCGTTAAAAGCCATAATGTGTTCTCATACTGATTCAATTAATTCTTCAGTTCAATCTGATGCTTTAGTAAGTTGTGAGATCACTTGCAATGTTTTCGAATTTGTTAAAAAATAATTTAAAAGTTCATCACGGTATTTGGTGATGTAAGCTTTAGGAATAGGGTTAATTAGACGATATTTTGAACAAAATAAAATTAGGATTTGCTTTATTTGTTCGTATGGTGAATATTGGGGTTGTTTTAGCAATTCATAGACTTTAGCACCATGTTCTAAAATGTTTCGTGTGTTCTGATCGAGATCTGAACCGAACTGTGCAAAAGCTAGCATCTCATTGTATTGTGCTAATTCTAGTTTTAAACTTGATACTACTTTTTTCATTAATTTCGTTTGAGCAGCTGAGCCTACCCGCGAAACCGAATATCCAATATCAATGGCTGGACGTTGTCCTGAATTAAAGAGGCTTTCTTTAGTAAAAATTTGACCATCTGTAATTGAAATAACATTAGTTGGAATATAAGCAGAAATGTCTTCAGCTTGTGTTTCGATAATCGGAAGTGCAGTGATTGATCCGCCGCCATTTTCTTTATTTAATCTAGCGGCGCGTTCTAAAAGTTGCGAATGTAGGTAAAAAACATCGCCGGGGTAAGCTTCTCTTCCGGGAGGGCGTCTTAGTAGTAATGAAAGTGTTCGATAAGCGACAGCGTGCTTAGAAAGGTCATCGTAGATAACTAAAACATCTTTACCTTTAGCCATTCATTCTTCAGCAATAGTAACGCCGGTGTATGGGGCAATGTATTGTAGTGGAGCGCTTTCAGCGGCCGAGGCTGAAATGATTGTTGTGTATTTAAGTGCGTCATGTTTGTTTAAGATGTCAACGATTTGACTTATTGTGGAATTCTTTTGTCCGATTGCAATATAAATACAATAAACGTGTTTACCTTTTTGGTTGAGAATCGTGTCAATTGCAATTGCCGTTTTACCAGTTTGACGGTCACCAATAATTAATTCCCTTTGGCCTTTACCAATTGGAATCATGGCATCAATTGCTAAAATTCCTGTTTCCAAAGGTTCATTGACTTCTTGTCTAGCCATAACCCCTGGAGCAACTTTGAAAATTGGGGCATGATAAGAAGTGTTAATCTTGCCCTTGCCATCAATTGGTTTTGCTAAGGCATTAACAACTCTACCTAAAAGTTCATCTCCAACTGGGGTTGAAATAACTTGACGCATTCTTTTAACCAAATTACCTTCAACAATACTACGGTCATCGCCCATTACAACAATACCAACTAGATCTTCTTCTAGATTCATTGTCATACCTAACACACCAGATTCAAATTGCACTAGTTCGCCATATTCAACATTATTAAGTCCGCTTACAAGAGCAATACCATCACCGACAGTAATAACGCGGCCCACTTCATCAAAAGTAACATTTTGGTTAAAGTCTTTGATTTGGGCTTTAATAATTGCTGATAAATCAGTTGCTTTGATTGCCATATTTTTCCTTTCTCTAAGTTATTTTTTAATTACAGATTTTTTAAGTTCGTTTAAATATCCGCTAATCGAATTTTCAACAACATAGTCATCAATTTTGATTTTGATTCCGGCAATTAAACTTGGATCAATTTCATTTTTTAAAATGACTTTAGCATTAAGTTTTTTAGAAATTTTGCTTTCAAATTCTTTTACTTTGACCTCATCAAGAGCAATGGTCGTAAAAATAGTGCCATACTTGACGTTTAATTTTTGGTTAGAGATTTCAACAAATCTAACTAAAATTTGAATAAGAAACTTAGCAACAGCCGCTTTAGCAGCCAATTTAATAAAGTTAATTAAATGAATGTTGTTGCCGCTAAAAGCTTCATCAATTTTTTGAAATTTAACATCTAGATCAACATTGTATGAGTTGAGAATTTCTAAATATCTTTTATTTCGCTTTAAAACTTTAATCACTTTAACAACATCGGCTGTTAGCTCTTTTAATATGCCTTCATCATTAGCTAAATCAAACAAAGCAAATGATCAGTTATAAATTAAGTCATTTATGTTGTACATGATTTTAACTTTCTAACATTTCTTCAATCATTTTTAAGTTGTCTTTGTCGCGGATTTCTCGACCAATGATTTTTTTAGCGATTTCAACAGCATTTTCTACGATAATTTTACGTTGTTTGTTTTCAAATTCCGCTTGTGATTTTGTTACTAAAATATTTGCTTGTTCAATAATGATTTCAGCTTTTTTATTGCTAACTTCAATACCATTATTAATAATTCTTTCTCTTTCTAATTTAGCTTGTTCAATAATTTGATTAGCATGTTTAGAAGATTCAATAATTTTTTCATCAATTTCTTCTTGAACTTTTAGAGCAGCTTCTTTGGCTTTAATTGACTCATCAATATTATTTTGAATAAAGTTTTGTCGGTTTTTTAACATTTTTTTTAGGGGTTTGTAGACTAGTAAAGTTACAATGGTAACTACTAAAATTAGTGTCAAAAACGAAAAGACAAAAAATGGCCAGTTAATAGTTAGATTGCCAAAAGTTTTTGTAATTGCATCTGATATTGAAGATTGATTGATATTAAAGTTCATAGAAATTAGTAGTTTTTTCTCCTAAACAAAGATAATTAACAAAGCAATAATAAAACAATAAATTGAAGCTGTTTCAACAATTGCTAGCCCCATAATTAGAGTCGAACGAATCTTAGAGGTGGCTTCGGGATTGCGGCCAATTGCTTCAACGGCTTTAGCAACAGCCATACCTTGACCAACCGAAACCACACCCGCTCCCATAATGGCAAGGCCTGCCGCAACCATAGTAAGTCCATAAGCTAAGGGGCTTGCTTGAGCATTTGGTTGGTTAAATCCATTTACGATTGTTTCCATTTTATTTTCTCCTTGAAATAAAAACATTAAAAATTAATTAGTCATATTTGTTGTTGCAGTTACTTCTTTAGCAACAATTTCATCTTGTCATTCGGAAATTTTCTCACGATGTTTTTCTTTTACATCAACTTCGGAGGCTTCGGATCAATATGAAATTGTTAAAGTCATAAACACAAAAGCTTGAATAGCCCCAGCAAATAAATCAAAATATAGATTAAAAATTGGGGTTAGCAAAATGCCAAATGGGTTAATAACAGCAGCGGCACTTTCGGCACTAACATTAATTATTTTGATTCAAATTGAATTTAAAAAAGCATGAAACAAAGTAATTAACACAACACCACCAATAATATTCCCGAACATACGGAATGTTAGTGAAATTAACGGTGTAACATTACCTGCCAGTTCAAGCGGGTTAAGCAACTTAAGTAAGAAAATAATCTTATGATAAATAACATTCAAACCAAAAGTAACAATTCATGTTACGGCTGAAGCTGCTAAAACTGCAGAAAGAGCTGATCCAATTGGAGCAAAACCAAAAAGAGAAAGTAGATTACCAAATAATAAAAACACAAAAATTGAAATAAAATAGGGATTAGCCTTATCCAAACGATGTTCATGTAAATCACTAGCATAATCATCGCCTTTGGTTATTAGCTGCTCCACTAATAAAACAGCAGCCCCAGGAGCTTTTTCGACCTTTTGACGTTTAATAGCAACAAAAATTAGAATCGCCAAAATAAAAGTTATGACCACTAAAGCGATCATTGTAAAAATGACGTTTTCATTAACTTCTGAAGGGCCTAATCAATGGGGATTACCAATTAATTTATCCATTTTCATCCTTTCTTTTGGTTTGTTTGTTTTTTGCTAAAGAATCTACTAGTCCAACAAAAATTACTAGTAAATAGGGGGTGCTAAAAGTAAACATATTAATTGGTCACAAACCAATTTGCACGCTACTTTTAGCATAATGAGTTACTACCAAACGGTTGATCATTATAAAAGCTAAAATAATAAGCGAATTTACAACTAAAACAAGAAACATCAAAAAGATTGCGAGTGCTCTTGTTTTAGTTAGTTTATTATTAGGCTTTTTTAAAACAACCAATTTGATTGCAAGGTATGTGAGCGATATAAAAATTAAAAAACTAATAACACCAGCAATATGACCTAGCAAAAGTGAATACCACTTAAAAGAAAAGGCTAGATAAATCAATGATGTCACTAGATTTAGTGTGAAGAATATTACTCAAAAACGCTTGTTTACAATGTCCTTCATTTTTAACTCATCGGTTAGTTATATAAACCTATTTATTATTATAAACTTATTTTTAATTTAGGTAGATCGGTTTTGTTTTTATTATTTTCCTGTAAAAATTTTAAAATTTAGCCAAAAAATATTGAAATTTTTAGCACTCTTTTGCCTTGAGTGCTAAAATTTGTTATAATAATTAAGATTTGAACCAAAAATTGTTGAAAAAACATAAAAGTTCAAATAAATAGGAGGTATTTATGGAATTCTCTTTTACACCAAACGATGATAATAAAGATGTTCTAAAAGAATACGGGCGTAATTTAACTGATCTAGCCTTGCAAAATAAACTAGAACCAGTGATTAACCGTGATGAAGAAATTCGTGCTTTAGTAAGAATACTAAGTAGAAAAACCAAAAATAACCCTGTACTAGTTGGTGAACCGGGCACCGGGAAAACCGCCATTGTTGAAGGGCTTGCTAGAAAAATCGTTGAAGGTCAAGTACCAGAAAACTTACAAGGTAAAGATATTATTGAACTTGACCTTGCCGCTTTAATTGCTGGGACACAATTCCGTGGGCAATTTGAAGAAAGATTAAAAAAAGTTACAAAAAAAGTTGAAGAATCAAATGGTAACATCATCTTATTTATTGATGAAATTCATATGTTAGTCGGGGCCGGAAGCACAAGTGAAGGCACTATGGATGCAGCTAACATTCTTAAACCTCTAATGGCAAGAGGACAACTTCATTTAATTGGAGCAACAACCCTTGACGAATATCGTGAGCACATTGAAAAAGATCCCGCTTTAGAAAGAAGAATGCAAAAAGTAGCAATTGAAGAACCTTCAATTGATGACACAATCGCTATTTTACGTGGTATCAAAGAGCGATATGAAACTTACCATGAAGTAAAAATTGAAGATGAAGCTTTAGTGGCTGCTGCTAATTTATCAGCCCGTTATATTTCTGATCGTTTTTTACCTGATAAGGCTATTGATTTAATTGATGAAGCAGCTTCAAACATTAAAACTGAGATGAAATACTTACCTGAACCATTAGAGAAAATTAATCAACAAATTGCGAGATTAGAAATTGAAAAAGCTGCTATTTCTGAAGAAAAAACTCAAAAATCAAAAGAACGATTTGTCGAAATTCAAAAAGAACTTGAAGAAATTAAAAAACAAAAAGAAGTCATTGAAAAAAAATGACAAGCCGAAAAAGAAGACATCCAAAAACTAAGTTCTACTAAAGAATCAATTGAAGAATTGCGGGCAAAGCTTCCAATTTTACAAAGTGAAGGAAACTATATTGAAGCTTCAAAAATCATGTATGTTCAAATTCCCGAACTTATTAAAAAGCAAAATGAAATAGAAGAAAAAATCAACTCGCGTAAGGATCCTTTAATAAAAGAACTAGTCGATGCTGAAGAAGTGGCAACGATTGTTAGCAAATGAAGCAAAATTCCTGTTAATAAATTACTAGAATCCCAAAAAACTAAATTGATGAATCTTGAAAATGTTCTTGGTACAAGAGTAAAAGGGCAAGAACAAGCAATCAAGGTGGTTTCAGAAGCGATCCAAAGAGCAAAAGCAAATATTAATGACCCAAATCGTCCTATTGGCTCATTTCTATTTTTAGGACCAACGGGGGTAGGGAAAACCGAACTCGCTAGAACTTTAGCTGATTGTCTATTTGATGATGAAAATCGCATTATTAGATTGGATATGTCCGAGTATATGGAAAAACATTCCGTAAGTAAATTGATTGGTTCTCCTCCAGGATACATTGGTTTTGAAAAAGGCGGACAACTAACCGAAAAAGTAAGACAAAATCCTTATTCAATTGTGCTTTTTGACGAAATAGAAAAAGCTAATAGTGATGTTTTAAATTTATTGTTACAAATTATGGACAATGGTGCTTTAACTGATAGCAGAGGCAAAAAAGTTAATTTCCGCAACACAATCATTATTATGACAAGTAATATTGGCAGCGAAGAAATTCTAAATAAAACGCTAGACGAACAAAGGACTAAAACATTACTTCTAGAAAAACTAAAACCCGAATTTATTAACAGAATTGATGAAATTGTCACTTTTAATTCTCTAACAATAGATAACATTAAAGATATCGTCAAACTCGAACTTGATAAACTACTAAATAGGGTAAAAGAACAGCAAAATATTATTCTTAAATACGACGATGAAGTACTGGAATATGTTGCTAGAAAATCATATTCTCCAACCTTTGGTGCCCGTCCCATTAAAAGATTTTTACAAAAAAATGTTGAAAACATGCTTGCTATGGAAATTATTTCTGGAAAAATAAAGGAATATAGCGAAGTGCCAATTACAATACAAAACGAAAAAATCATAATTGCAACGGACCAAACATTTTTTAACTAACCAATTTATTTCTATCTTATTTATCCTTGCTAGATGCAAGGAATTTATTTAAAATCCCCCCAACCTTTTAGATTGGGGGGATAATTTGTTATATATGTTTAATATTAATCTTCAAAAACAGCTTTTGCAAAATCCGATGTCGTTTTAAGTTCAATATCACCTTCGTAATAGCGTTTTATAAGGTAAACACCTTTTACTAGAAGAGATCTAAATCATCAAAGCTCTTTTACATTTTTGTCGCTGCCAAATAATTCTCTTACTTTGTTTATTGCAACTTCACCATCACGAAGATCTAGTTTTTGGCCTTTAAGTTTTATTTTCATTTCTTTAGTTAGTTTGACAGCTTTATCTCATAACTCTTGAAAATTCTTATTCTGAGATATAAAGTAAGATAAATCGTTATCTGCTTTTGCCATTATTTCATCTAAAATAGCGATATTTCTTTTGATTTGTTCGACGTTATTTGCCTCTTTACGTTGTGTGTCAAAGACAACGCTTAATTTTAAAAACATCATATTAAAAATTTCTTTGTATTCAAGAAGTCCATTGTAGTCATTCACTATACCAAAAGCATGTCTATAAAATTGGTTGACCTTCAATTTAAACAATTTTAATACTTCTTTTGTTTCTTCTTTATTACTTAAATTGTAGATATCTTCAAGCTCTTTATTAGTAAATACAACATTATTTAAATTTTGCACAAAATGCTTTTGAGCTTTTTTAGGATTTTCAACTCTAAGTTTCATGCTAGTTAATGGTAAAATTCCTAAAAGCCCAGTCGCTAAAGTGACGGTTGCGATTAATAATTTTTTTGTTTTCATTTTTTTATTCCTTATGATTTTTAAATTTGTGAAGAATTTCATTTTCACAGCGAAATTTTATTTTATAAAGTTAAATATTAATTTCATAAATTTTTAAATAGTTTCTTTGTTTACCCGCTTTACCAATTTAATTAGAATTTAAAGTTATTAATAAACGAAAGAAGTGTTAAAATTAGTAAATTATTTTTTAACCTTTATTTCTTTAATTTTTGTTAATTTTTTATTATCTAACTATACTTTTGCTATTGGATGCATTATTATCTTGTTAAAGATGAGTGGTCTAGATACGGAATTAATTAAGCAGTAGCGTAACTCTTACGTATGTAGCAATGTTAATTAATTCCGTTTATGGTATCTAATTTATAAAGGTAAAAACACTTGCAATGCATAAAACTTTTATTTTAGAAACAATCCAGAAAATAAAAATACTTCTTGCGATTTAGCAAAAAGTACAATAAAAAAATATTTATCCACCTTAACATTAATTGATTCTTTAAAATAAGGAATATATTTTTATTTGTTTTTCTAATAAAAATATTATTGAAAGATTTGTCAGATTGAAAGGCAATTTTGTATTTTGTCGCTTTGGTAGTATACACAATAAAAAAAGGAAAAAACTATTTTAAGCATTGACGAACAAGAATATAAAGAGAGACAAAATTTGAATACAGTTTTAACGTTTGAATCTATGTCACAAAGTCTCGAATTTTCTTTTTTAAGTGACACAAACATTAAAATTTTTGCTTTTCATTTGCCGATTTCTCTTCAACATATTAAATCATTTGTTAATATGAAACTTTGCTAGAAATTACTAAAATCTTATTCACAATCATATGACAAGACATTTTATAAGACAAATTTATTAATAAATCGCGCTTTTATATATGATTTGCTAAATTTAAATTGTGTTTCACAAGTAGCTTGAATATAACATTATTAAATGGCGATATCTTAAATTTTAGAACAATTTTCAATCTTAAACTATAGAAATTGATATTCAATGTTAATGAATAAAAAAGGAGCCAAAGAGCCCTTTTTTTTGATACACACAATTGGTATATTCTTTATAACTAATTTAATATTTTTTAGTTCTTTTATTAATCGATTGTTTACAATGAATTTTCAGAAATTAAACCATCTTTAATTACTAAGAATTTTTGACCTTTTTTAATATCAAAATGCGAAGCCAAAATTTCATTCAAGTACTTAGGATCCTTTATGACTTTTTCAATTGCTTTAGCACCATTTTTTTCACAAAAGATTCCGAAAGTGATTCCGAAAGCAGTTTCAATCTTCGGATCGCTAACCAATGCAATTACAGTAGTATTTGGTTTATATTTGGCAATTTTTTTCAATAATTTGCCATCTTCTGAAATAGCAATAGTATATGGAAAATCGCCAGTTTTTGTTTTTTCTTTAAGTTCTTTAGCAACATGTCCAAGCTCACATTTTGGTTGGCATTGGCAGTTACATGAAGTTGCTATTTCATTGAAATATTCTTGTTCAGCACGATGATTTATTGTTGCCATCGTTTTAATTGCTTCAACTGGATATTGTCCACTAGCAGTTTCACCAGAGGTCATAGTAGCAGAAGCACCCAATTCAGTAGCCCAATAAACATCACTAATCTCTGCTCTTGTAGGAAGCGGCGTTTTTTCCATAGAATCAAGCATTTGGGTTGCAACAATTACTTCTTTGTTTGCTTTGCGACATTTGGCAATAATTTTTTTCTCTCAATATGGCACTTCGTAGTAAGGAATTTCAAGACCTAAATCACCACGAGCAATCATAATTGAATCACTAGCTTCAATAATTTCGTCAATATTGTCAATTCCGGTTTGTGATTCAATCTTTGAACAAATTTGAATGTGTTCAGCATTTGCTTGTTTTAAAATTTCACGGATTTCATGAACATTTTTAGCACTATTCACAAAAGAAGCGGCAATGAAATCAACGCCATATTTAGCACCTCAAATAATGTCTTCACGATCCTTAGGCGACATAAAAGGCATTGAAAAATCAATTCCAGGAATATTCACTCTTTTATTAGTTTTTAGAACATGGTCATTTTGCACTTCTACTAAAATAATTTCAGGCTTGATTTCTTTAACGATTGTCACTAATTTGCCATCATCTAATAAAACTTTTGCACCTACATGCATATCTTTATCCATGCGATATGAAACAGTGATCACTTTATCATCGCCAACTAAATTTTTATAAGAATTTTCATCTGTTTTGATAGTTACGATGCTACCTTTTTTAAGTAAGCAAGCATCATCTTTCATTTTGCCAATTCTAATTTCAGGGCCCTTAGTATCTAAAAGTAAAGAAATTGGAACATTTAGTTCACGAGAAACTTCTCTTGCTAAGTTATAAACATTAGTATGAATTTCTTCATCACCATGTGAAAAATTCACTCTAATAGTAGTAACTCCAGCTTCGACTAATTGTTTCATAACATCATAAGTATTTGAAGAAGGACCAATTGTTGCGACAATTTTCGTTCTTTGTTTATTGTATTTCATTAATTCTCCAAAAGATTAAGATTAATTTGATTAATTACAAGTCTAATTATAGTCCCAAAAACTACATTGGTCGAATAAAAGAATGCCATTTACCCAATTAGTAATGATATTTTTTGGTATATGCGCGTATAATATTTATAAGTTAAAATTTTAAGTTTTTTTTATTCAAGAGAGGAACTAATAATAATGCCAAAATTTAACCGCATTTTCTTTATCGTCACTGATGGTTTAGGAATTGGAAAAGAACCTCGCCAAGAAGAATTTGGCGACCTTGGTGCAAATAGTTTTTTACATGCATCAGAAGTTCTTCCCCTTAATATCCCCAATTGACAAAAACTAGGAATAACCGAAGTTGCACAAATGGCAGGGCATGTCGCTAAAAATAAAAACCCAATGGCATATGTTGGAAGGATTCATGAGCTTTCAAATGGAAAAGACACTTTAACTGGGCATTGAGAAATGATGGGAATTTACACCGAAGTGCCCAACCCACAATTTACAGAAAAAGGCTTCCCTCAAGAACTATTAGACGAACTTTCTAAAGCTTGAGATGGAAGAAAAATTATTGGTAATAAAAGCATTTCAGGGACAGTTATTTTAGAAGAATTAGGCCAAGAAACAATTAATAAAGGTCATATAATCGTTTATACATCATCTGATTCAACTTTACAAATTTGTGGTGACGAAAAAACTTTAGGCGTTGAAAAATTAACTGAATATGCCAAAAAAGCACGAGCAATTTGTTCTTCAAAACCAGAATGAAATGTTGCTAGAGTAATTTCTCGTCCATTTGTTTATGAAAATGGCAAATATACAAGAACATTTAACCGCCATGATTTTGCTACTAACCCAACTGGGCACATTATTCTAGAAGACCTTCAAGCAGCCGGTGTTGAAGTTATTGCCGTTGGTAAAATTAAAGATATTTTTAGTGGTGTCGGGATTGATACAGTCTACGGACCTGCTTCGGATGATGAAAATATGGACATTGCCATTGACATTGCTTCATCAGACTCAAAGAACCAATTTGTGTTTATTAACCTAGTGCAATTTGATAGTCACTATGGCCATCGTCGAAACCCTATTGGATATAGTGAAAATATTTCTCGTTTAGATATTAAATTAGGAAAGCTAATTAGTGCTATGAAAGAAGATGATTTATTAATTATGACTTCTGATCACGGTAATGATCCAACTTACAAAGGTACTGATCACACTAGAGAAGCACTTCCTTTAACAATTTATTCTAAATCATTCAAGAAACCTCGTGTATTAGGGGAACTAAAGGGGCTTGGAACTGCTGGAAACATTGTGGCGCGAAACTGAAACGTTGCTACAGTAAAAACTGGCGAAGATATTTTTGATGAACTTATCTAAAATATTGCAACCAAACCAAGTGAAAATTCGCATGTGCGAATTTTTATTATTTGGCTCTTTTAAAGACGAAAATCAAAAATTAAAAAACCAATATTGCAAGATTGTTATTTTTAAAAAACCGCCCCAATTTGCAAATAATGATATTATTAATAATATTAATTAGAATTGATAAATTAAGGTAGATGAAAAAATGAAAAAATTAGAAAAAATTACTCCACAACAGGAAGATTTTGCAAAGTGATACACTGATGTTATTAAAAATGGTGATTTAATGGCTTATGGATCGTCTAAGGGGGCAATTATTTTTAAACCATTATCATTTGGCATTTGAGATAACATACGTAAAATTGCTGATGAAAAATTCAAAGAAAAAGATGTTGCAAACGTTTATTTGCCACTACTAATACCTGAAGGATTGCTGCAAAAAGAAAAAGATCATCTTGAAGGTTTTAATCCCGAACTTGCAACCGTTACTGAAGTTGGCGGTAAAAAATTAGCAGAAAAATTTTTTATTAGACCTACTAGTGAGGTATTATTTGCTGACTTTTTCCGTAATGAAATTGAATCACACAATGATCTACCGTTAATTTATAATCAATGAGTAAATGTGCTAAGATGAGAAAAAACTACTAATCCATTTTTAAGAACAAGAGAGTTTTTATGACAAGAAGGGCACACAATGCATGCTAATAGTGCCGAAGCTATAAAGCTAACTTATGAAATGTTAAATGTTTATATTGATCTTGTTCAAAATTACTTAGCTATTCCCGTTATTGCCGGCAACAAAACTGAGCACGAAAAATTTTCTGGTGCCGATTTTACTTTGACAATTGAAGCAATGATGAAAGATGGAAAAGCTTTACAATCAGGAACAAGTCACTACTTAGCACAAAATTTCACTAAGGCCTTTGAGATTGCTTTTAAAAATAAAAATAATGAACAAGAATTTGCTTACGGTACTAGTTGAGGAATTTCGACTAGATTATTAGGTGCTTTAATTATGACTCACGGCGATGACCGCGGCATTATTATTCCTCCTAAAATAGCGCCAGTCCAAATTGATATTATTGAAATTTTGGCTAAGAAAGATCCAAAAGTTCATGAAGTTGCTTTAGAGATTACAAAAAAATTGAATAAAGTCTTCGCCGTTAAATTAGATGATTCTGATAAAAGCCCAGGATTTAAAGCCGCTAATTCTGAAATCCATGGTACACCATTACGAATTGAAGTTGGTCCTAATGATTTAATTAACAATCAAGTCACCTTTGTGAGACGCGATAAGATTGAAAAAATTTCAGTTCCACTTGATAAAATAGAGGCGCGTGCAAAAGAAATCTTGGATAGTATTCAAAGCAATTTGTTCACAATGGCTAGTCAAAGAATTAAAAATAATCTTGAGATTGTAACAAGTTACGATGAGTTTAAAAAAGCGATCGCTAATAACAAATGAGCAGTAACGTTTTTTGAAGGAACTAGTCAAGATGAAGTCAAAATTAAAGAGGAAACTGGCGCTTCAACAAGATGCATCCCTTTTGATTCTTTAATTTCCATAAGCAAAGGTAAATGTTTTTATACGGGCAAAGAAACTGAACGTGTAGTAATATTCGCTAAAGCTTATTAACTAAATACTTGTCCCAGAGGAGCAGAAATGATTATAAAAACTACTAAAGTTGATTTAGAAAATCGTCACCTAACTGGCAAAACTATTCTAGCTTTTCGCGCTAAATGATGCCCAGCTTGTCAAATGATCGGCCCCGAGCTTGAAAAATTAGTGTCAGAAAACCCAGATATCAATGTTTTTGACTTTGACATTGATGAAGAAGGAGCTTTCGCTCGTGAAATGGGTGTAAGTAGCACTCCTACACTATTTATTTTTCAAGATGGAATGCAAATAAATAATAATGTAGGTTATATTCCTGCTACTAGCTTAGTAAAACTATTTAAATAAATTAAAAGGCGCTTCCATGGCGCTTTTTAACTATCAATATTGTTTAAATAATCACTAGAGTTAACTATATTTAGCCAACTTAGTTTGACTTTAAACATTAATTTAAGCAAATAATTAAAATTACTTCAAAATTACCATGCAATTAAAAACTTAATCGTAGATGAGTATTAAAATTTTTAAAAAAACTAAACAAGATAAAGTTAAAATTAAATAATAAATTAATCTCTTAAATAGATAAGTTGCTATTAGTTCTTTAATTTATATAAGCAAGGGCAATTGTTTTTATACGTGCAATAATCTTAACGTGTGGTAATATTGCTAAGGCTTATTAGTCAAATAATTGTTTCAAAGGAGAAATAATGATTACAAAAACTACCAAAGCTGATTTAGAAAATCGTCACCTAACTGGTAAGGCCATTCTAGCTTTTCGTGCTAAATGATGTCCTCCTTGCCAAATGATGGGTCCTGAACTTGAAAAACTAGCATTAGAAAACCCAGACATCAATGTTTTTGACTTTGACATTGACGAAGAAGTTGTTTTTGCTCGTGAAATGGGCGTAAGCAGCATTCCTTCGCTATTCATTTATCAAGATGGGGTACAAATAAATAATACTGTGGGTTACATTCCTGCTACTAGCTTAGTAAAACTATTTAAATAAATTAAAAAGCACCTAGCCAGTGCTTTTTCTTTATAATTTTTTAACTATGAACTTTAAACCTCAAGCATATTTTGTTGATCTAGATGGCACAATGCTAGACCTACCCAAAAAAGAAGAGCGCATTAGTGAACAAAACATTAAAACAATAAGTAGCTTAAATTCTAATGGCCGCCCTGTTATTATTTCAACCGGAAGAGCTAATTCAGACTTTGTTCTTAATTTAGCAAAAAAAATTAACGCACCTTATGTTATTTGCCAAAACGGCGGGATTATTGTTGACCAGAACAATAAAATCTTAAAAATTAACGAAATAAAAAAAGACACTGTTGCCGAAATTTTAAAAATTTTAATTGCAGAAAAAATGTTTTTTATTATCAATAGTGGCAATACTTTATATGGTCCTAACCGCAAATTAAAATTGATTCGGCCATGAGTTAAAAATCTGAATAGTGTTAACTACGATAATCTTCCTAAAATTGAAGATGCTACGAAAATTATTACCTTTGGCAAAACCAAACGTGGAATTTTAAGATTAAAAGAAAAATTAGCGGCGATGTTTATTAATGTTTCATTGCATATTGTTTCAAAAGGATATTCAATTGAAATCAATGATTTTAACGCCACTAAAGGAATTGCTGCTAAATTTGTATGTGAGATTATGAACATTGATCCAAAAAAAGCAGTTCATATTGGCGATTCTGGTAATGATGTAACTACCATTCCATATTTAGGGGCTTTTGTTGCTATGAAAAATAGCCCTAAGAACATTAAAAAACTAACCGAGCATATCGGGCCTTGTTACAAAAAAGGCGGCGTTGCCAAAGTTCTTAAGAGTCTAGAATAAAACCAATTTATTTTAAGAAAACAAAAATATTGAAGGCGATTAAGACACTTAAGTAGATGCCTCAATTTTTTGTTTTTTTATTAACTAAAATGTTAAAGAGCTTATATCGGGTAAAATTTTAAAGATATGAATAAGAATACTAATAACTCACCCAAAACTACTAATGAAAAATTGCAATATAATCAAAATTATTTAAATACTAATATTAAAAATGGTCTTGATAGCAGCGAGGTAAAAAAACGTCAAGAAGAATTCGGAAAAAATGCTTTAGAACAGGTAAAAAAACAAAATTGGTTTTTAGCATATTTGTCGCAATTTAAAGATGTTCTAGTCATTATTTTATTAGCTGCTACTCTATTTTCTTATGTTTTAGCAATTGTTAAAGGCGTTCAAGAGAATTGAGTTTCTAGTGCTGAACTTACAGTCAGTTTCATAGAACCTACAATTATTTTATTTGTGGTCCTGACGAATTCACTCATTGGAGCGATTCAAGAAATAAAAAGTTCGCAAGCGATTGAAGCTTTAAAAAAATTGACGCCTTTACAAGCCAAAGTTATTCGTGACGGTAATTTAATCACGATTAACGCTGAAGACATTACTATTGGCGATGTTGTTTTAATTGAATCAGGCGATGTTGTTCCTGCAGATGGTTTTTTACTTCAAGCTTCCAATCTATCTATGATTGAAAGTTCGTTGACAGGAGAAAGTGAACCGACTAAAAAAGATCACACTATTCCTAGAGATCTAAACTTGCCAATTGCTGAACGACCATTCCAAGTTTTTTCATCTTCAATCGTAGCAACTGGAACTGGTTATATGGTTGTTTCAGAAATTGGAAAAAACACTGAACTTGGTAAAATTTCTTCTTTAGTATCAACTCAAACCGAAACCATTAGTCCATTGCAACACAAAATTGGAAAGCTTGGCAAAATATTTGGATTTGCGGGGATTGCACTATTTTTCCTAAGCACAATTATGCAAATTATCTTTCAGGCGATTTCAAAAAGCTCATTTGCAAATACGACATTTTGGGCAACTACTATTATTAACGGAATATCACTAGCAGTAGCTGCTATACCCGAAGGATTAATTGCGTTCACTTCCATAATTTTAGCAATTGGTATTCAAAGAATGGCAAAGCGTAAAGCTATTGTTAAAAATTTAATGGCAGTTGAATCACTTGGTAGTTGTTCTGTTATCTGTTCTGATAAAACTGGAACCCTTACACAAAATAAAATGACTGTAGTTAACCTTTTTGCTAATGGTTTAGAGTTAAGTTTAAGTAAATGAAATGATGAAAACTTTCTTGAGCTAGTTGAATATGGTGCGCTTTGCACTGAAGCTAATTTGATAAATGAAAATAACAGCTATAAAGAAGCCGGTGATCCAACCGAAATTGCTTTGCTTTACATGTTAGAAAAACATTCTAATTTTGTAACTAAAAAAGAACTAGAAAAAGCATATCCACGACTATTAACATTGCCATTTGATAGTGATCGAAAATTGATGACTACAATTAACAAAATAAACAATAAAAACATCGTTATTGTTAAAGGTGCTCCTGATATTCTTATTAATCGTTGCAACAACATAAGTACTGAAGACAACAAAAAAATTCTACAAATTAACGACCAATGAAGCAATAAAGCATATCGTGTTATTGCGCTTGCTAAAAGTGAAATTTCAGAAGATAATTTAAGTGAAGTTTCAAATGCTACTTTGGAAGAACAATATAAAAAATTAGAAAGCAATTTAACATTCATTGGACTAATCGCCATGATAGATCCTCCAAGAGAAAGCTCACGTCAATCAATTGAACTATGTAAGGCGGCCGGAATCAAGCCAATTATGATTACTGGCGATAACATTAATACAGCAAGAGCGATTGCAACTGACTTAGGAATCTACAATGAAGGGGATTTAGCAATTAATGGCTTGGAGTTAGCTAAGCTAAGTGATGATGAGCTATACGAAAATATTGAAAAATACTCAGTATATGCCCGAGTAGTTCCCGAAGATAAATTAAGGATTGTAAGGGCATGGCAACGTAAATATCAAGTAGTTGCCATGACCGGTGATGGCGTTAACGATGCCCCGGCTCTAAAGGCGGCTGATATCGGTTGTGCTATGGGAATAACGGGAACCGAAGCTTCTAAACAAGCTGCTGATATGATTCTTTCAGATGATAATTTTTCAACTGTTGTACACGCTGTAGAAAACGGGCGTTCAGTTTATCAAAAAATTAAGAATGTTATTCAAAACTTACTAATAACTTCCATTGCAGAAATTGTTTTAGTATTCTTTGGCCTAATAATATTTAAAGCAATTTTTAATGAACAAATCAATGCCTTAGTACAAATTAATTCTAACTTTGAATTCTATATTTTAGGGGCAACTCAATTGCTATGAATTAACCTATTTACTCACGGTTTTCCAGCGATTGCTCTAGGGTTGCAAGATTCAAAAGACAATTATATGAATAAGCGGCCAATTTCAAAGTATGAATCAATATTTGCTAGAGGGATGGGATGAAACACTCTTTGACAAGGTTTGCTAATTGGCATTCTTTCTCTAGTTGGCTACTACTTGGGCGCAATTTATGCAATTAATATTGGTAGTCCTGAAAACTTTGTTAAAGCTGGTTCAACTGTTGCTTTTCTTATCTTGGGAATAACCGCCACTTTTAATGCTATCAATTTAATGACTAAAAAACCAGCCATCCTTTCATCACCTTTGTATTACTGAAAAGTATATTGCTCTGTCATATTCTCATTAACATTCTTACTATTAGTTTCATTTATTAAACCAATTGCTAACGTCTTTAAAATCGCTGACTTAGCATCACATAAAATGCTAATGATTTATTCATTTGCCTTGCCGCTAATCATCATCCCAATTTATTTAATTCATAAACTTATTGTGTTGTATTACGATAAAAAACATAACACTACAAACAAAATCGTTAAATTCGAATTAATCCTTCCTCCAAAACAAAAATCAAAATCACATATTGCTAAATAAAACAAAAAATTCTTTGCCTAAAAAAATTTTGTTTTTTAGCACTAATAAAATTCCTTATAATTTTTAAAATTAACTATGACAAATGACAAAATTAGAAACTTCGCAATAATTGCCCACATTGATCACGGGAAAAGTACCTTAGCTGATCGAATTTTAGAATTTACCAGTACTGTTAGCGCTAGAGAAAGTAAAGCCCAAATTCTTGACTCGATGGAACTAGAACAAGAAAGAGGGATTACAATTAAATTAAATGCTGTACAAATCAAATATAAAGATTATATTTTTCACTTGATTGATACGCCAGGACACGTCGATTTTACCTACGAAGTAAGCCGTTCTTTAGCAGCATGCGAAGGAGCTTTATTATTGGTCGATGCCACTCAAGGAATTCAAGCACAAACTTTGGCTAATGTTTACTTAGCGATGGAGCATGATCTTGAAATTATTCCAATTATTAATAAAATTGACTTGCCAAGCGCTGATCCGGAACGAGTAAAAGCCGAAATTGAAAATATTATTGGTATTGATGCTTCAAACGCAATATTAATTTCAGCTAAAACTGGCGCTAACATTGACAAAGTAATAGAAGCGATTATTGAAAAAGTGCCTTGCCCTAAGGAAGCTGATAGCACTAAACCATTAGAAGCTTTAATTTTTGATAGCTACTTTGATAATTATCGCGGGGTAGTTATCTTAACCAGAATCTTCAATGGTGAAGTTAAAGTAGGCGACGAAATTTATTTCATGCAAACCAAGAAAAGTTATTTTGTTACTGAACTTGGAGTAAAAAATCCTAACGAAGTTAAAAAAGATAAACTAAGTGCCGGTGAAGTAGGGTGAATTAGTGCTTCAATTCGCGATGTGAAAGATGTTAGTGTAGGTGACACTTTAACTTTGGCTAACAATAAACTAACCACTCCATTGCCTGGGTATAAAAAACTAAAACCAGTGGTTTATACTGGATTTTACCCGGTTGACACTCGTGATTACAATGATCTAAAAGATGCGCTTGAAAAAATTAGTTTATCTGATTCTTCAATTGTTTGAGAACCAGAAACTTCAAAAGCATTAGGATTTGGCTTTCGAATTGGTTTTCTTGGACTTTTACACATGGATGTTTTACAAGAACGTCTTGAACGAGAATTCAATTTGGATATTATCGCCACTGCTCCTTCTGTAGAGTTCGTAGTAACTTTAACAAATGGTGATGTTCAATACATTACTAACCCATCACTATTTCCTGATCGAAGCACTATCAAAAGTATTGAAGAGCCTTTTATCAAAGCTTCAATCTTTTTGAGTGATGAATATTTGGGGGCAATCATGGAACTTTGCCAACAAAAAAGAGGCAAATACATTGATATTGAATATATTGATGATCATCGTCGCAAGCTAATCTATGAACTGCCACTAAACGAAATAATTTTTGACTTTTTTGATTTAATGAAAAGTTATTCAAAAGGATATGCCTCATTTGAATATGACTTCATTGGTTTAAGAGAAAGTGATCTAGTTAAGGTTGATATTTTGCTAAATGGTGAAAAAATTGATGCTTTGGCAATGATTGTGCATCGTGATTTTGCTTATAACAAAAGCCGTGACTTAACAGAAAAATTAAAAGAAGTAATTCCTCGACAAAATTTTGAAATTCCTGTCCAAGCCGCAATCGGTGCTAAAATAATAGCAAGAGAAACAATTAAAAGTTATCGTAAAGATGTTACTGCCAAACTATATGGTGGTGACGTAACAAGAAGGCAAAAACTTCTTAAAAAGCAAAAACTTGGTAAAAAAAGAATGAAATCAATCGGAACAGTCGAAGTGCCACAAGAAGCCTTTTTAGCAATTCTTAAAACTGACACTTCAAAGAAAAGAGAGTAATTTATGAGTCTAAAACCAATTTATAGCGGCGATCCTAAATTAAGTCCTAACTCGGCAGGGACTGCGACTTTAACAAATAGGTTAATTGAAGAAAGCATTCAAACAAGAGCATTAAGCCACGGTACTAAATTAAAAGATCCCGCTGGCGTAATTCCTAATGGCATTTACAAAGTGTTTGAAGCCGAACAAAATTTAAAATGAACAATGATTGTTTTGAATGCCATTTTATTTACTATCGCATTAGTTTCCGTTTTCTTGTTTGCTTATAAACCCAATTTATTTGTTGATCTTAGCGCCGGAAAAAAAATTTCTTGAGCTTGATATCTCTTTCCTGCTTTTGCTTTTTTAATTAGCATTTATTTCATCGTTATTGAAAGCATTGAGCTAATGGGCATTAAAAAAAGTGTTGTGGCTTATCGCGAAAGTATTAATAGCGGCTCAACTGTTACTCCACCTTTTATTTCTATTCTTTACTACAAACTTTCGATGACGCAAGTAAAAAGAACTTGAATTGTCGTAGCAATCTTGTTTTACATGGGGCTTTATACAATTATTTTTTGAGCATTGCAAGATGCCAAATGAGGAATTCTTGATTTTGATAAGTGGATTCACGCTTCATTTCCAAATCCGAATGCCGTGGTTTACATGCTTTGTGGTATAATGGCAACAGTATTAATTTTGTATATTATCAACACATTTTTTAGAAAAAAACGTATGGTTGATATTCAATCTTTTTTTGGAAACGAAGTAATTGATTACAACGATTTACAAGATAAAAAAACAAAAGCCAATCGTTTTTACGCCAAAATATTTTTTATTAGTGTTCTAGTGCTATTAATACTTCCCTTTATTCTTTATATTATTTTGAAAAAATTTGTTTTGAAAGGAAAATCATAATATGCCAGTTTATGGAATTGTTTTATTAGTAATCTTGCCAATTATTGGGGTAATAGGCGGAATTTTTGGGGGTATTTTTATTGCTAAGAAAAAATACGAAAAAGAGTTAAAAGAAAACCCACCTATTAACGAAAAAATGATTCGAATCATGTACCAACAAATGGGCCGTAAAGCATCTGAAGCACAAGTAAAACAAGTAATGCGCTCAATTAAAAACGCAAAATAATCTATCTTAACAAAATACACACTTGCTTTGGTGTGTATTTTTATTTAAACTATCGCCATTTAATTTAGAAAATAAAAAAATGGCGATCGCAACAGGAGTCGAACCTGTGACCCCAAACTTAGGAGGTTAGTGCTCTATCCACTGAGCTATGCGACCTTTTGAATTTGCCTGCTATTAATTATATCTTATTCAATTGCTAAAGCATTAGTTTATTGTCGATCATTGGAATATTAAAAAACTAACTTACACACATCGTAAGCTAGTTTGCTTTTTTGTTTAATTATAAATTGTCATATTCTTGTAATTTAATTAAAGCATTAATGTAAATTTCAAGCGCTTCTTTCATTTCACTATAAGTGAAACGTTCATTGGTGCCATGCATCATATTCATAAAGCGTGTTGATCCAAACGCAACACATGTGTCAATTAATCTTGCATAAGTGCCGCCGCCAATGGCAATTGGTTCTGCTTTAGAATCAGTAACATCGTTGTAAGTTTGCATTAGAAGCTTTACAAGCTTATGATCTTTAGCAATTAATTTAGAAGGCTTATGCGCTAAATATTCGATAGCAATTTTGTGATTTAACTTGCTTAGGTATTTATTTAAGCCATCAGACATTTGTGAAATATCATAAGTAACTGGAACGCGCATATCAATACTTAAAACATAATTTTCAGCAGTGGTTTTAATCATGCCAATGTTTGCAGTTAGTTTACCTGAAAAATCTTCGCAGTTCGCAAAAACTTTGGGCAAATTGAAATTGCCATCACTAAAGTTTTCTGCAATAAATTTAACAATAGGATAATGACGCATATCGCTATCGCTTGCAACTAATGCTTTGAAAAACTTAATAATTACATTCTCACCTTTCGAAGGTTCAGAAGCATGTCCACTTTTGCCAGTTAGAATTAAAGTTTCTGATTCGTTTTGATAACTAAAATCGCCTTTATTTAAATAAGCATATAATTTGTGAAGTTTCGAATACTTGATATTTAAGAGCTCAGGAATCTGGTTAATAACCTCACCACCATTTAATGTTAAATCATCAATTTTGGGAAATCATAAATTAACATGGTAAATCATTTTTTCTGCGTAAATTAGTGGTCAAACACCATCGGGCGTATAAGAAATATAAGGGGCACCAAAATCATGTAAATAGCATTTCATTGAATGCATATTAGTTTCTTCAGAAAGCCCAAAAATGATTCTTATTGATCAATTTTCGTTAAGAAGGTTGTTATCTAAGATATATTTCATAGCATACAAATTAATAATAGCCGGCCCTTTATCATCTAAACTACCACGGCCAAAAAGTTCGCCATCTTTAATAATGGGATTAAAAGCACTACTTACTCATTTGCTTTCATCGCCAGCAGGAACAACATCAAGATGAACTAAGATGCCAATAATTTTTTCACTATAGCCAATTTGAGCAAAGCCATAATGATTTGCAGGGTCTTTGTAAACACGAAAGCCAAAACTCTTTGCTAGATTTAAGGTGAAATTCAAGGCTTTATCGACACTTTCGCCATATGGATAGATGGTGTCTTTTTTATATATACTAATTGAAGGAATGGAACATAGTTTTGCAATATTGTTAACCATTCCGGCAAATTCTTTTTCACTTTGTAAATATTCTTTGTATTTATTCATTAAAATGAACTCCTAAATATTAATTACAATTTTATTATAAGACAACAATATCAATAAAACAAAAAAATTAGGCCCAATAAGCACTAATTTTTGTTTAATAATTATTTAACAAGATTATTTACTAGCAGCAGCGGCAGCACGTTCAGCTCTACGTAAATCGCGAGCACGTTCTTTAGCTAGTTTAAGTTTTCTTTCTTCTGCTCTTTTTTTATTTCTTGCTCTTACATCTTTGCGCATAGTAATTTGATTCCTTTTAGATTAAATGAATTTAATAATTATAACTATTTTTTCTTAATATCCTTGACTTTTTTGAACAATGTATCAATGTCAATTTTTTCCATTGCTGTAATTTTTTCATCTACACTAGCTTTGCTTACGGGTTTAGGATCTGGTTTGTTTTTATCCTTAGCAAAAAGTTTATCAATGTCAAGTGCACTGCTATCACTCAAAGTTAAATCAACGTCGATTGCATCATCATCAATTTCAAAATCTTTGGTGACATTACTTTCAAGCGTATCTTCTAATAAACTAATTTTTAGGTCTTGATCTTCGTAGCGATCATCATCATATTTGTATTCACGTTTAAAGATGGTTGTTTCTACACTTCTTGTCAAATCATCATCAACCTCAATACTACGAAGGGCTTCGCGTTTTTGAGAAGTAACATCAACTAGTTCTCTAATCTTAATTGGTTGAATTAGCGTCCCAATATTGTTAGCTTCCTTAATACGAGTGTTGCTTAAAAGATCTTGTTGTTTAGAAAGAGGAATATTTTTTAAATCGAACTTGGTAGGTTCATTTTCTTTATTAGTGAAGTAACATTGGAGTTGTGTAGTAGCAACTTCAAGGCTAATAACTTTTGATGACACAGTTTTCATTGGATAATAAAAGACTTTACCATGACTACTGCGACCTACTAGTTTGACAGTTTCCATTTTAGTACGTTTGAATTGCCCTTTATCAGTCATAATGATTACTTTATTCTTGGGTGAAATTGGGCTAAATGCTTCAATTTCTTGATCTCTATCAGTTTTAATAAGGGAGATTCCCGAGGCTTTTAGACTGTACTCAGGCACCACATTTTCATCAATTAAATAATATAAACCACCAGTTAGTAAAATAAACAATAGTTTTTCTTTATTGACAATTCTAACATCACAAAGCTCGTCGTTTGGTCTTAGTGGAATACATGAGCGCTTTCTAGCGATTTGTTTGCTATCAAATTCTTGAATTTCAACTTTTTTAGCCATTCCTTTCTTAGTTAAGATAATAAAACGACTATAAGTGTTAAATGATTCAATTTCCATCACTCTAATAATGCGTTCATTGTTTTCTAAAGCCACTAAAGATGAGATGTGATTACCAATATCTTTCCAGCCATTTTCTTTTAGAGTGTGTGCGTCAATAATAAAGTAATTTCCTAAGTTAGTAAAGAAAATTAGTTTAGAAAGCGAATTGATTTTATCATAGTAAAATATTGCATCATTATCTTTTAATTTAAATCCCGAAAAACCATTTGAAGAAAAGGCTTTTTTAGAAATTCTTTTAATGTATCCTTCTTTACTTAAAAAGAAATAAAAATCTTCATTTTTAGCAAGTAGTTTTGTGTTAATTTCTGTGCGGATTTTGTCTTGACTAATTTCCGAGAAACGAGGTTTAGCATATTCTTTTTTAATGTCTTTTAATTGTTCAATAATAAACTTATCAAATTCATTAGGATTTTCAAGTAATTCTTTGCAACGAGCGATTTTAATTGCTAGTTCTTTAGCTTCATTTTGGAATTCAAGTTGATCCATTTTTGAAAGTTTATACAATCTAAGTTCGGCAATTGCTGTAGCTTGAATATTAGTAAAGCCAAAAGTTTTTTCTAAGGCTTCAATAACACCTTTTTTCGAGTTATCACTGTTTTTAATAACGCGAATAACTTCATCGCTAATTTCAGAAACCTTAATAAATCCTTGAACAATTTCTAATCGGATTTCATATTTTTTTAGATCAAATTCAATGCCCTTAGTATTAATATCTTTCAAATGACTTAAATAGGTAAATAGAAGCATTTGAAGATTCATTAATTTAGGACTATTTTCATGAATTGCAACCATATTGTAGTTATATGAAATACGCAAATCAGTTTTGGACATTAGATAGTTAATGATTGCTTCAGCATTGGCTTCATCTTCAAGTTCTAAATAAATCGAAATTCCTTCACGATTAGATTGGTCTCTTACTTCTTTTACACCGTTAATGGTTTTGTCAATAACTAAAAAGTCAATATCAGCTACTAGTTTAGATTTAATTACGCCAAAGGGGGTTTCGTATATTTCAATGCCAATAATCTTTGATGGTTTATTCTCTGCGTAAACAAAACGATAACGAGAGGAAATGTTAATTTTGCCTTGACCAGTTTCAAAAGCTTGGGCAATGCCTTCAATACCGTGAATTACTCCACCGGTAGGAAAATCTGGGCCTTGCACAATTTGTTTTAATTCTTCTAGACTAATTAAGGGATTTTTAATTAGCTTAATAGTAGCATCGATTACTTCACTTAGGTTATGTGGCGGAATTTCAGTTGCAAATCCTGCGGCAATTCCTTTTGAGCCATTAATTAAAAGATTAGGAATTAAAGAAGGAAGCACAACTGGTTCATATTCAGTATCATCAAAGTTAGGCGCCATGGCAACTACTTTACGATCAAGATCTTTTAGTATTAGTTCACTAATTTTTTCTAATCTTGATTCTGTATACCGCATTGCTGCAGCAGGGTCATCGTCAATCGAACCTTTATTCCCATGCATTTCGATCAAAGGAAAATTACTTTTTCATTCTTGGCTCATTCTTACAAGCGCTTCATAAATAGAACTATCGCCGTGTGGGTGGTATCGTCCCATTACTTCACCAACAATCTTAGCTGATTTACGGAATGCTTGATTGTTATATAGTTTAAGACCATACATTGAATATAAAATTCTTCTTTGAACTGGTTTTAGTCCATCACGAGCATCCGGAATAGCTCTTTGTTGAATGATATATTTTGAATATCTTCCAAAACGCTCGCTCATAACATCAACCATATTTTTTTCAATAATAGTCTCAGTTAGGTTATACATTTCCTCTTTTTGTTTTTTTGTCATTAATCTTATTCCTCCTTTCTATTTAGTCTTAATTTGAAAATCGTCTTCTGCTGAAAAATCAACATAAGTATTAATTCAAAGTTTACGAGCATTAATATCATCACTCATTAAAGTTGTAACATTACGTTCAGTTAGCCCTTCATCGTTGATTCTTACTCGTAAAATTGAACGAGTTTCAGGATTCATCGTTGTATCCCATAGTTGATCGGGATTCATTTCACCTAGACCTTTGTAACGCTGAATTTCATAGTTGCTATATTTAGAAGTAAGATCACGCAGCTCATCGTCATCTCAAACATAAAAGTGTTTGGCTTTAGCACCCTTAACTGTCAATTTGTAAAGCGGCGGCAAGGCAATATAAACCATACCAGCATCAATTAGCTTTTTCATGTAACGGTAGAAAAATGTTAAGAGAAGAACTTGAATGTGAGCCCCATCTGTATCGGCATCAGTCATTATAATAATCTTGCCATATTGTGAGTTTTTAATATTAAAGTCTTGTCCAATGCCAGCACCAATAGTATTAATAATTGTGGCGATTTCTTCGTTTGATAAAATATCAGTTAGTTTGGCTTTAACAGTGTTAATTACTTTACCCCGCAAAGGTAAAATGGCTTGTGTATTGCGATCACGGCCCATTTTAGCAGAACCACCAGCAGAATCCCCTTCAACTAAGAAAAGTTCTTTTAATGAAGAGTTCTTGGTTTGCGCCGGTGTTAGCTTACCTGATAGAATTTTTTTATTTTCAAGTTTATTCTTAATTTTTCTAATTTCGTTTCTAGCGGTTCTTGCCGCCATACGAGCATCATACGATTTTTTAATTTTATTAAGAATTTTGTCACTATCTAGCTTATTTTCATTTAAATAAAAGCCAAATTTTTCAGAAAAGAAATCTTCAACAGCTTCGCGAGCTTCAAGAGTGCCTAATTTATCTTTTGTTTGGCCAACAAATTCCAAAATCGATTCAGGAATTTTCAAAGAAACAACAGCGATAATTCCTTCTCGCACATCGTCGCCTTCAAAATTATTTTTGTTTTTAAGTAAATTGTGTTGTGAAGCATACTCATTGATTGTTTTGGTTAGTGCGCTTTTAAAAGCTGTTTCATGAGTGCCCCCATCACGAGTTTTTACATTGTTGACAAAGCTGTAAATATTTTCGGTGTAATTATCAGTGTAAACTAAAGCAATTTCCATTTCGATTTTTTTAAAAGTACCTTTAGCGTAAAAAATACTACTAATGAAGTTTTTACCTTCACCTACAAATTTTATATATTCTTTAATTCCTTCAGCGGCTTCAAAAGTTATTGCTTCGCCACTTTCTTCGTGATTAAAATGAATTTTTAGGTTTGGAATTAAGAAACTCGCTTCTCTTAATTTTTCTTTAACAATATCTGATGAGAATTTAGTTTTTTTGAAAATGGTTTTATCGGGTCAGAATTGTACTTTAGTACCATGTTTTGTTGTTGGGCCAACCACATTGGTGCCTTCAATGATTTTATCTTGCTCAAAAACGGTTTTGTATTCTTTTTTGTCGCGATAAACTTTTACAATTAGTTTCTCGCTAAGAGCATTTACCACAGAAGAACCTACACCATGAAGACCACCACTAGTTTTATAAACACCTTCGTCGAATTTTCCTCCAGCATGTAGTTCGGTAAAAACAAGTTCTACACCGGTTTTACCAGAGCCATGTTTACTTACGGGAATGCCCCTTCCGTTATCTTCTACAATAACAGAATCGTCTTTTTTTAATGTGACTTTGATATCTGTGGCAAACCCAGCTAGTGCTTCATCTAAGGCGTTATCAACAATTTCTCAAACTAAATGATGTAAGCCGGTGATGTCAGTTGAACCAATATACATCCCCGGTCTTTTTCTTACGGCATCTAAACCTTTTAAAACTTTTAAATCGCTTGCTTCATAATTAGACATAATTATCAATTATAAAATAAATAACGAAGAGAACAACAAAAAACAAACCAGTGCATTTAAATATAAATATTTAAATGTTGATTTGTTTCATCTAATAAAAAACTATTATTTTGAATTTTGTTTTTCTTCTAAGATTTTTTGATAGAAACTTAATTTGTTTTCGAACTCAGCTAAAAGTTTTTTCTTTTGATTAATCAAATTTTCGGGGGCTTTTTTCAAGAAAGATTCATTTTCTAAAAATCTTTTATTAAAAGCAATCTCTTCTTGACATTTTTTGATTTGCATCTCAATTTCGGCAATTTCTTTTTGTTTTTGTTCATCATCTAAAGCAATATAGATTGTACCGAACGATAGTTTAATTGAAAGATCTAAGTTGCTTTTGTAAGTAAAGTTAGTTAGCTTATTAACGATGGCTAATTGATTTTCATTAAAGGTAATAGCATCATCAAACGCAAAATATAGAATCTGTGATTTTGATATTTGCTTACTTTCACGATATTGACGCAATGTGGTAATTAATTCAATTAAATTTTCAACACTTTCGGCACCAACTAATGCACTTAAATCACCAAAATTTTGTAAGTTTGCTTCTAGAAGCTCTTCACGATAAATATTTTCAAATAAATAATCAGTTGTAAAAGAAATAAAAGGATGTAAGGTGATTAGAATTTCTTTAAATAGAAAGTGAATAAAGTATTTGTTACTCTTTAATTTTAAAAATTCTAAGTATCAACTCGCAAAATCATTAATAACAAAGTCTTGAACTTTCTTAAAAATTACATTAAATTCATATTTATTAATTGCGCTATCAATTTCATTTCTAAAGACAATAAACTTATTTAGAATTCAAACATCAAATTCATCTAGTTTACTCAAATCAAATTCATCGTATGACTCTTGTCTAATAGAAGAAATTAATCTTGCAATGTTTCAGAATTTATTAATAAAAAGTTTGGCTGATTTAATTTTATCCTCGCCATAGTTCATATCTTGGCCAGCAGTAACATTAAATATTAATGACATTTTTAGTACGTCAACACCATGCTCTTCAATTATCTTTATTGGATCAATACCGTTACGAAGAGATTTGGAAATTTTTCTTCCTTGGCCATCTCTTAAAAGTCCATGAATAAAAACTTCTTTGAAAGGTTTTGTATTTAAAAATTCTAAACTTTGGAAATACATTCTTGCTACTCAAAAGAAAATAATGTCATAAGATGTTACTAATAAATCTGTTGGGAAATAGCGTTTCATTAAAGTCAGATTTTGTGGTCATCCTAAGAACACAAAAGGTGCAAGCGCTGAGCTAAATCAAGTATCTAGAACATCGGGATCTTGTACTCATCCTTCACCTGGTGATTTTTCTTGTACTTTAATTTTCTTGCCTTTATATCAAGCAGGAATTCTATGTCCTCATCAAATTTGACGACTAATCGTTCAATCATGAGCATTGTTCATTCATTTTTCTAAAACACTCCCAAAGCGATCAGGAATAAATTTAAAACCTTTACCACTATTGAAGTCTGCTAAAAGGCGTTTAGCCAAAGTATTCATTTTGACAAATCATTGGGGTTGTTTTAAAATCTCAATAACCTCGTCACTACGTTCACTATGACCAACATTTGAAATAATTTCCTCAACCTTGCTAATCATATTCATTTTTTCTAAATCTTTAAAAATGCCTTCACGGGCTTCAAAACGATCTTTGCCTTCTCATTTATCAGCATTTTTATTCATCTTGCCAAACTTGTCAATGCATTCAGTAACTTCAAGATTATTTTCTTCTAAAATTTCAATGTCATCTATAGCGTGCGCCGAGACTTTCATTGCACCAGTACCAAAATCCAATTTAATCTTTTCAGAAGTAATAATTGGAATTTCTTTTTTAGTAAGAGGATGAATCAAAATCTTGTCAACTAATTCGTTTGCACGAGGATCTTGAGGATTAATTGCCACAGCAACATCACTGTACAATGTTTCTAATCTCGTTGTAGCAACTTCTAAATAATCATCACTATCTTTGAAGTAATATTTCAAGTAATACATTTTTTGTTTAACTTCTTTATTAATTACTTCAATGTTTGAAAGAGCAGTCTGTAATTTAGGGTCTCAATTAATAGCTTTATTAGCGTAATAAATTAAACCTTTTTGATACATATCAATGAATACTTTTGTAACTGCTTCGTTTGCATCTTTATCAAAAGTAAAGCGTTCCATATCATAGTCAAGAGCAAGTCCCATTTTTTGCCATTGACTAGTAATGTTGTCAGAATAAGCATCTTTCCACTTTCAAATTTCTTCTAAAAAGGCTTCTCTTCCTAAGATGTGACGATCGGGCATGTTATTTTCGCGAAGGAGTCTTTCAACAACGGCTTGAGTAGCAATACCAGCATGATCTTTGCCAGGAACTCACATAACATCAAAATTATGAAGTTTTTTATATCTAATAATCGTGTCAGGAATAAGTTCATCCAAAGCATGTCCAATATGCAATTTCCCGGTGACATTTGGTGGAGGCAAAATAATAGTAAACGGTAATTTGCTTTGATCATGAGTTGAAAAGAATTTATTATCTCTTCATTTTTTTTCACGACCCGCTTCTACAAGTTTATGATCAAACGTTTTTTCCATTGTTACTCCTTTTTTTATGTCTGTGTCATCAATTTCAGTAGTCATATCAAAAATAGTGGTTTCCTCAAAATTTTCTAAATCAATAATTTGTGTTTTTTCTTTAACACTTCAACTTAAATCAGAGAAAATTATCTTCTTAAGGGCATCATTTTTCAAGTTATTCTTAGTTGTTCATTGCACTAGTTGCTCTCAAGAGCATCAAAGGTAATGACCGCTATCAATTTGATATTTATTTAACTCACTATAATCAATTTTTTCTTCTAAATAATTAATGTAATTATGAATTGTTTCAGAATCACTATAGTTTAGCATCCTTTTAGTAAATGGATTAATCGGGTTAGAAACAATTTGTAATGTTTTGCCCTCTTCAATGATCAAAGAATCATCGATGACAAAAAGTTCACTGGTTAGCTTGCTAGCAATTTTAATACTATCAAGAAAATAAATTGCCATGATGTGGTTTTCAAACACATATTTATTTAAGAAATTAAGTAAATTATACTGTTGCTTATATTTCAAAGTTGCAATGCTACTGCCGACAAAGATAATTGAAGGTTTTGCAACTAATATTTTGGCCTTTTCTAGCTCAATACGCTCTTCCAAAGTCAAAGTGTTAATTTGACTGTCAAAATGTAATCATGAAATTCTTGCTTGTTTAAAAATCTTATAAATAAAAGAATTAGCAATAAATTTTTCAAGGTTTTTGGTATCTTTAATAATCCCATTTGAAAGCAAGCGTCTTTGGATTAGAAACTCTGTACTTTGAGTAGCGATTTTAGTCTTGAGATTTTGAGAGTATTGAACTAAGTTTGTGATTCTCTTAACAATCTCTTCAACTTCGTTGTTATTTCGTTTGTAATTTCTTAAAATGAGCGTTACAAAATTTTGAAAAATAGCAAAGTTATTACTAATGCGCAATGAGATATTTTGATTAACATCCCATAGGGATCTAGCTTTGTTAGCAAAAATTGAAGTTTCCTTTTTGATGTTTTTTTCAAAAGTACTTAGATTTCAAAGATATTCGCTTTTTGCACGAACATATTCATTTTCGGCCGCTTGTAAAGCAGTTACATTGGCAATATTATTGGCAGCGAAGTCCACTCTATTTGATTCTTGATATTTTTTATAAATATCTTCAATTTGTTCTTTAAATAAATCCTTTTTATGATTTATTGCCGCTTTAACTGCATCAGTATTAATAACAAAATTAGCATTAACAATTTTCTTAACTTCACTCATAATTTTGACATTAGTTAGAGTGGTGTCAATGTACTTAATTTCTTTATTAATGCTATATTTCATTTCATTGAAACTTTCAAAGATATTTTGAATTTCTTTTTGTTCAAGTCAACGAAGTTCAGGCGCATAATTTCATAAAAAAGCAATGATTTTTTTATTAATTAACAGCTCTTTATTTAAATTGATACAAAGCCCAATATTCTTACGACGATGTCTAAGTGAACGCATGATATAGTTATTTTCACTCATTAAATCGCGATAAGTTTTCTTGATGATTTGATAGTTTTCTCAAAGATTGTCATCGTGCAAAGCTTGCAAACTTTTAATTTCGTTTTTACAATCAATTTCCTGTTGATTATAGTCGCGATTTTCACGGTTTAATAAATCAAAATAACTTTTTCTAGCATCCAAATAATCTTTTCGTGCCAAATAAAAAATTCCATTGCGAAAGTTGGATATGGTTTCTTCACAAAGCGAAATAAGCGCATATTCACTTGCATGGTATTGTTCTAAAATTTCTTTAAAAAAGCTAACAAAACTTTCGGCAATACTTTCGATTTCTTTAAGAGTTTTTTTAGCTAAATGGTTTATTTTGAAAGTGTCAAGTTTTTTAGCAAAGTCATCTTTAATTTTGATTAGCTTTTTTTGTAATTCAAAATTAATTTTTTCAAAATCATTTTTTAGTTTTGGCTCATAGTCTTTAAAAACTAGTTTTCAATCGTCAACAAAATCATTAACAGCCACTTCAAGAGTACTACTGTTTTTTAGATGCACTAGCAAGTATTCATAAGCAGTTAGTTGGCAAGATGAATCGTTAAAATTTTTATCAAAACCGTAGCCAATATTCGTGATATATTCTCTATTTAAATAACTAAGTTGATAATTTTCACTATTTTTGAATTGTATTAACCCTTCATATTTATTAAGTGGGGTTCTAGCATTTACTAGTAGATCAAAAATCGTGTTTTTTGTATCACTATCATTACTTAAAAATCCTAAAATACGGTTTTCATTAAGTTCAAAAGAAAGATTGCTAATTAAATTAGTATATCCTAATGCTGTTTCTTTATCTCAAATGGTTTTTTTTAGATTAGTTACTCGAAACGAGGTGATCTGACTACTTTTTTTCATCTTAAAAACGATCCCCTTCTTTAGATTTAACAAGAGGCGCAACAATTTTATAAGTTGTTAAAATGACTGCTAGATTAAAGAATATTTTAATTGGACTAGTAATAGTATGCGTAGTTAAGTTGACCCAAAAGTCAGTTTTGAGTGAAACTGTATCGGCCCAAGCTAGCAAAATGACATTAATAAATTCTAGTAAGGCACACAAAGTAACAATTGCCATCACTTCAATAAAAGTTTGGTAGTTTTTCTTTAAAAAGATACGATATAGCGACACGCAAACCATCATCAAAACAAAACCTGAACAAGTTAAGATAATATAGAAAACTTTGTTCTTAATAAAACGATTATTAACAAAGAAAATGGGATCCAAGCTACTGAAAACAGCAAAAATTATCAAAACAATAAGTGCCAAGGTGACAATCGTGGAAATAAAAGCAAAATTAAGCATTGCCAAAGGTTTAGTTTTGTTTTCTAATAAAATGATTTTTACTTCATAAAAAGCGATTTTTTCTGAAAAATATTGAATATCTTCAGGATTTGATTTTGAAATGGCTTCATCGTATTGATTTTTAAAAAACTCAGTTGTTTGACGGTATTTGTAAATACGATAACGCCGTGAAAACAAAATTTCATTTAAGTTAAAGAAATAATATGCACAAATTCCTGGCACAAAACCAGAAACTGCAACCGCTAATGTGTAGAGAAAGTGATAGTAAGTAGGAACTAAAGCAAACGAGATTAAGTCAGCTAAAATACCGGTAATCATGCCAACTATGGGGCCGAAAATAAAACCAGTTATCTTAATAGGAAGGCCAATGAAACTAAACTTAAAACTAGGAAGAGCACTAATTGGCAAAATCCGCACGGAAATTAAAAAAAAGACAACTGAAATTGCGATTAAAACACCGACAAAAGCAATCTTTTTCGAATTTCATTTACGGTAGCTTAAACTCGTTTGCGAGCGAGCCCAGCGCAAGTAGTGTTTGATTCCGCCGGGGATTTTTGATTCCATTTTTTGCCTTTCTAATAACTTTAATTAAACTAATTATAGTTTAAAATTATAAATTTAAATTTTGAGTTCACTAAGAGTGTTTGAATAATTTGCTTTTTTCCATAATTGGAAGGTTAATAAAGGTTTTATAAAAAGTTGCATTGACAATAACGCCAACATAAATAAAATATGACATAAAAACCATTAATAAAATTAAATACATAAACGCTGCCACTGGTCCAAATTTACCATAAGGGATAATTGAGGTTAACGATCCAAAGATTAAAATAAAGACCGAAGTTGGGATTGCCGTAATTAAAGCGCCAGGATGAACATGAGCTATTTTGATTTTAAAGTTAGGTGCTAATTTAAAGAAAATTAAAAAACCTAAATAAGTAACAATTGGTAAAGTGATAATAATCGAAAAATAATAAACTAGCCAAAACTCTCATCTTAATTTCAAATCGGCCAATGTTAGATTTTCTTTGCTTAGTGTAGCTGGGCTTAGATCGCCAAAGGCACTTTCTTTAGCTAAAAAAGACATAAATGCAGTAAAAGCCAATAGTAAAATCGTTAGTCCAAAAGCAATTAATACGCCTAAAAAGACCCCTTTAATTCGATTCTTTCACGCTCTTTGTGGTGATTTGTGTTCATATAAGGCATCAATTGAATGAACAAACTTCGCATATCCTTTTGAAGAAAGTCAAATAACAGATAGGGCAAATAAAATTAAGGTAATAGCACCACCCGCACTATTTCAAATACTTGCCATGTCAGGTAAGACTTTTTCAACCCCAGGGATGATTCTTCCTAAAATGGCTAGCTTCAAAATTGCATTGTATTCTGGACTAATAGGGCCAATTACTGAAAGCAACAAACAAGCAATTGGAATAAACGAAAGAAAAAGATACATTGCATAACCAGCGGGAATAAAAGCAAACTCATTAGAATTAATTTTTTTATAAGCGCTATTAACAATCTCGCGCCCTTTTGATTTACTGCTTTTTAGATGTCTTGGGATTGCAATAAACAAAATGGCATAAATAATTCATTTAGTGATTCTTTCAAAAATGTTATTACTTTTTTTACTTTCGATTATTTGTGACGAAGCAATATTACTGCTATTGTGTAAACCATTATTCTTGTCATCTTTTGTTTGTCAACCAGTTTGCAGTTTTTTCTTTTTCTTTTTATTAAACCAACTCATGTTCTCTTAAAACTTCTCCTTAATTAACTTTTGAAGTTCCGCTAAATTAGCTTTACCCGCCGTTTTTTTCATAACTTGACCAGTTAAAAATTTATTTGCTCGATCAAAGTTTTTAGTAAATTCAACTTCTAAAGACGGATTTTCTTTTAAGATTGTTTCGACTATAGTAGGAAGAGAGATTTCTTGCTCAAGAATGATTAAATTATTTTCCTTCACAAGCTCTAAGATTGTTTTAAAAGGGTTGCTTTGTTTTAAATCAAGAATCTTACTTACATCATTTTTCTTAATTTTTTGGTTTACTAATAAATCAATTAAAACTTTTGTATCTTGGGGTTTAGTTGCAAGATCTTTAATGTTAATTTTAGTTTCGTTTAAGTAACTAACAATGTTAGCGAAGAAAATGTTGGCAGCTTTTTTTAGATCCGGGTAGTTGATAGCGTCAAAATAGTTTGCATAATCAACATTGTTTAGCAATTGACTAATTTGCACTAAGTTAAGTGAAGATGCTAAATACCTAGTTTCTTTTTCATAAGGTCTTTCATTGATTTGAATTTTATCAATAAAACTTTTCTCCAGTTTAATAATTGGAATATTAGGATTAGGATGATATTTATAATCTAAAGCATTACCTTTTTCACGCATGGTAACGGTTTTTAAAGTAGCCTCATCAAAACGTTTAGTTTGTTGACTAAACATTTTATTATTAAGGTGTTGCTCAATTTGCCAAGTAGCTTCGTATTCAATTGCTTTTTGTACATTGGCAATTGAATTTAAGTTTTTAATTTCCACTCGGGTATTTAGATCATTAGTATTACATTTTCTAACCGAGATGTTAACATCAGTTCGTAAACTACCCTCGTTCATTTTGGCATCACTAATATCTAAACAAAGAGCGGTTAGGCGAATCGCCTCAATGTAGGCACAAGCTTCTTTAGCTGAATGAATCACTGGATTAGAAACGATTTCAATTAAAGGAACACCAGCGCGATTGTAATTCAAATAGGTCAAATTATTTTCATGAATTGATTTAGCAGTATCTTCTTCTAAATGGATTCTTTCAATAGTAATCTCTTTTCAAACATCATCAACTTTAATTTTTATTGAGCCATTTTTACCGATTGGATGAAACTGTTGTGTAATTTGATAACCTTTTGGCAAGTCGGGATAGTAGTAATTTTTACGGTCAAAATGAAGTTCTTCAGCAACTTCCATATTTAAAGCTTTTGCTAGTTTAATTCCTTTAATTACTGCCGCTTTATTAACTAAAGGAAGTGTACCTGGATAAGCTAAATCAATGGGACTAATATTAGTATTAGCAAGAGCATTGTATTCATTAGCCACTGATGAAAACATTTTTGTTTTTGTGTTTAACTCAAGGTGAATTTCAATACCAATTACAATTTCTCAATCTTTATTCACGACAGCCTCCTTTAATTAATTTTTCTAAATAAAGTGCATGCGAAAACAGTTTAAGATCTTGATCAACTGCACAATCAATTGCAATATTGAAAGGCATATTATTTTCTTTGTTGGTTCCTAGTTTCATAGTCATAGAAGGATTGCCCACTAAATTACCATAGGTCAAAATAAAATCCATGTAATTAGGTTTAATATTTTCATCAAATTTCGGTGCTGAATCGCTAGCTGCTGGATAAATAAAACAATCTGATTCACTATGAATTTCACTAAAATAATCAAATAAAACTTGGCGCATTTTTTTTGCTTTAACAAAATATTTAATTTGGTTTTCTTCCTCTAAAAAATAAGAACCCAAAATTAATCTTGATTGCACCATTTTTCCCAATTTTTGGCTACGTTTAGCTATAACAGTTTCCTCTCAATCGCCTTCTATGTCAAACTTAGGGCCGAAAGCAATCCCTGTTAAATTAGCTAGGTTAGAGCTAGCTTCGGAAAATGAAATAACTTTATAAACCACATCAATTGAATTAAACATTTTTTCATCAACATCAATTTTTATTAATTGAACATTAGCTTTTTTTAGTTGATCCAATAAGCCTTGGTATGCCTTGGCAACCGCTGGAGCAAGTTTATCAAAACAATCTAGATAAGCGACTGTTTTGGGCTTAGCTAATTTAACATCTTCTAACTTAAAAGATAAATCTTTACTCGTTAAATCATTTGCTAAATCTTGTTTAAAAAGAACATGACTAAGTTCAATGGCATCATTTACATTATGAGTAAAATATGCGACAGTGTCAAGAGAAGTGGCAAATGAAAATAAACCATATCTACTTATGGCGCCATAACTTGGTTTAAAACCGACTTTGCCAATATTTGAAGCTGGTTTTCTAACTGAATCGCCAGTATCTGAACCAATAGCAAACGAAATATTATCACTAAAAGTTGCCGCCGCTCCTGAAGAAGATCCACCTATCATGTATTGGTGGTTTTGTGGATGTTTAATAACTCCGTATGCCGAATATTCACCGCTACCACCCATACCAAATTCATCTAAATTAGTTCTTGCTACGCAAAGAGCGCCAGATTCTCTTAAAAGCTTTAGAACGGTAGCTTCATAAGAAGATTGAAATGTTTCTAAGAATTTACTCGATCCTCTAGTGGGACACGCTACATCAGCATAATTGTCTTTAATTGTAAAAATACAATTGGCTAAAGGTTTATTTGACATTGGCGGTTCTTTAATATCAAAAACATGAGCAACCGCATTGTTATCATTTGCTTTTAGATCATTATAAGCTGCTTGTAAACTTCCTTTTTTAATCATTGACAACCTTCTTTATTGTTACAAAATCACCATTGTTACTTGGGGAATTTTGAAGCATTTTTTCTTTAGTTAGATAAGCAAATTCAACTACTTCGTCTTCGCGCAATGATTGAAATGAAAGTGGGTTTTTAGTTAAACGACTTAGAGGTTTTGTGGTTGCTAAGTCAAATTTATCAAGTTCTTTTAGTTGAAAATCAATGCTAGCAAGAAGTTTTTTGGTAAGAGCAATTACCTCTTCACTAGGATTTAGATAAATATCGTTTGCTAATTTTTTAATTTTTTCTTCAGTCATTTTAAGATCCTTAACTATCATCTTGGTTGACAGATAAATATTTGTTCATTATATTCTGAAAATTTTTCATCGAGATTGTGAAAAGTAATTGAATATGAATGTAAAAATAATCTTTTAGCGCGCTTGCCTCCGTATTTACTATCTCCTAAAATCGGATATTTTAAATACGATAAAGTCGCTCTTATTTGATGAGTTTTTCCTGTCAAAATTTGCGCAAACTTGTGTTTACCATCAACCCAAAAAATTGTTCTTGCTTTGACACCAAATTTTGGATCAACAATCATTTTTTCGTTGCCAATGTCTTTTTTTAAATTAACGGTAATATCTAGTTTATCCTCATTAAAATCCGAAACAAATTGATAAACTTTGTCAAAGTATTTTTGTTGCTTTTCAAATTCTACTAACGCAGCGTAGTTTTTAGCATAAACCACTAAGCCACTAGTTTTTTTATCAATTCTACCAATTGAAGCTGGGCGAAAAGAAGAAGTGAGACGATAATTTAAATATTTAAGAATTTGATCGTCAAGTGAATTTTCTTCTGAATGCATAGCAATATTAATGGCTTTATCAACAATTAATAAATTTTTATCTTCAAAAATAACTTTGAAATTAATCTTAGATTCGTTTTGAACAAAAGCTTTAGTAGCATCACTAATGCCATAAACTTCAACTACATCGCCTAGTTGCATTTTGTATTGTTTATCATTGGTGCGAACACCATTTACTTTGATATCTTTTTGACGAAATGCTTTTTCAATTCTAGATTTAGGAACGTTGTTAAGCATTTTAAAAAGATACTTAAATAAAATACGATCAACGTCGTCTAATTTAGCTTTTAGTTTAATCATCTTCGCCCGCTTCGACAGTTAAAATTCCATCTTTGTCAGTGTCTTGCCGTTGCGAGTCAAACAAATTAAAGTCTTTTTCATCAACTTCATCTTCATCGCTATATTGTGAAAATTCTGGAAACGGTGGAAGTTCTGCTAAAGTTTTGATTTTAAAGTAATCATAAAATTTATTAGTAATACCATACAAGATAGGATTGCCGGGAGTAGAAGCAACACCAACTTCTTCAATAATACCCTTAGTTAGAAGATTTTGTACAATGCTGTCGCTAATTACGCCACGAATATTTGAAATCATACTTCTAGTTACTGGTTGCTTATACGCAACAATGCCTGCAACTTCAATAGAAGCGTCAGATAAATGTCTTTTTCTAGTAATAGTTACTAGTTCTGAAATTGCATCTTTTACAGCTTCAATTGTCATAAACTTATAAACATCATTGAACTCATGAACCTTAATGCCACGTTCTTGCTTATTAAATGATTCACGAAAGTCTTTTAGCATTCTTCTTGCTTCTTGAATAGTATTTAGTTTAAAAACATTCTTTGCTTGCTCAGAACTTAATCCTTCGTTACCTTGAACAAATAATAAAGCTTCTAGTATTTTATTCTTCATATTCAACTCCTTTTTTGAAACGTATGTTAGCATCTTCGCCATCTTGCTCAATCACAACAATTTGCTGTCTAGCTAAATCAAGAACCGCTAACAATGTAATTACAAAGTGGCCAATCGTTGGAACATTAAAAACTTCTCTAAAATCTAGTGAATCTTTTGTTTTGAACAAAGCAATAATTCTCTCCTTTTGCTCTTCAGGACTTACAGCAACGGTCGAGATTTTAATACTTCTAATCATCTCGGCATAAGTTCGTTCAAACATTTTTCTAAGTGCTACTACTAACCTTGAACTATTAGCATGACCGTCTAGAACTGTTTCATCAATTTCTCTTTCATATTGACCAGTTTCCTCTGGTTCTTTTGTGAAAAAGTTATCTCTAATAAGTTCTTGTTGACGTAATACTTGCGAAATCTGTTTGAATTTTTCATATTCAGCAATTTGCTCTAGTAAGCGCTTTTTCTCTTCTTTGATTTCTTCTTCAATGGTTGGATCTTGCAACACCATTCTTGCTTTTAGTTGTAGCAAAGTAGCTGCCATAACTAAATATTCACTAGCCAAATCAATTTCATAAGTTTGTAAATGTTTGATGATGTTTAAATACTGAGTAGATAGTTCAAAAAGATCGACATCGAAAATATCAATATTTTTTTCTTTAATTAAAGTTACTAGTAAATCTAAAGGACCATCGAAATCACCAATTTTAAAATTATGACGATCGCCAATAGTAATTTCTTGTGGCTTAATTGTCTCAGAAGCAATATTTTTCTCTGGTTCTAGAGAAATTTCTCTAATAGTCGGTTTTTGCGACATTATTTATTCACCTTTTTCTTTGAATAAGTGTTTTTGATTGTTTCTTTTGAGGTGATTGTTTGGTCAACATATCGTGAGGCAATGATATTTTTGACTTGATCAGCAAGATCGCGTGAAGCAATAGTTTGAAAAGTAATCGGTTTAATTTGAGGATGAAAGATAACTTCAATTTCTAGTTTGCTATCTCTTTTCATATCTAATGCATTAGCCGCGTTATTAATAGTAACTGGTACAATAGGCAAGTAACATGATTGTGCCAACTTAAAAGCGCCGGTTTGAAATTCGCCTAACTTACCATCTCTACTGCGGGTTCCTTCGGCAAAAACTACGCCACATGTTTTGTTTGCTTTAACGGCGTTACCAAATTCAAATAGAACACTTAAAAGTTCGCGGGGTTTAGAAAAATCCAAATAATATGTATCTAATAATTGAGCAATTTTTTGAATACTTTTTTTCCTAGCTACTTCACTCTTGGCTATAAAGTTAACCCGTTTGCTAACTTTTTCACCATTGCCAAGGTTTGACAAAGCAACAGTCATAATTAAAGCATCAAAATAGGTTGAGTGATTGGGAACAATTAAACATGGGCTATTAGGAACATTATCAAAACCCTCGACTTTTAAAGTGATGCCAAAATACTTTAAAATCTTGGCAAATTTTGTTTGGCAAATTTTGTTCCGTTCGGTTTTAGTGTAATATTCAGGCATTTTGATATTACGTGAAGCTTTTGTTTTAAGCGTTAAATAAGTTATTCATAATGGTAGCGAATTTCAAAAAAGTTTGGTTTGTAATTTCATAGTATATCTCCTATTGTTTTTGTGCGATAGCAATCAACAAGTCATCTTCATTAGTAGTTGAAAGTGCAAAATCAAGAAACTTATATCGCCCGCTTTGATCCTTGATTATTTCAATTTCTGAGAAACTACTAAAAGTGTTATCGCATTTAAAAATTGCCTCTTTTAGGGCTCATCTAGTTGCAATGTATTTAGCAAAATTAGGCGCTTTTTTACACTCAATTAGTTCATTTGGATGCAGGAATTTTACAAGCTGATGATCTTTAAAATTTTTAAAACGGCTAATTCTTGTAGCATCGATACCAATCATGTTTATTCCTCCTTTTGCCCTTGTTGCATTAAGTAAATCAAAAAATTAAATTACTAATTTAATAAATTATAATGAAATTTATTTTTTGCAAAACAATCTTAAATATTCATAAGTAATTAGAATAAGACGTTTGCTTAGTTACTCTTACTATTTACCAAAATTTCGTATAACTTCATAATCTCTTGTAAGCTAAGTTCTTCTGCTCTAGTTGTTTGTTTGTGGCCAATTTGCTCAATCGCTCAAATAACATCGGCTTTAGGTCATTGTGGCACTAGATTATTAATAAGCATTTTTCTTTTGAAGGCGAATATTTGTTTAATGAAGGCTAAAACTTTTTTAAGATTATATGGCAAGCTTTTGTAAAAATCGATCGTTATAATTGCTGAATCCACTTTGGGGGCTGGATTGAAGTTGCTAGCTTTTACAACAAAATGCTTTTTGACATTGCCTACGAAGTTTACACTAACCGTTAATTTACTATATTCTTTAGTTTTAGGCATTGCTACTAAACGATTAGCAACTTCATCTTGAACCATTAATGTTGCTTTTTTAAGAATGCTATGGTTTTCAATCAACTTAAATAAAATTTCACTTGTGATATTGTAAGGAATGTTGCCAATAACAACCCATTCTTTTTTTTCATCAAAAGTCGCATTTAAAAAATCTTCATTGATAAATCTAACATTTGAATTTTGGTTTTCTACAAGGAGTTTTTTAAAAAGGTCGTTATCAATTTCATAAGCAATCAATTCTTTAGAAAGCTCTTTAATAAGATCTGTTAGCGCCCCTAGTCCCGGCCCTATTTCAATCACATTTTCGTCATCGACGCAAGCAACGTCAACAATGGCTTTTTGAATTGCTTTATTAATTAGAAAATTTTGTCCAAAACGTTTTTTTGCAATTACTTCCATTACACACCAAACACTTTTTTAATGTTAGTTCTAATTTGAACAACAAAGTCTTCTTCTTGTACATTATTAAGGTTTGCCAAATATTTATAAGTATATTTAACATAAGGACTAATATTGGGTTTGCCGCGCATCGGGGTTGGCGCTAAATAAGGTGTATCAGTTTCACAAAACATTCTATTAATTGGAATTAATGCAACAGCTTCGTTAAGCGTCTTAGCATTCTTAAAAGTAACCACTCCAGAAATTGAAAAATAAATATTAGGATAGGGCAAACATTTCTTAACATATTCGGCATCGCCACTAAATGAATGTAAAACAAATTTCACATCCTTATAATCATCGCTAGTAAAAATTTCAAATGCGTCATCCAAAGCGTCTCTTAAATGCAACATAGCAACGATATTATGTTTTTTAGCAACTTCTAGTTGCGCTATGAAACTTTCTTTTTGAACTTCTTTTGAAGGCGAATCATCATAGTGATAATCTAAACCAATTTCACCGATTCCAATGACATCTTTTGTAATAATAGATTCTAAAAATTCGCCATCGCTTTTTCCTTTAGCAAGCGTTGGATGAATACCAATGATTGGGTGTAAATAGTTTTCATGCGAGCATAGTTCTAAAAGCTCGACCGAATCTTCTTTACTAGTGCCAACAATAAAAAGTTTTTCAAGATCTTCTTTAATTCATTCTCGCACAGTTTGCAATGGATCTTCATAGTATTCTTTAAAGGGGTGAGTGTGGATGTCGATGTATTTCATATTTGGTATTTTTCCTTATTTGGTGTGATAGTTTTAAAAATTATTTTAATTCTAAAATATTACTCATTTAAATTTTAATAAAAATAAAGCCCCAGCAAGCTGAGGCATCTTAAATTATTAATTAAGCAACTAGACCTAGTTTTTTTAATGTTCTAGCGTTTTTAGCGGTTACCCGAAGAGTTTTTTTAGTTCCATTTTCTTGTAAAACGGTTACTTTTTGAAGGTTAAGATCAAATGTTCTTTTTGTGGTATTTAAGGCATGTGATCTTTTGTTGCCGCTTAATGCTTTTTGTCCAGTTAATTGATCTCTACCTGGCATTTTCTCTCCTTACGATAATATTAAACTTTAATAATTGTATATTAAGTTGCTCTAGTTTTATCAATTTTCTTGCTTTTGTTTGGCAGCAACTAGTTTATAGACATTGTCATCAATTCAAATTACATCACCAACGTGCACTTTTGAATTACGGCCTTCAGCAATTTTACCGTTAATTTTGATGACGTGGCTTTTGACAAAAAATTTAGCTTTACCACCACTAGCAACAATATCTAATTTTTTTAGTAGTTGGCTTAGTTTGATTGAATCACCGTAAATTTCAATTTCCATAACTAGAATCCTTTTTGTGGAGTAAACAGTTGGATGTTATTAGGGTGTGAATCTGATTTTACTACCAATCTTAATTTGTCTTTAGTAATGTGAATGTTAATTGTACCTTCGAAAACAGCAATAGCTTCACGTAAATACTTACTATTAAGCGCTAGTTTTAGTTCATCGCCATCATAACTAAAGTTTTTCGTAATAATTTCGGCATTAGCAATTTCGTCACGAGTTGAAGCAATCATTAAGATACCATCAACAATTGATAGTTTGATTTTATTGTTGGTTTCTGAAATAATAACGCTAGCCTTTGAAAGTAAGTTGTTTAGTTCTCTTTTTTCAATTTTTAGGCAAGTAGCAAATTCGCGAGGAACAATTCTAGAAACGTCTTGGTATGGTTGATTTACTACTTTAGATTGAATAATAGTACTGTCAACTTCAAAAGCAATTTTATGTTCAGAGATATTTAAAAGCACGCTATCTTTAAAATCAAAAGCAGTTAAATCTTTTAGGTTCTTAGCTTGAATTGAAACGTTGAAATTAGCGTCACTATCAATTTCTTTAGTTTCTTCAGCATAACGATATTTATTAGTTGCCACGAATTTTAATTTGCCATCATGGGCTGAAATATTAACACAACAAAGAACCAAGTTGGCTTCATTATTAGAAGCCGCAAAACTAACATTCTTAGTAATACTCTTTAACTCGTCTCATTTAATTTTTAGAGTTTCACCATAAACTGCAAAATCAATTTCAGGATATTCGCTTGTGTCATATAGATTTAAACTATAACGATCAAATTCGGTTGTAACAGTTAATAAATTGCCTTCTGATTTAAGGCTAATATCGCCGTCTAATTTTTTAACGATGTTTCTTAGCAAACTAAGTTCAACTAGAATAATCCCGGGGCTAAGAATTTGCATATCGACACTGCTTGGAATAACATGTTTAATGCTAATTTCACCATTAGAAGCAATAATTGTTAACATGCTATCTTGAGCTTCAACTAAGATACCTTTCATAACGGGAATAAAAGGATTTTGGTCAACCGCCTTGGCTACTCTTTCAATTGCTTCATCAAGCAATCATTTATTAATTTTTATTTCCATTTTTTATACCTCTTATAAAATCTTTCTTAAATTGCCTTTGATTTTTTCGATTGCTAATTTTAAGGCTGAATTAGTCTTAATGTTTTTATCAATTCATTTAACCGAAACAATTACTGTTGAGTGTGATTGATTGCCAAACATTTTACCAATTGAATCCAGCGAGTAATCGAAGTTGTTTTTAACAAGTCACATAGCAATTCGTCTTGCCATAACAATTTCTTCTTTTCTAGTTTTAGCAACAATCTTGCGTTTGTCAATCTTATAGTACCGACTAACAGCATCAATAATAGTCTCAGGTGTAATAGTTTCTTTGATTTGCGAAACATTTTTAAAAATCATTTTAATAGTAGCAAGGTCGTAAGTGAAAAAATCATCACCTTGGCTAAAGAGTTTAATCCTATTAATCGCCCCTTCTAATGAGCGAATGGAATTAGAGAAGTTTCTAGCAATAAATTTCATACTTTCTTCTTCTCAAAGTTCAGGATTAATATTGTTTTGTTTTAGTTTGAAATTTAGAATTGAAATAACATCGCTCATCTCGGGTTGCATAATTTCAACCGTGAGGCCGCCATTAAAACGAGTAATAAAGCGTTGTTCAAAACCGCCAAGGTCTTCAGGGCGTTTATCAGCGGCGATAATAATTTGTTTTTTATCGTTCATTAAGGTGTTGATAATATTAAAAAGAACAGTTAATGTACTTTCGCGGTTACCATACTGTTGCACATCATCAAACATAAGACAATCATAGCTAACTAGGTTGTCAACAATTTTATTAATTTCTTCTTGGTTTTTGTTTTTAAGCTGTTCAACTAATTTTCTAGTAAGCATGTCAGGATTAACATAGTAACATGTCTTATTTTTTTTCATAAGTTCATTACCAATAGCATTCAACAAGTGGGTTTTTCCTAGTCCACTTGAAGAGTAAATAAAAAGAGGCGAAAATACTACTTGATCATTTTCATATATTGATCTAGCCGCTTTTAAAGCCACCGAGTTGAACTTACCTGGAGCATAATTTTCAAAAGTTAAATCTTTGATAATGTTAGATTTTTTTTCATTTTTGTAATTTTTAGTTTTTGGTAGTACATTTAAGTTTTTTAATTCCTCTAAGTTGGTAATGAAAATAATATTCATTTTTCTTTCGTATACATTGTTGATGATGCGGTTTATTAACTCAGAAAAATCGCGCTTAACATACTCTTTTATTTGTGTTGGAACGAGCAAAAAAATCGCTTCATTATCTTCGTGCACAATTTCTAATGATGATAGAAACTGTTCGTATAACAAATTTTCACCATTTAAATTATTTTTAAGCTCAGCTTGAAAACTTTTATTGTTGATTATTAGATTAACGCTCATGTCTTTGTCTAGTTTCAT